>NZ_NPFV01000009.1:0-296938 GCF_002259365.1 Rhodococcus sp. 14-2496-1d | reverse complement strand
CGCCCTGGGCATCGACTGGCCCACCACCGCACGCGACGGATCGCCCCTGACCTACGAACTCTCCGACAAGGACACAGCCGCCCCCACCCTCGCCGAAGCCCTCGAACGCGGAGACCTTTCCGGAGCGTAGGACTTGGTTCAGATGAACCGGTCACCCGTTGCCGGGTGGCAAGGGCGGGTCAGCGAGCATCGCCTCCTCTAAGTCTGTGATTTACATTTAGGATCGCGCCTGACAGGAAAAGGCAACGTCTAGATCGAATTCCGCAATTCGGCTCGGTTTGGCATCCGAGCCGCATTCGGCTACTCAACGACCATTTGCGATGCACCTGTGGTGCGAAGGGAGACGGATTCGGTCAAACGGTTGATCGATTTGCGGGTCTGCGGCAGGCCATCGGAGACCGCCTCACTCGGCGAGCATGGTGTAGGTCACGTCAACTTACGTCAACTAGGAAGATTGCTATCCGCCGCTGGTCTTTTGCGTGCTTCCTAACCGGGCGAGCCGCCCGGCTGCCTCCGCGATGCGGGTACGGAATCATCAGTGATACCTCACAATGGGTAATTCGATTGTTAGTGCGCGTATATCAAACGAATGATTTACCAACGACGGCGCGGAGTATCGTCCAGTACGCAGAATTGAACTACTTATGTAACGATTGAGCCACACACTGACACGTAGCGAGTTGCACGAAACGAACGAGGAGCTCGAAGCATGGAGATACAGGATTACCTGAAAATCCTGAAGGCGCGGTGGATCATCATCGCTGTCACCGTGGTCGTAGCGATCCTGGGGGCCTTGGGCGCATCGCTAATGACGACGCCGCTCTACCAGTCGAGCGCAAGGATGTTCGTCTCCACGACCGGTGGGTCTACGGTTGGGGAGGCTTACCAGAACAACCTGTTCTCCCAACAGCGTGTTGCGTCGTATTCGGAACTGGTGACCAGCGAGGCTCTCGCGGGTCGCGTTCTTGACGTTCTACCGCTCGATCTCACGCCGGCAGCGTTGGTAGCAAAGATCTCGGCATCGTCGACCCCGGACACGGTTCTTTTCGACATCACTGTGACGGATGCGTCACCTGCCCGTGCGCGAGACATCGCCAATGCAACTGCTGATCAGCTCGTGGAACAGGTTCGAGAGCTAGAGACACCCGAAGGTGGCGGTAGTCCATCGGCGGGAGTGAAGATTTTCCAGACCGCGGCTGCGTCAGGCGATCCGATCAGTCCAAAGACTCAGCGCAACCTTGCGCTGGGGGCTGCGCTGGGATTGCTGCTCGGTATCGCTATTGCAGTGTTGCGCGACCGCCTGGACAACACCATCAAGGACCGTCGAGAGATCGAGTCGATCTCAGGCAAGGCCTTGGTGGGCACAATCCCGTTCGACAAGGAGCGCAAGACGCATCCGGCTGTCGACTTCCAGGATCTTGCCCAATCGTCCAGCGCCGAGGCTTTCCGTGAGCTTCGCACCAACCTGCAATTCCTCGAAGTCGACCATCCTCCGCGCGTCATCGTCGTTACCAGCGCAATTCCTAGCGAGGGCAAGACGACGACAGCGGTGAACTTGGCAATCTCGCTTGCCGAGGCCGGCCACCACGTTGCCCTCGTCGAGGGCGATCTGCGTCGTCCCCGCGTCTCGAAGTATCTTGGTCTCATCGGTTCGGTCGGTCTCAGCACGGTGCTCGCGGGACAGGCGAAAGTCGACGAGGTTCTACAGCCGACCAGATATGAGGGACTGCAAGCCATGGCGTCCGGCCCGATCCCGCCGAATCCGTCCGAGCTCTTGGGCTCGGAGGCGTCTCGTGCGATGCTGGCGGAACTACGCTCCAAGTTCGACTACGTCATCATCGACGGCGCACCGCTGCTGCCGGTCACCGACTCGGCCGTTCTCACCACCCACAGCGACGGCGCTCTGCTGGTCACTCGCTACGGGCACACCAAGAGCAACGAATTGTCCAGGGCCATCGGCAATCTCGAAACCATCGGCGCGCACGTCCTGGGTGTGGTGCTGGCATTGACCCCTTCGAAGAAGGGCGACATGTACAGCTACTCGTACAACTACTCCGCCGACGCCAGCCTGCCCAGGCAGACGGCACCGCCGGTTCCCGCGCCTCAGGCTCCGGTAGCAGCGCCGGCTCCTCCGACCCCCGCGGCGGCACCTGCTGCGCCGCAACCGGCCTCGGTGCGGCCTGGATCGACCCAGACCGCATCGGCTGCACCGAGTGCAGCCGCACGTGCCGCAGCCCCCGCCGCCGCGCCGTACTCTCGGGCACGTCGCGCCGAGACACCCGGCGATGTGCCTAGAAACGGCGTCGAGAACCCCGGTCTGAGGAAATAAGCACTGGGCGATCGTGTGCGTCACGATCGCCCCGAGCTACTCCTGGAAAGTCACTCGCGCCGAGGACAACCGCCGCAAGGGTCATCGTGGCGAGTGCGACCGGGTCCATCTACAACCGGGACGGCTCGGTTGCGACGGTCACCGCGGTGGCACAGCGCGACAACGTGGCTCAGTCGCGGGTCCAGCAGCAGGCAGCGCAGGCGCACACTCGGGTGTGCTCGCGCCGACCTGTCAGCGTGGCTACGAGACGGCGAATCATGGCGGTCACGCCGCAGATTCGTGACCGATCACAGTATGGATGGGTCCGACTTCGGCCCGTCCGGATCGGGCGAATAACGCGAGATGTGGAGCGCGACCAAGCCGGTCGATTCCAGAGCCTCGAGACTGGGAGATGGGGGTCGGGGTGTCGGTGCGTAGTTTCGTGAAGACGGTGATCGCGGGCTGGCGCGTCGTCGCCGTGTCCATCGTGCTGTCGATGGCGACGGCATTCGGAATCACCTCGCTGATCACGCCGGTGTACGAATCTCGCACTCAGATGTTCGTCTCCACCTCGGGGTCCACGACTGTGAGCGATACGTACGTGGGGAACTTGTTCGTGGGGCAGGCCGTGTCGTCGTACGCAGAATTGGTGACCAACGAGGCTGTGGCCTCGAGAGTCATCGCCGATCTCGCACTCGAGCTCACTCCGGCGGAGTTGATCGACAAGATGTCGACGTCGTCCTCGCCGGATACCGTCGTGTTCGATATCGTCGCCACCGATACCTCGCCGGAGCTCGCGCGCGATATCGCGAACACCATGGCCACGGAAGTGAGTGCAGTCGTAGCGGAGCTCAACGACCCCGGGAACGGGGAGCCGCCCTCGGTGGTGTTGAGGATGTACAGCCAGGCTGAAGCGTCCGATGCACCGATCAGCCCGAACACCCGGGCCTATCTGGTGGGCGGAGCAGCAGTGGGACTACTCATCGGAACCGTATTGGTGCGGGCCCGTCACCGAGCGAGCGGGACCGGACGCTAGACGCGCCGCGCGACCGCCGACACTGCTCGGGCAAGTGCGTCGGACAGTTCGCTCTCGCTGGTGGAACGAGCGGACAGGTCCTGATCGTCGAACACGGCCTGGGACGCGCCGATGGCGAACAGGATTCGCCAGGTGGCCTCGGCATCGGCGTCGCTCGTTCCGAACCTCGCCGACAGCCAGCCGGTCACGGTGTCGGCCAATTGATGGTTGGTGCGAACGATCCGTGCGGCGAACAACTCTCCGTCGGTCGTGTTGCGGGACTGGATGAAGAACGCGCGCATGGCTCCCCGGTGCTCCGCGAACACCGCGAGTGCGGCTTCGGCGAGCATCTGCACAGCACGGTCGTCGTCGGGTTCTTGTTCTGCGGCTGAAAATGCCGCTGCAGCAGCATTTTCGATGCGAGTCAGCACGTCTTCCTGGGCTGCCATCAGCAGGCCGGTTCGATCTCCGAAACGATGGTAGATGGATCCGTTGGACCCGCCGTAGCGCTGGGCGACGGCAGCGATCGTCACCGCCTGTAGGCCACCCTCGTGCAGCAACTCGATGGTCGCCGCCACCATTCGCGCAGTGGATCCTTCGCTGCGGGACTGCACGGGCGTACGCACGGCCCCATGCTAGTCGGCTCGTATGGCTTGCCAAATTAGAGTGAGCATTCTAGTTTGAGGATATGACGACGATCACAGTGCGCGGACAGCGGTTCGGCGGGGTTCCCAGGGATCACTGGAGGCGTGTCGACGATTCACTCGACCCGGACACCGACTTCGTGCAGATCTATCGAAACCTGGCTGTGCACGAGTTCCCGTGGGACATCACGCAGGCGCTGTCTTTCGCTCTGTTCCGGACGTTCGCGGTACCGGGCATCGGCAAGCTCCTCGACGACACCGGTGCATTCACCGGGGCCACTCAGAAGCGCTACGACGACACGGTGCTGCTGCTCGAGGTGCCGTTCCTGCGGGGCTTCGACGACGAGCAGGGCCGTGCCGCGATCCGCCGGATCAATCAGATGCACCGAAGCTACGACATACCCAATCACGAGATGCTGTACGTGCTCGCGACTTTCGTCGTCGTTCCGCAGCGCTGGATATCCGTGTGGGGTAAACGGCCCATGACCGACGTCGAAGTACGAGCATCGGTCAGGTATTTCCGAACGCTGGGCAAGCACATGGGGATATCGGACATGCCCGACTCGTTCGAGGGCTTCGCGAGCTTGATGGACGACTACGAAGCGGAGTACTTCGCCTTCGATTCGGGCGCTCGACGCGTCGCCGACGCCACTCTGGCTCTACTCGCCTCGTTCGTCTCACCGGTCCCGAAGGGAGTCGTTCGCGTGGTGAGTCTCGCTCTCATGGATGCGCCGCTGCGGAATGCGTTGGGCTACAGCCACCCTCCTCTGGCGCTGGAGCGGCTCGTCACAGCCGCGATGCGTGCGCGAGGACGTGCTCTGCGACTGTTCCCTGCTCGCCTCACGCAGCGACGCAATGCCGACTCGCAGCGAATGCGTTCCTATTCGGACGGATTCGACATTGCCCAACTGGGCACGTTTCCGGGCGGGTGCCCTGTGCGTTCCGTCGACGCACATGCGACTCGAAGCGGTCGCGCTACACCCGGTCCTTACCCGGCTGGTGCGTCGGATCGATGAGGAACAGACTGCTGCCGTCCAATCCGTCTCTGCGGTGGATGTTTCCGCGCAATCCGGCTTCGACCAGTCGCGCCGCGATCTCGTAGATCTCCTCGAGGCGATCGTCGGTGAGATCGGGCCTGATCGCGAGATGGATCTCGTCGCCGATGTGGCGTAGCACCGCCTCGAAGTTCGGGCTCACCGAGCTGTAGAGCTCCTCGCATTGGACAACCAGCGCGTCGGACATCACGAAGTCGTCCTCGGCTCCGAGCAAGGGGATGACGCCGAAGTCCTCGAGAAGGTTGATCAGCTGTACCCCACTACGTCCGGCCGCAGTCGACCGATCCGCCAGCACACCGGATTCCACTTCCTTCGTCGTGAAGATCAGTGTCGCCTCGGCGCTGGGATCGAGCAGACCCAGATCGGCGCGCATGGCCGTCAACAGCAGCGAGTGCATCCGGATGATGTACGCGTGCTCGCTCTGCAGACGTTCGTGTGCAGGAGCGGGGATTCCCGTTTCGGGAGCCAGCGGGGCGAACACCCGACGGTCGATGCCCGTCGACAACTCCAACGCCAACGGATGAACCCGCCTGCGCGCGACCACCAATGCGGCGGAGAGCGCCAGATTCAACCGGTCGTAGGCCTTGTTCAAGGACTGCGTCGCAGCCGTGAGATCGCCGACAGGAGTCGAGACCACCGCTGCCGAAATCTCCTCCGCCACAACCCGATCGACATTCGACAGGGCGAACAGCAACTCTTGATACCGCGCCGTCACCTGATCGCGGCTCCACGAGTCGCTCTCACCCGACTGGCGCACCTGACGGTCGACGGCAGTGTGCAGTGCCGCCACCTCGCGGGAGATGACGTCCTCGTTCGCGCCGACCCGACGCACACTGAGCGCCGCCCACGCCGCACCGAGCGCAGCGATGACGACGACGATCAAAGTCCACACCTGAACTGCCGTGACACCCGACTCCGAGGCAGCTACGACGCTGGTAGTCATGGGCTACATCATGCCCGAGTGTGTTACACGTTGTCCTTCTTTCGCCGCCCTAACCTGTGGCTGCGACATCCGGCAGTACCTGCGCCGCGATACGACGGGGGTCGTTCTCGGGTAACGACTCGATGAGAATTCGTCGTGGATGCGATGCCGCTCCGGTGATGACGTATTTCTGGCCGGGTCGTACGCGGGCTGCTTCGTCGATCACTTCGTCCGGCCACACGGATTTCGGAGCGGAGTCGGTGTCACGCAATGCGTCGGCGACGATGCGGCGTGGATCGTACTGGCGCAGATCCATCGACTCCCACTCCGAACGGCGTAGCGGAACGCCCATTTCGTCTTCTGCGGCGGTGCGGGTGGACTCGACGAAACTGCGCACGGAGCGCACGGTCCGTGCCAGTTGATGGGCGTATCCGGGTAGTCGCGAGGGGCCGAGGACGAAGCCGGCGATGATCGCTACCAGGAACAGTTTTTCGAAGGTCAAGCCGAACATGTTGTGAGCTCCGGTTTCGGTGAAGTCAGGATGCGCCGAGCCGCTCTGCGGTCGTGTATCTCGGTGATCACGACGGCCGCACCGAACAGCGTGGCCATCGGCAACGCGACCAGGAACATGGACAGGACGTCGGCGGCGGGAGTGACGAGCGCACTGAACAGGGCGATTCCGACGACGCTGAGCCGCCAACTGCTACGTAGTCGATGCGCAGAAAGGATGCCGAGGCAGTTCAACATCACCAGCAATGCCGGCAGTACGAACGCGATTCCGGTCGCCAGCACGATCTTCATCACGAAGTCCACGTAGTACGAGGCGTTGAGGATGGTGCTGTCCTGGTCCGAGGAGAACCCGGCGAGCACGCTGACCATGCGTGGGAAGATGGTGAACCCGAACACGCAGCCGGCCACGAACAGTGGAGCCGCTGCGGCCGAGAAACCGTAGACGTACTTCTTCTCCCGACGCGTCAAACCTGGTGCGAGATAGGCGAACAGCTCACGCAACCACACCGGAGACGACACGATCACCCCGGCGAACAGCGCGATCCTCAGTTCGAGATCGAAAGCGCCGGTGACGGTGTCGAAGTTCAGGCTGGCATCACGGGAGAGGGCGAGCTCCTCGACGGGCGCACGGAGGATGTCGAGAATCTGGTCGGTGAGGGCGAACCCGATCGCCACGCCGACGATCAGCGACACCGCCGCGCGCACTGCGCGGCGACGAGCCTCGCGCACATGCCCGGCAAGGGGCATCGTTCCTCGCGCGGCGGTGGCTGTGCTCATGATGCGTGGCGGTACGGAACCGGAACGGACGCGTCGGCGAATGTCGGTTCCGTGGTGGCGGTGGTCTCGTCACGCGTCGCGGTCTTCTTGTCCTCGCGCACTTCGTCTTTCAAGATTCGCATCGACTGACCGACGCCCTTGGCGAGGGAGGGGAGCTTGGTCGAGCCGAACACGAGCAGCAGGATGGCGAGAACGATGAGGGCGTGCCATCCGGTGAGGTTGTGCAACATGGTGATTCCTTAGCTGGTGGGTGGTGTGAGGTGGGGGTGATCAGTTGGTGGGTGCAGAGCCGGCATTGGGCGGTCCGCCCGCCGGGGGAGTGCCGCCTCCCATGGGGGCCTGGCCGCCGCCGCCGCCTCCGCCCGCGGGGGCAGCACTCATCGCCGGTTCGGTGGTGGCATCGATCGCCACCGCGAGTGATCCGACGTAGCCGGAGGCGGGATCGCCGCTGAACGTGCCCATCTCCAGCTCGTAGCCGTCGCCGAAGACATTGTCGTTGTCGAGACTGCCCATCTGGGTCAGGTTCTTCGCCGACTCGGGATAGACGTCGGTCTTGTTCTGATAGATCGCCTCGAGCATGTCCTGCGGGAACGCGACCTGTGAGGTGGCAATGGCGTTGTCCACGTTGGTCGCCGACGCAGCGTCGGGGTAGACCTCGAAGTGCATGTGGGTCCAGCGGCCGGAGTAGCAGCCGGGAACGACGGTCTCGAAGGTGACGGTGCCGTCGGAGCCGGCCGCTTGGATGCCGCGAAGATACGTCTCGTCCTCGACACCCTCGGAGTACATCGAGTACTGGCCGTCCGCATCGCACTGCCACACATACACGGCCGCACCCTCGTACGGTCGATTGTCGTTCGCCAGATCGGTGAGCGTGAAGGTGAACGTGAGAGGCACTCCGCTGACTGTGGTTCCACCGTCCAGGCTGGAGGTGATGTCGCTGCGGACGATGCCCGATTCCTCGAGGACGTTGACGCCGTTGGTGCCGTCGGCCGGGTAGGGGCCGTTGGTTTCCTGGGGGATCTCGCTCGTCGCCGTCGAGGTGGTCGTCGACGCGGTTGCCGTGGTGGCGGTGGAACTTCCGGCGCTGGAGGTGCTCGAGCATGCGGCCAGAGCGAACGCGCCCGCTCCTGCGCCGACGAGACTCAGTACACGGCGGCGGGTGACGAGGGTGGTGATATCGAAGCCTGCACCCTGGTCGACGACCTCCTCGGTGGGGCGGTCGAGAAGCCTTCCCTCGTAGGCGGGTCCGTCGGGTGTATCGGTCGGCTCGGGGATTCGGGTCATCGTCGTACGTCTCCTTCGTTGCGGCACTGAATGTTTCGGTAGTGCCAATACTCTGGGACGTTGCGGTGAGGACCCTGAACCTCCGCTGCGAGGTTCCTGTGAACGATGCGACCCGGTGAAAGCCCCCTAAGTAGCTAAGGCTAACCTCATCACGCGTACCGACCTGAAGGACTGTGATGACTCTTCGTGTGACCACCCGCTTCGCTGCACTCCTCACCGCTGTCGCGGCCGCGTCCTTCGCGCTCGCCGGGTGCAGCTCGATGGAAAGGACCGACAGCCCGGCCGCCGCCGCGTCCACCGGCTCGTTTCCGCTGACCGTGCAGCACATGTACGGCGAGACCACCCTCGACGCAGTGCCCGAACGGGTCGCGACGTGGGGATTCGGCACCACCGACGCGGTGCTCGCGCTCGGTGTCGTCCCGGTGGCGATGCCCTCGGCGGAGTACGGCGGCGGTGACGATCTGATCTACCCGTGGGTGTCCGACGCGATCGAGTCGTCCGGCGGTCCGGCCCCGGTTCTGCTCGACAACGTCACCGACGCACTGTCCGTCGAGAAGCTTCTCGCCACCGACCCGGACGTGCTGTTGGCTCCGCATTCCGGGTTGACGCGGGCCGAGTACGACGCGTTGACCGCAGCCGGGGTCCCCGTCATCGCCCCGCCGGAGGAACTGTGGTCGACGCCGTGGCGCGATGTCATCACCACCACCGGTGATGTTCTCGGGGTGCCGGACAGGGCGCGTGATCTCGTAGCCGATCTGGATTCTCAGGTGCAGGACGCAGGTGCTCGCCATCCCGAATTCGACGGCCGCACAATCGCATACGTGTCCGAGGCTGCCGACGTGTACTACCTGCTACTGCCGTCGGACCCCAGAGTGGAGCTGCTCGAGAACCTCGGCTTCGTCTCGCCTGCATCGGTGACCGGCCTCGCGACCGACGATGCCACCTACTCGACCACGGTCTCGGCCGAGAACATCTCCTCGATCGACGCCGATGTGGTGTTCACTCAGGTCGACACCGACGACGCCTTGCAGCAGTTCCTCGATTCGCCTGTCTCACGCCAGATTCCGGCTGTCGCCGCCGGTGCGGTCGCCGGATTCGTCGGCCAGGAGGCCGGAGCTGCAGTGGGCCCGACGGCACTGTCGATTCCGTACTTCCTGCCGACTCTGGTCGACGGACTCGCAGCCGCCGTGAACATCGACCGCTGACGACGATGGGCAATGGTGCACGGCATTCGGACGAGCCCGGAGGCATCTGCGCGCGAGTAGTCTGACCGCGACGACATCGGTCGACTCCGGGAGTGCACTCATGACCTCACGCTTGCCCGACGTATTCAGCCCGTCTGCAGTGCAGTACGGCGAGACCGTCAGAGTGGACGACCGCACGACCATTCTGCCGGTATTGCGTCGATCGGCTCGGGGAGCAGAGACCGCGGTGGGGGTGTTCACCATCACGGACGGCACGGCGGCGTGGACCCCCGCCGTCGATACCGGCCGCATCCAACTGATCGGGGTGCTCACCGGCCTCGTTGCTGCGACATTGGGATGTGCTGCGGTCCTGAGGCGGCCGCCGTGGCCGACCGTCACCATCGATCGTTGACCCAGGTCACGCCCGACGAAGGACGTCGCGGGTGAGCTCGAGCTGGCCGAGATGCTGGGCCAACTCGCGCACCAGGTGCGTCAACACCCATTCCGGGGTTGCGGTTGCGAGCTCCGGGCGGGTGGTACCCATGACGGTTCGATCGCGAATCCCCTCGCGTACTGCGACATTCACCCACTCGGGCAGACGCGACCGAACCTCGTCGACCCGCGTGATCAGATCGTCGATTCGGCCTGTGGCAGTGAACTCGGCGGCGCGATCCCGCGGGATCTTCAGACCGGCGATCACCGAACCTGCCCAGTACTCGATCACGGCCACGCAGTGGAACACGATGGCGTACGGACTGTTGGCACCCGGCAGGTCCGGCTTCGTGTTGGCCGGTTCGTCGCCCAGGTCCCGCAGGATCTCCGTCATCGACGACAGGCTCGCGCCAGTTATCGCCAGAAAGGCGTCAGCGACACGGCTTTCGGCGTCGTCCTGCTGCGAGGTCACCACGGGTACGGCTGACAGTCGTCGAGGAAACAGCCGTACGGATCACTTCCCGGTTCGCCGTGCATCACCGGACCGTACACCCGATCGCCTACCCTTGTGCCTGGGCCCGGCCGACAGACACCGCTGCGACCGCCGGGATCAGTTTCGACGCGTGACCCGAACCACCGCATCGCGCAACGTCTTCGAGTGCACACCCGTGCCACCGACCGTTCTGGAACGTTCGAGTGCGGTGTCGATGCGCCACGAGGAGGCGTCGAACAGGGCGGTGATGTCTGTCGCGGTGACAGTGGCCTCGTGCGGTGGCTCGCCGTCGTGTGAGTGATGATGCCCGCGGTCGTGCAGATGGCCGACGATGAGCAACGAACCGCCCGGTGCCACCCATTGCGCAATGTGTCGATAGAAGTCCAACTGCGGAATCGACGGATGCGCGTAGTGGGTCGTCACCAGATCCCATCGGTCGGTCGGGTTCCAGGTCGTGAGGTCGGCTTCGATCCAGGTGACGTCGACCCCCGCTGACCGCGCCTGCTTCGCGGCGGTGTCGAGGGCAGCGGCGGAGATGTCGGCACCGGTGACTCGCCAGCCCTGCTCGGCGAGCCAGATCGCTTCTGCTCCGGCACCACAGCCTGCGTCGAGCGCGGTACCGGGCATCGATCCGGCCGTCTCCTGCACGAGATACGGATTCGCCGCGACGGTGCGGGATGTTCGGTCATCCCAATGGTGCTCCCAGTACTCCTTGTCGAATGCGTGCGTCATGTGCTGAGTCCTCTCCCGGTGGTGTTCCGGGATCAGAGTGACAGCCCGCTCACAGATATGGCAAGTATGTTTGCCGTATCAGCAAGTTGCGCTGAGTCAGAAAGGTGCGTCGGTGATCATTCGATTTCGGCCGGCGCGCTTCGCCTGAAACATCAGTGCGTCAGCTCTGTCGAGTGTGCTGCGAAGACCTTCGTTCGGTCGCTGGAGCGTGTACCCGGCCGAGAACGTCACCCCCGATGACGTGGTGGCGGCGGCAAGAGCCTCGAGTGATCGAAGAGCACCACGACGATCGCAATCGCGCAGAGTGATCACGAATTCCTCTCCGCCCCATCGAGCCAGGAGTCCATCGACGCCGATGCAGCTGCGGGCAGCCGACGCGAAGTCGCGGAGCAACGCGTCGCCGGCGGCGTGGCCGAAGTGGTCGTTGAACTGCTTGAAATGGTCCAGATCGAGAACCGCGACGACTGTGTCGACCGAATCGTCGTCGACGAGGGACACCGCGTAATCCGACCAGCCGCGACGGTTGAGTGCCCCGGTCAGTTGATCCGTTCGGGACGCGAGCAGGATGCCGTCCTCGACCTCTTTCCGTTCGGTGATATCGAGAGCGGCACCGAGCGTCCACTCGGCATCGGACGGACCGGTGAAAGGGACCAGAGTCAGCAGAACCCAGCGAATCTCGTCGTTCGGTAGAACGAACCTCACCTCGACCTTCACGGGTTCGTCCGCGGCCGTCCCGGCGGCCATCAGATCCTCCACGCTGCCGTGGAGCGGGAGGTCGTCCGGGTGAGTGTGCACCGTCGCGGATCGACCGATCAGTTCCGAGGAGGACAAGCCGACGAGTTCGCAGTAGGCCGCATTGACGTCGACGAAGAGCCCATCGGCGTCGGAGAGAGCCTGCGCCACGGGGCTGGAGGCGAACATGCGCCGGTACCAGTGATCCTCCACGACGCAACGACCCGCTTTCTCCCCTTCCCGGATGGGGAGTGTAGTTGAGGTCTGCTCGAGCCCTGTGGCGCATTCGGCTGCCGGCAGCTCCGTCGGGCCGACTCGTGCGGGAACTGTCGCCGGTAAGCGGCAGATTGGCACGAATGTACGACTTTCGGGAACCGTGTGCGCCTGCGCGCCGTCCAAGGGGTTGGGGTGGCCGGCCGACGATGGGGTCTCGATGACGACGAACTGGCGAGAAGTGACGAGCATCGAGTGCCAACAGGATTTCGACGACCTGCTCGACGTCTGTATCGACATCGCCGCCGAACGGATCAGCGAGAACTGGGGACTGCACCCGGTGGCCGTCGTCAACGACCTCTCCGGCGGGCAGCGGGTGCTCGCGCCGCAGCAGCCACTGGGAGACGGGGAGTCGCACGCGGCGATGCACGAGCAACTCGTCCGCGATCTGCGCGCCGTCGCCGATGATCTGCGGTCGTACGCCGTCGTCTCCGACGCCACCGGCGAGGAGGCGTCGGGCACCTATCTCGAGGTCCTGCTCGAACACCGCGAATATGCGATGCGGATACTCGTCCCGTACCTGATGCCCGACGCCACGACCTTCGATCTGGGTCCGACGAAAGCTTCGGTGGGGCAACGACTTCTGTGGCCCTGATCGCTCTGCAAACGCGCGCGCGTTCGCCGAATGCGCGCGATATCGTGCCCGGATCGGTGGCGAATCCGAACGCGTCCGACAAGTGCGCGCGCGTGTGCGAAACCGGGGGCGTCGGCCTCCTCCAGGGGATTGGCACTCTCGCCCGCCGAGTGCCAAAATGGAGGCACATTCTCACTCGAAAGGAGTCCGCAGTGACCGTCACCTCTCCCCACTTCGATATACGTGATTCGGACGACGACATGCCACCGAAGTGGTGGAACCGGCGCATTCGTACCCGTGCGCAGGTGACCGAATATGCCGTCATGTTCGGTGCGATGTCGATCGTCTCGTTCTGGGCCGCCGGGCTCGGCATCGCAGCAGGATTGATTGCCGTCGCCTCTGCTCTGTGGGCCGATCGCAGCCCCGACCTCTCCGGCCCGCGCGCCGATCGCAGTGACACCGCGCTGGCCATCGGAACCGGAATTCTCGGCATCGTCATCGGCGTGGGCTTTGTCGCGATGGTGTTGCCGTATTGGTGATGGAGCGACTTCGTCGCATGTGAGCGGAACTTCGTAGCCCACTACGAATTACCGTTCACGACCGAATCGCCTGCCTCGAGGCCGGTCGACCGCACTGCGGCCGGCCGGTTTCGTCGTTTCGAAGAACATTTCTCATGTATCTGCGACGGAGCGTTGCACCAACCAGTTTTATGTGTGACGCTGTGTTGCGTACACATTGTTCGGACGCAGGCGGAAGGACCACCATGACTGCAGTCGACGACGCACGAACGCTCTACCGAGACAGGCTGCATGCACTGTCGACGGCATCGGTGCACCAGCACTTCGACGCCTTCCTCGACATCCCCTGGGACGAGCCCGAGTACGCGATCGTTCCCGACGATCCGCGCTGGGTGCTCCCGGACGCGGACCCGCTCGGCCACACCGACTGGTACAAGTCGCTTCCCCTGGACCGGCAGATTCACATCGGGATGTACCGCCAGGCCAGCATGGTCAAGGTCGGCCTGCAGTTCGAGCAGATCCTCATCAGCGGCCTCATGCAGTACGCCCTCACGCTGCCCAACGATTCACCCGAATTCCGGTACTCGACGCACGAGGCCACCGAAGAGTGCCACCACACGCAGATGTTCCAGGAACTGGTGAACCGCATCGGCATCGACGTGCCGGGTGGGCCCGCGTGGTTCCGCAAGATCGTGCCCGTGCTGACCCTCTTCGCGAGCCGATCCGCACCGTTCGGATTCTTCGTCGGAGTGCTGGCGGGAGAAGAGCCGATCGACCACATGCAGAAGGGCGTCCTGCGCGCCGGTAGCGTCGGACACCCCTTGGTCCAGCGGGTGATGCAGATTCACATCGCCGAGGAAGCACGACACATCGGCTTCGCCCATCAGTACCTCGAGCACAAGGCCCCGCGGCTCGGACGCTTCGAGAAGGCGTCGATCTCGATCCTCATGCCCGTCATCATGCGACTGCTGTGCGACGTGATCATGAAACCGAGCAAGCAGATGCGACGCGACCTCGCCATCCCCGACGAGGTTGTCGACGCCGTGTGGTGGAACAGCGAACCGTCACGAAAGGCATTGCGCGACACCTTCGGTGACGTCCGAATGCTGGCCGGCGAGCTCGGACTGATGAACCGTGTGTCCCGACGCGTCTGGCGCGCCCTCGGTATCGACGGACGCCCCTCGCGTTACCGCAGCGAGCCGTCGTTCGGCTGACTCTCGTCGAGGACGCTTTCGAGGGGCACCTGCGGGATCGCGATCCCGCGGGATGCCCCCAGGCCCTTGACCTGCAGCCAGATGGTGTCGGCCAGGAACGTCGCGAAATGATCGAGACCGGTGCGATGTTCGGTCTGCCCGCTCCAACTGCGCACCGCACCCATGCAGCCGGAGACGAGGCCCGCAACCCACGGCCGCACCAGCGACCAGTCGTCGGTGGTCAGGTCTGCGTGCACCAGTGACAGGAATGCCGCGACGCTCACTTCCAACTGCTCGGCCAGCAGAGCGTTGGTCTCCTCGAGGGGCGTGGGTGACTCGGCACTGACGTCCTGCTCGACGAATCGCGTCCACGCGGGATGCTCGGCCACCCAGCGCACATAGGTGCTCACCATGCGATGCACCGCGTCGCGAGGAGTGCCGGTCAATGCGAACGACGAGACCAAAGTGGCCGTCAACTCCGAGCAGATGGCGCGCTGAATGGCCGTGTCCAAGTCGGTTCGATCGCGAAAATGCCGGTACAGCCCGGTGCGGTGCACGCCGGCCTCGGCCGAAATCTGAGCGGTGGTGAGCCGCTCACCGGGTGCGATATCGCGCGCCAGAACCGTCATGGCCGCGTCGATGATGTGGCGTCGACGATCGGAGTTGTGCTGTTCCCAACGCCGCTTACGGCCATCGGACTCCGGGCGCTGGCCACCGTCACTCATGCTGCATGCTCTCACGTCCACATCGGGTGAGAACGTCAGTTGCTGCGTTTACGAAGCGCGAACAGCACGCCCGCCGCACCGACAGCGACGACGACCACCGCGACGATCCAGATCGGAAAACCGCTGCTGTCCTCGGGCTCTTCTGCGGCAGTCGGTGTCGTTTCGGTAGGGGCGGGGACTGCGGTGGCTGCGGTTGCCGCCGACGTCGGGGACGCCTGGGTCAGTTGGAACGGAATGCTGCCGGTGATCGGATGCCCGTCCGCGGAGACCACTCGGTAGCCGATGGTGTACTCGCCCGCCGCACCGAGCCCGTCGAGATCGACGGTCACCGTGCTGCCGTCGACGACGGGATCCGATGCCCCCCATTGGGTTCCATCGGCTCCGACGACGGTGACGGTGGCGAAGTTCGACTGCACGGACTGATTGAACGTCAGGGTCACCTCGTCCGGGGCGGCGTCGAGCTCGGAGTTCTCGGCAGGGTTGCTGGACTGCAGAGTTGCGTGCGCAGCTGCCGGGGCGATCGACAGTGCCGTCGCGGTGAGAATGGCGGCGGCAATCACGGCCAGGCGTTTCATCGGGTGCTTTCTTGTTGTGGTGCAGGGTTATTCGTGCGGGGGCTCGCCGGTGACCTTGTGGTCGGCGAAGTTGAGGCCCTCACGCACGAGCCGGGCGAGGTGACCGTCGGCCAGGCGGTAGATGACGTTGCGGCCGTCGCGTCGGGTCTCGACGAGTCCGGTGAATCGAAGCTTGGCCAGATGCTGGCTGACGGCGGTGCGGGAGGTTCCGGTGGCCGTGGTCAAGGCGCTGACGTCGGCAGGGCCGCGGTCGAGTAGCCAGAGGATGTGCAGTCGCGTGGGGTCCGAGAGCATCCGAAAGGTGTCGCTGGCCGTGGCCAGGCGTGCGGAGTCCGGTTCGACGGCATGGTCGAGACTGATGCGCGGTTCCTTCTTCGGTGGCATCGAACGTCGTCTCCCTACGCGGAGGCGACCACCGACACTCGGGAGCGACTCCACAGGCGTGCTGCGGACAGTGCCGCAAGTGTAGCCAAGCCCGTGAGCACCAGCGCCGCGGTGAACAGTCCGAACCGGGCCCCGACCCATCCCGCAATGGGATAGGTGAGCAGAAATGCCGCGTGCGACAACGAGAACTGCGCCGTGAAGATGGACGTTCGGGTGCTCTCGTCGGATTCACGACGCAGAATCCTCGCCGACGGGGTGTTGATCATCGACGTCCCGACGCCCAGCAGCACCCACGTCGCGGCCAGCGCAACCCAGGCGGTCGACCCTCCGTGCAGGGTCGCCACCAGTGTTGCTGCGGCAGTTCCCATCACGGCCGTCGCAGCCCCGGTGAGCATGAGCGTGTGATCGTTCGTAAATCCGAGGGCTCGTGGGATGCACAATGCTGCGACCATCGAGCCGGCGCCGTAGCAGCCGAGAGCGATGGCCAGCTGACTGCTCGATCCGCCGAACAGATCGCGGACGTAGAGAACGGAGTTGACCACCACGAGAGCCGTCGCTGCAGCGACCACCGTGTTCAACGCGAGCAGTCCCTGCAGTTCGGGATTTCTGACGAACGTCGCGATGCCCGAGGTCGATCGTCGGATCTCGGGTGCGAGGTGTCTCGGAAAGTCGGTACCGACCACCATCACCGCGGAGACGACGAACCCCACAGCCGTGCCGACGAACAGCGTGTGGAAGCCGATGACCGTCAACAATGCGGCGGCGATCAATGGGCTGACCAGTGATTCGAGGTCGTAGGCCAGTCGCGAGAGCGTCAACGCGCGGGTGTACTGCTGTGCGTCGGGCACCACGGACGGAATGACGGCCTGGAAGGTGGGAGTGAAGGTGGCCGACGCCGCCTGCAGAACGAAGATCAGCACGTAGACCTGCCACACCTGATCGACGAACGGCAATGCCAGTGCGGTGAGCGCCCTGACGGCGTCGGCGCTGACCAGCACGAGCTTGCGGGGGAGCGTGCCGGTCAGTGACGACACGATCGGAGCGACGAACACGTACGCGATCATCTTGATCGCGAGAGCGGTACCGAGCACGGCTCCCGCGGCACTGCCGGCAATGTCGTAGGCGAGCAGTCCCAGCGCCACCGTCAACAGTCCGGTGCCCAGCAACGCGACGACCTGCGCGGTGAAGAGGCGTCGAAAAGCGATGTTGGCGCGAAGCATGGGTTCAACGTACACACATGTGCGCACTTGCGCACTGATGGGATCGATGTTCGTGTTGCAGGCCGATCGCGATATATTTCGGTACCGTTCAACGGTCGGCGTCACAAGTGAGGTGGTTCATGACCGTTACGCGAAACGCATCGAACGAGGTGATGCGCCGTGCCGTCGATCGGTTGCCGTCGATGATCGGATACTGGGACAGCGCGCTCCGGAATGTGTTCGCCAACAGCGTGTATGCGGATTTCTTCGGAATCGAACCTCAGGACTTGGCCGGCAAGCACATCCGAGATTTGCTCGGTGAGACGCTGTACGAATTGAACCTGCCGTACATCACCGGTGTCCTCGCCGGTGAGCAGCAGCAGTTCGACCGGACCCTCATCGACGTCAACGGTGCTGTGCGCGTTACTCAGGCAACCTACGTGCCCGATATCGTCGACGGTGTCGTCGTCGGGTTCACCGCGTTGGTCGTCGACGTCAGCGCGCGCGCCGAGGTCGAGCGTGAGCGCGATCGCGCGATCCGGCTGTTCCAGAACGTGATGGAGAACGCCCCGATCGGCAAAGCGGTGATGACCCGCGACGGACGATGGCTCCAGGTGAACAGGGCCCTGTGCGAACTGCTCGGCTACACCGCAGAAGAATTGCGACAGAAAACCTTTCGCGACATCACCCATCCCGACGACATTCCCCTCGCCGACGAACACCTCAAAGGATTGGCCGAAGGGACGCTGACGAACGTGGCGTCGGAGAAGCGATACATCCGCAAGGACGGTGCCACGATCTGGGTGCAGCGCAACGTGACCGTGGTGCGCGACGACGAGTCCGGCGACGTGATCATCGCGCAGATCCAGGACATCACCGCACGCAAAGCTGCCGAGGCGTCACTCGAACGCCAGGTGCTGATCGACGACCTCACCTCACTGGCCAATCGCCGACGCCTGATGTCCGAGTTGCATGCGATGAAGGACTCCGCCGACGGTCGTCCGGTGGGAGTGCTCTTCGTCGACGTCGACGCATTCAAGTCCATCAACGACCGATTCGGACACGCGGTGGGGGATCGAGTACTCCAGGCAATCGGCCGTCGCATCCTGGACAACACCCGCTCCGATGACGTCGCCTGCCGTATCGGCGGAGACGAATTCGTCGTCCTCCTGCGCAGCGCCCGCTCACGCAACGGTGTCGAATGCCTCGCCGACCGAGTTCGCGGACTCCTCGCCGGCCCCTACGACATCGACGGCACCGACATCCCGGTCTCGGTGAGCGTCGGATGGAGCTGGGAGCCGGCCGCCGACCCGGACCAACTGCTACGAATGGCAGACGAGCGAATGTACTTGTCCAAGCGCGCCTGAGATCCGGATCGATCTGGGTTTCGGCCGGTCGGAGTGCAACAGAGTCGCATTGATTCGACTCCAAGGGTTCTAAGCGATGACGACCTCGACGCCCTTACTCTCGAAGGCGTCGATCTGGGCCCGAGATGCCTCGGAATCGGTGATGAGTGTGGTGCCCGGCGGGATGGGAGCCCAGGCGTGGAAGGGCTTCTGGCCGAGTTTGGCCGAGTGCGCCAGAATGTAGGTCTTCACTGCCCGCTCCATCATCAGTTCCTTGAGCTGGGTCTGCTCGTAACCCGCCTCGCAGATACCGAAATCGGCGGTCACCGCATCGGCTCCGAGGAACGCTCGGTCGAACGAGACTCGCCGCAGCGATGCCTCGGCCAGTGGACCGACGAACCCCTGACTCACGTGCCGCAAGGTTCCGCCGATGCACTCCACATGCACCTCGTCCGCGTCGACCAGTGCTTCGAGAGCGGTCAACCCCGCGGCGATGACGGTCAGATCGACCGCGGTGCGCAGAAACTCCGCCATCGCGCCGACCGTGGTGCCGGCGTCCAACAGAACCGTCTCACCGGGCTCGATGTACTCAGCCGCCTTGGCCGCGATGAGCCGCTTGGCGTCGTACCCCTCGAGGGATCGCTGTTTCACCGACGCCTCGTGGCGGCCGCCGATGGCGATGGCACCGCCGTAGGTGCGGGCCAGCAGTCCTTGCTTGGTGAGGTGGTCGAGATCGCGTCGGATGGTCGAGGCCGTCACCTTGAACAACGCCGACAACTCCTCGACGCTGGTCAGACCGCCCGACTTCGCCAGCCGCACGATCTCACCGCGTCGGGCCTCCGATACTCGCAACACCCACCCCTGTCAGCTCAGTAGCGCTGGGCTGGTGGCCAATTCGGCCGCCTGCCGCAGAGCTTCGATCATGCTACCGGCCTCGGCAATGCCCTTGCCGGCAATGTCGAATGCGGTGCCGTGATCGACGGACGTGCGAATCACCGGCAGGCCGACCGTGATGTTGACTCCCGCCTCGATCCCGAGCACCTTGACCGGTCCGTGCCCCTGGTCGTGGTACATGGCCACGATGAGGTCGTAGTCGCCACGACCGGCCAGGAAGAAGGCGGTGTCGGCGGGCAGGGGACCGACCGCGTCGATGCCCTCGGCCTTCAACTTCTCGACGGCCGGGACGATCTTGAGGTCCTCCTCGCCGTAGCCGAACAAGCCGTTCTCGCCCGCATGCGGATTGATCCCGCAGACACCGATTTTCGGTTGGGCGGTGCCGGAGCGAACCAACGCCTCGTGTCCGCGACGAATGGTGCGCTCGACCAGCCCCGGTTCGATCTTGGCCACCGCGTCGAGCAATCCGATGTGGGTGGTGACGTGAATGACCTTGAGCTTGGGCGTCGAGAGCATCATCGACACCTCCTCGGTGCCGGTCAGGTGCGCCAACAGTTCGGTGTGACCCGGGAAGATGTGCCCGGCAGCGTGCAGCGCCTCCTTGTTCAGCGGCGCGGTGCAGATCGCCTGAACCTCGCCGCGCACCGCGAGTTCGCTTGCGACACGGATGTAATGGAAGGCCGCATCACCCGCGGCTGCGGACAACTCGCCCCACTGGAGGTCCGCGGGGAGGAGATCGAGGTCGATGACGTTGATCCGACCCGGTGTGAACTCGGCGTCCTCGACACGCTGCACGGAGACGATCTCCACGTCGGTGCCGAGCACCTGCGCCGCCAGTCGTAGACGCGACGCGTCGCCGATCACTACGGGCCTGCACCGCTCGAGAGTGGCAGGGTCGATCATGGCGGGCACGATCACCTCGGGACCGATTCCGGCGCCGTCGCCCATGGTTACCGCGATGTAGGGCTGAAGTGTTGTGGTCATGCCAATGCCTCACTGTGAGAGAACGAGTGTGTGCTGTCGACGCCGCGCAGGTACGCGGTCATCGCGACGAGACTGTCCGGTCCGCCGAAGCTGCCGGGCCGTGTGGCGACGTATCCGCCTGCAGCCGTGCGGGACACGACTGCTCCGTGATGGATCTCGGCGATCGGATGAAGAGTGTTCACGCCCAGTGCGTCGAGAACGCGGCGAGCGGTTTCGCCGCCGGTGAGAACGAGTCCCACGGTTCGATCGCGGATGGCTCGGGCGACCAGATCGGCCAGCGCGGCCGAGATCTCGCTCGACCGAGCGGGATCGACCGGACCGGCCACCGTCAGGAGGGCAGTGCCGGCGTCGACGGCGTTGCGCACCGGAGTGGGATCGGTGCCGGCCAATAGGTGGTCGACGTGAATCCGGACGTGCGTCGCGCCGGAGCGCTCCAGTTCCGATACCTGCTGTACCGCAACGGCTTCTGCAGTTCCGACCACGACGAGAGTGGGGACGGGGTTGATCGGCGCAGCACCGGGAGTGCGTGGCTGCAGTGTTCTGGCCACCGCCGCGGCGAGCGCCGAGGTGCCCACCAGGCGGATGCCCGGTACCTGCGCCGACAGCCCAACGATGTCGTCGAGGTCTGCGTCCGAACGCACGTCGAACACTGCCACAGCACCGGAATCGACTGCAGCACCGAGCCCGTCGATTCCGTCTGCGAGTGCGACGGGCCTCGTGGGGACGTGCCCGAACAGGTCGGCTATCGAGGCAGGGGCATCGACCGTCTCGAGCGCCCACCGACCGCTCTCGTTCAGGGGCACCCCGTCGATGTACGGAACTCCGTGCTCGACGGTTCGGCCGAGGGCAGGAAGCCCGGCGGCGAAGACGACCGGTCCGGTGGCGAGGAGGCTCTCCACTTCGGCAGCGATGTTGCCCCGCAACATCGAATCGATCTTCTTGATCACCCGAACATGAGTCGGAAGAGTGCGCACCGAGGTCAGGACTCGGTCGGCGGCCTCGGCACCGGACATGACTCGGGTGCCGAGATCGACCACTCGGACGTCGCTCTCGCCGTGAACGTCGCCGATGTCGATACCGAGGGAGACGTCACGATCAAGAAACACTGCCGCAGTTTCGGCTGCTCCCGACAGGTCGTCGGCCAGTATCAGGATGTGGGGGCGCTGCGCGTTGCTCATCGTGCCTCACCCCTTCGCATCTGCGCTATGTGCGCATATGACGGTAACATTATTGCGTGTTTCGCGCACTGTTGTCATAAAGATGTTCCGCCGCACTGGACGATGGTCTGGCCGGTGATGCTGCGCGCGTGCGGTGACAGCAGGAAGGCGACGGTCTCGGCAATCTCGTCGGGATCGATGAGGTGACCCAGAGGTGGAGTGATCGGCGGAGTGGCGACCCGCCCCGGATCGCGGAGCATCGGAGTGTCGGTGGGTCCGGGGGCGACGACGTTGACGGTGATGCCGCGGCTCACCAACTCCATCGCCCACGACCGAGCCATGCCGACCAACGCGGATTTCGTGGCGACATACTGACTCTTTCCGGCCACCCCGGTCATGGTTCTGCTTCCGATCAGCACCACCCGGCCACCGTCGTGCAGACGGGCGGCCAATCCATCGACCAGAACCTCGGCGGCGGCGACGTGTACCCGCCACATCTGCTCACTGTGCGCAGGATCGAGATCCCCGAGCCGGCCCGACCGCTGCACGCCCGCGGCGTGGACGATCGAATACGGATCCGGCAAGTCGTCGATCAGATCGGAGACGGCCCGGGTGTCCGCGAGATCGACACCGATCCAGCGGTTCGGTCCGCCGTCCTCGAAGCCCTGCGCGGGACGGGTCCGACTCAGCCCGGTGACGTGCCACCCACGGCCGGACAGCGTCCGAGCGATCGATGCCCCGATCCCGCTGCTGACTCCGGTGACGATGACCTCTTGCGTCGAACTCATACGCTGCCGGCCCGGTCCGATTCGAGCTGAACGTACTTGATCGCCTGACGAAAGTAGGTGTACGCGATGTGAAGCCGACCATCGGAGTCCTCCACGATGGACGGGTACGAGAACTCGCGGTTGGAGCCGTCACGAGAATTGTTGGTGAGGCAGTAACCGTCGCCGACATCGAGATCTCGACGGACAGGCCACGTCACCCCGCCGTCGGACGAGATGGCCAGAGTCATCGGCGCTCTCGGAGCTCCCCAGAACGCGGCGCGAGCATCACCGTCGTCGAGGGGAGACTCGGCCTCCTCGGTGCCGTCGGCCAAACCGTCGTCGTCGATCTCGTCGTACAGCGAGACGCGTCGTGCGGTGGCATCGAGCGCAGACGCATGGTTGTAGACCAGTGCCAGCGTCCCGTCTGCCCGGGAGACAACCTGAACCGACGAGTTGTTGTTCGGCAGTTCCGTGGGAACCGGGGCGCTCCATGAGTCGCCGTCGTCGGTGGAGACGCTGCGGTAGATGTGATCCGCCCACCGGCTCCGATACAGCGCGACGAGCGAACCATCCTTCTGCACAACGATGTTCATGTGAACGCAGCCGACACTGTCCGGAACGACCGCCTCACGCCACGTCGTGCCGTCGTCGTCCGAGACCATGGCACCGCTGTAGTCCCGATCGCCGACCCATTTGCGCCCGTCGATCTTGACGCAGTGGAACACCGGCAGCAGTAGCCGTCCCGACTCGAGCCGAATCACGGGTTGGCGAACGAAGATTCCGCCGGCGTCGGTCTCGGGAAGCAACACGTGCGCCTCGCCCCAGCTCAGGCCGCCGTCGGGGGAGATGCGACGCAGTACCCGTGCGGTGTCCTGGTTGCCGGCGTGCTGCGAGGTCCACAGTAACCACACCTCACCCGAATCACGCACGAACAGAACAGGATTCTGCTCCGACCGCGTCGGATCGTCGGACAGTTGAACGGGGGTGCTCCACTGACGCTCTCCGGCCTCGAGCCGGGAGAACCACACGCTGATGTCCGGAACACCCTCCTGCGTGCCGGCGAACCAGACGCACGCCAGCGCGCCGTCGGGCAGGATCGCCAGGTTGGCGGCGTGATTCTGCACCTGAGGTGCCGGAAGGAACGCGTCGGACCGTCCGGGCTCGGAGGTCTCGCGCACAGCGCCGTCGGCGAGGAGATCGCCCGGGGTGAGGAAGCTGGTGTTGCTCATGTTCTACCTTCTGTTCTCGCTCAGGAGTTGAGCGTGACCGCAGCCATGTCGTAGGAGTTGGTGGGACGCAGAGCAATTCCATCGATGCGATTGCGACGGGCGATGACGGTCTTGGGGACGAAGGACCACAGGCAGGGCCAGGTGTCCCAGATCTGACGCTGGGCCTGGGCGAGTGTCTCGTTGCGAGTGGTGTCGTCGGCATCCTCCGAGGCCTTGGCGATGAGGGCGGTGATCTCGGGAAAGATGTACCCGTGGTAGGTGTCTCGGGTCTCTTCCTTGGCGGCGGTACCTGCGTACATGCCCTGCATGATCGTCACGGCCAGCCCGGTGGGACTGGGGTAGCCGTTGCCCAGGATGTCCCAGTCGCCCGCCTTGCCCTGACGCCACGTCGAGATGTCACCGCCCGGCTCGAACTGTTGCAACGTCGCACGAACACCCACGGCGGAGAGCATTTGCAGAACCGACTCCATGATGTCGGTGTCGGCGGCGAATTCGCCCGTCTCCCAGATGATCTTGACTTCGAGATCACGGACGCCGAGAGCGTCGAGCTCCTGCCTGGCTCGCTGCGGATCGTAGACGTACTCGCCCGTCTCGATGGCCCCGGTCAGGATGCCCGGTACGACGCCGCGTGACGGGGTCGCCGCCCCCTGCATCACCTGGTCGATCAGTGCGTTGCCGTTGATCGCGTAGCTCAGTGCTTTTCGGACGCGAGCATCGGCCAGGGGATGGCCTGCCGGTTTACGGAAGTTGTAGAACAGCTGGTTGAGCCGAACGCCGTCGGTGCGCTCGACGGTGACCCCGGCCAGACCCGCGAGCTGATCGGCCGCGTCCGGAGTGATGGCATCGATGACGTCGACCTCGCCGCTGCGCAGGGAGACGACACGGTTGGACTCGTCGGGAACGAACCGGACGCTGACCGACTCGACCGATGCCGCGGTGCCCCAATAGTTCGGGTTTCGCGCGAGCGAGTAGTTGCCGGTGCCGCGATCGGCCTGGGTCACCACGAACGGGCCTGTGCCCACGCCGTCCTGCAGATCCTCGGGAACGTTGTTCTCCGCGGGCGTGATCAGGATGTTCGACATCAGGTAGTCGAGCACCGGAATGGGCCGTTCGGTGTCGAGGGTGAACGTCGAGTCGTCGATCTTGCCGACCGTGGGCCACTCGGGAAAGAACGTCCCGACGAACGAGCCCGTGACCTGGCTGTACATGCGCAGGGCGGTGTCGACGTCCTCGACTCGGACGGGCCTGCCGTCGGAGTAGGTGATGCCCGGACGTAGATGGACCAGCCACTGCGTCGGCGCGACGAGTTCGAAGCTGTCGGCCAGAACGAGCTGGACCTTCAGCGACGGAGTGATGGTGGTCAGCGCCTCGCGGACGGAGCGTTGCACGGTCAGAGCCGCGTCGAACTGGAGGAGCTTGTTGTCCAGGCTCACCATCGATCGATTCATCGCGAGGCTGACGGTGTTCGGCCCGGGCTTGCCGGTGGGCGTCGCGCATGCCGACATCGCGCCGCCGAGGGTCAGACCCGCGCCGAGGATCAAACTCGAACGGAACAGCGTTCGCCGTGAAAAACGCTGGTTGACAAAGCTTTCGGTCATCATTGACCTCTCGTGACTGACACATCGAAATGTGGATGTCGGTTCGGGTCTCGAAGACCGCCGTCGACGAAAGTGATCGTGGACACAGGGCGACTGTACTACGAAATGCTTGAAGTGCGCAGAAAAATATTGAAGGTTGCGCAAACCGCGCATTAGTGCAATTGTGAGCTGAGTTACAACGAGGCAGTGTTATCGAAAGGTCGACGATGACCCAGGCAATACCAGTAGCGCAGGTGGGGCGATGACCCAGCTCACCGCAAGTCCACCCAGCGTGCCCGCGGCCACGTCCGCCACGAACTCCGTGCTGCCCGCGTTCCTCACCGCGCCGATGGCTCGGTACGTGGTGCGTCGACTCGGGCAGAGCGTGCTCACCATCTTCCTGACGCTCACCACGGTGTTCGTGTTGATCCGAATGGCCCCCGGCGACCCGGCCTACTCCATGGCGGGGCCACTGGCCACCACCGAGGATCTGGCGCAGATCCGCACCAACCTGGGCCTCGACCAGTCGATCTTCACCCAGTACGCGCTGTACCTGAAAGGCCTGTTCACCCTCGACCTCGGTACCTCGTACTCCTTCCAGGCACCCGCGCTCGACGTCGTCCTGCAGCGCATTCCGTACACGATCACCCTGGCCTTCGCGGCCATCCTGCTGACCACCGTGGTGTCCATTCCGCTGGGCATCTGGATGGCCCGTCGCGCCGACACCCGCCGCGAACTGGGCGCGAACGTCGTCACCATCGCCGGCCAGTCGATGCCGGACTTCTGGACCGGCTTGATGCTGCTCACCTTCTTCGCCGTACTGGTTCCGGTACTCCCCGCAGCCGGTTTCACCAGTTGGTCGTCCTTGATCCTGCCCGCAGTCACCGTCGCCATCCTGCAGATCGCACTGATCTCCCGAATGGTGCGACGCGAGATGGTCAGCGCGTACGCCTCGCCCTACGTCACCGTCGCCCGCTCCCGCGGCGTCACCGAGCGAGAGATCACCTGGCGCTACGCCCTGCGCAACTCCTCGATTCCGGTGGTGACCGCCCTCGGCACGCGCTTCGCGTCCATGCTCAACGGCGTCGTCGTGGTCGAAGTGGTCTTCGCCTGGCCCGGTGTCGGCTCGTTGGTGGTGCGCGCCCTCGAAACCCGCGACTACCCGTTGATCCAAGCAACGGTTCTGGTCACCGCAGTGCTCGCCGTCCTCGTGCAGTTGGCCGTCGACCTCTGTTATCCACTCCTCGATCCCCGCGTTCGTCTCGGGAAGGCAGCAAGCTGATGACAGTCGTCGACAAGCCCTCGGACACAGCACGTCCCAGCGCCGTCACCACCAAGGATTTCGCCTCGGCCGGTGCCACGCGCAGGAGACGAGACAGCCGCGTCAAGATCTGGATCGGCAGCGTGTGCGCGATGGCAGTCATCCTCCCGGTGGCCTTCGCTCGCGTCCTACCGCTGGCCTCACCCGACGCGACCGACCTCGCCCAACGGCGACTCGCACCGTTGACCGACGGCCACCTCTTCGGAACCGATCAGCTCGGTCGCGACCTGCTGGCGCGAGTGCTCTACGGCGGGCAGGTCTCGCTCACCGTCGGAATCCTCGCGGTCCTCGTCTCCGGCTTGATCGGGCTCACCCTCGGATCGCTCGCCGGCTTCTTCGGCGGCTGGGTCGACGCCGTCGTCTCCCGTCTCCTCGAAGCGCAGCTGTCCCTGCCGCTGTTGATGATGTTGCTCCTCGTCGTGGCATTGTTCGGCCCGTCCATCCCGGTCATCACCTTCGTGATCGCCATCGCGCAGTGGCCCGAGATCGCCCGTCTGACACGATCACTCGTCCTCGTCGAACGCGAGAAGCCGTACATCGCAGCCGCACGAGTGCTCGGACTCGGACGCATCGCGATCCTGCTCCGCCACGTGGTCCCCAACATCATCAAGCAGGCATCGCTGGTCGTCCTGCTGCTCCTCGCCCAGGCCGTACTGCTCGAGAGTGCACTGAGCTACCTCGGTGCCGGACCGCAACGCCCGTTCGCCACCTGGGGACGAATCATCTCCGACGGCCAGGACTACATCACCACCTCGTGGTGGCTCGTCACCCTCCCCGGACTGGTCATCGTGCTGCTCGTCGTCGGAGTCAACCTGCTCGGCGACGGCCTTCGAGATCGACCCGCCGGATCGAGCCTGCTGCGGATGTTCTCTCGCTCGAACAAGAAAGGGCGTGCTTGAGAGATGGGCAATCTACTGAAGGTCGACGAACTGCAGATCGAGTTGGTCACCGACAAGGGCCTCATCCGGGCCGTCGACGGCGTCTCGTTCTGCATCGAGGCCGGTGAGACCGTCACCATCATCGGCGAATCCGGATCGGGCAAGTCCACGACTGCCATGGGCATCCTGGGCCTGCTGCCCACCGATCTCGCCGTGCTCTCCGGATCCGTGACCTTCAAGGACACGGAGATACTCGGAAAAGACAAGGAGCTGTGCGGTATTCGAGGCAAGCACATTGCACTCATACCTCAGGATCCGATGACGGCACTGAGCCCGGTACACACCATCGGTAGCCAGTTGCGCGAAGCCGTCCGGCACAGCGGCGTCGCCGGCCGCACTGCGCAGACCACGCGATGCATCGAACTGCTCGAGCAGGTCCGCATTCCCGACCCCGCCGGCCAGCTGAACAAGTACCCACACCAACTCTCCGGCGGCATGCTCCAACGCGTCCTGATCGCCGGCGCTCTCGCGGCCGGTCCCGAACTGATCGTCGCAGACGAGCCGACCAGCGCTCTCGACGTCACCGTGCAGGCCAGCATCCTCGACCTCCTGCTGGAACTGCAGGAACGCACCGGAATCGGACTGCTCGTGATCACCCACGACCTCGGCGTCGCACGCTTGATGTCCGATCGCATCTACGTGATGAAGAGCGGCGTGTTCGTCGAGAACGGCGGAGCCGAGGAACTCGTCAATGCTCCGCAGAATCCGTACACCAAGAATCTGCTCGACGCGATCCCACAACTGGGACCGTGGAACGAAACAGCCGAGAAGGTCGAGGCCACGGTATGAGCGCACCACTTCTGTCGGTCGAGAACCTCGTCGTCGAATACCCGGTTGCCACCGGCACATTCCGTGCCGTCGACACGGTGAGCTTCTCGGTGGACAAGGGCAGCACCATCGCCATCGTCGGTGAATCCGGATGCGGCAAATCCACCATCGCGAAATCCATCGTGCGACTGCTCACCCCCACGTCGGGACGTATCGTCGTCGACGGCACCGACATCGCGCACCTGTCCGAGAAAGCACTGCGGCCCTTTCGCTCTCGGGTGCAGATGGTGTTCCAGGATCCGTACGGATCGCTCGACCCGCACCTGACGGCCGTCGATATCGTCGGTGAACCGCTGCGGCTCAAAGATGTTCGCAGCAAATCCGAGCGAGCGAAGAAGGCCGCCGAACTCATCGACCGAGTCGGATTGCCGACAACTGCCCTCGGGCGTCGGCCGGCAGAATTCTCCGGTGGTCAACGCCAACGGATCGGAATCGCCCGTGCGCTCGCGTCGGGTCCGGAAATCCTGGTGTGCGACGAGGCCACGAGCGCACTGGACGTTTCGGTCCAAGCGCAGGTGCTCGAGTTGCTGCGTGAGATCCAACAGCAGACCGGTTTGACCTACGTCTTCATCTCGCACAATCTCGGGGTCGTCCGCGAGATCAGCGAGACGGTCATCGTGATGTCCAAGGGTCGCGTCGTCGAAGGCGGCGATACCGAGGAGGTTCTCGCGCGACCCAAGGAGCCGTACACCCGAGCGCTGCGCGCAGCGGCTCTCGACCCCGCAGCCATGACAGGAATCAAACCGCGACATGTCGTGTCACGGCTCACGAAAACACCGGCAGGAGTTCCCGCATGACCTCGCTCGATATCTCACCCCTCGTCCTCGGGACCATGACGTTCGGTGACACCGTCGACGAATCCGGTGCCGCCAAGATGCTCGACGCAGCGCTGGACGCCGGGGTCACTCACATCGATACCGCCAACGGCTACGCGGGCGGAGAATCCGAACGGATCTTGGCCACCTTGCTCGCCACGCGCCGCGACCGGGTGACCCTGGCGACCAAAGCCGGTATGCCCCATCCCGACGCCGGAGACAACAGTCCACTGTCTCCGAAAGGCCTGCGGCTCAGTGTCGATGCCAGCCTCGCGCGGTTGAACACCGATTACGTCGACCTGTTCTACCTGCACCAGCCCGATCGTGCGACGCCTCTGGTCGAGACTCTCACCGCGGTGGCGGAGCTGGTGTCGGAAGGCAAGATCAGGGCACTCGGCGTCTCGAACTTCGCGGCGTGGCAGATCGGTGACGTCAACCGAGTGGCCGACGAGGTCGGTGCTCCCCGGCCGATCGTCGCGCAGCAGCTCTACAACCTGCTCGCCCGCCGGATCGAGGAGGAATACGTCGAGTTCGCGGCCGTCACAGGGTTGACCACCATGGTCTACAACCCGCTCGGCGGCGGACTGCTCACCGGAAAGCATTCTGCGGCAAACGAACCCACCGATGGCCGGTTCGGCGACTCGCGCCTGGCTGCGATGTATCGCGAACGGTACTGGAACACAGCAATATTCGACGCCATCACGCAGCTCGGTATCGTTGCCGACGATGCGGGGATACCGCTCACCGAGCTGGCACTACGATGGTTGGTATCCAAGCCCGCGACCGGACCGGTGCTCCTGGGCGGATCCAAGGTCGAGCACCTCGAATCGAACATCGCAGCCCTCGGACGCGGGCCGCTCGACGTGGATGTCGTCGCTGCGTGCGACGAGGTCGGCGCAGCGCTCCGTGGCCCGATGCCGAACTACAACCGCTGAAGGATTTTGATGTCTGCACAGGAATTCGCTGCCCGCGTACGCAATCGCGAGCGCATCCTCGGGTATTGGTCGGTCATCGACAGCCCCGTCTCCACCGAATGGCTCGCACACGTGGGCTGGGACTACATTGCCCTCGACCTCCAACACGGTCTGATCGGCTACTCCGGCATGCTCGCCGGGATCACGGCAATCGACGCCGCGCACGGGCCCGCCGCCCTCGTCCGCGTCGAAGCCAACAACGCCACCGTCATCGGCCGCGCACTCGACGCCGGTGCCGCCGGAGTCATCGTGCCGCTCGTCGACACCGCCGCCGACGCAGCCGCTGCAGTATCCGCGGCGACATACCCGCCGTCGGGCATCCGCTCCTACGGACCGATGCGCTCACAACTACGCATCGGACCCGATCCCGCCGCGGCCAACCGCGATACCGTCGTGCTGGCCATGATCGAAACCCCACAAGGTTTGGCCAATGTCGAGGAAATCTGCGCCGTACCAGGACTCGACGGCGTCTACGTAGGACCCTCGGATCTGCGATTGGCCGTCGGCGGATCCTCGCCCACCGACCCCTCCGTCGACGCAGAATTCGACGCAGCCCTGGTGCGAGTGCAGAAAGCCGCAGCCGCAGCAGGAATCACAGCGGGAATCCACACAGCCTCGGGAAGCATTGCTGCACAGCGACTGTCCGAGGGATTCACCCTCGCCACAGTGGCATCCGACCTGACACACCTCAAAGCCGTGTCGGCCGAGCACCTAACGGCGGCGCAGGGGTAGACAGGTTCACTCGACTCGGGGTCGCGGCTGGCTCGGGGTGGGCGGCGCGCGGCCTGCAGATGTGGCAAATGCGCGCGCGTTTGTCACGTGCGCGCGGAATTGTCATCTGGTCGGGCACTGTTTTGCGAGCGTTTGGCGAATGCGCGCGCGTTTGCGGGGGAGCAGGCCTGGTAGCCCCGTACCGGATCGATCTCGTGAGACCATCCGAATCGTGCTGGACGCTAGGTCCGCTGACAGTCGACTCGATACGCGACGTAGAGGTACAGCAACCCAGTTACGCCACCGGCAAAGCATCCGACGGCGATGTCGAGTGCAATCGAGCCGAGGCTCACCACCAGTTGCGCGAGGAGAAAGCCGATCACCACCGCAGGAACCAGCGCAAGCGCGTTGATGTAGTCACCACGGGTTGCGCCGTTCTTCTTGCTCAGCGGGCCAGTCATCACGTACTCGCGAAACGTTCGCTGCTTCGACACGTCGGTCCTTCTGTGGTGCAGTAGTTACCCAAACATTATACCGATCGGTCGAATTTGCCCGATTCGAGTGCTCATGAGGTGTCGCAGTGCGTGCGGCCGTCGTCTTCGTGGTTCTGGGCATTGCGTACACATGGCGCCGTTCGGACACGATGCCGATCCAGGGTCGGCGTTGTCCATTCGACGACGGCTCCTCCGCAAACGCGCGCGCGTTTGCCAGCGGCGCGGGGAATAGTGAGCGAATCGGGGGAATTTCGAGAAATTCCTGCAAACGCGCGCGCGTTTGCCGGCAACGAGCGCTCGGCTCAACGCAGGGACCGTTAGACGGGCCGATAGCGTCGATGACTGTGTTGAACCGAAACCGATTTACTGCCAATGCAATTGATCGTCGACGACGGTGGGTGTCCGACCGTCGAAAGCTGTGCCGGTCTCGAGACTGTCGGCCAACTCGGTCAACATCGCGGTCAGTGATGGCCACTTGGGGCCTGCGCTGTCAGCGTCGACCTTCTCGAACTCGGTGACGCACCCATTGCGAGGGCCCCATCGAGCGTCGACAAACAGCAGATACCCGTCTGCTCCCGCGAACGGAATGAAGTGAGGTAAGTAGGTTCCGACGTATTCTCCGGCGGGTGAATCGGTTCGAGGTTCGGCACCCATTTCGGCGTCGATCTCGCTCCAGATATCGAGTTCGAGTTGACGCTCGCTGACGGTACGGGCGAGGTCGAACAGTTCATGGGCGGGAAAGATCGACACCCAGTTGTCGCGAGGGAATCCGTTGACCAGGCCGAAGAACGACGTCAACTCCTCCGGCCAGATGCCGCCGGTTGCGCGCATCGCTTCATTGATCTGTTCCTCTGTGGCACCGGTGATCGACACCGACGGGAGATTGTCTCCGAGCCACCGGGTAATTCGAGCCCATTGTTCGGCAACCGATGTCGACGGAGTGAGAAATGTGGTCTGCGGTGGAGCGGGATTCGCGACTCCAGCGTCGTATTCGGTCTGTTGTTTTATCCGACGCCGAAGGTCGTCTTCGCGCGCGGTGTCGCTGCCGTCGTCCGTCGATACCCCGTCACCGTCACCGATTCGGTAGATCCGTGCCGGGCCGAGCGGAGTGCCGTCGTCCGCGTGGGTCAATTTGCGCCCGGTCTGGATCGCCAGTGTGACGGCCGCATCCCAATCCGGTGCGTCGCCCGTTCGTATGGTGCTGCTGATGGTCTCTGCACTGCGGGCCGACACGAACCACTTCATCTGAGCTTCCACCTTCGATTCGGCAACACTGATCAGAATCCGAGATCTCGCTTGCGGCGCTCGCGCTCGAGTCGACGTTGCTCCTCCGCGCGGGCTCGGCACTGCCGAAGAAATTCCGCATCGGCATCGGGATTCTGCGCGGCCTGACGACCGGGGCGCGTCTCGTACTCCGGAAACGCAGAATTGCTGACGCGACGGTAACCGCCGCCGGAACCTCCCCAAACTCCGCCACCGATCGGGCGTCCCGCGAACAACCATGCCAACGAGCCGGCCAACGGGAGAAACACAACCAACAGCAGCCACACGATCTTCGGGAGGAATCGCACTCCGCCGTCGTCGGCCGTGATCACGTCGATCAAGCAGAACACCCACAGCAACATCACCAGCAGACCGAGATACGGCATGTGATCCTCCATGTTCAAGACCGTTCGGTCTGTTGTATCGAGGATCGTAGCGGGATTGCTGTGAAATCAACAGATGGCACAGAATGGACCGGGCGATTCCAAGGTAGGAACAGTCAGTGACCTTGGGAGTAGATGAACAGTGACGACTGCCGCGAGTTCCTGGTGAGCAGGACGGTCACGGGGTCGGACGTCCCCTGAGGAGAACGCGAGGTGGACAGCATCTCGGCCTCACAGGTCACGCCCAGGGCAGTCCAGGTGCTGGTGGATGCAGCAGAGCACGTGACCGGTTGCAGTGGCGGATAGGAAGGGTTAGCTGCCGATAGTGCAACGTCGTCCTGTTTGCCCGACGCGTCGAATCGCGCCCACCACGCGGGTTGGCCGACGAACTCCGCGTGGGTGAAGGCCTGAACGAACTCGAAGTCACTAGGAACGTCGAAAGCTATGTCTCGCAATCCCTTCGACACTGCTTCCTGGTCCATGGATTTGCGTTCGCCTGGCTCGAACGACGTGCACGACGCGGTGAGAACGGCGAGGACCACCAGCGTGGGAAGTGTTGTCCACGAATTCTTCATGTCACCGAACCCGTGTGAGAGACATAGGCCACGACGAAGCCATGTTCCAGGTTCTGCCCGCGAGATCGGGGCGATCGGTCGGAACCGACACAGCAGGAGTCACGACACCATCGTGCACGATCGCTGCATGAAAAGGGTGCAGCCAGCCGCGCTCGGCGCGGTCGCCTGCACCCGATTCGACCCGGAATGCATGCTGTCAACGGTCACCGCGAATTTCTGGGCACGAACTGGCCGGCGGTGGAAGCGAAGAGTGCGATTCCGAAACCCGCGCATTGTAATCCTGTCATGTTCTGCCCCAACACGATCCATCCGAGTACGGCAGCGGTGAGCGGACTGAGGATGCCGAGCAGAGAGACGTTTGCGGAGGGCAGAGTGCGGGCACCGCGGAACCAGAGCGCGTACGCCATCGCACCGCCGATGACCGCGAGCCACGCGTAGCCGAGTACAGCCTCGGCATCGATGGCCCATGGTCCGTCGTCGACGATCGGAATCAGCGGAAGGATCACCATGCCGCCGACAAGTAGTTGCCACGCAGTGGAATTGAGTGGATTGCTGTTCGGCGGTACTCCCCAGCGTTTGGTGAGGACGACGCCGGTTGCCATGCTGGCGGTGCCGATCGCTGCGGCGGCGAGGCCTATCGCGTCGAGCCGAACAGTGCTGGACATGGTTGTCAGCGCTACCCCGACTACGGCGACGAGCGCCCATCCGACCTGAACAGGACGGGTGCGCCCCCACCCGAACGCCGTGGACATCGCGATGATGATCAGAGGTTGCGCAGAACCGACGACGGCTGCAGCGCCTCCCGGAAGTCGATAGGCCGCCACGAACAGCATAGGAAAGAACAATCCGATGTTCAGCACCCCGAGGACAGCAGTTTTCAGTCGCCAACCGTGTCCGGGAATGCCCGGTGAGATGAGCAGGAGCAGCAGCCCTGCCGGAACCGCACGAAGGACGCTGGCGGTCATGGGCCGATCCGGAGGAAGAAGTTCGGACGTCACCAAATATGTTGTCCCCCAGACAATAGGGGCCAGTGCGGCTGCGGCAGTGATCCCCAGGGTCGAGGATGCGCCGCGCGGTCCCCGAGTGTGGGTCGAATCAGCACCGGCATGTAATGCCCGCATCGCATCTCCTGGCTCAGGAAACATGTTAACGTTGAACTATCACTGCGTTGAACGGTATGCGTATGCTTGCCGGACGTCAACTGTTCAGCGGTGAGGGGTCTGTAGGTGTCGAACGAGGCACAGGATGCAGTGGATCGGATTCTGCAACAGTGGAAGGTCGAGCGGCCCGACGTCGACGTCAGCCCCATGGCAGTCATCGGGCGCATCGGCCGAGCTGCATCCATTCTGGACAAGCGTATTCAGGCGACTTTGGCCGAGCATGGTTTGCAGCCGGGAGAATTCGATCTGGTCGCTACGCTTCGACGCGCCGGGGCCCCGCATCGCCTCACCGTCGGGCAGTTGCTCGACAGTGCCATGGTTACGTCCGGAGCCATCACGAACCGCTTGAATCGGCTCACCGACAAAGGGTTGATCGAACGCGAAATCGACCCGACCAACCGTCGAGTGGTCATCGTGCAATTGACGCCTGCTGGAATTTCGGCAGTGGACGCCGCGCTACCGGCACACGTGGCGAATGAGGAAGTGCTGCTGGCATCACTGACTCCTGACGAACGAAGCCAACTCGCTACCTTGCTGAAGCGAATGCTGCTCGACATTCAGCAGTAGCAACCCCGTCGTATCCTTGGCCGCATGGGCGAATCACAGATCGACTTCCGAAGGCCCGCTCTGATCGCCATCGATGTACAGGCGGGATTCGACGATGCCGAGTTCTGGGGTCCGCGAGATAACCCGTCGTGCGAAAGCAACATCGCTGCCCTACTTCGCTTGTGGCGGTCGAGGTCATGGCCGGTGGTGTTCGTCCGACACGACTCCGACAACCCTCTGTCTCCGTTGTCGCCGAGTAGTTCCGGGCACACGTTCAAAGACGTCATCGAAGGAAGTCCAGATCTGCTGATCAGCAAGCGGGTCAATTCGAGCTTCTACGGCACCCCGGATCTCGATGCCTGGCTACGGGCCGAGGGCATCGATCAGGTCGTCATTTGCGGGATCACGACAAATCACTGCTGCGAGACGACGGCTCGCATGGCCGGAAACCTCGGATACGACACATATTTCGTCATCGACGCCACGCATACTTTCGATCGAGTCGCGCTCGATGGAACCACTGTGCCTGCCGCGACCTTGTCTGCGATCACCGCGACAAACCTGCACGACGAATTCGCGACTGTCGTCACAACAGACGAGCTGCAACGGCACATCGATTCGTGAACATCGCACTTGCGCTCGTACTGATCATCGGACTGTGCGCGTTCGCCTACAGCGCTGCAATTGGCTTTCGAGGAAAGGCGCTGAACGTCGACTACTACGGACGCGGCGTACCGGACCGGGTGAAGACGACGCCGCACCTGCGTGCCCGAGCGAACAGGCTGTTCGTGGTCTGCGGCGTCGCTGCCGCCACTTCGATGCTGGGTCCGTTGATGTGGCTCTTCGCAGATTTTCAGCGCGAACGAACAACGTGGGAGTTACTCGGTTTGGCCGCCTATGCTTTCGTCGTAGTGATCGTCGGCAGTTACCCGTTCGCGAAAATCAAGAGCCTGTAACTGCTTCGCAGTGGTGTGATTATGTGCCCTGGGTGGCACTTGTCCGCACCACTGCCGAAGGCGCTGGGCCGTCGTAGCGGGCGATCGGCCGGATGATCTTGCTGTCGTGAGACTGTTCGACGATATTGGCGCACCACCCCACCATCCGGCTGCACGCGAAGGTCGGAGTGAACATGGAACGCGGAATTCCGCACAGCTCCATGACGACGCCGGCGTAGTACTCCACGTTCGCGTACAGCTTGCGATCCGGCTTCAGATCGGCCAGCGCAGCCGCGATGACCTTCTCGACCTGCACGGCCTTGTCGATCAGGTCGCCGCCCAACTCCTGAGCCGTATCGCGAAGCATCACCGATCGGGGATCGTCGGTTCGATACACCGGATGACCGAAGCCCATGATGCGCTCGCCTGCAGTAATTTTCGCTCGCGCCCAGGCATCCGCTGAATCGATGTCGGCAATCTCGTCCAGCCCGTCGAGGGCGCGATCCGGGGCACCTCCATGCAATGGGCCAGCGAATGCACCGATCGCGGCGCACACTGCGGACGCGATGTCCGACCCCGTCGACGCCACGACTCGCGCAGTGAAGGTCGACGCGTTGAATCCGTGATCGATCGTGGCGGTGAGGTATCGGTCGATCGCTCGGGCGTGGTCGTTCTCGGGCACCTGCCCGGTGATCATGAACAACCAGTTCTGCGCCGTCGTCAGATCATCGCGTGGCTCGATGGGATTCTGGCCGGTCCGAATCCTGTGTACCGCAGCCAGAATGGTCGGCGTCATCGCGCACAGCCGCAGTGATGTCGTTCGCTTGTCCGATTCCGACGACTCGTACAGCGGCACAGCACCGGCCATTCCCGACAACACCGTCCGCAACGCGAAGAGTGGTTGCTCGGGACCCGACAATGCCACCGTCTTCACGGCTGCGGCGACGTCCGTCGGCAGCACGCGCAGTGGTGCCACCGTACGCAGGAACTCGGCGCGTTCGGAGTCGCTCGGCAACCGGCCCTCGACCATGAGGAACCATGCATCCTCGAACGTCAGGTGTAGCGCGATGTCGATCGCCGAGTACTGGCGGTAATGATAGAAACCCTCGTCGCCTCGTACATCTCCGATCGATGTGGTGGTGACGACGACGTTGTGGAGCCCCCGTGGGGCGTCGAGAACGGTCATGGCTGCACTCCTTTGCGCTGGTCAACCCCTACGATCCGCGCTAATGTTGATTCTTGTCAATGTTGATCGAGTCAATACGGAAGGCGGCCATGACGCACGCCGACGGTCGGAACATGCTCACCACCGCGCAGGCCGCCGCACGGTTGGGCGTCAAGCCGGAAACGGTGTACGCCTACGTCAGCCGAGGTCTGTTGACCAGCACTCGGCTTCCCGGAGTGCGGGGGAGCGTGTTCGACGTAGACGAGGTCGAAGCCCTCGCAGGACGTGACACGGCTCGGCGCACCGACATCGGTGCCGTGGAACGAATTCGGACTCGGATCACCCTGATCGACGACGGCCATCTCTACTACCGGGGTCGTGACGCGGTCGAGCTCAGCTCACGCAGTTTCGAATCGGTCGCACATTTCGTATGGACGGGCGAGCTGGTCGACGGGACGCATTTCGGTGCCGATCCCGTTGTGGTGCAACGATGCCGAGATGCGATCGAGCTGATGGCACCGAACTGCCGGTCCATCGATCGGATCCGCATCGCCGTCGACATCGCCTCCACCTATCGACCGATGCGATTCGACACCGGTGCCGCATCCGTTGTCCGCGAGGCAGGGCAGCTGCTGGGGACGGTGGCAGCGGCCCTCGGTCGTGGTTCCTCGGAGAACTCGGTTGCCGAATCGGTATGGGAGGCAACCAAGTCCGACGTCTCCGATCCGAACGGTCTGGTGGTGCTGCAGGCTGCGCTGGTCCTGATGGCCGATCACGGTCTGGCTGCGTCGACGCTCGGAGTTCGGGTTGCTGCGAGCACCCGAGCCAATCTGTACTCGACAGTATCGGCGGGACTCGGTTGCATCGACGGCCCACTGCACGGGTCGGCCGCCGACCCCGTGTATCGGTTCCTGACGACGGCGATCGACGATCCGATAGGAGCTCTCGCAACGCAACTGAGATCGGGGCAACGGGTGCCCGGCTTCGGGCACGTCATCTACAGCGACCGAGACCCGCGCGCCGAGGAACTACTGCGACTGCTCAGGGACACCACTCACGGTGCAGACCCGGTGGTGGTCGGTGCTGCGGACATCATCATCGAGGAGGTGAGCAACAGGTTCGATACCTTTCCGAACTCGGACTTCGCTCTGGCCACATTCACCCTCGCCTACGGGCTCAGCATGGACACGCCGGAGATGCTGTTCGCATTCGCGCGAATCGTCGGGTGGACGGCACACGCCCTCGAGGAATACGACGAAGCGCCCCTGCGCTTTCGGGTTCCCGGCATCTACACAGGAACACGGCCGGGAACCTACTGAGGCGTCGGGCAGTCCAGTAACGCGAACGCAGCACGGAGCTGTCTGTGGGCGGCGGTGATCTCGGCTGTGTTGCCGGCCAGGTGGTGCAGTAGAGCGCGTTGAAAGATTCCGTCGAGAAGGATGTAGGCCGACGCCTTGTCGAGAGAGGGCGAAGTGCCCCGAAGTTCGCAATAGCGAGCCACCACCCGCCAGATCATGTCCTCGCGACGCTCCTCGATCTCGAGTACGTCGTTGCGGAACGAACCGTCGAACAGGGCCTGATTGCGAAGGTCGTACCAGAGCCGGTGAATGCCGGCGTCCGCAGCCAGAGTGGCGAAGTACTTCGCTTCGAAGTCCGCGTACAGGCCGGTGGCGTCGACCGCGTTGGCAACCACCTCGTCGTAACGAGTGACACAAATGGCCTCGTACTGGCGAACGGCGTGCGTGATCAAGTCGAGTTTGTCGGTGAAGTAGTAGTGCAGCACGCCGTGTGAGTACTCGGAATTCTGCGCGATCTCCCGCAGTGACGTGCGCGCATAACCCAATTCGGCCAGTGTGTGCAGCGTCGCTTCGGCCAGCTCGGTCCGCTTGGACTCGAACTTGTTGCGGGCGCGCTCCTCGATTCGCGCGCGCGGATCAGCGGTCTGGGTCATGGTCCGTGTCCTTTCCGCGCGAGGTCGTCACCTCAGTGTATGCCCGACGGCCGATGGAGAAACTTCGGCGTCGAGCAATTCCTGGGCAGGTGTCAAGAAAAAGCTTGACGTCTGTACAAATTCTATCCTAATGTGATCCACGGCACACGTCAGAAGGGCGGATGTTCCCCACGTCCCCTCCGGTGCCCGAAGTCTCAACCATCTCGGTCCGCCGTGCGGACGGGCCGACCACGAGAGGACTTTTCATGCCAACCGACAAGCGCGTCGTCGTCTACGGAGCGTCCGGATACACCGGCCGACTGATCTGTGAATACCTGCGCGAGTACAACATCCCGTTCCTGGCCGCCGGACGCGACGAAGGCCGAGTCAAGGGCATCATCGACGTGGTTCCCGGAATCGAGACCGTCGAACACGACGTCGTGGAGGTCGAGCACACCGCAGCGGCTCTCGCCGAAGCATTCCGGGGTGCCGAGATCGTCCTCAACACGGTCGGACCGTTCTCGCGATACGGGCACGAAGTTGCCCAGGCCTGCATCGAGATCGGTGCGCACTACACCGACACCACCGGTGAGCAGGACTGGATGATCGACGCCGAGGCCAAGTACGGCACCGAGTTCGCATCCCGAAACCTGGTACTCACACCGGGTTTGGCGCAGATGTACAGCATCGGTGAGATCGCAGCGAACATCTGCCTCGAGACGCCGGGGTTGGACACACTCGACATCGAGGTCTTCTGGAAGGGACACCCGACGGTCGCGTCGACGAACACGATCCTCACCAACGCCGCGTTCTCCAAGGCTTACTACCTGGAGCAGAACGAGTACGTCGAATGGCCGGACGACGGCGTCATGCAGGTCGTTGTGCCCGGTCAACACGACCTGGGCCTGGCTCTTCCCTGGGGTGGGACATCCCATCCGGTGTGGTTCAAGAACGATCCGCGCGTAGCGAACGCCCGGGCCCTGGGCGGCGTGATCAACAAGCCGCTGATGCTGGCAGTGCCCCAGATCATCTCTGCCGCACTGGCTCAGATGGAAGGCAAATCCGACGCAGAGAAGTACCAGATCATCGACACGGTGTCGTCGTCGGTGCGCAGCGAGACGCCCCCACGGGAGAACCCGCGCATCAACACCTCACTCGACTCGGTCTACGCGTCGGGACCACTCGGTCGCGTGCATACCGTGATCCACGGCAACTGCAACTACAAGCAGACAGCTCTGCTCAACGCATACGCAGCGGCGCATCTGCTGCAGGGACCGCCGAAGAAGGTCGGATTCGCCTCCAGCTGCCAGGCATTCGGACATCGGGAACTGCTCGGCGTGCTTCGCGCGTTCGGGCTGGTGCTCGAACCCATCGTCACCGCACACAGCTGAGGACAGGGCCGATGCGGCTGTCCGACTATCTCGACAAGGGTGTGTCACTGGGCCGAGACGCGCCGTGTCTCACCATCGGAGACACCACCCGAACCTACGGCCAGGTGTACGACGACACGGTGACGATCGCCGCGGCTCTGCAGCACAACGGGATCGAGGCAGGTGACCGGGTCGCGGTGCTCTCCGTCAACGACCCACTTGCGCTGACCTGCGTCTTCGCCATCTCGCGAGCGGGGGCAGTGTGGTGCCCGATCAATCCACGTAACGAAGCCGACGAGAACCGGCAACTGTTCGACCTGTTCGGTTGCCGATTCCTGTTCTTCCAGAAAGCCTTCGCGGAGCTCGTCGGACGCATTCGTGATCAGCTACCTCGGCTGGAATGGCTCGTCTGTCTGGACGGCGACGTACCGGGAGCAGTGTCGTACGAACGTTGGCTCGCCGAACACGGCTCCGATGCGGTTGCCGACAGACGACCGGCAGACGGGTTGTGCATGATCGCCGGCACCGGCGGGACGACGGGAAAGCCCAAGGGGGTGAGGCTGACCGAGGAGAACATGATGACCTCCACGGCCACCGCACTCATGAGCTATCCCTTCGGGGACCGGCCTCGGTACCTGGCTCTCGCGCCGCTGACCCACTCGGCGGGTGTACTGACGTTTCCCATCCTCAGTCTCGGTGGACACGTCGTTGTGATGGGTGCCCCCGACGTCGGAAAGTTTCTGTCCCTCATAGAGAAACACGGGATCACTCACGCGTTTCTGCCGCCGACAGTGATCTACGGTGTTCTCGATCATCCGGATCTCGACATCACGGATCTGTCCTCGCTGCGCTGCCTCTGGTACGGGGCCGCGCCGATGTCACCGACTCGACTGGAAGAGGCCCTCACCCGCATCGGGCCGGTTCTCGGACAGCTCTTCGGTCAGACCGAGGCACCGAACATGATCGCAACACTCGCTCCGGCCGATCACTTCCGCAGCGACGGATCGATCGCCACCGAACGACTGAGTTCTGCAGGCAAGCCGACGCCCCTGACGACGGTGGCGATCATGAACGACGACGGTGGACTGGTCGAACGCGGCGAGCGTGGTGAGATCGTCGTCCGCGGTCCGCTCGTGATGCAGGGGTACCACGAGAATCCCGACGCCACAGCCGAAGTCGGTGCCCACGGGTGGCACCACACCGGTGACATCGGGTACCTCGACGACGACGGCTACCTGTACGTCGTCGACCGCGCGAAGGACATGATCATCACCGGCGGGTTCAACGTCTACTCGGCCGAGGTGGAACAGGCCCTGCTGTCGCATCCGTCGGTGAAGGAATGTGCCGTCGTCGGACTGCCCGACGACAAGTGGGGCGAACGCATCACCGCGGCAGTCCTGTTGCGACCCGGCCGTGACGCATCCGACGAGGATCTGATCACCCACGTGAAGGCACGAATCGGAAGCATCAAGGCACCCAAACAGATTCAGATCTGGACCGACCTTCCCCGCTCGAAGGTGGGGAAGATCCTCAAGACCGAAGTACGCAGCACCATGTCTCATTCATCATCGAAGGGAAACACACCATGACCGAGTTCGAGGGCAAGCGAGTATTCGTGACCGGATCCGGAGCCGGCATCGGAAAAGCCATCTCCCAGATGTTCATCGAGCGCGGTGCACGCGTCGTCGTCAGCGACATCGACGAAGGCGCAGCAGCGAAGACGGCCGAGGAGATCGGGGCCGCCGGAATCGCGAACTGCGATGTATCCGACGAGAGCCAGGTGCAGAGTGCGGTGGCACAGGCCGTGGAGATTCTCGGTGGACTCGACATAGTCGTCAACAATGCGGGAATCGAAGTGTCGTCGCCGCTGCTCCAGCAGTCGACGGAGAGCTTCGACAAGATCTACTCCGTCAACGTCAGGGGCACCTTCCTGGCGATGAAGGCCGCGATCGGTGCACTGGTCGAGTCGAAGGGCAATATCGTCAACATCGCTTCGCTCGCCGGAGTGGGCGGAACCGCGTTGCTCGGGTCCTATTGCGCCACAAAGGCTGCGGTCATTCAGCTCACCCGCGTCGCCGCCATCGAGATGCGCGCATCGGGAGTGCGGGTGAACGCCGTGTGCCCGGGATTCGCCGATACTGCAATGGTCGATCGATTGGTCCCGGATTTCGAAGCCGCAACCCAGATCCCGTTCGGTGACCTCGTCGCCGCCAAGCAGGGACGACTGGGCACTCCCGAGGACATCGCGGAAGTGACGCTGTTCCTCGCCTCCGACCGGGCGTCGTGGATCACCGGGAGCCACTACATCCTGGACGGAGGCTTGTCGGCGTCGCTCGTCTAGATTCGAGGGTTCCCCGTCGTCATCCCAGGGCGACGGGGAGCAACCCTCGAGGCGTCTCGGATGCGATGTCGGCGAGAGCATGGTTCAGTGTTGCGTGCTCGAATTCGAAGCCACTGTCCGTCAGTACTTTGGGGTCGACCCACCGGCTCTTCAAGACCAACTCGGCTTCCGTGCGAATTACTCGTGCCCCGAATTGAAGCAGCCATGCCGGTGTCGGTAGACCGTGACTGCGGCCCAGTGCATTCCGGACCTGCCGCATCAGCTCCTCGTTGGTCACCGGGAACGGGGTAGCAACGTTGACCGGGCCGGAGATGCCAGTGTTGTCGTAGAGGTGATCGAGGACGCGCGCCACATCGGCGACGTGCACCCAACTGAACATCTGGCCGCCGTCACCCATCGTGCCGCCGAGCCCCACCCTGGCCAGGTCGATGATCGGATTGATCGCTCCGCCGCCTGCACCCAGCACGATCGACATCCGAAGCGCCACTCTGCGAATGGCCACATCGGCATCGAACAGCTCCCGCTCCCACGCGCGGGCGACCTCGACGGAGAATCCCGACCCGATGTCGCCGGATCGTTCGTCCATCGGCCTGTCGCGCGAATCGCGATAGATGGTGCCGGTGCTCGCATTGACCCACAGATCTGGTGCGTTGGGCACGTCCGCCAGGGCGCGGCCGAGTCGAGCCGTCGTCTGGACGCGCGAGGACATGATCGCGTCCGCGTTGGTCTTGTTGTAGCGACAGCTCACCGAGCGGCCTGCGAGATTGACGACCAGATCGGAACCGTCGAGCACATCGACGAGGCTGCGATGGTCGGACCACGTTGCGTCGCTGGATGTTCCGCGGCCCACGGTCCTGACGCGAATGCCATGATCTTCGTAGTATCGACGCAAGTAGCCGCCGATGTAGCCGGAGGCACCGCACAGGACGACGGTGGACGGTGAATCACTCATTGTTCGAGCCCTTCTGGGGACGTCATGCGTTTCAACAGCCCGGCCACGTCGGTGACCAGCCCCCGCGCCACCGGGAGTCGAGCGAGGCGTACGGCTTTGGCAACCACTGGTACGAGCCCGTCGACCAATGTGCGGGTGCGTGCCTGGTTGTCCGAGGAATCGGTGACCCAGTGAAGGGTGACACCCATGTAGATCATCCAGAGCAGCTGTGGAAGCACGTCTTTCAGAGACGTCGGAACCTTCTGCTTCGACGTTTCCAAGGTGGTTCGCATGAGGTCGATGGCCATGGACCTGGCGTCGGACGATTCCTCCGAGAACGGGCTGGAACTGGACCGCGTGGGCAACGCCAACTGCAGGAAGGATCCACCGAAGGCGTGATACGGCTCCATGACGTCCAAGCCGGAATGCAGAACGGCAGCAAGGTTTTCGGACAGCGAACCGCCGTCGACGAGAACGTCGAGGGCGCGCTCGCGGTGGTCGCGCTGAATCACGATGTACAACTCGTTGACCAGCTCGTCCTTGCCGGCGAAGTAGTAGTACGCATTCCCGAGAGAGACGCCCGCTTCGTCGGCGATGCGACGCATGGTGGTCGCTTGAAACCCTTCGTCGCGAAAGAGACGTAGTGCTACCTCGACCACCTTGTCGCGAGTCTCGGACGTGCGAGCCATCGATTCACCTCATTTCTGAACGTGTTCAAAATTTGACCGTAGTCCTAACTTTGAACATGTTCAAGACCCACGGTAACCAGGTTCGTACACCCGCGACGTCGAAACAGGTCTGATTTTCGCCGAAACGCCGCGGCCCGTCGTCGTAGGGTCGCTGCTATGAACCGAGAACCTGTGGTGGCAAGCCGGCATGTGAGCCGAGTGATAGGGCGTACACGCGACGAGGTGTACGAGTTCGCGGCGAATCCCGCGAATTTACCCACATGGGCGACAGGACTGGCGAACACTCCAGTGACCATCGACGGCGATCGACTGATCGCCGAATCGCCGATGGGGCAGGTGACAGTACGCTTCGTGCCGCACAACGACCTCGGCGTCCTCGACCATGACGTCACGTTGCCGTCGGGGACCGTGGTGAACAATCCCGTTCGAGTACTGAGTCATCCGAACGGCGCGGAAATATTGTTCACGGTGCGTCAAATCGAACTCAGCGACGAAGAATTCGAGCACGATCTCGCAACGGTCGCCGAGGACCTGAAGCGACTCGCGCAGGTGTTGGAAGATCAGTGACCACGCGCGTCCATCAGCATCGAGATGTACGCGTCCAATCGATCTTCCACGAGGCGAGGCGTCAAGTCGACGCGGCCCGCTTCGCGCCACGGGGCGGACCACAACTGCACCTCTTCTGAGCAGGCCAATGCGTCGCGCACGCGCCAATACTGGCGCGCTCGTGTGTTTTCGGAGAGTACGCCACCGGACTCTTCGTAGGCAGAGGCAAACCGCGCTCCCCACTGCGGTCCGTGCAGCAGAGCGAGATTGGTCGAGCAGTGCGCCACGTCGAGGTCCGTCGGCCCCCACGATGCCCCCGCCCAGTCGACGACCCCGGTGATTCGAGGCGTGGCGTCCTGCGATGCGTCGAACAGAACATTGCCGGGTTGGAAGTCGCGATGCAGAACTCGTCCGTCGTACGTCGGTACAGGCCCGCGTAGTACGTCGATCGCGGCGGCCCATACTTCCGCGTCGGCTCGGGCGGGCACCACGACGGTGTCTGCAGTGGTCATCGTCTGGTACTCGCGGGGTCTGGGTTCGGCCTTCACCGCATGAATCTCGACGAGTTGCCGAGCGAGGAGCGGAACCCGCTCGGCCACGCCCGCCTCGGAGAGAACCGTCGATCCCGGCAGATGGGTCATGAGGAGCGACGGGTACTCACAATGAGCAGCAGTGGCATCGACTGCCAATAGTTCGGGAGCCTGCACGACCGACCCCGAAAGCATTGTCAGAGCCGCGTTTTCTCGCTCCAACGAGTCCTGTGCGTGCTGCAAACTGGCTGGTTCTGTATAGGTGCGCAACACGAGGTTCCGGCTGAATCCAGCGGTGGTCCAGATGGTCAGCTTTCGCATCTCTGCGGTGATACCGCCGGACATTGGCTCGACATCGATGATTCGTTCGCCGGCGTCGAGAGTTCGATTCACCCACGCACGAGCGAGCGGACCTACAGTCGATAATGATTCGGTTCCGCTCACGGTGACACCATCTCACTTCGAGACGGTCGAGTAGTCGCTGCACTGCGTGCATCGGGTGAGCAGATCGTGTGTGCACGAGACGACGTGCTCGAGGAAGCGCTCGGCATGATCGAGTTGGGCTTGTTGCCGTCGTATTCGCGTCAGATGTTCTTCGATGACCGACGTTCGTTCGGGCTCGCCTCGGTGAAGTATCAGGCGAATGTCGGCCAAGCTGATGCCTACGCCTTGACAGGCTCGCAACACCTGCAGTCGTCGTACATGCTCCTCGCTGTAGTCGCGGTGGCCCGACGGTAGGCGCTCGGGCACAACGACTTCGACGTCGTCCCAATGTCTCAGGACATGGGTGGGAACGTCGAGCTGCCGCGCAACCTCTCCGATCTTCACCCGCCGATATTCTCACGTTGACTTCAGGTCGACCTGAAGTTTTAAGGTCATCGCCATGAGGCCCGAACGATACGATCTACCGGAGCCCACCTTCGTGTCCGTGGGCGGCGATCGGGTCGCAACCTACGAGCTGACCCCCGAGTCGGACGCACCATCCATTGACGTCGTGTTCTGCCATGGAACTCCCTGGTCGGCGCAGGTTTGGGCGCAGGCCGCTCGCCACCTCGGCGTCGGTCATCGGGTCTACCTGTGGGACATGCCCGGATACGGCCGCTCCGCGCAGGGACCTCAGGTGCGGACCGACCTGGCCACGCAGATGTCGCGGCTCGCGATGTTGTTCGACCACTGGAAGTTGGAGCAGCCCTTTGTCGTCGCGCACGATATCGGCGGTGCTGTCGCTCTGGGAGCCCACCTGATACACGGATGCGACTACGGCAGTTTGTTCTTGTGGGACGTGGTGACCCTGGACCCGTGGGGGTCCGAATTCTTCCGGCTCGTGGCGGACAACAGTGAGGTCTTCGCTGCGTTGCCGGCGTCCCTGCACACTGCGTTGGTCTCCGAATACATTGCCGGAGCAGCGCATCATCGGCTGGACCCAAACATCGTCGCGATGTTGACCGAACCCTGGATATCCGACAAGGGACAGCCTGCCTTCTACCGACAGATCGCCGAACTGCGGCCCGAGGACACGCGACCGATCGTCGACGCGCTTCCCCGAGTCCGCTGCGACACCTCCATCGGATGGGGCCGACAGGACCCCTGGATTCCCGTCGAACAGGCATATCGATTGCGACAGTTGGTGCCGGGTAGATCGCCTGTGATCACCCTCCCGGGTGTGGGGCATCTGAGTCCGCTCGAAGCTCCAGCACTCGTCCAACAGGCCCTGGACGCGTGGTTGCGTTGACCTGAGTGGGCGATGCCGTATCGCCGCGCCTGACGGATACTGAACTCGTGGTGCTGAGACGAAGAGGAACGTCCCTTATCGGAGGCAGAGGGGCCCAGTGGGTTCGCGAGCTGAACGAGCGACACCCATGGAGTCACAACGACTACTTTCACAGCTGGATTCTGGCGAATCTGCCGGACCGGCGTATCCGAGCAGTCGACATGGGCTGTGGGCGAGGCGGTCTCGTGCGTGCATTGGCCCCACACTTCGATCAGGTCACCGGGGTGGACTCCGATTCGGAGATGCGCCGAATCGCAGAGGTCACCTCTGCCGATCTGAACAATGTGTCGATCACTGATCGCCAACTCGACTCCTGGGCAGACGATTCGATCGATCTCGTGACCATGGTCGCCGTCCTGCATCACCTCGACATGGACGACGCGTTGCGTCATGTCGAGCGAATTGTCGCCCCGCACGGTCGCGTGCTCGTCGTCGGGCTTGCGCCGCCGCGAAGCGCACGAGATCTGCTGTGGGATTCGGTCTCCATCGTCACCAATCCGCTCATCGGATTTCTGCACCGCCCGTGGCCCAGCCCGGTTACGGCACCGCCGGCACCGTTCCCGGTCAAGGACCCCGTGGTGAGTTTCGACGAGATCGAGGACATGGTCGACAAGTGGCTACCGGGTGCGATGATGCGACACCGCATAGGTTTTCGACACACAATCGAGTGGACGAAGCCGGGTTCACGCGGATGACTTTCGACCCTGAGCGCCGGATGTGGGACGCACACAGCCCGGGCGTGCTGCAGTTGCCGTCGGGCAGCGTGGTTCGTGGACGCGCCTTGCGTGACCCGATGCCTGACGGACCTTCACCGGATTTCGGGGTCTACTTGCAGGGCAAGGATCCCGGCGGGTTCGACTGGGACAGTCGCTGGGTTCGTTGGCCCGACTTCTGGCTCCCGTCCGACTCGAAAGAACTCAAGGCCGTGCTTCGAGAAGTGCTGCGACGCTGCGCAACCGAGAGAGTCGAGATTGCATGCACCGGCGGTGTCGGACGAACTGGCACTGCATTGGCGTGTCTCGTCGCGCTCGACGGTCTGCCCGGCGACACGGCCATCGACTACGTTCGGCGACGGTACTCGCCTCGGGCCATGGAAACGCCCTGGCAGAAGCGCTTTGCGAAGACGTTCGTGAAACCGGGTTCTCTGCTCTGAGCAGAATCGCCGACCCGTCGTGGAATCGAGGCCTAGGCTCCGATCATGGGCGAGGTGATACGAATCGATGAGCGTCGAGCAGCACGCGCAGTGGAACCGTTGTGGCGCGAAGTAGTCGGTCGAAGGCTACGCGAGCGCAGACACGCTCGCGGTGACACTCTGGCCGATACCGCTGCCCGGGCAGGCATTGCGCCGCAGTACTTGTCGGAGCTCGAACGCGGCCGCAAGGATCCGTCGAGCGAGATTCTTGCGGCCGTCGTCGGTGCACTGGGCACGTCCATGGCGGAGATCTCAGGCCTGGCGCATCACGACCTGTCCCGAGGCGACGCGACGTTGATGGCGGCCTGACGACCCTCCAGTACCTGGTCGACGACGCCGTAGTCACGCGCAGCCGGTGCCGTCAACACCAGATCACGGTCGGTGTCGTGGCGAAGCCTGTCGACGTCGCGTCCCGTGTGCTTCGCGAGAATCGCTTCCATCTCCGCCCGTACTCGAACCACCTCGTCGGCAGCCAGAATCAGATCGGGGATGGTCCCTCGGCCCTGCGCCGCAGGCTGATGCAGCACCACCCGGCTGTGAGTCAGCGCCGAGCGTCGCCCCGGTGCTCCCGCCGCGAGCAGTACCGCCCCTGCCGCCACCGCTTGGCCCACACATGTTGTGGCAACGGGTGATCCGATGAATTGCATCGTGTCGTAGACCGCGAGCATGGCAGCAGTGTCACCGCCCTCGCAGTTGATGTACATCGAGATTTCCTGGTCGGGGGAGTCGGCCTCCAAGTGGAGCAGCTGTGCGATCATCGCATTCGCCACACCGGCGTCTATTCCGGTACCGAGATAGACGATGCGCTCACTGAGCAGGTGCGAATAGACGTCGACGACGCGTTCGCCGCGCGAATCTCGCGTGATGACATTGGGAATCGTGTATGTGCTCATCGTGCCAACTCCATTCCGAACGACACCCGTCGCGCAGGCATGACCTGATCGAACGAGTCGACGATTGCGTCGACGAACCCGTACTCGCGGGCAGCCTCGGCGGTGAACCAGCGATCGTGCAGAGAGTCGTCGAAAATCTGCTCGCGTGTCTGCCCGGTGTCGTCGGCGATGAGGCCGAGAACCGTATCTCGGGTATGCCGTAGATCGTTGGCCTGCACCTCGACTTCGACGGCCGACCCACCGATGCCGGCGGACCCCTGGTGCATCAGTATTCGAGAATGCGGCAGGGCATACCGCTTACCGCGCGTGCCTGACGACAGTAAGAACTGACCAGCGCTGCAGGCCAATCCGAGTGCCAGCGTCGACACGTCGCAGGGTACGAGGTGCATCACGTCGCGGATGGCGAGCATCGCGGGAACCGACCCTCCCGGTGAGTGAATCCACAGGGCGATGTCGGCGGAGGGATTCTCGGCCGCCAACGTCAGCAGGTGAGTGGTGAGGACGGTGCCGTTGTCGTCGTCGAGGGCACCGTCGAGCACGAGAACCCGATGGCGGAGAAGTTGATTGCGGAGTTCGGGCGAGAACATTCGAGGTGATTCGCTCATGATTCGAGTCTGCGTCCGAATCCGGTTGCACTCCAGTGCTTCTGCTGTGGGCAGCGACTCTGCTCACAGCTTCGTTGTACGTGGAGGGACAATGGTGAGATGACTGCACTCGAGTTCTCCGATTCCGTCGTCGTCGCTGCGTCGGTCGACGACGTGTACGCCGTCGTCTCCGACATCACCCGAACAGGCGAATGGAGCCCGATCTGCCAGGAATGCTGGTGGAACGAGGCCGACGGCGGTGGCGTCGGATCGACCTTCACCGGCCGCAACGTGGTGCCGGGACGCACGTGGGAGACCGTGTCGACAGTGGCTGCAGCCGAACCCGGTCGTGAGTTCGCGTGGGTGGTGGGTGACAACTTCGTCCGCTGGGGCTACACCCTCGAATCGGTGGACGGTGGCACACGCCTGACCGAGAACTGGAACTTCCTGCCCGGCGGCATCGCCCACTTCCACCGCAAGTTCGGCGACGACGCGCAGCAGGAAATCGACACTCGTAGCCAGGCGGCACTCGACGGTATCCCGCGCACCCTGGCGGCAATCAAGCGAATCGTGGAAGCCGGGGCTTGATTACTGTCGGCCAGGTGCGCTGACTGTCCACTATTCGAGGCCTGTGACGGAATCCCGCCTTTCGACGCGAATTGTGGACACTGAGCGCACCCGTGACCGATAGCCTGTCCGCATGGCAGCAACGGTTCTGCGGGTGTCCACGGTCCTCGAATCACGAGGCCCGGCAGCGGCCATTGTGCTCACGGACGAACAGGTTGCGTCCCTCGGTTCCACCAAAACTCCGCCGGTTCGGTTCACGATCGGTGGTCAGACGGTGCGTGGTCGCATCGGCCGGATGGGCGGCGAGAATCTGCTCGGGCTCAACAAGAGTGTTCGCGCCACACTCGGCGTGGAGGCCGGCGACACCGTCGACGTGACCATCGAGTTGGACGACCAGCCGCAGGTGATCGAGGTGCCGCCGGCACTGGCGGCAGCCTTGGACGCGGACCCCGCTGTGCGAGCAGCGTTCGATGCGCTGGCACCGTCGACGCGCAAAGAGCACGCCCGATCCGTCGCCGACGCAAAACGCGACGACACTCGCGAGCGGCGTGTCACGGCAATCGTCCAGTCCCTCCGGCCCTGAGTGCTGCCGGCCCGGCGACGTCGCAAACGCGCGCGCATTCGTCAGATGCGCGCGATTCCGCTAGCGAACAGGTGACCAAATCGCGCGCGTTTCGCAAACGCGCGCGCGTTTGCGATCGACGTCGGGGCTCACACCACCGCAGCAGGCGTGCTCGACGCCACGGCCGGCGCCGGGGTGTCCTGTGACGACAGGCGAGCGAGAATCTCTACAGCCGAGGTGATTTCGGGCAATGACCGCGTGAAAGGAATGCGTTGACGATCGTCGAAGGCGTAGCCCGTTCCGAAGCGCAGTCCGGGTGCCAGCAACAGGCCGTGAGCATGAGCTTCCGCGACCAGCGCACTGGATCGGATGCCGTCGGGTAGGGAACACCACAGGGCCAATCCGCCGTCGGGAATTCGAAAGTGCCAATCCGGCAACTGGTCACGCATCACTGCGACGGTGTGGTCACGAGCAACTCTCGATGCCTCCGCGCGCACCCGACGAACCTCGTCGTACTTGCCCATCAACTCGACCGCAGCCAGCTGATCGATGACGGACACCGAAAGTTGTCGTCGCGCATAGGTTGCGGCGATTCTCGTCAGCAGACCTGCTTCGGCTCGAACCCAGCCGACTCGCAGCCCTCCCCACACCGTCTTGCTCGTCGACCCGATCGTCACCGTCGCAACATCCGGAGTTGCGGCTCCGAACGGTTCGATGTCGGGCGACCCGTCGAGAGACAGATCAGCTGCGACCTCGTCGACGATCGTCAGCACCGCGTGGCGGTGCATGGTGGCAGACAGTTGTCGGCGCGTTCGGAGGGGCAGCCGCGCGCCGGACGGATTGGAGAAGTCGGGCATGAAATACGCTAGCGTCGGAGCGCTCTGTCGAGTGGCTCGATCTGCCGATGTCACGAATTCATCGGTGTCGTCCGGGTCGATGGGAACCGGGATGCAGCGCCCGCCCAGTGAATGAACGAGTTCGACGACACCCGGGTACGTCGGGTGCTCCACCAGCACCCGGGCACCGGGCTCGGTGAACGTGGCCAACACCGCGTGGATGGCGTCGGTGGCACCGGAGGTGACGAGAACGTTGTCGGCCGTGGTCGGTACTCCACGCGCTCGGTAGTACGCGGCAATGGCTTCGCGGAGCTCGAACAAACCGGACGGAGCGTAGCCACCCAGGGAGAAACGGTCTCGAATCTTCTCTGCCGCAACGCCGTACGCATCGGACAACAGAGGCGAGGCCGAGGGGGACGCGTTGACGAACTCCAAATTGGCAGTCTCCCGGTCGCCGGCCAGCGATCCCCAGGACGGTAGCGAACCCGTCGGGGAAACATAGGTACCCGAGCCTCGCTGGGCGCTGATCCAGCCGCTCTCCCGAAGATGACGATAGGCCGACGCAACCGTCACCCGACTGACGTCCAAACTGATCGACAGCGCGCGCTCGGCTGGCAGCCGCGTCTGAGCCGACACCTCACCGCTCTCGATGAGGCGACGCAACTCGTCGGCGATCTCGAGGTAGAGGGGGCCACCGGATCGGTTGCGCAACGTCGATGGGTCGATCCGTGCGGCCAATTCCGGGGCCGAGATCGCGGTCGCGTCGTACGAGTCCATGCATGCCACTCTTGCACACTGGACTGCACATTTTCGGCCGAAAGCAGTCCATTGTTGGTTCATGATCGCAATTGGAGCTGTATTGGTCCTGTCCATGGTGGGCGCAGGGTGGACTGTGGTCGCACTGCGCGAGGGTGGAAGAAGCGCGCCCGCCGGGCCGCCGCGTAGTCGAATCGACGTCGACTGAGTCGGCTGCGCCTCGACAAACGCGCGCGCATTCGTCAGACGCGTGCGGTCTTGCCACCAATCCGGGCCTGTTTCGCGCGCACCTGGCGAACGCGCGCGCGTTTGCGAAATCCGGGGGGGGGAGCGGGATCAGGGGGCGGCGGGACTTGGGGCTGGGGAGAGCCGTGGAGGTCGGGTCAGCGCCCGGCGGTGATGGAATCGACGTACGGAGTCAGCAGTAGTGCAAAATCATCTGCTGCGGAGGCGATATCGGGTGGCGGCTCGGGGATGTAGCTCAATGCCAGACGCACGATTGCCCGACTGATGACGTCTGCCTGACGCGGGCTCGCGCCCACCCACCCGCGTTGGAACGTCTCGGCCAGACGGTCTCCCGCACGCTCGATGAGTACGGCACTGTCGGTGGTGATCAGCCGGAGCAGATCTTCGGGTGCGTCGCCACCGTGCAGCGATCGCACCAGGGGATCGAGCGCACTCAACTGGAAGAACGACGAGAAGCCTTGGCGCAGAGCAGCCGATGCGTCGTTCTCGTGTTGATACAGCGCCGTTTCGCACATCGCGACGAAGAGGTCGGTCAATCTGATGGCGTACCCCTGCGCGACGCCGCGTCGTGAACCGAACTCGTTGTAGAGGCTCTGTCTGCTCAGCCCTGCTGCCTTGGCGATGTGGCTCATCGTGACGTTGCGCCAGTTGCGCTCGTTCAACAACTCACGCAACGCATCGAGCGCGGTATCGCGCGCAAGACTGGACGCGGCTTCACGGTATCGACCGGGGGTCGACGTCTGTTCGGCTGCGGGCATGAACACGACTCTATCGAACGACCGCATGTGGTCGATCCAGCCAATCCTCTCCGAGGAGATCCCGATCGATGGGATCTCCGCTGGCGATGAAGGATCTGATCTGCCTGATGTCCTTCGGGAACCCCACGCCGATGGCCCCGACGAGCCGGCCGTCACGCAGCGCGCATGCGGTGAAGCGGCGGTCGGCAACAGAGCCGCGAGCCACCACGTACTCGTCGGTCGCACCGGTCCACCCGGCGAACTGAAGGTTGACGCCGTGTTGGGTGGACCAGCCCCACGGGACGTCGAGACTGCCGGGATCCACGCCGATCATCGAGCGGGCAGCCCGGGTGGCCTGATCCAGTGCGCCGTTCCAGTGCTCACTCCGATACGTCCCACCGAGGATCGTGTTGGGTACCTCTGCCACGTCGCCCGCAGCGTAGATGTTCGGTGTCGAGGTCCGCATCCCCGCGTCGACCAGAATCCCCGATCCGATCTCGAGGCCCATGTCTGCTCCGAGTTCGACGTTGGGCACCGAGCCTACGGAGACCAGCACGGTGCCGGCGGACCACGAACGACCGTCCGCTGCGGTCACGAGAAGTGTTCCGTCACGTTGCTCGGCGAGGTCGGTGACGGCGACGTCGGTGTGGAACGCGATTCCGTTGTCTGCGTGCAGGGCGACGTACATCTGCGAGATCGCGGCCGGAGCGATCCGGTTGAGCGGTGCCGATGCGGCCTCGAGCACCGTCACCTCGGCTCCCAGGGACCGAGCAGCCGCGGCCGCCTCGCATCCGATCAGTCCGCCGCCGATCACCAACAGTGATCGGGTGCGCAGAATGTCGGCGTGCAAGGGCTCGACATCGGCGACACCTCGGAGGGTGAACACGTGGCCCGGAAGATCGAGTTGCCGGGCCCGAGAGCCGGTTGCCAGGAGCAGCGCGTCGTACGGAACCGGGTCGCCGTCGTCGAGCAGCACAGTCGAATCGGTGAGGCCGACAGCCGTGACACCCGAGCGCACGTCGACACCGTCGATCGCCGAGCCGAGCTGCACTTGCTCGATCGACTTGCTTCCGGTCAGCAACTCCTTGGACACCGTCGGTCGGCGGTACGGCGCAGCCCGTTCACTCCCGACCATCGTGATGGACCCGGTGAAACCCTCGGCGCGTAGGGCTTTGGCCGCGGTGTACCCGGTTGCACCCGAACCGATGATCGCGATCGCGTGCGGAACGGACGCACTCACCCGCGCTCGACCTCGACCATCTCGAAATCGACCTTGGCAGCGCCACAATCGGGGCACGACCAGTCGTCGGGAATGTCGTCCCAGCGAGTGCCGGGTTCGATCCCGTCCTCGGGCCACCCCAGTTCCTCGTCGTACTCGAATCCACACTGAACGCAGCGGTAGAGCTTCATGCCTTACTCCTGAAGTCGATTTTCTCGCGGACACCGCAATCGGGGCAGGGCCAGTCGTCGGGTACGTCGGACCATGCTGTGCCGGCCGGAAAGCCCTCGCGCGGAGCGCCGTTGGTCTCGTCGTAGACGAACTCGCACACCGGGCACTCGAAGGCGGCCATCACTTGGCTCCGTGCGCGGCGAGGATCTTCTCCCGCTTGGACGGCTGGATGTTGACCTTCGTGATGTCGCCGTCGTAGTGGTCGAGAACGCGGTGGTCCATCACCTTGCGCCACACGGGCGGGAAGTACGCCAGCGAGATCATGCTCGCGTATCCGCTCGGCAGGTTCGGTGCCCCGTCCATGCTGCGCAGAGTCTGGTAGCGGCGGGTGGGGTTGGCATGGTGATCACTGTGTCGCTGAAGGTGATACAAAAAGATGTTGGTCACGATGTGATCGGAGTTCCAGCTGTGCTCGGGGGTGCATCGCTCGTAGCGGCCGTTCTCCTTCTTCTGCCGCTGCAGGCCGTAGTGCTCGAGGTAGTTGACCGTTTCCAGCAACGAAAAGCCGTAGATCGCCTGAATCACCAGGAACGGCAGCACGATCGGACCGAACACCGCGACGAGCACCGCGTAGAGAACAACGGACATCAGCCACGCGTTCAGTACATCGTTCCGAATGCTCCACGTGCTCTTGCCCAATCGCTCCATGCGCGTCTTCTCGAGCTCCCAGGACGACTTCAGGCTGCCCCAGACGCTACGAGGGAGGAAGGCCCAGAAGCTCTCACCGAACTTCGAGCTCGCCGGATCCTCGGGAGTGGCGACGCGAACATGGTGGCCGCGGTTGTGTTCGATGTAGAAGTGGCCGTAGAACGTCTGTGCCAGCGTGATTTTCGACAGCCAGCGCTCCAGACTGTCCTTCTTGTGGCCGAGCTCGTGCGCAGTGTTGATACCGACGCCGCCCATCACACCGATGCTGATGGCCAGACCGATCTTCGAGGCCAGTCCCAGTCCACCGTCGATTCCGAGCCAGGACAGGTTGTCGGCCGACCAGAGGTAGCAGGCGAACACCAAGCTCGCCAACTGGAACGGAATGTAGGCGTACGTGCAGTAGCGGTAGTACTTGTCTTCTTCGAGCGCCTTCATCACCTCGTCGGGTGGGTTGTCGCCGTCGGGACCGAAGAACCGGTCGAGGATCGGGAGCAACCCGTAGACGAGCAGCGCGCCGATCCACCACCAGACCGGGGACACGGCGTTCCAGCCGAGCTGGTTGAAGGCCCAGACCAAGCCGGTGGCCACGAACACCGCTGTGGGCGGGATCAACCCCATCAGCCAGAGGTAACGCTTTCGGTCGTGCCATTCGGCAACCGGCGTCTGCGCCTGGTTGTCGACATTCGATGCGGTCATCGTCACTCCTCGTGTAAGGCCGATCACTATGGATTGGACAATACACCGAATTTGTCATTCCGGTAGACAAATTTCGAGATTTGTACAAATGTTCCGGCTCTGTGGCCGCGACCATAGAGCCACCGTTCGGACAGATTCAGCTGCTACCTTCCGATTCGTTGTGGCCGGTAACAAACGGTCGCAGCGCACGCAGGTCCGTCTGTATCCCGTCGGGGGTACTTCACAACAGGAGTAGCTATGGACGCATTCATCGCCAAGATCATCGTCGACGTCATCCTCGGGCTCATCGGCAGCGGAAGCGCCGAGAGCGGCAGCACCGCAGTGAGCGCAATTCTGGGTTCCTGACCTCGAACGGCTGCGCCGGTGCGATATCGGCGCAGCCGACCCGAGCGTCGTGTCGCGGTGGGAGGACGTCGTTTGTAGTCTTAGCCGCGACGAAAGGGCACCCATCCAGCCATGAGCTACGACAACGACTACCCGTACGGCGACCATCGCAGCTCTCGTAGTCGCCGCAGGCGTCGTCGTTCCAAGAAGAGGACCGGCCGACGCATCCTGCTCGGTTTCGGGGTCTTCGTCGTCGTTGCGCTCGGACTCGGTGCCTGGCTCGCCTACACGGCCAATACCGCTTATACGTACCTCGATCAGGCTCGGGGCTACGCTCAGGCAGCGAAAACTGCTCTGCTGGCAGGGGATACGCAGAAGGCCGAGACCTCCGTGGACGACGCGGTGCGCACCTCGACCCAGGCGAAGGACGCCACCGATTCGGTGATCTGGCAGGCGGCTGCCGCGATTCCGTACGTGGGTCAACCGCTGGACGTCGTCTCGCAGATCACGGACGTCGTCAACGGGCTGACCGTGGATGTGCTGACGCCGTCGGTCGAGGTGGGGACCACACTCGATCCGAGTCAGCTGCGCGGGCCCGACGGTGCCATCGACATCGCTGCTCTGCGCGCCGCCTCGCCCGCGCTGTCACAGGCCGCGGCCGCAGCGGACGTACTGAACTCGCAGTCCCAGGCCATCGCGGAACCGGAGTTCGTCGCTCAGGTCGGCGACGCTCGAACTCAGCTGCAGGATCAGACGCACGAACTGACGACCCTGTTGACCAACACCGACATCGCCGCCAAGGTGCTCCCCGCGATGCTCGGTGCCGACGGTCCACGCAACTACTTCATGGCCTTTCAGACTCTCTCGGAATCTCGTGGAACCGGTGGACTGATAGGCGGATTCGGCATCGTGCGTGCTGTCGACGGCAAAGTCGCGGTCGACTCGCTCGCCAGCAACGCCGAGCTCCGAATTCCGTACGACCCCATCGATCTCGGTCCGGACTTCTTCAACACCTACGAGAGTCGGTTCCAGCCCACGCAGAATTGGCAGAACAGCAACGTCAGCCCGCACTTCCCGTACGCCGGGCAGATCTGGCAGTCGATGTGGGAGCAGGAAACCGGCGAACGTGTGGACGGTGCCCTGGCCACCGACCCTGTTGCCCTCGGCTACATCCTCGATGTCGTCGGCCCCATCACGATGGGTGACGGCGAGGTGATCGACGGATCGAACGTCGTTCGGATCACGCAGTCCGACGCATACTTCCGCTTCGAGGACGACAACACCGCACGCAAGGCCTATCTCCAGGACATCGCCGCCCGAGTGGTCGCGAAGATGCAGGGCAACATCGGATCGCCCAGCGCGCTGCTCGAAGCACTCGGCAAGGCCACCAGTGAAGGCCACATCGCCGTGTGGAGCGCGGACCCGGCACTGCAAGCGATCCTGGGACCGACCAGGATCGGTCACGAAGTTCCCGACAGCCCCGACCCGTACGCCGCGGTGGTGGTGAACAACGGTGCAGGCGGCAAACTCGACTACTACCTGCAGCGCAAGGTCACCTACTCCGCACAGTCCTGCGACGGCCCGACGCGGACCACCCGCGTGGTCGCCGAGATCACCAACAACGCTGCGCTGCAGGACTACACCACCTACATCGCCGGCAGACAGAACGACTCCACCCGATACGACGGACCCCCGGGAACCAACCGATCGGTGGTCGCGCTGTACGCAACTCAGGGCGCGACCTTGACGAACGCCACCATCAACGGAACTCCTCTGTTTCTGCTGACCGCTGCCGAGCGCGGCCACCCCGTGTTCTACGTGCCGGTCGTCATCGAGCCGGGGCAGACCAAGACCATCGAGTACAACCTCGTCGAACCGACCGTCGCCGGAGAGGCGCAGGCACCGGTTCAGCCGCAATCGGTCCCGGCACCCACCGAAGTGGACTTCCCCGACTGCAACTGATTCCCCGCGTCACCCCTAGGGCAGAATCCCCGGCGTGCGAAGAACTCGACTGTGGATCGCCGGCGCACTCGGGTTGGCGCTCGCCGCCGCGCTCGTGGCGGGACCACTGAGGAAGCCGGCGCTGACGATCCACAACGCGCACTGCTTCGGGTGGAGCGTCAACGACACCGGACCACGGTTGGTGACGCTGGGAGACTCGATGGCCCAGGGCAATTCACGTGTCGACTGGGGAATTCACGGCAACACGTCGTGGTATTCGTACCTCGTGTGCGGAGACGATGCTCCCGCCGCCGATGGTGCCAACTTGGGAATCAACGGCGCGACCACGACGCAGATCCTCGCCCGAACCGACGAAGCGCTGGCCGCGAACCCGGACATCCTCGTCGTCAACGGCGGCACCAACGACCTCGCCCGATCGGTACCGCTGCCCATGATCATCGAGAACCTACGCGCCATCCTGGACCGGGCACACGACATCGACACGGTTGTGATCGCCACGGTGCCGTCGTCGCGGAAGGTCAGCGCAGACGACCTGAACGACGACATTCGCGCACTGGCCGCCGAGCGCGGCATACCCGTCGCAGAATTCGCGCCACTGCTCGACCGACCCGGAGCCACGTTCGACGGCGTCCACCCCACTGCGAGGACGGCTGCCCGGATGGCAGCGGAGGTAGCCGCGGTGGTCGGAGTTCGGGCGACGTAACAGTCGTCGTGCCGGATGTCGGATGAGCTGCTAAATTCGCCCGATATGCACCGAATGTCGGGGAGGTATTCGGTGGAATCGCAGAAAGCTGGCAGTGGATGATCACACGTCGTCAAGACGCGTGCATCGAAATCTCGTCGACGATGGCCGTTGCGGATCTCGCCCGAACGGTCGTCGACACCGCCGAACGTGGCTTCGGCCGATGGGGTATCGAGTATCTGGGACCGGACGGCACCCGCCTCTGGTTCGGAGTGCACCGTCTCGGGTTGGGGAGAAAACGCGAAACGGTGATGCGGTTCATCGTCACCGTCGACGCCGATTTCGATGGTGCACAAGCCCGTTCGCAGATCGAGCAATTCGTCTGCAACCCGGCATCGGGCACATTCGTGCCCATCGGCCCGCGACAACTGCGGGGGTACCCGACCTATCTCGCGTATCTGCGCGCGATACGGACCGCGGTACTCGATGCGGATCCGGGCGCGCACGTGACGATGGTGCCCGAAGTACGGACCTGACCGTTCGTGAAGCGGCGACCGACGCGGAATGCCGCGAAATCCAGTCGACGATGAACGCCGAGGTGCGTGATCAGAGGCGGCCCTGTTGGATCGCAACGACGACCAGAGCGATCATCGCAATCGTGAGGATTGCTAAGAGCGCCATATGAATTGGATCGGTCGAACCCGGCGGTCGAACCTCGTTCGGACCCCTTTTCTGGAGCATGTCACAGACTGTAGGTCACATTCTCGGATTGTGCACAGGATGACTGGTACAAAGCGAGGTCCGGTCGCAATTGGTTCGCACATGTGTTCGATAAAGAGTAGAGTCGAGATCGGCGGAGCCGGGAGGGAAGCCCGGCTCCGCCGCCCGAATGTGGACGGTCCGTAGAAGGCCCAGTGAAGTGGACGGTGATCCGATGGACGACGTACTGCGCAAGGTCGAGGAACTGAAGGCATTGGTCGTCGAGCTCGAGGCCCTGGATCGACAACGCGTCGGGCTGGGGGATCGACTGGTGGATCTGGAGCACTTCTTTCGCCGAGCCGGATGCCCCGAACTGTCTCAGCAGGCCCTCGATGCGTTCGTGGTGACCTACGCAGGTCGCGTGTTCGAATTGGCCGACGGCATGCGCGGATAAGGCCGTGTGAGCAAGTTCCCGACTTCTCGGACCGGGTGGTTTCGTCTGTGGTTGACTTGTTCATCCTCGTCGGGACACTAGGAAAGCTGCTCGATCTGTGAACAGTCTTCGCCAATGGTGGTCGCTTCCGGTCGACTACGGGTGGAACGTTGCGTACGCACGGTCCCAACAAGCACTGCACGTCACCAGAATTCTCATCGGAATCTTCTGCTGGTTCTACGCGGCCGCTGCGGCGATCGCCCTGACCATCCCGGGTCTCGGAGACAGCGGTGCTGCGCGATGGGCACTGTGGTTCACCGTCGCGACGACGCTGCCCCTCGGGTTGGCCTGGCTGATCGGAGGCTGGCCGTCCTGGCCGATGTCGGTCACCTTCGTGCTCTACGCCGACATCGTGCTCGCCGCAGTTCTTCTGACCGTCGACAAGCCGTCCGAGATGTTGCCGATGGCTGCGCTGTTCACCGTGATGGGCAGCTACGTCGTTGGCTTTCACGGCCCCAAGCTGTTCACCGCTCACCATCTCTTCGCGTTTGTCACCGTCGCCGCGCTCTACACCTCGGCCATGGTGAACGACCCCGAACGTCGCTTGCAGACCAATCTCTATCTCGTGATGCTGATCCTGGTGATGTTCTCGGCACCGCTGATCTGCCATTCCTTCCTGATGCTGCTGCGCCGCGATGCCACCGGCGCGTTCTACGACCCGCTCACCGGAATGCAGAACCGACGGGGCTTCGACGCGGCGATCGGCAACCTCGACCTTCGTTCCGGTGCGGATGCGGAACTGGCCGCCGTGGTGATCGACATCGACAACTTCAAAGCAGTGAACGATCGATTCGGTCACAAGCACGGAGACGCCGTCATTCGTCTGGCCGCGAGCCGAATCCTCGAACTCTTCCCGACACCGGCAGTGACGGTGCGACTCGGCGGCGAAGAATTCGCGATCGTGTGCCTCGCCGAAGTCGACACGGTGATCGACAGATCCGAGGAATTGCGCAGCCGTTTGAGCGAGTCGACCGACCGTTCCCCGCTCACGGCGTCGATAGGCGTCGCGCATGCGGTTGTCGACGCGCGGGGTGTCGCGGAGGACGTCGATGTGTTGCTCAGCCGGGCCGATCGAGCCATGTACCGGGCCAAACGGATCGGCGGCAACCGCGTCGCGGTGTACGACGACGGGGAGCCGTCCGTCCATCCGGTCGACGAACGGCACTGAACGACGGCGTCGACCGCGTTCCGCGACGGAACCGGTCGACGCCGCCGATCGAGGTGTGAACCGCTACGCCACCTCTGCCGCAATCGCGGACCGGGTGCCGACATCGAAGACCGGATCGGTCAGATGCACGTCGAGAGTGTTGCCGGGACCGGCGATGATCGCATTCAGCACCGACGTGAACGCGCCACAGTTCTGGAACTGCGGAATCGTGTACGTCCCCTTGACGTGTGCATCGGCCTGGTTGTTCTGGATCAGGTCGATGGCATCGAGCGAACCGGACAGGTTGGCGGTGGTCTCGGCGGTGACGCAGTTGCTACCCGCCGGGATCAGGTCGACTGCAGCCGATCCGGCCGACCCGGTGTCGATGCCCAACGGCTTCACCGAATCGATGCGAATCTTGAAGCTCTGCGCGACGTCGAGATCCAACGTCGGTTCCTCGTCCGGTCCGCCGCGGACGATGGTGCCGGACACCGGGGTCGCGTCGACGATCGAGATCGTGAAGTTCGCCAGCGTCGCGGGACCGAGTTTCAGATCGGCCGATGCCTGCGGCAATTCGAGCGACCCGGTCACCGTGCCACCGACCAGATCGACGTCCGTGGCGAGATCGGTGGTGGGAAACACCACCGGTTGGCCGGTCTTGGCGATGACCGTCGTCGTATCTGCCTGAAACGTGATGGGAAGGGTGTCGGCGGCATTGGCCGGGGCGGTGACGAGCGTGCCCAGGGCGATGCTCGATGCCAATGCCGTCATGGTGACGACAGTCTTGTTGCGGATCTTCAAGTGTTCTCCTTCTCGGGAACGGTCGATGTGGAACGAGGTAGGACGGGAATCAGGACAGGGTGAAGGCCGGGTCGGGCTGGACCGACAGGCTGTTGACGGTGCAGTTGCCGGACATCGGCTGGTTCGTCGCGGTGAGCGTGTTCGTCATGTTGTCGAAGGACCCGGCCAACGTGGCGGGCCCACAGTTGTATCCGACCAGCGAGAAGGCCACGTTGGACACCTCCCCGGTGGTGGCGCTGGTGGGAGTGAGGGTCCAGGGCAGGTTCTTCAGCTGGGGCAGGCCACACAGTCGGTTGGAGCCGCTGATCTGGGCATCGGTGATCGTCGCCGACGAGCCGTCTGCGCTGGTGGTGCCGCTCAGGTTGATGGAGCAGCTCACCGGCAGACCGAACGACGCCGGGGTGCTCACGACGATCGTGCCGGGCGCCGTGAACGCGGTACCAGCAGGGGAAATGGTGGCGGCACCGGCGCTGGCGGCACCGACTGTCGCACCGGTGATGGCAAGAGCGGCGACTGCGGTGACGAGTGTGCGAGAGCGGGTCGGCGGGTTGAGCGTCATCGATCGATCCTCCAGTCCAAGACGGATCCGGACCCGGTCGTGGCATCCGGTGGCACCGTTGATTCGGCAGCCGGGAGGGACGTTAGGTTGACGAAACATATGTCGGAAATGGTTTGTTTCAACTCTGTGAGAAGTCACAATCCGGTCGGTATGTTTGTTGTACGCAGTAGTAACTGAATTCGGCAGCTACCCGGAAAGTTCAGCGCAACACCGGCATTCGTCCCATTTTCGCTCCTCGGCCGGGCCTGGCGTTCCTCCGACCTTCACCCCGTCTGGCGTTATCTTTCCGTTATACAAAGTTATCAAAACGAGACAGTCGTGACCGTCTCGGTGACATCTCCGTCGTCGAGCATGGTCGGAGCGAAAGAAAACACCACGACCAGGTTTGGAATTACAGTTCACCCCCGCGTGACGGGGGTCGTTTTTTCGTGTCAAACTGAGGTGTGACGTTCGCGCTGGCCGAAGCAGGATCTGCAGTCGATACGGACACGGGAGAGTTGACGGTGCAGCCGTATTTCGCCCCGGTCTGTCGGCTGGACAACGGTGCGCTCGCAGCCATCGAAGTGCAGCTGCGCGGCCCGGAGAACGGTCCCCTCGCATCGGCAGATGCGCTCAAGCGCGCAGCCAGGGCCATGGACGCCAAGCGCGAGCTCGACGCGCTCGCGTGGGGTGTGGCCCGGCTCAACCAATCGGTGCGACTGCCGATGCTCGTGTCCATGGACGTCGACTCGCTCGCTGCCCTGGATGCAGCCACCGAAGAACAGTTGCGCCGCGACATCGTGGTCGTCACCGAGGCTGCTCTCGTCGACAGCCCGGCGCGCACTCTCGCCGCAATCGACAAAGCTCGACGCGAAGGCAAAGTGGTGGCCGTCGACGACGTCGGGCGCCGGCCGCAGTCGATGACCCTTCTCCCTCTCATCGAGCCGGACGTGATCATCCTCGCCGAATCGATGGTCTCCCGCCGCCCGGATCTGTCGACTGCGCGTACCGCTCACGCCGTCTCGGCTCAGGTCGAACGAACCGGAGCCGTGGTCGTGGCGAGCGGGGTCGACAGTGCGCTGCATCGGACCCGCGCACTCGGACTCGGTGCCACCTACGGGGTGGGAGAGCTGTATCCGGCCGCGCAATCGACGGAAGAGCTACCTTCCGACGCGGCCGAGGTCATGCCTCCGTTCCCGACCTGGAGCACGCCGACCGTCGCCGCCGAATCGCCGTACGCCATTGCCTCCGCAGGCAAGACGGCAACGCGCAGCACCAAGCGACTGCTGGTGGCTATGAGCACTTCGCTCGAGATGCAGGCCGCGGCTGCTGGGCCGGAGACATTGGTACTCGGTACTTTTCAGCGCGCCGAACACTTCACCCCGACCACCCGCAGCCGCTGGGTGTCGATGACCGAGCAGATCTCCTACGCCGGCGTCTACGGCGTAGGCATGGGATACGTGCAAGAGGGCGGCATCGTGCATGCGCCCCTCGACCCGATGGATCCGCTCGTCGAGGAGTGGAACGTCGTGGTTCTCGGCCCGCACTTCTGCGGTGTGCTGGCAGCAATCGACCTACATCGCGGTGAGGTGGACGCCGACCGTCAGTTCGATTACGTGATGTCCTACGACCGCGCGACCGTAGTTCGTTGTGCCCGAGCAATTCTGGCGCGCTTCTGAGCACTTCTGCCGAGCTCCCGACCGGCTATGTTTCGGGTGGCCGCGTCAGGGCATACGGCACACAAGCGATTGTGTAGTCCGGACTACTCCATCGCCTAGGCCTCGCACGTTGAAAACACAGCGTGCGAGGCCATCTTCTTTCTTCACCGGGCTGTGGCCCACCGAATATGGTCGAGTGCCACTTCGCGCAGCTTGCGATTGGAGCGCTGAGACTGCTCGATGAGCATGTCGAACGCAGCCTCCGGGCCGATGCGATGCATGGCCATCAGGATGCCCTTGGCCTGTTCGATGGGTGCGCGCTTGTCGAGAGCCTTCTGCACATCACTCGGCTCGCCGACGTGAGAAGACTCCCCTGCATCCATGCGCACTATTGTCACCCGAGTTGGAACGCCGCAGGTCAGACACTGGATGACGCGCCGAAAACGCGTCGAAGAGAGTTGTCGCCGTGACCTTGTTCGTAGCGTTCCGTTACCGCGCCGTGATCAGGCTGCAGGGTTGGAAAGTGGCCGCCCGATGAGGAATTCGAGCGTCCGGTACGCGTCGGTACGCCGACCGTTGCTCGCGTTGTCGTGATACGCGGCACCGGCGACGACCACTCCCACCGGAATGCGACCCGACTCGATGTCGCGAGCCGTCTGCTCGGCGCACTCACGCAGCACCGGGCAGTCAGCGCACAGACGCCACGCCCGCTCTGCTCGCTTACGTCCGTGGCGGGGAAGTTGCTGCGAGTCGTATGCATCCATGTCGTCGATGCACGCACCCTTGAGGCGCCAGACCTGGTCATCCGTCATCGTCGTGATCCGTTTCGCGTCGTGCCGATCGTTCCACGACCTCTGTTCCCCGTCCTGATCAACTCGAAACACCCAAATGCCTTGCGCCGCCGCAGGCCCGCCGGGGTCAGGCCGGACGACGAGCGGCGACCCGCGATGCGGCGGCCGCCGCCGCGATGGTCATCAGTGCACCGAGCACGATGGCAGGGCCCTCCCCGGGAGCCAGCACGCCGCTCTGCGTGCCGAGTGTCACGGCCGAGACCGGAACTCCCATCTGGGCTGCCGCGAGTATCCCGAGCCCGGCGGGCTGGCCCGTCAGACGCATCGCACCGTGCGCGGCGATGGCTCCCAATCCCAACACGAGCCCCAGCGCGATCATGTTCGGGTGACTGCCGAGGGCGCGCAGATCGAGGGATGCACCGAGCCAGACGAAATACAGTGGCCCCAGAAAACCTTCGGTGATGGCAAACAGTTGTTTCGCAAGTCGTCGCGGTTCTCCGATGGCAGCGACGGCCAGCCCGAAGCCGAAGCCGGCCAGCATCACCGATGCGTGGGTGTGGACCGCGAGGGCCGCGAGGCCGAACAGCAGAATCAGGTTGAGGCGCAGTTCGAGCGCGAGTTTGCGTTGGGCAGACACATGATGCACGCGACGGCGCAGTCCCGAGGCGTCGAAGTGGCGCAGGACGACAAAGATCACGGCGGCGGCGATCAGGACCGTCGCCGATCCGAGTGCGGCGGGACCGGCCTGCCGTGGATCGATCACGAGAGGCAGCGCGACGATACAGACCGCGTCCGCCAGCGCGATCTGCGGCAGGAGGGCCATCAGACCGGGTGCGGTCATCGTGGTGGACTCGACGATCGGCATGATGACAGCGGCCGAGGACGATGCCATCAACACCGCGTACAGGCCGAGGTGAGGTGGATCGAACGCGGCGGAGACGGCCCAGCCGAGCACGGTTGCCAGCAGCCCGACGGTCACCGCCCGCGCAGTACCGACCCCGAGACCGATGCGCAGTCGCGGGTCGCGAATCGGTATCTGACTGCCGGCCACGAACATGACGAGCGCAAACCCCACCTGTGCCAGGAAGCTCAGCGTCTGCTCGCTGGGGTCGACGATGCCGAAGCCTGTGTGGCCGAGAGCAATTCCGGCGACGAGTTCGCCGACGACGACGGGTATCCGAAGCCCGCGCGGAAGCGCCAGCAGTGGGCCGAGCAATCCCACTGCGGCACACAGGGCGAGCGTCTCGAAGGTCATACGCCCGCTCCGACCTCAAGCAGAGTTCAGAAGGGGTCGTCGACTCGACGGCAGCGCCGACGCCACGAGGTCGCGAGGGTGCAGCGCGCCCTGCTCGTCCATCATCACCTGTATTCGAAGATCGACCACGCGTAATTGTGCAGCCAACGGGCTGCACATGAGCGCACGCTCGTAGTCCGCACTCGCGGAACAGAATTCGGTGCCGGTACCGATCATGTCATCGCCTCCTCGAACGTGGGAGCTTCGTGTCGACGAGTTCAAGGACGACGGTCCTGAGCGTACGACTACACACGCGATGTGCCATCGGCACAAAGGCCTTTTTTCGAGGACGCTCGGCCCTCCTCGTGGTGACCGGCCGCGTCGCCGGGCTTCGACGGCGCTACCGCGAGCGATGGTCGCGGGCCTGTAGAAAGTGTTGCCAATCTCTGTCCCACTGCCGCATTCGTGAACGTTCGCCGGCTTTGGTGGTGAGATAGACCAGACCGCCGATGACGAGGGCACCGAGGAACCATACGAACACGGCCGTGGCAGCTCCGTTGACGACGGCACCGGCAGCAGTGTCGGGAGCGCGCACCAGATTCCCGTCCGCATCACGCCAGATCGGAGTCGTGTCACCGACTCGCAATGCCGACGGTACGTCGGTTGCCCCGGAGCGCAGCGAGCCGTCCGGCGCGCTCCACTGCACGGTCGCGGTACCGGCCACGGTCGTCACGCCGTCGGTATCGGACCGAGCGGATTTCGTGGCGTCGATGACACGGGCGTCGACTCGAACATATTCTGCGCGTTGCTGTTGCGAGCGCAGCGACAGGTCGCTGTAGGTCACCGAACCGATCGTCGCTGCCACAGGGATGAGCAACAGAAGCACCGCGATCCCGACGGCGACTGCCGCTCGTTCGATCCTGCCCGGCAGCCGCATCAGTGGATTGGAAATCCATGGACTGTGTCGCCACGATCGGTGCGCGAGTTTCGAGAACATGGCCGCCACCTACTCCCACCCGAAGTGCATTCGTCTCCTACGAGTGTCCGGCGTCGAGCAGTGGATCCGTAAGGGCACAAGGTCCCGATGAGGCGGGGGTCGTCGGCTGATCGAGGGCTCAACGCACCACGAGAATCGGACAGCACGATGCGTGCACGAGAGACTGTCCGACCGACCCGGTACGCGGACCCGTCCGTGGTCCGTGGGTGCGGCTGCCGATCACGAGAAGGTGTGCGGTAGCCGATGCGCGTCGTAGCTCGTGCTGCGCCGATGCGTCGAGCAGGTGCAGATGCACGTCTACGGTGGAATGCGCGGACGCAGCAGCATCGACGCGACCTTCCAGCCACTCCAGCCCTCGGATCTGTTGCAGCTCGATGTCGTTCGTGACGGGCCTACTGTGGGGCGATCCGACGTGCAGCGCGGTGAGGGGGACTTCGAGCGCATCGGCGAACCAGAAGGCCGCCTCGATCGCCCGGGTGCAGGAGTCCGAGTGATCCACGCCGACGACAACCGGAGAGGTCGGCGTGAGGTCTGCGTGCTGGGGGCGCCACACCAGGACGGGGCACGTCGATTCTGCAACGATACGAGTTGCGTTGCGGCCGAACAGCACATCGCGGATCGGACCCGATTCACGGCCTCCGATGACAATCAGGTCGGCGGTGTGCGACAGCGCGCCGAGAACGGGGGCGATCGGGTCGTCCGTCAGAATCGAATCGATTGCGATGCGGGGATCGAGACCGACGAGTTCACGGCGAGCCGATCGAAGAAGGCGTCGACCGTGCAGTCGCTCCAACGACCGGGTCGATTCGCGGGGTGTGAGTGCGTGCACGAGCCGAATGCGTGCCCCGGTGACCGAGGCCAGACCCGCTGCCCAGGACAGTGCGTCGCGGGACGTCGGGGTGCCGTCGAGCGCGACGACGATGTCACCCCAGTCTTTCTTCGCCCAGAAGCCGGGAGCGACCGGGGTTCGGGTGGGCTGGGGTCGCGGCTCCGCGCTCACCATGATCGCTCTGCCATGGGCGGCAGGGTGCGGCGAATCTCGGCCGCGACGACTGTGGGGGTCAGATCGGGGAACCTCGCGGCGAGCATCGAGGCAAGCGACGTCGATTCGTCGTTCACCAGCCGAGTGGTCGGTCCTGCGTCGGTGATGGTCATGAAGATCGGCTACCTCGCGGTCCCGGAGACGGAGTGCTCCTGCCTCGAGGGTGCCCGGCGCGGCTCGTGCGGTATAGAGCCTTTCGACCCACGGTTCCGGCCCGACATGGGGCCGGACAATAGCGAGATCAGCTCAGGAAGGCCGCGTCGACGACGACGTACCCGGCCACTGCGAACACCAGGTAGGCGAACAGGCGTTGCAGCCGTGCGGTATCGACCCGCATTCCGAAGTGCGCGGCCAGGAGGGAGCCGACAATTGCGGTGCCTGCGAACGCAAGGGTGATCGACCAGTCGATGGTCGTGCCGCTCAGATGTGAGAACAGACCGGCGACGGAGTTGGCGACGATGATGACCAACGAGGTGCCGACCGCGACCGACATCTCTATCCCGAGCATCAGCACCAGCACCGGAATGATGAGGAAGCCGCCTCCGACGCCGAACAGCCCGGTCATGAATCCGACAGCAAGGCCTGCCGGAATCGAACGTGGAGCGCAGTGTCTCCAGTTGATGCCCGATGCCGATGTCACGCAGGCTGTTCCTGTATCTCCTCGCTCGGCGAGCATCCGGGCTCCTGCGGCAACCATCACGGCGGCGAAGCCGAGCAGCAGGATCCTCTCGGGAAGCAACCGGCCGAGTGCGCTGCCGGCGAAGGTCGCTGGAATGCCGGTCGCAGCGAACACCGCCGCCAGTCGCCATTCGACGCGGCGTGCTCGCAGCTTCGGTATCACTCCCACCGCCGAGGCGGTGCCGACGACGATCAGCGAGACGGGGATCGCTTCCTCCACGCCGAGGCCAAGGGCGAACACCAACACCGGGACCGCAAGAATGGATCCGCCTCCACCGAGTAGGCCGAGGAGAATTCCGATCACAGCGCCGAATCCGAGCGCCAGCCCCAATGTCATCGTGTGTTCACTCCAATCCTTGGTGCCACGGTATACCCCAGGGGGTACTTGACATACCCTAGGGGGTATTACACACTGTGTCTACCACCTCGCGAAACTCGCCCGGAGACGTCTCAGACGGAGGAATCCATGATCCTCGAGCAGTACTACCTCGAATGTCTTTCCCACGCTTCGTATCTGATCGGAGATCAGAGGACGGGGCGCGCGATCGTCGTCGATCCGCGTCGCGACATCGCGGAGTATCTCGACGACGCCGAGAAGTACGGACTCGTCATCGAAGGGGTCGTCAACACTCACTTCCACGCGGATTTCGTCTCGGGCCACCTCGAACTGGTCGACGCGACCGGTGCCTGGATCGGCTTCGGCGAGGCTGCCGAGACCGACTATCCGATCCGGCGACTGCGAGACGGGGAGCGGTTGTCCCTCGGCGACGTCGAACTCGAGATCCTGTCCACTCCCGGTCACACGTGGGAGTCGATCTCGGTGCTGGTTCGCGAGCATCCCGGGGCCACCCCTACGGCCGTGCTCACCGGTGACTCCCTCTTCATCGGCGATGTCGGACGACCGGACCTGGTGAATCTCGGGGACGGCTCGACCACGGACCTGGCCCGTGCGATGTATTCGACGATCCACGACAAGCTGCTGACGCTGCCCGACGACGTCGTCGTCATGCCCGCTCACGGTGCCGGCTCGTCGTGTGGAAAGAACCTCTCCACCGAGCTCACCTCCACCATCGGTGAGCAGCGCGCGAGCAACCCGTCGGTGCAGCCGATGACCGAAAACGCTTTCGTTGCGCTCGTCACCGACGGCCAACCGGCGGCACCGTCGTACTTCTCCGCCGACGCAGCCATGAACAAGCAGGTGCACCCACTGCTGTCTCCTGGCCGCATCATCCCTGCGCTGACACCCGAGGCCGTGAGGGCCGAGCTGGTTTCCGGCACACGAGTGCTCGACGCACGAAGTGTGGACGATTTCGCTGCCGGTCATCTGCGCGGATCGATCAACGTGGGGTTCGACGGTCGCTTCGCCGAGACCGGCGGCATGGTCGCGGAGGTCGGTGGTCGCATCGTGCTGATCGCCTATCCGGGCGAAGAGCAGGAGGCAGCACTGCGGTTGGCCCGAATCGGATCCGACAACGTGACCGGATACCTCGGAATCGGCAGTGACGGTGCGTTTCCAGCCGAGCTGGCGACATTGGTCGAGACGGCACCGCGCACCACGGTCGAGCAGCTCGATGTGATGCTCGCCGCGGACGAGGTGACGCTCATCGACATTCGCAACCCGGGTGAGCGCGACTTCGGCACGATACCGGGAGTGATCCCGATCCCGCTGGCGCAGTTGCGAACTCGCCTCGACCAGGTGCCGACCGGTAAACCTATCGTGATGCACTGCGCCGGAGGATGGCGCTCGAGCGTGGCGGCGTCGCTGCTGCGCGCTCAGGGATTCGAGAACGTCTCGGATCTGCTGGGCGGTTACAACGCCTGGGCCGACGCCCACGTCCCGGCCTGACTTTCGACCGACTCGTACCAGGAGGATTCTCATGTGTTATCCCGTCACCTGCAAGAAATGCCACAAGACCGGCTGGGGCGGTTGCGGCAGACATGTCGACTCCGTCATGCGTACGGTTGCCGCAGCCGACCGCTGCGCCTGCAACGAGGATTCGAGCCCGCCCGTGAAGGAGCGTCGAAGCATGCGGTCGTGGTTCGGACGCTGAGACCTGATTCAGGTAGTCGAGCGGCAAGTACTTTGTGCTCTAGCGCAATTGATCTCTTGCCGCACAGACTGGAACGATGACATCGACAACGCGAGTGGCAACCGAGCGCAACCGGCGATCGCCGTGGCTCGGCGCAGTCTGCGGAGGGGTATCGATCAACGCGTTCGGTGCTGCGATCGGATTGGCCTCGGGTGCAATCGATCCGAGTTCCTACGTCGAGGCGAAAGTGTCTGTGACACTGACAGCACTGTCGCTGGTGTTGGTCGTCGGCGTTCCCATGGGGCTCGCTGCGGCGTCTGCCTTCGCAGGCGGCGGACGGTCGGGTCCGATGGCTCATATCGCCGGCGTGCTCCTGGTTGCCTGGATCATCGTGCACTCGGCGGTGACCGGTGAGACGAGTTGGCTGCTGGGATCGTTCGGAGTACTGGGGTTCGTCATTGCGGTCCACGGATGGCGGATGACGGTGGCGGCGGGCAAATCCGCATACCTCCTGTCGGACGAGACATGAAAATACTTGTCTCCACCGCAGGTCGGCATGGAGCGACCCACAGTCTGGGCCAGGAAATGGGTCGAGTCTTCGAGCACTGTGGTGTCGACGTCGATGTGCGGGCACCGGAATCCGTGGTCCGCGTGGACGGCTACGACGCTCTGGTCATCGGGAGCGCTGTCTACTCGGATCGCTGGGTTCCAGCCGCGAAGGCTCTGGTCGACAGGTTGTCGAGGTCCGAACATCCACCTGTGTGGCTGTTCTCCTGTGGGCCGCTGCACTCGAGCGACAGGCCGGTCAACGTCACTTCCGACGCGGCACACGCAGTATCACTGATGCATGCGACCGCACACCGAACGTTTCCCGGGAAGCTGGTGCCAGAGCGACTTTCGGCGGGGGAGCGTCAGATTTTCGAGAACTCCGGGGCAGTCGCAGGAGACTTCCGCGACTGGGTACTCGTGTGCAATGGGGCCCGAGAGATACTCGCGTGGCTCAATGCAGAGAAGCGTGGTTCGTGACCTGTTTCGCCGGTGATGTCTCTGCACTCGTGCGGTGCGCCGACGGACAGACGTGCGTGTGAATCTCGGCCGCCAGCTGCGCCACCGATTCCGTCAGGACGGTATTGGCCTCGATCATGTCCTGGAGTAGGGCGGTGTTCGAAAGTGTGTGTACGGCAACCTCACTGCTCACCGAGTCCGCGCGTTTCGCCGAGATCAGCAGAATCGCTCCCTGGAGTCCCGCGATCATCGACAGGAACAGGTTGAGCAGGATGAACGGGTACGGGTCGAATCCGTCGCTCTGGTTGTAGGCGGCCCACAGCGCCATGGTGCCCAGAAACAGGAACACGAACGGCCAGGAGCCCATCCCGTTTCGGACGTAGTCCGCCGCTCGCTCACCGGCGGTCAGGGCATCACCGGTCCGGACGCCCGGGTGTCTTCGCCACAGGTTCATCGCTCGCAGGTCTTCGATCGGGAGTGTGCAGCAGAATCCATGCTGCCGAGTGTGGTCCAACTCGTCGATGAGCGTCAGGGGCGAAATCCCCTGCTTCTCGGGCCTTTCTGCTCCCGAGCTGCCGGTTCGGTAGACGTCCCCAACCGGCGGTGACTTCCGGCCCTACATGCCGAGTGCCGCAGCGCCGACCATCGACAGTGTGCATTGCTCGATGGTCGAGAACGGCACTGGTTTCGATAGTTGGAGGAAATCCACGATGAAAGCTGCTGTTGTCACCGAGTTCGGCGGACCCCTGGTCGTCAAGGACATCCCTATCCCGACACCCGCACCGGAGCAGGTGCTGGTGAAGATGGAGACGTGCGGAGTCTGTCACACCGATATTCATGCAGCGCAGGGGGATTGGCCGGCCAAGCCGACCCTGCCGTTCGTTCCCGGGCACGAGGGAATCGGCGTGATCGAGGCCGTGGGATCGCAGGTCGACACGAGTCGAATCGGCGAACGCGTGGCGATCGCGTGGCTCGGTTCGGCGTGCGGCGAATGCGATCACTGCGTGTCCGGATGGGAGACGCTGTGCGAGACACAGCAGAACAGTGGCTACTCGATCGACGGGGCCTACGCCGAATACGCTGTGGCCCATGCGAAATACGTCGTCCGCGTTCCCGACGGCATCTCCTCGTTCGACGCCGCTCCGCTGACGTGTGCCGGCGTCACCACCTACAAGGCAGTCAAGGTCGGCGGTGTCACACCGGCTCAGCGCGTGGCCATCTTCGGCGTCGGCGGACTGGGCCAAATGGCGGTGCAGTACGCCAAGATCGCGGGCGGATTCGTCACCGCAGTCGACATCGAGGAAGAGAAGCTCGAACTTGCACGTGAACTCGGTGCCGATCACACGGTCGACTCGTCGAAGGTCGACCCCGTCGAGGAGATCAAGGCGCTCGGCGGAGCCGATGTGGCCATCGTGTTGGCCGTCATCCCGAGCGTGTTCGATCAGGCCTTCCGTTCGCTTCGCCGCGGCGGTCGACTGGTGTGTGTCTCGATGCCCGCTCACGGTGTGTTCCCGGTCCCGATCTTCGAGACGGTCGTCGGCGGAATCTCCGTCCTCGGTTCGATCGTCGGTACGCGAAAGGACCTACGTGAAGTATTCGCACTGCACGAGGCCGGGCGGACCACGGTATCGGCCGTATCGCGCAAGTTGGACGAAGTGAACGAGTGCTTCGACGACCTCATGGGTGGCCGCGTCACCGCTCGCCAGGTGTTCGAGTTCTGACGTGGACCTCGTCGGTCGCAGTGGACCGATCCCGGTGCTCCTTCGTCCGAGCGACTCGGCTGTCGGTGAAGCCGTAAGGTCGGGGTGGGCAGGCGCATACCCGAAAGGCATGTGTGCCCACAACGGAGTGAGCAGTGATGAACGCAGGGGAACACGAAGACGACCTCCGGTCGAGCCTGGTCGACCTCAGCAAACTGCCGATGACCGATCTGTCTCTGTCCGACACCCTCTCTCACGTGGCGCAACTTGCAGTTCGGGCCGTTCCCGGCGCGGACGGTGCCGGATTGACGCTCCTGCATCCCGACCGCCCCGACACGATTGTCGCGAGCGCGGAATTCGTCCGTGCCGTCGACGACATTCAGTACGGACTCGGCCAAGGCCCCTCCATCACCGCAGCTGCCGAGAGCATCACCGTTCGATCCGGTTCACTCGAAACCGACCCTCAGTGGCCGGAATTCGGTCCGAAGGTCGGTCGAATGGGAGTGCACAGCGTGTTGTCTCTTCCGCTGATCACCGCAGGCGGTGTGCTCGGCGCGATGAATGTCTACGCGCGCCGGCCCGACGCGTTCGATGCTCGCGCTGCAGAGTTGGGCGACCTGTTCGCGGTACCGGCTGCGGTCTCGGTGCAGAACGCGCGGGCGCTGTCGAGTGCCGCCCGGCTCACCGAGCAGCTCGAGATGGCACTGAGCAATCGCTCCGTTATCGACCAGGCGATCGGGGTGCTGATCAGCCGAAGCGGATGCACCGGAGCCCAGGGGTACGACAAGCTCCGATCGTTGAGCCAGAGCGAGCACAAGAAAGTCGCAGTGGTCGCTGAGGCCATGGTGGGCGAGGCGATGAAGACGGCCCGCTCCCGTTCCCGCACGTAAGGGCGTAGCGTTCGAGCCGCGAGCGCATTCCGAGGCATCGAGTCCGACTTTTCCTCGCGCTCGCATACCCGCCCGGCAGGATGCCGCGGGTATATCGGACGAATCGAATCGGCGATCGGGCCGCACCTGGATTCTCGATGAAACTTCCGCCTCGATTGCTGGACGATCTTGCGACGCTGACCGAATCACTGGACAACTCGTCCGTCGATCTCGCGCGCTTGGCCGGGCAGTTGGCGGCCGACATCGATGTGGCCGTCTCGGATGTCGGCTCGATCACCCTGACGTCGATCGTCGACGGTGAACGGTTCGACGTGGTGATAGGGACCAGAGATCCGGTCCGCGGCGGAACCGATTCCCGGGCTTCCGAGCCGCGATCTCTTGCCGATGTGAGTGAGGTGAACCAGGCAATCGGTGTTCTTGTTGCCAGTGGCCGCACGGTTGCCGAAGCGCGTGCAGAATTACGCAGAGTCGCCGAGCGCTGGAACCGATCGACAGTCGACGAGGCCGGCCGCACCCTGCGTGACGCTCGGGGTTGGTTTCCACCCGCTCGGCCGTAGGTCCCGGAGCCGAGCACCCAGGTGGACGAGGGAGTCCGCGGTCACTCGTCTTCGGCGTTCAATTGAGCCGAGAGGCCTCATCGGCCTGGAGCACAAAAGGTGTGAGATGGGAGGCGATGACCACCGCCCACGACATGACCTCTGCTCGTGATCTGCTGTCACCATCGGAGGCACCGATCAGTCGCACGACGGCACGCTCGAACAGTGACAACCGCGAGTTCGTCAGCTTGCCACCGAACACGCGATGCTCGATCACCCAGTCGGCCTCGGTCTCTTTCGGCCGAGCTCTCGGCGGAGTGCTGTCGTCCACCGGGCCACTCGAGAAGAGCCACACAGGAATTGCCTCCAGTTCGGCCTGTTCCCTGGTGACCAGCGCGCGTGCGTCTCGGAGCCATCGGCCCATGTACACGCCACTGCCGATTATCGCGGCGTCGTACTCGGCAATGCTGTCCACGTCGCGGGCATCACGAACATCGACTGTCGTCGTGCTGTCGATGCTGGACAGTTCCCGCAGAATCGACGAGCCCAGCCACTGTCCGATTTCTCGGGTGGCGCCGTGGCGGCTTGCTGTTGCGATCAGTATGCGCATGTGGATGTCCTGTCGGTTCGGCTTCGGTTGAATTGCAGTGCAAAATGATTCATGTCCGTCAGGTGCTGCAGTCGATCCGGATCGGCGCACGCATGTCGCGGGTCGAACAGTTCTTCCGCAGTTTTCACAGGTACTCCTTCGTCGCAGGCGTTCTGTTGCGCGCGGCACTGGGCACAACGGTGACCGGACACGATGCGCGTGCCATCACCGAGCGGCTGGTCGAGCCGAGCATCATTCCGGCGAATCCTCCGCGACCGTGACTGCCCAGCACCACCAGTTGGGCGCTCTGCGCGTGGTCCAGCAGTGCGTGGACCGGTCGGTCTCTGACCGCCACCTGTCGTAGTGTCACCGTCGGATGCCGACGCGCGCAATCATCGACGGCCCTTGCCAACACGCCGTCGGCTTCGGGTCGATGGTCCGCCCAATCGAGGCCGGGAACCGACATCCCTATCGACAGATCCGAATCGGCCCACGCGTGCAGTGCGGTGAGTGGAGCGCTTCGGACTTCTGCCTCTTCGAACGCCCGCTCCACCGCGGCCATGGCGGCCGAGGTCCCATCGACGCCGACCACGACCGCCTCGAACCCCGTGTAGCCGCTCATCGGCCATGCATGTACGACCGTGACCGGGCAGTGTGCATGCGTACTCAGCGCGACGCTGACCGAACCCAACGACGTGCGTTGTGCCGCACCGAGTCCGCGTGTCCCGATGACAACCATCCGAGACGTCTCGGACATCTCGAGTAGAGCGGCAGCGGCGGGGCGGTCCGACAGAACCACGTCGACGGCGATGGTGGACACGGCCGACCCCGTCGGCCGGGCTATCGACATCGCCTCGTCCAGAATGCGGTTCGTCTCGAACCTCAGATGCGCGGATGTCCGTTCGGGTAGGGCATCGAGGCCCGTGAGAACCGTCGGGACGGCCGAGACGATAGTCAGGTCGGAGCCGTGCAGTTCGGCATCGAGCACGGCCCACCGGACAGCGTCCAGAGACGCGGCTGAACCGTCGACTCCGACGACGGTGTGGGATCTGCCCATCTGATGAGTCCCTTCGAGGTGGTGCCAGAGCTCCATCAGACTCTTCGGCTCGGCATCCGCGCGCCAGGACAACTACACCGAGATCAGGGACTTTCGACCCCACTTTCGATGACCAAAGGTCGAGCTCTCCCGTGTGCGGGTCCGTAGTGTTGGGAAAGGATGCGCCCACCGAGGACGCGGGTGAGGGGTTGGACGTGGTCACAGTGTTCTTGGTCGACGACCACGAGATCGTGCGTCGAGGTCTGATCGATCTCATCGATTCCGATCCCGATCTTTCCGTGATCGGTGAAGCCGGAAGTTGCGCACAGGCACTCGCTCGTATTCCCGCGTTGAGGCCGGACGTCGCCGTTCTCGACGTTCGACTGCCCGACGGCAACGGCATCGAGCTCTGCCGCGAATTGCTCGACCGACTGCCCGATCTCAAGACCATGATGCTGACCTCGTTCACCGAGGACCAGGCCATGCTCGACGCGATCCTCGCCGGCGCGAGCGGCTACGTCGTCAAGGACATCACCGGTATGGAGCTGACTCGCGCGATCAAGGATGTCGGCTCCGGTCGGTCGCTGTTGGACAATCGCGCAGCGGCCGCGCTGATGGACAAGCTGCGGGCGGGCACGGCCGCTCCCGGACCGATCGATCACCTCACCGGGCAGGAACGGACATTGCTCGACCTCCTGGGGGAGGGGCTGACGAATCGGCAGATCGCCGCTCGAATGTTCCTGGCGGAGAAAACCGTCAAGAACTACGTCTCCCGGTTGCTGGCCAAGCTCGGGATGGAGCGCCGCACCCAGGCAGCGGTGTACGCGTCGAGGCTGGCCGAAACGCATCCGCGAGCGCAATCCGGGCCGTCGGATGGATGATCACCGCGGACCGGGTCTTCCGCAGCTCCGCCTCGGTGAACTGCTGGCCGAGGTGCAGGACCGAATCGGTCGCATCGCGGATGCACGAGTACAGGCGGACGGTCTGCTCGATGCGATGTTCGTCATCACCTCGGGCCTCGACCTGGAGGTGACGTTGCGGTCGATCGTGGAGTCGGCCGTCAACCTCGTCGGTGCCCGGTACGGTGCACTCGGCGTGCGCGGCGAGGGTCACGAGCTGAAGGCGTTCATCCATCACGGCATGGAAGAGCAGGTGCGCGAGGCGATCGGCCCACTTCCCACCGGACGAGGTGTGCTGGGTCTGCTCATCGACCAACCTCATGTGCTCAGACTCGACGACTTGTCGTCGCATCCGGAGGCAGTGGGCTTCCCTCCCAACCATCCGCCGATGAAATCGTTTCTCGGCGTGCCCATTCGGGTGCGTGACGAGGTGTTCGGAAACCTGTACCTCACCGAGAAGAAGGACGGAGCCCAGTTCACCGAGGACGACGAGGTGGTCACCCGGGCTCTCGCCTCGGCGGCCGGAATCGCGATCGAGAACGCACACCTGTACGAGGAGTCGCGGATCCGGCAATCGTGGATGGAAGCGATGCGGGACATCGGTACCGAACTGTTGGCCGGGAGCGACATCGACGAAGTGCTGCACATGGTGTCGAGGCGGGCATTGCATCTGACCGGGGCCGACAGTGCGTTCATCGCTGTTCCCGCCGACGCGGCTCCGAACTCGGACACGGTCTCCCGGTTGGTCATCTCGGTCGCCGAGGGGCACGACGCAGACGCTCTGGTGGGTTCGCTCATCCCGATCGAGGGATCGAGTTCCGGTGCGGCATATCGCCTTCGGACCGCTACCCGCAAGGAGGAGCTGGACTACCGACCCAACGCGCATGTGGCGAACACCTTCGGCCCGGCCCTGATCTCGCCGCTTCGGGTAGCCGACGGCGTGCGAGGCGTCCTGGTGACGCTGCGCCGAAAGGGCGGACCGGTCTTCAGCGACTCTCAACTCGATCTCATTTCCAGCTTCGCCGACCAGGCCGCACTCGTGATGGAGATGGCCGACACCACGCGGCGCATGCACGAGCTCGACGTTCTCGCGGACCGTGATCGGATCGCCCGAGACCTTCACGATCACGTCATCCAACGGATCTTCGCGGCCGGATTGTCGCTGCAGAGCACGTTGCAGAAGACCGAGCTCGACGACATTCGTCAACGTCTGACTCGCACCATCGACGACCTGCAGGACACCGTGCAGGACATTCGTACGACGATCTTCGACCTGCAGAGCTCGACACACTCGACCACTCGTCTACGGCAGCGCGTCAACGGAGCCGTCCTCGAACTCACCGAAAGCGTTCCCATTCGCGCCGTGGTTCGCATGTTCGGGCCCCTGTCGGTCATCGACAGTACCCTCGCCGACCACGCCGTTGCCGTCATTCGCGAAGCGGTGAGCAACGTCGTCCACCATGCTCGGGCCCAGACCGTCAACGTCACCCTGGCGGTCGGGGACGATCTCCGCATCGAGGTCTCCGACGACGGAATCGGACTGGACGAGAACATCACTCGCAGTGGACTGGCGAACCTCGAGGCGCGGGCAGTCGACTGCGGCGGCACGATGACCTTCGGGTCGTCCGCGGCCGACGCAGGTGGCACCGAGCTGATCTGGTCGGTACCGCTGCCCTGACGGCGGACGACCTAGGTCACTTGTTCCGATGACCTCGGACTGCTGTGCCAGGTGTGCCTGCGCTCGTAGCGTTCTCGTCGTAGACGCGCACCATCGAGAGGCATCTGATGAACACTTCACATTCCACCGGACCGGTCGTGGTCGGAATCGACGGATCGGAGACCGCACTCGATGCGGTTCGGTTCGCCGTGCAGGAGGCACGCGGGCGGGGCACGTCACTTCGCTTGATCCACGTGATCGACAGACATGCGGTGCCCGAAACCGTCTACGGCGCTCCGGATGTCGACGGTGACTATGCCCGCGCGGCATTGAGTCGCGCAGAGGATGCGGCCGCAGCGATCGATCCGGCGGTTCTCGTGGAATCGGTCGTTCTGCAGGGTCGGCCCGAATCGGTGATGTCGACCGAGGCCGGATCTGCGTCTCTGCTGGTACTGGGGACCACCACCGGCAGTGCGGTGGCCGCCTGGGTACTCGGATCGATGGTCGGTGCCGTGGTCGAAGCATCGCCCCACCCCGTCGCGATCGTCCGTCATTTCGACGCCGAACGCCGCGGCCCGGTCGTTGCAGCCCTGGGTGACGCCGACGTCTCGCAAGCCGATGTCGTGGTGGCTCAGGCATTTCACGAGGCATCGATCAGGGCGGCCAGCGTCTTGGCGGTGCACACTCAGGCTGTCTCCTCCATTCTCGCGTCCGCTCTCAGCGGCCCGGGCGACGGGCTACACCCCGAATCGGCAATGGACGTTCGGCTCGAACCCTTCGGCGCGGACTATCCCGACATTCGTGTGGCGTCGGTGTATGCCGAGGCCGACTCGGGATCGGAACTGGTGGCGGTCTCCGAGACAGCCCAGCTGATGGTGGTCGGTCACGAGCGAGACCGAGTGCCCGGACGAACACTGACCGCCGTACTGCGGCAAGCCCATTGCCCCGTCCTCGTCGTCCCGCACGCATGAGTACCTCGAGGCAGTCTCCGATCGTTGTCGGTGTCGACGGTTCCGGCTCGTCGCTCGACGCAGTCGGATGGGCCGCGCATGCGGCCGAGTTGCGTGGGGTACCGGTGAAGCTGGTGTCCGCATACCAAGTCAAGGCTCTGTACACCAGCTTCGTCGCGTTGCCGTCGCACATCGGCTCCGAGGAGCACACGGCCGCAGAGTCGATCCTCGCCTGGGCGTCGCTGGTCGCTCGACGTTCGGTGAACAACCCGGACGCGCTCGTCATCACGAGTGAATCGATTGTGGGACCGACGATTCAGGCCATGCTGGAGCAGTCATCGAGTGCCTCGATGATGGTGGTCGGTTCGCGTGGCAACGGCGAATACTTCGCCGAACTGCTCGGCTCGGTGAGCACCGCGGTGGCCGTTCAAGCGCACTGCCCTGTGGTCATCGTGCCGGGAAGCGTGGAGCTGCACTCGTCGGGAGGCCCTGTTGTCCTCGGAATCGACGGGTCGCCGCACAACCAGAACGCTGTTCGGTTGGCCTTCGACGAAGCCTCACTCCGGGGAGCGGAACTGGTTGCAGTCCACGTGTCGACGGACGAACTGATCTCGGCGCCCGACGCGTCCGCCACCGACAGGTCCGATGCGATCCTTTCGAACGGTCGAACCGTGTTGGCAGAGAGCCTGTCCGGCTGGAGCGATCAGTACCCGGACGTCGTGGTACAGCAGAAGATATTGCGCGGCAACGTGGTCGAGAAGATCCTCGAGGTATCACCGCGGGCGCAGGCCGTCGTCGTCGGTTCGAGCGGCCGCAACGGTTTCAGCGACCGACTTCTCGGATCCACCGTCCGGTCGCTGGCCCACCGCGTCGACTGTCCGCTGATCATCGCCCGCGGGTAGTCACCTCGCGGTCACGACCACCGCCATTGTCGAATCTCGGGAAGATCCTCGAAATGTTCCCGGATGTAGGCATCGTGCCGAACGAGTTGGTCCTGGCAGTGCTGCCGCAGTCGTTCGGCACCGGCCGGCGCAGTGCCCGCTCGGTCGAGTGCTGCGAGCGCGAGGTGATAGCGACTGATCTTGTTGAGCACCACCATGTCGAACGGTGTTGTGGTGGTGCCTTGTTCGATGAATCCGCGAACATGGAACCGCTGGGCGTCGGGTCGGCCGTGCATCAGTTGGTGCACCGCGCGGGGATAGCCGTGGAACGCGAAGACCACATCGACAGAGGCGGTGAACAGATCGACGAACTGCTCGTCGGAGAATCCGTGCGGATGATCGACGACGGGGAGCAATGCCATCAGATCGATGACGTTGACCACGCGGACCCTGAGCTCGGGAGTCCACGTGCGCAACAACTGTGCGGCCGCCAGGGTTTCCTCGGTCGGCACGTCGCCGGCACACGCCAGAACGATCTCGGGATCTTCCTCGGTACCGGTCTCCTCGGTGCCGGCCCAGTCCCAGCGGGACGCACCCGCCGCTGCATGCGCCCGTGCCTCGGGAAGCGTCAGATACTGCGGGTGACTCTGCTTGTCCACCACCAGAACGTTGACGTGACCTCGACTGCGGAAGCAATGATCGGCAACGGCGAGGAGGGTATTGGAATCCGGTGGTAGCCATACGCGCACGACGTCCGGTGCCAGGGGAATCACCGCGTCGATCAGTCCGGGACCCTGATGGCTGAATCCGTTGTGGTCGTTGCGCCAACACGTGCTGGTGAGCAGCACGTTGAGCGACGCGACCGGTGCTCGCCATGCGAGTGTGGCGGCGTGCTGCAGCCACTTGGTGTGCTGAATCAGCATCGACACACTCACCATGGCGAAGGCCTCGTAGCTCGCGAACAGGCCGTGTCGACCCGACAGCAGATACGCCTCGAGCCAGCCCTCGCACAGATGCTCGCTGAGCACCTCCATCACGCGGCCGTCGGGACCGAGATCGTCGTCGAACTCGGTGGTCGGCAGCTGCCAGCACCGGTCGGTGGCCTCGAACACGGCCTGCAGGCGGTTGCTCGCGGTCTCGTCGGGACAGAACAGGCGAAAGTTGCCGCCGCCGTTGGGCTGGGCGTTGTCGAGGTAGATATCGCGCATCATCTCCCCGAGTACGGTGGTCGTCTCGTGCGACGTGCGACCAGGGGACTCGACGGTGAGCGCGTAGTTCTCGAGGTCTCGAATGACCAAGGGCTGCAGCAGCACACCGCCGTTTGCGTACGGGGTGGCACCGAGACGTTCGGTGCCCGACGGTGCGAGCTCCCGAATCGACGCCACCGGGGCACCGTTGTCGTCGAACAACGATCGGGGATCGTAGGACAGCAGCCACTTCTCGAGCAGTTCCAGGTGTGCAGGATTCTCTCGGACACCCGACAACGGCACCTGGTGCGCCCAGTGGGTGCCCTCGATGCGCTTGCCGTCCACCTCGTGCGGACCGGTCCAGCCCTTGGGCGTACGCAGAACGATGGCGGGCCAGGCGATGTCGCCTCGTGGGTTGCCGCCTCGTGCGGCGTGCCGAACTCTCCCGATCGCATCGTGGGCGCGGGTGAGGGCAGATTCTAGGGCCGGGAACACCTCTCGCGGGTCGGTGCCCTCGACGAAGATCGGTGTCCACCCCTGGCTCCGTAGGAAGCGTTCGACTGAAAGGTCGGCGCTACGACCGAGAACCGTCGGGCCGGAGATCTTTCCATCGTTGAGATGCAGGATCGGCAACACTGCGCCGTCACGGACCGGGTTGAGAAATGCGGGGATCTTCCACGAACCGGACAGGGGACCGGTTTCGGCCTCACCGTCCCCGACTACACAGGCGACGATCAGATCGGGATTGTCGAACGCTGCGCCGGCGGCGTGGACGAGGGCGTAGCCCAGCTCGCCGCCCTCGTGAATGCTGCCCGGGGTCTGGACGCTCACGTGGCTCGGAATGCCTCCGGGAGTAGAGAATTGACGGCACAGCCGTCGGACTCCGTCGTTGTCGAGCGAGACGTCCGGGTAGATCTCGCTGTACGTGCCTTCGAGGTAGGTGTTCGCCACCATCGCCGGGCCGCCGTGTCCCGGCCCGGTGACGTACAGCCAGTCCGAATGGGTTCGGCGAATCACGCGGTTGAGGAGGGTGTAGATCATCGACAGGCCGGGACTGGTGCCCCAATGCCCGAGCAGCCTCGGCTTGATGTGCTTCGTTTCCAGTGGCCGACGCAGCAATACGTTGTCCTGCAGGTAGATCTGAGCCACCGTCAGATAGTTCGCCGCAGCCCAATAACGCAGGTCTGCGTCCAATTTCTCGGAATCGTATGTGGTGTCGACGGTCGGCGTGGTCATCGGTTCGTGGGAACGACGACGACGGGAACGTCCACCGAATGCAGCACCGCACGTGAGGTGGAACCGAGAAGCATCGACGCGAATCCGCCCCGACCACGGCTCCCCACGACGATCAACTGCGCAGTATCGGACGCACGGACCAGTTCACGAACCGGCCTGTCCCGAACCACCACCCGGTGGATGGTGACGTCCGGATAGTCCTCCGACCATCCGGCCAGGCTCTCCGCCAACGACGTCTTCTCGGCGAGTTCGGAGTCGACCCACGGTCCCTCGTCGTCGCGCGTCAACACGCTGCCCAGTTCGAGGTCACTCCAGGCGTGCACCGCAACGAGGTCGACCCCCCGCAGCGATGCTTCCTGGAGGGCGAACCCGATGGCCGGTTGGCTGTTGGACGTGCAATCCACACCGACGACGACCGGTCCGTCGCCGACGATGGTCGATTTGATCACTGCGACAGGGCATTTGGCGTGCGATACCACCGCGGTGCTGACCGACCCGATCAGTCCACCGGTGAACTCGCCGAGACCCCTCGACCCGACGACGATCATGGCGGGTGCGACGTCGAAATGCGTCAGGTTTCTTGCAGCGGAGCCGTGCTCGAGGCGAGTGTCGAGAATCAGTGAATTACCGGCCGCCGTCTTGTGCGCAACGTCGACCGCTGCGGTCAGCACACGCTTGGCCTCGATATCGGGGTCCGTGAACGCGCCCATCCGAAGGCTGATGGCGTCACCGTAGGTTCCCGGTGCAAACAGCGACGACGTGACCAGCTCGAGCGGGGCGTGGCGTCGAACAGCCTCGCGCGTCGCCCAGCGGACCGCGCCGAGGGATGTGGCGGATCCGTCGACTCCGACGACTATCCGGTTCGATGCAGTCATGACCTTGTCCCGTCCATTGACCTTCGCGTGTGGAACACCTCGAGCATTACCGAGTGGGGCCGATGCGGACAGAGGCGGAAGTCCTTCGGTGCGGGGCGGAAGTCCCTACCAGTTACCCCTAGGGGGTATGTCTTGCTATCGTCGATGTCATGCATTCAGTGATCCGACGCAGTCGCCCGGGCTTCGCCTCGGCGACCGGATTGCTGATCGCGCTGACGATCTTCGGGGTGCTGCTGATGCACTCGGTGACACCGACCATGTCGGTGAGCAGCGAACACGCTGCCATGGCGTCGACGACCCACCACGAGGATCCGGTACAGGTGGCGGACGGCGAACACGACTGCCCGTCGACGCATCAGATGATGCATCCGTGCGCGGGAACCACGGTGGCGTGGGCTGCGTTGTCGGTCCCGGCGACGAGCGTCGATGTCGTCCACGCCCCGATGTCGGACGACGGTATCGGTGGGCGCACCGACTCCATCTCGGAGCGTGCGCCGCCGTGGACCCTCTGGGAGCTGGACAGATCGGTGACCTTACGAGTGTGACATGCAGTCCGGTGGAGGCACACCACCGGCGGATCGGCATACCCAGATCCCTGTATTTCGCACTTGTTCAAGGAGTTTCACATGCGTACAACACTCGTCGCGTCGCTGGCTGCCGCCACCGTGAGCGTATTCCTCGTCGCCGGCTGCAGCAGCGACACTTCCGACATGCCGATGGAGGGCCATTCGATGGGCGCGTCGAACTCGTCGTCGGTGCCATCTACCCAGGCCGACGCATCCGCTCAGTTCGATGATGCGGACGTGATGTTCGCTCGGATGATGTACCCGCATCATGCACAGGCAATCGAGATGGCGGCAATGGTCGAGGGCCGCACCGACAATCCGGACGTCGTGGCATTGGCGTCGGCGATCGAAGCCGCGCAGCAACCGGAAATGGAGCGGATGACCGCCTGGCTCGCCGAATGGGGTCAGCCCGCACCCTCGTCCGACATGGGCGAGATGGACCACGGCTCGGGCACAGGCATGATGACCCAGCAGGACATGGACGCGTTGACTGCGGCCGCCGGTCCCGAGTTCGACCGCCGATGGCTGACGATGATGATCGAGCACCACGAAGGTGCGATCGAGATGGCGAACATCGAGATCGCCGACGGCTCGAACCCCGACGCGCAGGAGATGGCTCGCACGATCGTGGCCTCACAGCAGCAGGAAATCGACACCATGCGGACGTTGCTCGGCTGAGCTGCACCGAAGCGAGGGCCGCATCCCCGTATCGGGGGTGCGGCCCTCGAGTAGGCTGAAAAATCGGAGAATCCTTCTCCGCACATCGGTCCGAGGGAGACAGTTCGCAATGGCACGTCGACGGGTTGTGGTCATCGGTGGAGGATTCGGCGGACTCCACGCGGCACGGCGTCTGCGCAACGAAGACGTCGATGTCACTGTGCTCGAGCGCGGTACCTCGCACGTCTTCCAGCCGCTGCTCTACCAATGCGCCACCGGTCTGGTGTCGGAGGGCTCGATCGCCAGTCCGCTGCGACACCTGCTGCGCAAGCAGAAGAACGTGTATGTGGCATTGGGTGAAGCGACCTCGGTGACCCCCAGTGTCGACGGCTCAGCGGGTGACGGCGGAGTGGTGACGGCGAGTCGGTTCGACGGCTCGACGTTCGAGCTGCCCTACGACTACCTCGTCGTTGCCGTCGGAATGCAGCAGGCGTACCACGGCCACGACGAATACGTGCAGTGGGCACCGGGGATGAAGACCCTCGACGACGCCCTTGCGATCAGGCGAAAGTTGATCTCCGCCTTCGAGATGGCCGAGTCTCTCCCCACCCCCGAGGAGCGCAGGCCGTGGCTCACCTTCGCGGTGGCCGGTGGAGGCCCGACCGGAGTCGAATTGGCCGGCCAGATAAGAGAACTCGCCACCAGAGCGTTGGCAAAGGAGTTCGATTCGATTCACCCGTCGGAAGCGCGAGTTCTGCTGTTCCACGGCGGCGACCGCGTACTCGAATCGTTCCCCGACTCGTTGACGAAGAAGGCGCAGCGCACCCTCGATGCCGTGGGTGTGGAGACGCATCTCGGGGTGCACGTCACCGATGTCACGGCCACCGACGTCGAGGTCACGGCCAAGGCCGAGCCGAAGACGGTCACTCGCTACGACACTCACACGGTGCTGTGGACCGCAGGCGTCGAAGCCGTTCCGTTCGTGAAGCAACTCGCCGACGCGATGGGCGTCGAACAGGACCGATCCGGGCGCATCGCCGTGCAACCGGATCTCTCGATCCCGGGACACCGCAACGTCTTCGTCGTCGGAGACATCATGTCGCTGAACAAGCTTGCGGGCGTCGCCGAAGTGGCGATGCAGGGCGGCCGAGCAGCGGGCGCGGCGATCGCAGCGGACCTGTCCGGTTCTGCGCGAAAGGATTTCGAGTACCGAGACCTCGGCACCGCGGCCTACATCGCCCGTGGTCACGCGCTGGTGCAGGCCGGGCCGCTGCGCATGTCCGGGTTCCTCGGCTGGGTGTCGTGGGGCGTCATCCACATCGCGTTCCTGGCCGGCAACCGCAACCGCGTGGGGACACTGATCAACTGGGCCGCAACCTTGGCCACCGGCACCCGACGCGAACGGGCCATCACGTACGGCGACCCGGAAACGGCGCGTAAGCCGTACAACTGACGTGAGCGTCCACTATTTTCACCCTCACACGGAATCCCGCTTTCGGGGGCGAATAGTGGACGCTCAGGTCAGTTGCTTCCGGTGTCGACGGGGTCAGCCGATGCCGGGGATGAAACCGGGGTAGACGAAGTGCCCGGGACCGCCGCCGGGCAGCAGCTGGCCCGTCGAACCCGGATAGTTCATGTTCAGCAGAATCAGCTTGTGCGGGTTGCCATTCGAATCGGCCTGCCAGCAGGAGCCGAGCACGCCGTGAAATCCGGTGCACACGATGCGGGTGCTGTTGCCGTAGGGCGAGGTGAGTCGATTCTCGCTGACGAAGGGGTTCCAGTAGTCCGGGTCCTGAGGCGTGAGGAACAGTCCGGTGACGTCCTGTGGAGCAGACGGACTCGGATACGGCGGCGGAGTAGGCCACTCGTCGGCGGCGGCCGTTCCCATGCCGAGGGCGGCGGCACTTGCAATGACGCAAGCAATGACGGCGGTGCGACGAAACATCTCGATCGACTCCTTCGCGGGGCGGGCACCCAATAGACCACAGACACTCGTCTGGTGGGAACACCTCTAGGTTGAAGGCATGATCGCGGATCGGTACGGGCCCGTTGCGGCAACGGTATGCGGTGGATTTGTTGCCGGACACTCGATTCGGGAATCGCTCGGCCAGGATTCGTTCCACATCGAGTCCTCGGGTAAGTGGTACGGGGCATTCGTGACCGCGCAGTGGGCAGGCTCACTCGCCGTGATGGCCGCTGTGGTCGTGCTCGCGGCAATTCATCGCCGCCGCCCCCGGGTGTCGGCTGCAGTGGCCGCCACGCTCGGGGCGGTGGTGATCGCACTGCCGTCATTCGTACCGATCGCTTCCAATCAAGCTGTGACGACCAACGCCCTCGGCTCCGGCGTTTTGGTCGGCGTCTGCGGATTCATCGCCGCTGGACGGGGGTTTCCGTCCGCCGGTATTGCAGCAGGACTGCTGGGCTCGATGCTGTTCTACAGCGCAATCTCGCCACTACGCGGACCACGTGAGGGACGGTGGATGGACAGTTTGGCGCCGCAGTACGTCGAATCGACCGTCCCTCTGCTCGTTCTCCTCGTGACCGCAGCGCTGCTGGTCACCATGACCCTGCGATCACCCGTTATCGGATTGGAGGCGTCCGATGCTGCAGTCGTCGGCGTACTCGCCCTCGTGTACCTGATCGTCTACACCTACCTCGGCAACACGGCGTCGACGATGAGGATGTGGATCTTCGCCGTCGCGATCGCCGTCGCGCTGACCTACGCCGCCGCGCTGAAGCTCGACGGTCGCGACGGCCGATACCTCATGCTGGGCTTGGCGATCGCGGCGTCCGGGGTGAACTCGCTGGCATGGTCGGACGCGTCGTGGTGGGTATTCGCCGTCGCCGCTGTGCTGTTCGTCGGCGCGATACGGGTGGGTCTGCACCGAGACCTGTCGACCCTCGCGCTCGTGGTCCTCGCCGTGGTCACGGCCACCGGTCTGATCGCGATGGACAACAGTGCGGTCAATGTCGTTGGAACCGTTGCGTATTGCACTCTGTATCCGGTCGCCCTCGGCCTGGCCGTCGGATCGATGCAACCGGTGCGCGCGGTGGCGTCGAGCATCACGCCCCTGATTCCGTTCGCGCTGACGCTGTTCTGGGTGTCTGCTCCGGTGCCGCCGCGAGAATTCTTCTGGACGGACGGCACATCCGACGACCACGAGCGGCCCATCGTCTCGCTGTATTCGCCGCTACCCGTGGGTGTGGTGACTGCGGTGATCGTCGTCGCGGCCTGCATTTTCGCCACCCGCGGCGACCGCCCGGAGCATCACGATCGAGTCTCGGAATCGTCCGGTCCGTGACGCTTCGGACGGTTGCTCGAGGTAACGTCACCTCATCTTCGGCCGATGTAGAGACTCGACCGGTGTAACTCGACGAAAAGGTGAAACAGCGTGCCACGATCTCGACGACACGGCTTCCGGCGAATCGGTTCGGCTACGGCCGTCGCCCTCGCAGTGGCGATTCTTCCGACCGCGCTGATGACGCCCGTCGCGTCCGCAGACGAACTGCCTGCGGCCACGACGCAGTCGAGCAACGGATCGCGAATCGAGTCGGTGAACACCCTCGACAACCGCCAGGTTCAGCTCCAGGTGTTCTCGGCGTCGATGAACCGCACCATTCCCGTGACGGTGCAGCGCCCCGCCGACGAGAGCGTGTCCCGCCCGGTGCTGTACCTGCTCAACGGCGCAGGCGGCGGCGAGGATGCAGCATCGTGGCAGTCGCAGACCGACGCCGAGGCATTCTTTTCGGACAAGAACGCGTACATCGTGACCCCGCAGAAGGGCAAGTGGTCGTACTACACCGACTGGCTGCAGGACGATCCGAAGCTCGGTAGCAACAAGTGGAGCACCTTCCTCGGCGAAGAACTGCCCCCGCTGATCGACGCCCAGTTCGACACCAACGGCCGCCAGTCGCTCGCAGCGCTGTCGATGACGGGCACCTCGGTTCTCAACATCGCGATCAAGTACCCGGGCAAGTTCGCCGGCGTCGCTGCCTACAGTGGCTGCGCTCAGACCTCCGACCCCATCGGTCAGCAGTTCGTCAAGCTCGTCGTCGAGACCTACGGCGGCGGCAATGTCGAGAACATGTGGGGCCCGCTCGACGGCCCAGTGTGGCGCGAGAACGATCCGCTGCTCAACGCCGAGAAGCTCCGCGGAACGCAGATCTACATGAGCACCGGTAGCGGCCTGCCGGGTGCACCGAACGACACCTTCGCCAACCCGCGCCTGAAGAACGATCCGGCGACGCTCGCCAACCAGGTCATCGTCGGCGGCGGCATCGAAGTTGCCACCAACTTCTGCACCTCGAACCTGGCCAAGCGCCTCGACCAGCTCGGCATCCCGGCCACCGTGGACTTCCGCCCGATCGGAAACCACTCGTGGGGCTACTGGCAGGACGACCTGCACAAGTCCTGGCCCTTCCTGGCGGGATCGCTCGGCATCTGATCCTCGGAACACCGAACAACGGCCACCTGCACCCCGCGTGCAGGTGGCCGTTCTTCGTTTCCCGAGGCGGTGGATCGGTGCAGAAATCGAACGTATGATCGAACGATGGCACGGCGCGCACAACCTCGACCGGCGTCCGCCGTGCGCCCCTTCAAGTTGCTCCGCCCGCCGCTGAAGGTCTGGATCGACCTGAACATCCTCTATCCACTACCGCCACACCACGCGTCGAAGTTCAACCCCGAGGGATTCGACGTACGACGCGTCGTACCGGGCGACCTGGTCGAATGGTCCATCACCGTGGACGGGGATTGGCTCGGTCGCGTCACGTACGAGTTGATGTCGCGAGACCGAAGCGAAACCGTCACGCACTGGGTGCCGAGCCGGGCACTCAAGCCCCTGTAGGGACGACAGAAGCTGTAGGGACGACAAAAGCTGTAGGGACGAGAAAGCCCCGCCTCGATGGAGGCGGGGCTTTCTGCGCAATTACCTTCAGAAGCTGTGCTTGCGGGCCTTCTTGGCGAGCTTGCGGGTGGTGCGCTTCGACGGCACGAACAGGTGCGCAGCACTGTTGCGACGGTTGCGTCGACGGATCAGCACGAACGCGACAGCGCCGGCAACGGCTGCGATGGCGGCGATGACGGGGGTGCCGACCTTCGCGGCCTGGGCGACATCGTCGCTGTCGATGTTGCGAACCGTGTTCCTCACGTCGTCGGCGACGGCGGAGGCCTTGTCGGCTGCCTTGTCGGCGACCTGGGAGGCCTTCTCCTTCACGTCGTCGGCATCGACGTTGGCGACCTTGTCCTTGACGGTGTCCTTGACGTCCTCGGCAACGTCGGCCGCCTTGTCGGCGACGTCGGAGGCGGCATGCTTGGCCTCCTTGGCTGCACCGGCAGCGGAATCGGCAACATTCTCTGCTACGTCGGAAGCCTTGTCGGCGGCCTGGTGGGTGTTGGCCTTGGCCTGGTCGGTGGCACCTTCGGCGCGGAGGCTGTCGTCACCGGTTGCCTCGCCTGCCTTCTCCTTCGCAGTCCCGGCCAGTTCTTCTGCCTTGTGCTGAGCCTTGTCGATGAAGTCGGCCATATCGGTGCGTACCTCTTTCGTGTAGGTCGTCTCCGGTCATCCGGAGCTGGGGGCGTCGCGGAGGACGCCGATAAGTATGAGTCGAACCGGCTGCTCCGAAACATACGTCCGACGGGAGTGTGATGGGTCACTATCGACCGGGCGCACTCGGCGTTGTGCATTGTGTCCATCCAGGCGGTCGAAATGTCGGTGAAGTGCACCTGTCGAAAAGATCGGTTCTACGCCACAGTCGACGGGTGTCCGCACGGATGCGCCGACCGCCACCGTGGTCGATTCCATGCCGAGGGGAGCGCCCAGAACCGTGAGCGGCAACAGAGTGTTCGTCATCGGCGTCGGGATGACCAAGTTCGAGAAGCCCGGCAGCAAACCGGGGTGGGACTATCCGGACATGGCCCGGGAATCCGGTACCGCGGCCCTCGCCGACGCAGGTGTCTCGTACGCAGACGTCGAACAGGCGCATGTGGGGTACGTGTACGGAGATTCGACGTCCGGTCAACGCGCCGTCTACGAGCTCGGCATGACCGGCATTCCTATCACCAACGTCAACAACAACTGCTCCACCGGATCGACGGCCCTGTATCTGGCGACTCAGACGATCCGGGGCGGCCTCGCCGACTGCGTCCTGGCGCTCGGGTTCGAGAAGATGCAGCCCGGTTCGCTGTCGGTGGCCTACGAGGATCGAGCCATGCCGCTCGGGCTGCACATCCAGGCCGAGGCAGAGCTGTTCGACTTCCAGTTTCCGGCCGCGCCCTGGATGTTCGGCGCGGCGGGGCGCGAACACATGGACAAGTACGGCACCACCACCGACCAGTTCGCGCGGATCGCGGTGAAGAACCATCGCCATTCGGTGAACAATCCGTACGCGCAATTCGACGACGAGTACTCGCTGGACGACGTCACGGCATCGAAGATGATCTACGAGCCTGCGGGATTGACACGCTTGCAGTGTTCGCCCACCTCCGATGGATCCGGTGCGGTGATACTCGCAAGTGAGGCATTCGTGGAGCGGCGTGGACTGTGGGATCGGGCGGTCGAAATCGTGGGGCAAGCAATGGTCACCGATCTGCCGTCCACGTTCGACGACCACAGTGCCATCAGCATCGTCGGCGCGGACATGACCCGTCACGCAGCTCGAAAAGTGTACGAGCAAGCGAACATCGGCCCCACCGACATCGATGTCATCGAATTGCACGACTGCTTCTCGGTCAACGAGCTGTTGACCTACGAGGCTCTGGAGCTGTGCGACGAGGGCATGGGCGGGACGTTGATCGATCAGGATCTGACCACCTACGGCGGCACCTGGGTGGTCAATCCCTCCGGTGGACTGATCTCCAAAGGTCATCCCCTCGGTGCCACCGGTCTGGCCCAGGCCAGCGAATTGACGTGGCAGCTGCGTGGGACAGCCGGGGACCGTCAGGTGCCCGGTGCGCGAATTGCTCTGCAGCACAACATCGGGCTGGGCGGTGCTGCGGTGGTGACCGCCTACCGTTCGGTGATGTGAAACCTGGGCACCGCGCGGTGCCGGACTTGCTGACGTTGAACAGGGATCGCGTTCGTCGCCTCGACGGTTTCTACGATGTGGATCGCTTCACCGTCGACGACGAAGCGCGAACTCACATGCAGCACTGGCTCTTTCGAGCTGCAATCGATGTCGGGGCGATAACGTGGGATATCGCGAGGTGGGGGCATCCGGAATTCGTTGCGGTGTTCGCGCATCGGAATCAACACGAACTCGAATTCGCGATAGTCTACGACGTTCGGTCGGCGCCTCCGGTCGTGTCCAGTGACGTGACGGCTTACCCTGCGAATGCTCGCTCGCTGTCCGGCGACGCATTCGCTCGCCTGCCTTCGACTCTGATTCCCGATCCTCCGACAGAGTTGGCGTGGCTGGCGTATCTGGTCTGCCGTTTCAACGATCTGCATCGTCGCACCGCAGCGCTGGTGGACAGGTGGCCTCGATGAAGACCACGAGTGTCTCAGCGGCATCTCATTGCTTGAGCTTCGCCAGGATCACGAACACAGGTTCTTCCGGGTCGATCTCGACTCCGGTTCGCTCCAGGAAGGCTCTCAGGAGTCCGCCGATCAGATCGGTCAGCTGGTCCACGAACCGATCGATATCCATGGTCTCGGATTCCTCTTCGAGCCACAGATCCGTCGTCGCGACGATCGCGCCCACCGCAGCTCGACTGGTGAACTCGACCCCGTCGTTCTCGAGGCCTATCGACTGCAGCACGGAGGTTGCCACTCCGGCGAATCGGCGCGCAACGTCCCTTCCGATATCGAACGCACCCGAGGAACTGTCCTCCGTCCACGAACGCGATTGGGCCAGAACGCGGAACACATTAGGGTGTCGATCCACGACGTTCGAGTAGCCACGCAGCGCGTGGCGCAATGCCGACGACGGAGCGTCCAGAAGGAAGTTGAAGTCCGCGACGGCGAGTTGATACACCTCGTCGGCCATGCGTTCGCCGAGCGCGGAGAGCAGGTCGGACTTGTCCGAAAACTGTCGGTACAAGCGCGGTTTCGTCGATCCGGCCTCACGAGCAATGGCGTTCATGCTCGGATTCGGACCATCGGCATCGATGACTCGGATCGCAGCATCGACGAATTCCTCGCGGGCGCGGGTCTGCCGGGAGTTCGGAGATCTTCGAGAGTCGGGCACGGCGGTCAGTCTAGGACGCTCTCGCGAGCTCGGTGTTGTCCGACAGGGGTTGACATACCGCGTCGGACTGCGCCATGGTGTAGCCGTAACCGCCGGTAACGAAAAGCGTACCGACGGTCCATTTCACTGAGGAGCGTCCTGCCGATGCCAGTCTCCTACGACCGGTCGTTTCAGCCACAACACAGAACGGTGGAGGTAACCGGTGCGCAGCTGTCGGTATTCGAGCAGGGAAACCTGCACGGTCCGACGGTGATTCTCGTGCACGGGTGGCCGGACACCCACCACCTGTGGGACGGCGTCGTGCCGGGTCTGGTGGATTCGTTCAGGGTGGTCACCTACGATACCCGCGGTCATGGACGGTCCACCTCGCAAGGAACTGTCGCCGAGATGCGGATCGAGCAGTTGGCGGACGACTTTCTCGCTGTCGTCGACAGCGTTCGGGCCGATCGACCCGTTCATGTTCTCGCGCACGATTGGGGATCGGTGCAGGTGTGGGATGCCGTATGCAGGCCAGGAGCCCATCGGGCCATCGCATCGTTCACCTCGATCTCGGGACCGAGTCTCCATCACATGGGTCGGTGGATGCAGTCACGGCTCGCCGCGCGAACCCCGATAGCGCTGTGGCAGTGGTTCACTCAAGTCATCTCCGGCATGTACACGCTCTTCTTCATGTCGGGGATTCTGTCGAGGACCTTCTTCAGGGTCTTCGGGACGCGGTATCTGTGGTCGTTGTTCCTGCGCATCGTCGAACGGGTCGACCGTCGAGACATCCACCTGGCAGAGAGTTTCACCGACGACATGGTCTCGGGTCTACGGATATACCGGGCCAACATCTTCCGCACCGTTCTGTTTCCGAGCAACCGTTTCACCTCGGTGCCGACCCAGTTGCTGATACCCACTCGCGACCCGGCCGTTCGCCCGGCCTCGTTCTCGGACATCGACCAGTGGGCCGCCGAGGTCGACATCCGTCGAGTGAAGTCCGGGCACTGGCTTCCCTTCAAGAATCCCGAGCTGGTGGCCTCGGCCACAACAGCTTTCATCGACAAGCACACAGCAAAGGATTAGCCGTGGACCCCCTCGATCCAGGTGTCGTCTCGCTCACCGCGCGCAACGTCGAGTTCGATTGGACGGATACACCTCTGCACTGGCTTCCCGACGAGCCCGTGGCCTCGCACACGATCAGCGCCCTGAACTTGTTGCTCCCGGAAGGTGAGCGCTGGTTCTGCGCCACGTACGCCGAAGCCCTCCCGTTGATCGAGGACGACAGGCTGCGCGAAGACGTCCGTGGCTTCATCGGACAGGAGACGATGCACGCCGAGACCCACAATGTGGTGCTCTACGACTTTCTGGACACCCATGGCATAGATCCTCGGCCGTTCGCTGCGCAGGCAGAGTTCCTGATGCGACGTGTCCTCGGTCCACGCCCCGGCCGCTCACCGAGGGGTGAACGTCAGCAACTCGTCGAACGTATTGCGTTGATCGGTGCCATCGAGCACATGACGGCATTTCTAGGTGACTACGCACTGAATTCGCAGTGGGACACACTGGGCGGCGACCCCACCATGATCGATCTCTATCGATGGCACGGTGCCGAGGAGGTCGAGCACCGGAATGTCGCACACGATGTCGCCCAATACTTCGGCGTCGGCTATTTCCGACGCAACATCGCCATGATCATTGCGTTCGTCGGGTTCTTGATACTCATGCTCCGCGGCACGAAGTACATCGTTCGACAGGACCCGTCGTTGAAGAACCGGGGATACCTGCGCATCTTCGTCGCCTGGATGGGCGCGATGAGGCGTGACGCATTGCCATCGCTTGCGCATCTGACCTGGGGAGTCGCACGATATCTCAAACCTTCCTACTCGCCGGAACACGAGGGCAACACCGCGCAGGCGGTGGCCTACCTGGCCTGGTCTCCGGCCGCGCGAGCGGCTGCGCGATGACAAGCGCACGTCCGGTGCCCACGGCCGTTCCGCCGGATCTTTACGGACGCCGCCGCCGGGATCTGTTTCTCGGTGTCATCTCCAACCTGATGAACGCGCACATGGCCGCGGTCGGTCGGCTCCGCAGGACTATGCCCGTCGGGCAACCGGTGGACAGATCCCTCACAGTCGTCGTCAGCGCCCGTAGCGTCGAGGCCCGCGACGACAACGTCGTCGCCCTGACCTTCACCCGACCGTCAGGAGACGCTCTCCCGCCGTGGCGACCCGGCGCACACATCGATCTCACGCTCCCATCGGGGCTCCGCCGTCAGTACTCGCTGTGTGGAGATCCGGCCGACGCGGACCGATACCGGATCGCTGTGCGGCGAATCCCCGATGGCGGGGGCGGGTCGGTGGAAGCGCACGACGTTCTGGACGTGGGGACCGAGATCGTGATTTCGGAACCGCGCAACGCGTTCGCTTTTGCCGTGCCGGGCTACGGATCGCCGGCCCGGCATCTGCATTTCGTTGCCGGCGGTATCGGGATAACCCCCATCCTGCCGATGCTGCGCCTCGCAGACAGCCTCGGCATCAGCTGGTCGATGGTCTACACCGGTCGCAGCACCGATTCGTTGCCGTTCGTGCCGGAGGTGCTCGCATTCGGTGACAAGGTGACTGTCCGCACCGATGATGTCGACGGCCTACCGACCTCCGCCGAACTTCTCACCGGCATCCGCCCGTTCGCAGCGATCTATGCCTGCGGACCCCCGCCGATGATCGGTACGTTGCGGACCGGTGCCGATGCCCTCGCCGACTGCGAGTTCCATTTCGAGAGATTCTCGGCACCGACGATCGTCGACGGTCGAGCGTTCACGGTCGAACTCGCCCGATCCGGTCGAGTGGTCGACGTGCCCGCCGACGTCTCTGCACTCGACGCGATCGTTGCGGCGCAACCCGACACCACGTACTCCTGCAGACAAGGATTCTGTCGCACGTGCATCGTCGGAGTGCTGAGCGGTACACCGGATCATCGCGACGGCGCTCTGACCGATGCCGAGCGAGCGGACCACATGCTGATCTGCGTATCACGCTCGCAGGGCGAACGGCTCGTGCTGGACCTCTGACCCTTTTCAGGACCACATCCCGAACCAGAAGGAGCACCAACGATGCACGACTTCGATCTCGTCGTAGAGAACGGGCTGTGGTTCGACGGCACTGGTGCCGAAGGGCGGATGCGCAACCTGGGCATTCGCGACGGACTCGTTGCCGAAATCTCCGCCGACCCGCTTCCCGTGGGTCGTGACACCGACGTTCTCGATGCCCGGGGAAAGTGGGTGATGCCCGGATTCGTGGACATACACACGCATTACGACGCAGAGGTACTCGTCGATCCACTGCTGCCCGAGTCGGTTCGGCACGGGGTGACGACCGTTGTCATCGGCAATTGCTCGCTCTCGACCGTGTTTTCCACCCCGGAAGAATGTGCGGATCTGTTCAGTCGAGTCGAGGCGATACCTCGTCAGTCGATGCTCGACATTCTCGACGATCACCGAAGCTGGACGAGTCCCTCCACCTACGTGTCGGTACTCGAATCGCTGCCGCTCGGTCCCAACGTCGCGGCGTTCATCGGTCATTCCGACATCCGTACCACGGTCCTGGGAATGTCCAAGGCCACCTCGACCCGCTACCGCCCCAGCGCATCCGAGCTCGATGCAATGGGTGAGATGCTCACCGAGAGCCTCGATGCCGGGTTCCTGGGCCTGTCGTCGATGACCAACAAGCTCGACAAGATCGACGGCAAGGAATTCCGGTCCAGGTCACTGCCCTCGACGTACTCGCGGTGGCGCGAACTGCGTTTCCTGAACCGAATTCTGCGTGATCGCGGACGAATCCTGCAGAGCGCACCGACCATCAACTTTCATCCCAACATCGCCGCGTTCTTCGCCGAGAGCTCCGGTTTGAGCGGCCGCCCCAAGCTGAAGACGTCGTTGCTCTCGGCAGCGGATTCCAAGGCGTATCCACCGATCGTCTACCTCATGCTTGCCGTGGCTCCGCTGCTGAACAAGTTCGCCAAGACCGACTTCCGCTGGCAGCACCTACCGGTTCCGTTCACGGTGTACGCCGACGGTATCGACCTCGTCGTGTTCGAGGAGTTCGGTGCCGGCGCCGCCGCATTGCATCTGCAGGACGAAGTGGAACGAAACGAACTGCTGCGCAACGAGAATTATCGTCGGTGGTTCCGCAAGAACTACGACGACAAACTCAGCCCCCGTATCTGGCACCGAAACTTCTACGACGCGGTGATCGTGGCGAGCCCCGATGCATCCATGGTCGGCAAGACATTCGGCCGACTAGCCGATGAGCGGGGAATCCACCCCGTCGATGCCTACCTCGATCTGGTTGTGCTGTACGGAAAGTCGCTGCGTTGGCGGACGACGATAGCGAACGACCGGCCCAAGTATGCGGACAGACTGGCCCGAAGTTCGGGAGTGCACATGGGTTTCGGCGATGCCGGGGCACATCTGCGAAACATGGCGTTCTACAACTACCCGATTCGATTGCTGAAGCGAGTGCACGACACCGGATTCATGAAGGTCGAGCACGCCGTGCACCGACTGACCGGTGAACTGGCCCAGTGGTTCGGAATCGATGCCGGTCATCTACGGCTCGGTGACCGTGCCGATCTGGTGATAGTCGACCCATCGGGACTGAACGCGAGTGTCGACGGCGTGTACGAGGCACCGATCGAACAATTCGGCGGAATCTCTCGCATGGTCAACCGCAACGACGAAGCGGTCGACGCAACCGTCGTTGCCGGAGAAGTCGTGTTCCGCGGCGGGCGATTCACTGCGGGCAAGAACGGCGGTAAGACCGGCCGCTTCCTCAGAGCCGGTGCGTATTCCAGAGACATCGACTCGACCGAACAATTGATCAGGAGTGCACTGTGAGCGTCAATTTCTTCGTCACCGGCGGAACCGGATTCCTCGGCAGGCGAGTGGTCCAGGAGATACTCGATCGGGATCCATCGGCCTCGGTCCACGTGCTGGTGCGAGCGGGATCGCTGGATCGCGTTGCGTCCCATCACCGGGTGCTGCCGATCATCGGGGATCTCACCGAACCGGGTCTCGGTATCGACGACGGGGTGTTGCCGGACCGTCTCGATCACGTCGTGCATCTCGGTGCGGTCTACGACCTGACCGCGGGTGACGATCAGGCCGTGACGAACGTGGAGGGAACACGCGAGGTAGCGCTCCTGGCCCTGCGCACCGGTGCCGTCATGCACCACGTGTCGTCCATCGCAGTCGCGGGCGATTTTCGGGGACGATTCACCGAGCACGACTTCGATCTGGGGCAGGGCTTTCCGACTGCGTACCACCGCACCAAGTTCGAGGCGGAGAAGCTCGTGCGAGGCATGGACGGACTCGAGTGGAAGGTCTATCGCCCGGCAGCGGTGATCGGAGATTCGAGAACCGGCGAGATGGACAAGATCGATGGTCCGTACTACTTGTTCGGCGCGTTGAAGTTGCTCTCCGCGCTCCCTGCCGGTCTTCCGGTGGCTGTGCCCGCTATCGGCGCGACAAATCTGGTTCCGGTCGATGTGGTCACTCGCGCGCTGGTGCATCTGATGCTCACCGACACCGGGACGGAGCGGGTGTTCCATCTCGTCAACCCCACACCTCAGCCCGTGCGCGAGGTGTACAAGGCATTGGCTTCTGCGGCCGGAGCTCCGCATCCGGTCGCCTCGCTGCCCGGGTCCGTGGGGCGATTCGCGTTGCGAAATCCTCGTCACCGGCAACTACGGCTGCTCCGGTCGGCGGTACTGAGACGTCTGGACCTACCGAGCGTCGTGCTCGAACACTTCGCGATCCCCACCGAATTCTCCTCCGCGATAACGTCGTTGGCCCTGAGGGGGAGTGACATCACGTATCCGCCGCTCGCCGACTACGCCACAGGGCTGTGGACGTATTGGTACAACCACCTCGATCCCACTCGCGCCCGGCGCCCGTCCACCCGGGGCCCGTTGGTGGGCCGACACATCGTCATCACCGGGGCGTCGTCGGGCATCGGCCGCGCGACTGCGATCAGGGTGGCCGAAGACGGCGCCCTCGTCGTACTGCTGGCCAGAAACGAAGAACAGTTGATGGCAACGGTGAACGAGATCCGCAGCAACGGTGGGCGGGCGTTCGGTTACGTGTGCGACGTGACGGACACAGAGGCCGTGGACGCCACCATCATTCGTATTCTCGCCGACCACGGTCACGTCGACATGCTGGTCAACAATGCCGGCCGATCCATTCGTCGCTCTCTTGCTCGGTCGACGGATCGGTTCCACGACTTCGAGCGAACCATGGCCGTGAACTACTTCGGTGCCGTCAGAATGACCATGGGTCTGCTTCCGCAGATGCAGGCACGCAGATTCGGCCACGTGGTCAACATCTCCAGTGCTGCGGTGCAGAATCACGCGCCCAGGTTTGCCGCCTACGTGGCGAGCAAGTCGGCACTCGACGGATTCAGCGAGGTGGCAGCGACCGAGCTGTTGCACGAAGGGATCACGTTCACCACCATTCACCTCCCGCTGGTCGATACGCCGATGATCTCCCCGTCCGACGGCTATCACGCCGGACCGATCACGAGTCCCGAGACGGCGGCCGCCATGGTGGTGCGGGCTCTGGTCAAGCGACCCCGGAGAATCGACGTTCCTCTCGGCACGATCGGCGAATGGGGACATACGTTCACACCGCGCTTGAAGCTGTGGATCGCGAGCGCCATGCATCAGGCCATGGGCGACTCTCCGGCTGCCCGGGGTGCGTTGCGGGCCGACATGTCCGACACCTCGGTGCTCGAGGACGTGCCCGCATCGGATCGACGTGATCGGCACGCGCCCAAGCCCTTTCGTCGTCTCGCCGCGATGGTTCCCGGCGCGCAGTGGTAGACCCTCCGGCGTCGTCGTTCGGGAAACGGCGTGATCCGTCCCGTCTGGATAGTCGGATTCGATTCCGATGCAGGCAAATTCGACTCTGCTGGCACCAAGTGAAAATACATCTTGTCAGATAGGTGTGGTGTGGCTTACGCTGATTCTCGGAAGCCACTCGGCTCACTCTCACCCTCTCGCGGGTACTTCGTCGGGACAGCAGAACGGATATCTCATCCAATGATCGATTCAGGTGGTCGGTGGGCGCGACGCGCTCAGGTAATTCTCTTGGTGGTCGGGGCAGTGCTGGCCGGGGGAGGAGTCGCAGAGGCGAATCCGCAATTCCCACCGGCCTTTCCGTCGGACCAGAATCAGCTGCCACAGCTACCGTCGGAACCGCAGTTGTACGAGGTGCTGCCTGTGCCGGTCCCCGACGAGGATCCCTGGTACGACGACCCGTCGGATATCGAGAACTTGGAGCCTGGTGCAGTCGTGCGCACGCGTGAGGTGCAAACGCGCATTCTGGGTATTCCTTTTCCCGTCTACACCCGGCAAATTCTGTACCGGACATCGGACGTGCACGACACACCGACCGTGACTGCGACGACGGTTGTCGTTCCGGGAATTCCGTGGACGGGAAGCCCGCGACCCGTGGTGTCTTTCCAGGAAGCGATAGATTCCACCGACTCGTCGTGCAACCCTTCCTTCACCCTTCAGGTCGGAACGATGAAAGAGTCTGCGCTGCTTGCAGGGTGGTTGGCGCAGGGATTTGCCATCAACATTCCTGACTTCGATGGCAAGAACAACACGTTCAACACGTACGACGAGGGCAAGATGGTGCTCGACTCGCTGCGGGCGATGAAGAACGAGATGAACCTGGGGTTGTCGGAATCCGCGATTGCGCTGTACGGCTACTCGGGCGGCGGTTCGGGATCGTTGCGTGCTGCCGAACTTCGGCAGAGCTACGCGCCGGACATCGCGTTGAGTGGTACGGCGATCGGCGGGACGCCCGGCGACCTCGTAACGCTCTCGAATTACGCGACCGAACCCCAGACGGGAATTGCAGGCACCGGGAACTTCACGATGTGGCTCGGATTCGCTGCGCTCTCGCGTCAGTACCCCGAAGTCTTCGACAGCAGTGAATTGTTGACCGTGGAAGGTCAGCAGTTGGTGGCCGATCTGGAGAGCCGCTGCGTCTACAGCGCAGCCCTCACCGGCGTGTATCGGCCGATCAGCGAATACTTCCAACCCGGAAAATCTCTGGCCACCGCACCGGGAGTCCTGAAGGTGCTGCAAGACAACAGTCTCGGACAGCACATTCCGGACAGTCCGATCCTGTGGTGGCACGGAGTGTGGGATGAGCTCATTCCGCAGTCTTCGGTTCTGCCGACGGTGGAAAAATACTGGGCGAGCGGAGCCGATCTCCGGTTCTACACCTCACCGATACCGGAACATCTCGTGAACTCCACAGTCGGTTTTCCGCCGGCGGTGGCATGGATTTCTGCCGTGCTTCGCGGACTTCCCCCCGGCCCGACCTTCAAGGCGGATTTCGCGCCACTGCCGGAGGGATTTCCAGGAAGTTGAGGTGACGGGCTCGGTTGGTCAGCCGCCGTCGGCCATGCCAACGCGCCGGGAAGCCACAGAGCTGCGCCGACGGTGTGGCTGATGGTGTCGTACTCGTCGTCCTGAATGGACAGGCCGGCGTCGCACCCGATCAGCCCGATCTCTGCGTCGTCGTCGATTGCGGGGTAGCGGCAGTGTGGTGAGGCGGGAGTGTCGGTTCTCTCCGAGGCTTCCTGATGCGTCGACGCATCTCGGCGGCCTCGTCTTCCAGGCTGCTTCGGGAGATCACCGTGCCCATGCAGACGGCCAGCATGGTCGACACGACCAGCCATAGAAGAAAAGCGATGTAAACGACGAGCCACATCGTGCACCTTCTCTCGCTGCCACACAGCACATAAGCCATCACCGGATGGTTCATCGATAACTGGCATGCTAGCAGGGTGCATGTCCGGGCGCATCGCGTGACCTGGGGAACCTCACGGCAGCACGCCCGGCTCGCTACCGCCGTTCGTTGTCCAACTGCACAACCGGATGCGACCGGGGGTACGCGAATGTCCGATGGACCACGGCGCTGTGCCGGTGATGAACTGAACGAGTCCTGTCACGCACTCGATGACGGGACCGAGCGCGAACGCGGTTGCAGCAGTTGATCGACAGAGACGGAGGCGTCGATGCGTAACTCGACCGAGGATGCGATGCTGCTCGATTTCGCGGCGCAATGGCAGCCGTACGGCGGTCCCGAGGCGTCCGAGATCTTTCTCCGGTTCGGCATCGGGCGCGGTGAATTCCGAGCCCGAGTCCACCGGGCACTGATACGTACCGGCGCTGTCGACATGGACATCAAGGTCTATCGGAGCCTGCTGCGATATGCGACCGGATGACGGCGAGATCGTCGTTCGCTCGGTCGTGATCCACCAGAGCTGCCCTGGCCAGTTCGACCAGGGTGTCGACGTACGGCGCGAAAGTGGCATCGGGCGAAGGTGCAAGTGCCCATTCCTGGGCAAAGATGTTGGCAGCACCGATAATTGCGAGAACGACCAGCCGATAGTCCCTGTCCGCCAGTTCCCCTCGGGCCGCCGCAGCCGATGCAAGTCCACCGAACATATCGACGATCACGTCTCGCTGGCGGGTTCGCCACAACTCGATATCGGTGCTGACGCCGACGACCTCGACGTAACAGACGCGAGCTGCTGTGCGGGTGTGGCACGTGACGTCGAGATACGCGCGAATCGCGGCTTCTATCGATGTCGTCACCGGTTGCGGGCCGGTCGCACCGATGGCATCACGCGCCGCGTCTTCGCCGCTGCGGTTCAGTGACGTGACGAGCAGCTTGAGCAACTCCGAGCGACTGCCGATCTCGCGATAGAAGTGTCGCGTCGAGACATTGGACTCGGAGCAGAGCATGCCTATCGTCGTCGCGGCGTATCCGCGGGTGCCGAACAGCGTCAGGGCTGCGTCCAACAGTCGGGTGACACGCTCGGATGCGCGCTCCTCCGCAGATCTGCCTGCATACTTCCTGTCGGACATGACGCGAGCTTACTGACCGGTGTTGTGGGCGGTCAGCTCGTCGAGCGCAGCCTGCACTTTTCTCGGGGAGCGCGCGCCGAGCTCGAGGCGTACGCCGCCGTGAGGGAACGTCGGTTGAAGTCCAGACCCGATCCCCTCGACGCGAGTAGGACGAGGGCGATGACTCCTGCGGCCCCGACCACCACAGGAGTCATCGGGTACTGGTTCCGGGCGCGATGGGGGTGCAGCCAACGGAGGGAGTGAAGTTCATGAGGGGTTCCTGTCTTCGGTATGCCTTGAAGACTGTCATTGACACCACCACTCGTCAATGGCACATTATGTGATGTAAGTCGCGATCCGCTGCTTAGTCGGTCGACATTGCGATGGTGTTCGGCAAGACAGTGAGGCGTGGCGTGACGAAAAGCCCAGGTAGATGGCCCGAGGTCGACGATACTGTCGACAACTTCAAGGACGTTCTCATCATCGGTGCCGGCATATCGGGCGTCGGCGCCGCATATCGCTTGCAGGAGATGGCTCCGGAGCTGAGCTACTCGATCCTCGAGGGCCGCGAGCGGGCAGGCGGTACCTGGGATCTGTTCAAATACCCCGGAATTCGGTCGGACAGCGACATCTTCACGTTCTCGTTCCCGCACACGCCGTGGCAGGGAGACACTCTGCTCGCGCACGGCGAAGACATCCGCAACTACATCGTCGATACCGCCTACGCCAACGGTATCGACGAGCACACGCATTTCTCGACCATGGTCACTGCGGCGAACTGGGATTCGTCGACGGACCTGTGGACGGTCGACGCGCTGACGAACGGTGTTCCCACTACCTACCGCAGTCGATTCGTGTTCCTGTGCACCGGCTACTTCGACTACTCGGGTGGGTACACCCCCGATCTTCCCGGGCTCGAGGAGTTCAGCGGGCAGGTGGTGCACCCCCAGCAGTGGCCGGAAGGGCTCGACCACACCGGCAAGAGGGTCGTCGTGATCGGAAGTGGCGCAACCGCAATCACATTGGTGCCCTCTCTGGCGGCCGACGCCGCGTCGGTGACGATGCTGCAGCGTTCACCCACCTACATCGCGTCACTACCGATGACCGATCCGTTCACCACGATCACCAAGCGCCTCCTGCCGGACTCGCTGGCGCACAGTGCATTGCGGTGGCGCAATGCACTGTTGATGGTCGGCTCGTACCAGTTGTGTCGACGGGCACCGAAGACGGCCCGCAGGGTGTTCCGGGCGATGACGAAGGCGCAGCTGCCGCGTGGATACGACGTCGACAAGCATTTCAAGCCGACCTACGCCCCGTGGGACCAGCGTCTGTGCGTCGTGCCGGACGGCGATCTCTTCAAGGCCATTCGTTCCGGTCGCGCGACGGTGGTGACCGACCGGATCTCCGGTGTTACCGCCGACGGTATTCGCGTGGAATCGGGAGAGGAGATTCCTGCCGACATCATCGTCACCGCAACGGGGTTGAAGCTCCAGGCCTTCGGCGGAATCGAGCTGTCCCTGGACGGAACGCGGTTCGAGGCGCACGACAAGTTCGTCTACAAGGGCCACATGCTCGAGGATGTGCCCAACGTTGCCTGGTGCATCGGGTACACCAATGCTTCGTGGACGCTCAAAGCCGACATGACGGCCCAGGCGGTAGCGAAACTGTTGGTGTACATGCGATCTCACGGATACACCCACGCGACCCCGGACCGTCAGGGCAAGGCCGTGGAATCTCGTCCGGTCGTCGATCTCGCCTCCGGCTACGTCACGCGGTCTCTGAACGAACTCCCCAAATCAGGGACGGAGCGCCCGTGGTCGGTACGCCAGAACTACATTCTCGACAGAATCGACGCGCGCTTCGACGATCTGACGGAATCGATGACGTTCGGCCGTGCGGCGCAACCGAAGGTGGCCGGATCGAACCCGCCGGGTATGGAGAACGTGTACCGCATCGAGTCGAGAAAGATTGGTATGCAGTGACTTCGGAAATCGATGGGCTGACTCTGGCGCACACGATCCGGGGTGAGGGCCCGACGTTGGTACTCATCCACGGCATCGTGCACCGGCAACATGCGTGGGACAGTGTCGTCGAGACACTGGCACGGCACCGGCGAGTGGTGACGGTGGACCTGCCCGGCCACGGTGATTCGCCGGAGCTCCCCACCGAGGAGTTCGACCTCGGCCCGTGGATCGTCGCCGAGCTCGAGCGGTTCCTCGAGCACGTGGCGGTGGACGGTGAGAAGCCACATGTGGCCGGGAATTCGTTGGGCGGATACTTCGCACTCGAACTCGCCGCCCGTGGGTCGGTCGCCTCGGCCACCGCGCTGTCTCCGGCCGGCTTCTTCCGCGGACACTGGGATCAGACACGTGCGCTGCTCGTGTTCCGATTGCTGCGCGCGTTGTCCCGAGCGATCAGTCCGATCGCACCGGCCGTGATGCGTTCGGTCGTCGGTCGCACGATCGCCAATGGCGTCTTCTACGCCAAGCCGTGGCGAGTTCCCGTGGCCACGGCCACCATCGACGCGCTCAGTATCACCACCAACCGCGCGATCGACGCGGCGGGTAACGCAGTGCCGCGCTTCAGCATTCCGGTTGACGAGTCCGTTCCTGTCACGGTCGCGTGGGGCCGTCGCGACTGGGTTCTGCCGGTGTATCAGGCACCGCTGGTGCGTCGAACCTTTCCGCAGGCGGACGTGACGACGTACCCCGGCCTCGGGCACGTACCGATGTCGGACGACCCCGAGCTGGTGGCGTCGATTCTGTTGAGGGGATCACGAACCGTCTCGCAGTCGGCGTGAGCGTTCCGGAGAAGGTCGACGGGCGAAGCCACCGGTGGCGCGATCACCGGATCGCCCGGCGGCGTGAACTGCTCGACTGCACTCTGGCCGCGATTCGTCAGCAGGGGCACAACATCGGTATGGACGACATCGCATCGGCGAACGGTGTCTCGAAAACCGTTCTGTACAAGCACTTCGCCGACAAGAAGGGCCTGGCGGACGCTGCGATGGCTCGATACGTCGAGACGGCGCTGGTGCCTCGTATCCAGGACGCGATGTCCGACGACCTCGACGAGTACCACCTCACCCGCGCAGTGATTTCCGCCTACGTCACGACTGTCGCCACCGATCCCGAGATCTACATCTACGTTCACGCCAACAACGCCGTCTCCGGCAACCGAGACGTCATCACCGCCGCGGAGGGACTGATCGCAGAATTGCTGGCCGGTGTCATCGCCGACAGATTTCGAGAGCGACAGTTCTCCACGGCCGGCTCGATGCCCATCGCCTTCGCGATGATCGGTGCCGTTCGGCTGGCGTCACACTGGTGGATCTTCGATCGGACCATGACGGTCGACGAGCTCGTCGACTACCTCACCATGATGGTGTGGGGTGGAATCGCGGGTATAGCGCGCGCCGCGGGATCTGCTGCGACGTTCACGTCGGCACCTCACTCGTTGACGCTGGAGAGCTGAGCCTCCTCGCCGTCGGTGATCTGTTTCAACTCGTCGCCGGTCGCGAATTGTGTTGCGCCGTTCACCTTCATTGCAGTCGGGGTAACTCGGCGAACGCAGTGAGGTCGGACATGACACGGCGGTCGATCTTGCCAGTGGTGGTGCGAGGGAGGTGGTCGACGAACACCACGTCGCGCGGAGCCTTGAAGCGGGCGAGTTCGGTTCGGATGTACGTTCGGACGGCCTCCGCAGTCAGAGTCGGATTCGATCGCACGATGACCGCAGACAAGCGCTGACCGAACTCGTCGTCGGGTACGCCTGTCACGGCCGCTTCTTCGATGTCGGGATGCGCGTACAACGTTGCTTCGATTTCGCCGGGAAACACGTTCTCGCCGCCGGAGACGATCATGTCGTCGTCCCTGCCGTCGACGAACAACAGCCCGCTCGAATTCCAATGCCCTACATCGCCGGTGGACATCAGGCCGTGTGCGAAGGCCTTGTTCCCACCGGACGAGTAGCCCTGGAACGAGATGGAGTTTCCGACGTGGATGGTGCCCCTGCGGTCAGGTTCGGACACCACGTCACCGTCGGCGTCGATCAACTTCACGACGATGCCGAGGGGTGGACGCCCCACGGTTCCAGGACCCGCCAGCCAATCTGCCGGAGTGGCGACAGTGGCCGTTCCGGTCTCGGTACAGCCGTAGTAGTTGTAGATGACGGGGCCGAACTTCTCGATGGCGCGGTTGCCCAGACTCGGAGCGAGAGCTGCTCCTGCAGTGAAAATGATGCGCACGCTCGAGGTGTCGTGAGTGTCGATGTCGGGGGAGCAGAGAATGCGGTGCAGCATCGTCGGCACCAGGACGACGGCCTCACATCGGTGAGATTCGATCTGGCGCAGAGCCTTCGCGGTATCGAAACGCCCATGAAGTACTACGGTGCATCCCAAATTGATGGCAATGATGAACTGAAACAAAGCAGTTCCATGGAAGAGGGGAGCGCACAGGAGCACTGTCTGACCGGTCTCGAGGGGTACTCGGTCGAGAAATTGAGCCGAAGCGAAGGCCGAGCCGACCTCACGCGGTGCGCCCTTGGGGGTTCCCGTCGTCCCTCCGGTCAGCAGCACGAACTGGCCCTGCCGAGTGGGTGCCGGTAGCGCAGTGTCGATGCTGTCGTGACCGATTCCGTCCCTCGCCCTTCCGAGTCGGGTGATGTGTGGCGGTAGTTCGGTAAGAACGGCATCGAATTCCTGGTCGTGGACGACTGCAGAGATCCGCTCTCGCACTGCAACATCCGCGAACTGCCTGCCGCTAAACCCGGTGTTCATCAACACAAGCCTGGCACCGAGCTTGGCTGCGGCGACCATCGCCAGTACCAAACCGCGGTGATCACGGCACAGCACGGCAATGGTCGATTCTTCGCTCAGGCCACATGCATGCCAGTTGTGGGCGATGGCGTTGGTGGCACGGTCGACCTCCCGATAGGTCAACGGACCGGCATCGTCGATGATCGCGACCCGGTCTCCGTGCCACCTGGCTCCGGTGGTGATTCCACTGGCGATCGGTCCGAGAGTGCGCACTGCTCTGGACTTCTGCCGAACGCGCAGCGGACGCTTCAGATCGATGATTCCACTGCGCTGCATGACTGCGATCTGGCGAGCTCGCAGCACTGTGGACTCCAAGGCTGGGTATGTGGACATCGAAACGTGAGCCCCCTCGGTGTTTCCGTCGCATCGATGAGACGGGTGAATTCGGTGTGCCACCGATCTCACTGCAGCTCGAACCGTCCGCACAGTGACGATCCGACGATGCTGAACATCCACTGTTGTGCATAGTGCCAATGGGTGGAAGTGTGAACGGATGGACGACGATTCGGTGCCAGGTTCGGAGTCCGCAGTCAGCGAGCGCGTTGCGGCAGTCATCGGTTGGTACGCAAGCCAGGGCGGACCGTCGTATCGTCGTGTGCCCAGTGAGCTGGTGGCACACGAATTCTTCGACGGAATCGAGTTGAACGTCAAAGCACTGTTGGCGTTCATCGAGAGCGGAAAGATGCCGACCGCGCACGATCTTCGGCCGGTGACCGAACTCGCTATGGCGCGCTTGGCCAACGGGGCAAGTCTGCAGGAGGTGATCGGGTCGTACCAGGTGGTGTCCGCCGACCTCTGGCGCCGGTTCATCTCCGAATCCGACCCGTCCGAGCGCGAAGGCCTGCTCGAACTGATGCCGAAGGTCACCGACTACATCTTCAACGTCGTCACCCTCATCGCCACCCAAGCCGCGCACCGGTCGGCCGATCCTCGCGCCGAGGCACGCGAGCGGGACCGCGCGGCCGTCGACGCTCTACTCGCCACCGGTGAGGCTACGGGGCCATTCGAAATCGATCACCCGTGCTTCGTGATCGCCGTGTTCACGCTCGCAGGCTCACCGGGTGCCGGCTCGTCGGTCGCCGCATTCAAGTCCGGAATCGAATCGATTCCCGATGTGCGAATTCGACTCGACCTCAACGGATGGGTGGCGGTGCACTGGTCGTCGCAGGGACGCGAGGCTGCCACAGCACATTTCAGGAACGCGCTCGAACTCGCGCACGACGCCGCGGCAGTGCGGTGCTGGGCAGGTATTGCAGCGTCGACCACCGCCCACGGTGTGCCCGACGCGTTCCGCGTGGCGCGAGGGCTGTCCGGTGCGGCACACAAACTGGACAGACCCGAATTCGTCGCCGATCTTGCGCACCTGACAGTCGAATACCTGGGCGTGGCATCGGGGCCCGATCTTCCTGCCGTCGCGGAGCTGGTCGACGCGCTGTCGACGGCCGACCCGATTTTCGAGGAAACTCTGCGAGTCTTTCTCCAGGAGAACTGCAATCAGCTCGCAACTGCCCGCCGCATGCACGTGCATCGAAATTCGGTGACCTACCGGCTGGGCAAAGTGCAGGCATTGACCGGCTTGAATCCCATGGTGTTCAGCGAGGCATCGTCGCTGCACGCTGCACTCGTCGCCCGCGACATGATGTGAGTCTGTTGTCGAAGTGCACAACTGGGCACTGCCATTACTCATGCTTCGACTGTGGCCCCTCTGATCGGCTCGTGTTGCACTGGACGCACCGTCGCGCGTGCTAACTCGGGTAGTCGGCGTCGGGTGGAGCGATCGTCGGAGAGGATCTTCGATGGATATTTCAGGAACGACAGCAGTGGTGACAGGGGCGGCGTCGGGACTCGGTGCGGCGGTTGCTCGCCGGCTTGTCGACGGCGGAGCACAGGTGCTGGGGCTCGATGTGCCCTACTCGATCGAACGCGCCGGAGACCGCGTGCCCGACGGCATCACCTTGGTCGCAGCAGACGTCACCAGTGAGGCGGAGGTGCAGGCGGCGCTGAGCGCGCTGACCGGTTCTGCCCCTCCTCTACGGGTGGTGGTCAATTGTGCGGGAGTGGGGTGGGCCGGTCGCATAGTGTCGAAGAACGGGCCCCACGATCTCGAGATCTTTCGCACGGTGATGACGGTCAATCTGCTCGGGACCTTCAACGTCATGCGGCTGACAGCGGATCGGATGCAGTCACTCGACCCCGTGAACGACGACCGACAGCGAGGACTGATCGTCAACACTGCCTCGGTCGCTGCATTCGAGGGACAGGTAGGTCAGATCGCGTACGCCGCATCCAAGGGCGGCATCCATGCCATGACCGTCGTGGCGGCACGTGATCTGGCGCAGTTCGGTATTCGTGTCAACACCATCGCCCCCGGCACCGTCGACACACCGATGCTCGCGAGTATGGACGCCGGTTATCGAGCCGCGTTGGAGGCAAGCGTGCCGTTCCCCTCACGACTGGGGCGACCGGAAGAGTTCGCGCAGCTGGTGCAGATGTTGGTCGAGCACGACTACATCAACGGGGAAACGACTCGAATGGACGGTGCGATCCGAATGGCGCCCAGGTGAGGGCGGTCAGTCGGGCAGCGTGATGTTTCGCGCGAGGGCGGCGGCCGCGACCTCGTTGGGCAGTATGTTTCGGAAGAGGAAGAGATCTCGGCCCAGTATCCAGTCGGGAGCCAGTGTGGCCGAGTATCTTTCGAAGTAGCCCAGTTGTTTGCCGAACAAGACCAACTCTTCCGGCGTCGCGACGCCCCAGCGCCTACCGGTCTCGACGAGCGACCCCACCAGCCTGCTCAGATCCAGTCGGCCGGCACCTCGGCCGAGAACCGGCTCGAACAGCTTTCGCAACTGGAGGCCGATCAGTTTGTCGCCCAACGTCGTTCCCTCGGTGATGCCCAGCATGCGGATGCGTCGCGCAGCCTCGGTGTAATTACCGTCGAACAGAGATGCACGGAACATTTCGCGCAACACGTCGCGCCACTCTTCGGGCAGCTCGCCGACGATCCCGAAGTCGAGGAACCCGACCCGTCCGTCGTCCAGCTCCCACAGATTGCCCGCGTGCACATCTCCGTGGAACGGCCCGTGCAGCACAACGGCTTCCAGCCAGACCTTCACGCCACGACGAAGCTGTAGCTCCGAGTCGACCGTGGCCAGACCGTCCGACATGATGCGGCCGACCGGAGTGCCGCGAACTCGCTCCATACAGATCACCCGAGGTCCGCAATGGCTCCAGAAGATCTCCGGAACCATCACGTGGGAATTGTCCCCGAACACGTACAGATTGTCGCGAAAACGTTCCTGGCGCAGCGCTTCTGCTGCGCTGTTGAGTTCCTGGGCCGTCAGGTCGTTGAGATCGCGGACGACGGCCGTCGCATTCGTTATACGGAAGAACTCGAAGAATCTCTCCAGCAACGCGGCTCCGGTGTATGCGACCCGGAGATCGACCCGCATGCGACGTCGAATCTCCGGCCGTTGCACCTTCACCACCGCCTCGCGGCCGTCGGGTAGCACGCAGGCGTGTACCTGCGCCACAGATGCGGCCGAGAGAGGCACGTCGTCGAACGACCGAAACAGCTCAGCAATGCTGCCGCCCAGGTCGCGCTCGACCGCGCGGCGAGCCTTGTGCGCCGGGACGGGTGGGACACCGTCGAGCAGTCGTAGACATGCATCGGCCAGAGCCGGGGGAAACACGCCGGGCGACGAGGCCATGAACTGGCCCAGTTTGACGAACGTCGGCCCCAGCGCCTCGAACCCCTTCACCACACCTTCTGCGAGAGCAACCGTGAAGCGACGGCGTTTGGATAGCCAGGACACCGGCCATCGGATGACGGCTATCGCAGCGGCAGCAACGAGGACCACAGTGATCCAGGCGGCGCGGCCCAACTCCTCGAGTCCGAAATGCGTGAGGTCCGGGTATTCGATGTCGAGGGCTTCGGGAGGCGGGCCGTCCGAGTACGGTCCCGCGGAGAACGCGTCGCCCGAACTACTGCGCGGAGCTGGGATTGGCGACGTCACTGGTCAACCACCTACCGTCTTCCTGCTTCTCGAGCGTCATGACCACTGCATTCACCGCCTCACGGGGTTCGGTGACCGTGGCGTTCGAGGCCGTCTGATCGATGATCACCAACACTTCCACCCGGTCGACGGCCGTGGACTTCGCAGCGATGTCGAGGACCTGCGCCGTCGATGTGGCACCGGCCTCCACCAGAGTCGCCTGCAAATCGCTGCTGGTCTCGGTAAACGTATCAGCCAATGACCCAGTGGCACCAGATAATACGTCGTCGACGTAGGTGTCGAACGTATCCGCACTGTAGGTGAACAGGGTGATCGCGAAGGTACGAGCGGTATCGACGGCCTCGGCGCGGGAGGTGTCGAGCGAGCGTCGGTGTTCGAGCTGGTACGCGAAGACGCCCGCACCGGCGATCGCGGCGATCAACGCCAGCACGAGAGCAGACACCACTGCCGACGGTCGCCGACGTGTGCGAGCCTGCACCGCGGGCTCCTCGGGGATCTCGTCCAGATTTTCGTCGGATATCGGGTCGTCGGTTCTCAGGTCGGTCATGTGTACTCCTTCGTTGGGAAGACGGTCGAGGGGTCGGTCAGCCGCCCGTCCGCTCCTGCCCGGTAGCGCCGGCGGGGGGACCGCCGGTGTCGTCGCCTGGTGGACGAGGAACGTTCTGCGCGCCCCGAACCTGCAGCCCCGGGTCGGTGCTGTTGCAGTACATGTACTTCAGCGGCGGAGTCATCGCGGCGATGGACGGCGAGACAGTGGGGTTGAGGTAGTCGCAGGTGGGTCTCGGATACGGGTCGGCGACGACATTGAGCTGGTTGTCGTGGCCGGCGAGCCCGAACGCGCCTGCGCCGGCCGACATCGCCGGGAACAGGGCCTCGATCGCGGGTGTGTGCAGGCGAGCGGCCCTGGCGATGCGGGCGAGGTTCTTCAGAAGATCCCCGCCGGCATCGCGATTCTCCCCGATGGCCGCCTTGGCGGAATCGAGTCGAGCAGGGGTGTCGTCGAGCAGAGCGCGTATCTCGGCGTCCGACGCAGACAACTGCTCCGCCAACGCCGTGCCGCCGATCGAGAGTCGGGTCAGATCGGGTTCGATGTCGCCGACGGTCTGCAGCAGCGTCCGACCGGTGCGAATCAGGGTGATCGTTTCGGGAAGAACGGAATCCAGACCGGTGAGCAGTGCGCCGCCGCCGTCGATGATCGCTTGCAGTTCCGCGGGCCCACCCGCCATCGCAGCATCGAGCTCGTCGATGATCGAGGACAGCTGCGCGGGGTCGATCTGGCTCACCAGATCGGTGACACTCACGAGCATCGTGGCGAAGGGGACCGGGGTGTCAGTTCGATCCTGTTCGACCACGTCGCCGTCGGCCAGGTACGGAGCATCGTCGGAATCGGGGCGGAAGTCGATGTACTGCTCGCCCGCAGCGGACAGCGCTGCCACCACGACGGTGCCGTCGGCCGGAACGCGGTGCCCGGCCGAGATGTCCAGTTGCGCTTCGACACCGTCGACGGTGATGTCGACAGCAGCTACTCGCCCGATTCGTTGCCCGCGCACGGAGACATCTCCGTTCGTCTGCACCCCACCGGATCCGTCGAGCCGCACGGTGACGCGGTAGTCGTCCGAGAGCGGATCGATGCGCAGCGCTCCGACGGTCAGGTATGCCGCCCCCACGAGAAGGACGAGCGCGAGTGCTGTGTTCGAGACGAGTACAGGATGTCGAGTCACCCAGTGGCGCAGTATCATCGGCCGGCCCCCGTGTCGTCGGGAGACGGGGTGCCGGTGGGGGTCGGCAGTTCGACGGTCGGCGCGGGAGTGAGTCCCTGTCCGGTCACCCGACCGTACACACGGTTCAACGTGTCGGTGAGGCTGCCGACGAAGTCCTCGCCGTCCTGGGCCCCCGGCCAATGGCTCTCCGGATCGTCCAGCGCAGCCAGGCTCAGCCAGGAGAGCCGAACATAGATCGCGACGGAATTACCCTTGGTGTTCGAGGCCAGTTTCGGTGCGAGCTGCTCGAGTTGCTTCATGGCCACGTCGAGGTCGTCGCCGATCGCAGCGACCGACGAGAGCGTCTGCTCGGTGCCGACCAACAGATCACGCAGCGCCGGACCTGTTTCGTCGGTGAAGGTTGCGAGCTTGCCTGCCGCACCTCCCGCGGCGGCGATGACGTCGGTGATGCCTTTGCTGTTGTCGGCCAGCGTCTGGGTGAGTTCGGGTAGCTGCTGTGCGACCGCGTCTATCGCGTCGGTTCTGGCACCGAGAATCGAACTGAGCTCCTGCGTTCGGTCCAGCATCGAATCGATTCGATCGGTGCGCTCGTTCAGGTCCGTCACCGTGGCGGTGAGCTCGGTGAGAATGTTCGACGCGTCGGCGCTCCGACCGTCGATCGCGGTGTCCAGTTCTGCGATGATGGTCTGCAGTCTGCTGACCCCACCGCCGTTGACGACGAGCGACGCCGAGGCGAGCAGTTCCTCGACACTGGCACCCGCGGAGGTGGAGGTGATATCGATGGTCGAATCGGGTTGCAGCCGAGGGGTATCGGGACCTGTGCCGGGCGAAGACAGAGAGACGAAGACATCTCCCAGCGGAGTCGCCTGCCGCAGTTCGGCCCGTACGTCGCTCGGGAGGTTCACGCCCGACCGAATGGCCATCTGTACCCGCGCCGTGTAGTTCTCGGCGTCGATCTCCTGGACCTGACCGATGTCGACCCCGCCGAGTTTGACCTTCGCCTGCTGAGGCAGGTTGAGTGCATCGGTGAAAACGGCGTCGATGCGGTACGAGTCGGCCCCGACCCCCGGGCTCGGCAGCGGCAGGTCCTCGAGGGTGGTACTGCAGCCGGTGAGAACCGCCGTCGCCGAGATCGCTGCGATCGGCATCGTCCAGTACTTCACGGCTGACTCAGCCCCAGCAGCGCGGCCGAGATGCCGAAGTCCGGTCCGAAGTCGTACACGCGGCCGGTACGGCAGCCCTCCGACTTCGACTGGATTCGCTGGCAGAACTCGTTGACCAGTTCGGTATCGAACAGCGTTCTGTCGGTGAGGAAGTGGACGCGCAGAGCTCTGGAGACCGGATCGGTGGCGTTCTCGAGATTGCGGAACAGCGTCGGTGCCGTGTCGATCGTCTCCGACAGTTCACGGCTGTGGTCGGTCAGCCCCGCGACCGTGGTCTCCAAGTTGGCGAACAGTGCAGGAAAGGACTCTCGATTCGCGTCGATCAGGCCCGTCAGTCGACTCGTCAGCCGATTGATCTGTGCGACGGTATCTCCGAGCGCGGCCGACTGATCACCTGCTTCACCGATCACCTGCGCCATGTCCGTCGAGAAACCACGAATCTGCGTATCGTTCTCTGCCGCAACGCGGGTCAACTCACTGACGGAGGTGATCAGGCGGGTCAAGGAGTCCTTGTTGTCCACCCCGACCGCCAACGCTGCGGACAGATCGTCGAGAGTGGACCGGATCTTGGCCCCGTTTCCCGTCAATCCCTCGTTCGTCACCGCCAGTAGATCTGCGATCGGCCGATTGCCGTCGCTGCTGTCCGCGAGAGTGGCCGACAGCTCGGTGACGGCGTCGAGCACCCTGTCGATCTCGACGGGTACGTGCGTTCGGGAGAGGGGCACATGCGCCCCGTCCTCGAGAACCGGCCCGTCTCCCGAATACGGTGGCGTCAACTCGACATGCCGATCGGTCACCACCGACGTCGAGATGGTCGCCACGTCCAGATCGGCTGGTAACTGCACCGATTCGTCGACCGTCATGCTGATGCGTACGTGCGAACCCTGCGCCTCGATGCTGTCGACTGTTCCGACCGACATGCCCAACACCGCAACCTCGTTTCCCTCGTAGAGTCCGGCCGCGTTCTCCAGATCGGCGGTGATGGTGATGGTCGAACCGGTCGCCGAGGAGAGCGGTCGAGGCATGCCGCAGCCGGTGCTCGTCAGCAGCACAGCCGACGCGCATACGGCCGTGGCGACCCGAATCCCGGCTCTCATCGGCAACCCTGAACCACGTGGGCCGAACACAACCAGTTGTCCGGCAGCAGCGACCACGGAGTGGCGATGTCGACGTAGGGACCGTTGCCGAAGGCGTTCGTCATCTGCCGCACGGTGACCGGCAGACTTTCGTACACCCGCCGCAGCGTGTCGTCGTTGTTGGCCAGACCCTGACTCAGCGCAGTCAATTGCCCGATCAACGGGTCTATCGCAGCACGGTTCTCGGCGAACACGGTGTCGAGCTGGGCGGTGAGCGCATCGGTCGAGGCAAGCAAGTTCGCCACCGCGCCCCGCTGCGCGGCGATGGTGCTTGCGAGAGCCGCACCTTGGCCCAGCATCGACATCAGGGCGGCACTGTTGTCCGACAATCGCGCCGTCACCCGATCTGCATCGTCGAGCAGCGCCGCTATCTGATCCTCTCGATCGGCGATCACCCTCGACAGGGCCGAGATGCTGTCCAGTGCCTGACCGGTCAGTTCGGGAGTGCCTTCGAGTTGATCGGCAACCGTGGTCAGTGACTCGCGCATCGTTCTCGCATCGATCTGCTCGATCACCGGTGTACCGGTCTGGATCGCCTTCTGCAGATCGAAGGGAACTGTGCTGTGCGACAGCTCGATCGGACGATCACCCAGCGGGGCGTCGCCGTCCGGTGTGAGTGAGACGTAGCGCGACCCCAGAATGGTGGACAATTTGATCTCGGCTTTCGTCTCGGAACCCAACTCGACGGAGTCGTCCACATCGAGCACGACGTGAACGTGATCGCCTGCCAGCGCAAGAGAATCGACCTTCCCGGCGGAGACTCCGGCGATGCGGACGTCGTCACCGCTCCGCAGCCCGGCGGACTGAGCGAAGAGAACGTCGACGGTCCGATCGCCGATGCCTGCATGCTGATAGCCGAGCACCGCACCGAAGATCAGGACGATTGCCACGCATCCGGCGATACCGCGCCAGAAGTCACGGGGCATCGCCCGGGTCGAGGCCCGAACGCGGGCCGATAGCGACGTCATTCGAGGCAGACCTCCGACTGTGCGGTGCCGCCGACTCGACTGAAAACACCTGGTGGGAAAAGAAGTCCGGCGAAACTGACGTCCAGATTGCAGACGTACATGTTGATGAAGCTTCCGTTCTCGGTGATGCGCGAGAACGACGAGAGCACCGAGGGCAGCATCCCGATGGACGTGCTCAGTTGCGCGCCGTCGCGGTTCACGAGATCGGTGGTCGCGCCGAGTCGATCGATGGTGCCCGAGAGCGTCGGCCGTACGTCGTCCACCATCTCGGCGACGGGACCGGCGGAATCTCCGATCGTGCGCACCGCGGTGGCCAGAGGTTCTGCTTGCGCATTGAGATCGGTCATCAATCTCTGCGTGGATTCGATGAGAGCCGTCGTATCGTCACCGCGATCGGCCACCTCGGCCAGTACCTCGCCCAGGTTGGCTACGATCAGACCGAGTATTTCGTCCTTCTCCGCGAATTCTGCTGCCAGCGACGCACTTTGCACCACCAGAGTGCTGATCGAGACGCCGTCTCCCTGCAGGGTGGCAACGATGGACTCGGACAACGAATTGACCTGCTGGGGGTCGAGCACGCTGAACAGTGGTTGGAAGCCGTTGAGGAGAGCGGAGACGTCGAACGACGGCTCGGTGCGCTCGATCCCGATGGTTGCACCCGGCTCGACCGTACCGGTGGATTGCCCGGTGGTGTCGAGGGCGAGGTAGCGCTGACCGATCAGATTCTGGTACTTGATCGAGATCGTAGTGTTCTCGTACACGGTCTGGCCGCGCTCGAGGACGAATTGCGCTCGTGCGGTGTTTCCGTCGAGCGACACATTCTCCACTTTGCCCACGCGCACACCGGCGATCCGGACGTCGTCGCCGCTCTGGAGCCCTGATGCATCCTCGAAAAGCGCAGCGTACGTATCGGTTTCACCTGCCACCGAACGGCCGAGGGTGGTCCAGATCAGCGTGGTCACCGCGATGGCCAAGACCATGAAGATGCCGAATCCGATCAGGGGCCTGCGAATCGACGTCATGGTGCACCGACCGGATCGGCGTTGTCGATCGCGATGGTCTGCCCGCGCAGCAGCGGCCCGAGGAGAATGATCGAGGTGGGATCGGCCGGCCTACCGAGCACATCGCCGATTGCGGCCTTCTCCTCGTCGCTGCCGACGGATCCGATGTTGCCCGGCGAGTACGAGATTCCCTCCGCCGGAACACTCGTGCCGCCCAGCGCGTCGCCGCCCGAGGCTCGCGACGGCGGTGCAGTGGAGCAGCTGGCTCCGGCCATGTCGCCGTAGCGGGGGCAGTCTTCCCGGGTGTACGGAGTGAATGGGGTGGCGGTGATGTCGATCGACCAGATCAGTCGCCCGTTGGGGCCGGTGAAGGCGCGGTTGAAGCCTTCCAACGTTCGGCCGAACTCCCGCACACCGGCAGGAAGGTCGTCTCCGTTGACGGCCAGAGCTCCCATGACCGGGTCCAGGTCTCGAACCAACGAAATCGCCCCGGACAGGTTGGGTGCCAGCGCCGCGTCGAGACTCGACGTGGAACCGGCCGCGCTGGTCAGGAATTGCGTCAGCTGATCGCGCTTCTCCGCAATGGTCGCCGCGGGAATCAGCGAACTTTCCAAGGTGTCCAACAACAGCGGTGCCGTTCTGCTCAGGCTGCCGATCGAGGTGTCGAGCAGGTCGATATCGGAAGTGAGATCCGGCATTTCGGCTCGGAGTGTGGTCAGGTACTCACTGGCTGTCGAGATGGTGGAGCCGATCGATTCACCGCGGCCGTCCAGAGCGTCGGCGAGCGTGGACAGCACCGAACTCGACTTCTCGGGGTCGACTGCGGTCAGCACGTTGCGCAGACTCGTCATCGCGGTCTGCAGTTCGAGCGTTTCCTGTGAGGCGTCGCCAGGAATGGTTGCGCCCGCCTCGATGCTCCGTCCGCCGCCGGTGTCCACCAGTTCGATCGAGGAAACGGCGAAGATGTTGCTGGGCACGACCCGCGCGGTGACGGTGTCCGGGATCGTCTCGGCGCGTGCGGGATTCAACCGAATTTCCACGGTGCTGTTGCCAGTGGGATCGCTGTCCACCCCGGCAACCGCGCCGACCAGAACTCCGCGGAACTTGACGTCCGCATTCTGCGGCAGACCGTCTCCGAGTGTGGACATCGACGCGACGACGTCGACGGTGTTGCGCCAGACACCCGTGTAGCGCGCCAGCAGTAGCCCTGCGATGGTGCTGAACAGCAGGAACACGCACAGGCCCCGGATCACGAGCGCGGACATCGACGGTGCGCGCCCTCCCACATCGAACATCCGGGCCCCTATCCCGAGATCCTGATGCCGGGATCGGATCCCCACATCGCAAGGGTCATCAACGTATTGACGAAGATGACGACGATGATGCTGGTGCGAATCGCCTTGCCTGCCGCCACCCCGACTCCTTCGGGGCCGCCGGACGCGTAGTACCCGTAGTAGCACTGGATTATCGTCGTGAGAAGAACGAAGACAACAGCTTTGGTCACCGAGTACAGGACGTCCTGGACGGACAGGAACGAATGGAAGTAGTGCAGGTACGTGCCCGCGGATTGGCCGCTCTGCACCCCGACCACGATTTGAGCCGTGAGGTAGCTCGCGCTCAGTCCGAGAACGTACAGCGGCAGAATTGCGATGACGGCGGCCATCATTCGGGTGCTGACCAGGTACGCCAAGGGGTCGATCGCGAGTGACTCGAGCGCGTCGATCTCCTCACCGATTCGCATCGAACCCAGTTGTGCGGTGAAGCGACAACCGGCCTGGGCTGCGAACCCGATGGCAGCGATCAGAGGAGCAAGTTCTCGGGTGGTCCCGAACGCGGACACTGCTCCGGTCAACGGGCCCATGCCCAGAAGATTCAGCGCGGTGTAGCCCTCGATGCCGACGGTGGCTCCGGCGAAGGCTCCGAGGAGAACGATCACTCCGATGGTGCCGCCACCGACGACGATGGCACCGTTTCCCCAGCTCACGTCCGAGAGCAGACGCCACAGCTCGGGCCGGTACCGCCGCACCGTGTAGGGCATCGATCCCACGGATCGGCTCAGGAAGGTCGCCTGGTGGCCCAACGTGGCCAGGGCGCGCGTCGGTGCGGCGACGGCGGCGTTCGCCGCGCCGACGAGGGGGCGTAGCAGCGGCGGTGTGTAGCGAGTGGCCATGTCAGATCAACCGAGCCGGGAACACGATGGTGTAGAGCTGGGCGAACAGGACGTTGACAGCGAAGAGCAGGATCACCGAACTGACCACGGCCGCGTTGACCGAGTTGGCCACACCACCGGGTCCACCGCGAGTGGTCAACCCCTTGTCGCAGGCCACTATTGCCACGATCGCGCCGAAGACGACGGACTTGATCAGAGCCAGCACCAGATCACCGATGGTGGCGAAGGCCGCGAAAGTACCCAGATAGCTACCCGGTGTACCGGACTGAACGAACACGTTGAACATGTAGCCGGTGATGAATCCGACGAAGCAGACGCTGCCGCAGAGCAACACACTGACCAGCATCGCGGCGGCCAATCGTGGCACGACGAGTCGTTGCAACGGCGAGATGGCCATGACTTCCATGGCGTCGATCTCGTCCCTGATCGTGCGAGAACCCAGGTCCGCGCACACCGCCGACCCGACCGCCCCGGCCATCAGCAGCGCGGTCACCAACGGCGCGCCCTGACGGATGATGCCGAGACCGTTCGCGGCACCGGCGAACGAGGTGGCACCGACCTGGCCTGCGATGGCACCGACCTGAACCGACACGATGACTCCGAAGGGGATCGCGACCAGCAAGGTCGGGATGACCGATGTGCTTGCCATGAACGCACATTGGCGGATGAATTCGGAGAAGGGAAACGTCCGGTGGACGATGTCCGAGGTCAGTGATCTCCCGGCCCTGACACCCATCCCCATCTGGCGGCCGAAAGTGGAGATCGCGACAACGGGGTGCTGCCGAAGGTAATTCGAGGCCATCCGGCCCATCGCGTTGGGCATCAGCGGTCGAACACCGCGCGGACCGTCTGGGACTCGGGCACGGACTGACATGCCAATCGCACCCCGTGTTCCATCTCGTGCTCGTCGAGCGTCTCGTTCGCGAGCATCGTCACGGTGCCTTCGGTGAGCGTGTAGGCGCAGCCGCCGCAGGTTCCTTCGCGGCAGACGTACGGCGCGTCCAGACCGAGTTCGAGGAGGCGGTCGAGAAGCTTGGTGCCCGCACTCCAGGCGAACTCGGTCTCGGTCCCGTCGATCTCGACCCGAGCGGTGACGGAGTTCGCATCCGATTCGTGAGCAGTTGCGGTCCTGTCGTCCCGAAACGGGTTGGAGTCGAAGGAGGAAAAGACCTCTCGATGCGTTCTACGTGCGACCGTGCCGGTGCGGTCGAGCCACTCCTCGGCGACGTTCATGTACTGCGGGGGACCGCACAGGAATGCCTCGCAGTCGGCCGGAACGGTCGCGCCCGTCGAGGCCAGTCCCGCAGCGGTGGGCAACCCCGATTCCGAGGCGTACCAGTGGTGCACCTCGAGTCGTTCGGGAAAGCGAGACTGCAGTTCGGTCAGTTGCTCAGCGAAGATCACCGAGTCGCGGTTCTGATTGGCATAGACGAGGGTGATCCGGTTGTCGTGCCGCAACAGGGCGGTCTTGATGATCGACATCATCGGGGTGATTCCGCTGCCTGCGGCCAGAAGGACGAAGTCGACGTCCCAGTTCTCGGGTCCGAACATGCCCGACGGCTTCAATGCCTTGAGCCGCATCCCGCGAACAGCGTTGTCGTGCAACCAGTGTGACGCTACCCCGTCCTGGATTCGCTTCACGGTCACGGTGGGGTACGGGTCGCGTACCGGGGAGCTGGAGAAGGAATAGCAGCGGGCAACCGAGCCGCCGTCGGTGCACGGAATCTCGAGGGTGAGAAATTGCCCGGGCTCGTACCGAAAGTGCGGTTCCCGGTGCGCGGGAACCGCAAAGCCGAGGGAGATCGCATCCTCGGTTTCGTGGGTCACCTCGGCGATCTCCAACTCGAAGATTCTGTCCTCGTGACCGACGGCAGACGCATCGAGGTCTGCCGGTGCTGCGTTCCCGAACATCGTCACGTACTCCCTCCTTCCGGCTGGCTTCGTTGTGTCGGTCGTCACTCTTGCACACTGGACCACTAATTAATAGGCCATTGACAAATGGCGAATAGCCAGTGAAGGTGACGAGGTGACTTCCACCACAAACCACGACTACCTGCCTCGCGGTGCCTTCGCGGCGGGTTCCCGACGAACTCGGCTGGCTGCCTTGATGACTCGGCTGACTCTGCGTCCGATCATCAACCTGCTTCCGACGTCCCGAGGCGGCATAGAGTTCTCCCGACGCCTCGTCGCCACCTCGATGAACCTCTTCGGTCCCGTTCCGAAGGGAACGAGAGTGGACCTCGTCGCCGACGGCCCGGTGCGCGGGGAATGGGTACGCGCGCCCGGACTGGCCCCGGGACCCCGGGTGATTCTCTACATCCACGGCAGTGCATACGTCATCTGTTCGGCACGGACCCATCGTGGCCTGACCGCGCGATTGTCCAGCTCGACCGGCCTGCCCGTGTTCACGGTCGACTACCGGTTGGCCCCGGAACACCCGTTTCCCGCCGCCGCCGACGACCTCGAAGCCGCCTACCGCTGGCTACTCGGCCAGGGGTACGACGCGGCGAACATCGTCATCGCCGGGGACTCCGCCGGCGGTCACCTCGCCGCCGACCTGCTCATCGAGAACGACCGGACCGGAACGCCGCAGCCCGGCGCAATGGTGTTGTTCTCGCCGCTGGTGGATCTCGACTTCGAGCTCTCGGCGCGGATGGAGCCCACGCGCAAGGATCCGATGATCTCGGCGAAGGCAGCGCGAGGACTGGTGGCGCTCTACACGGACGGTCACGACTCGAGCCTCCCGCGGTTACGGCTCGATCTCGCCCGCATGCGCGATCTACCGCCCACGCTCATCCAGGTGGGCGGAACCGAGATGCTGCGAGGCGATGCGCGGCACCTGCACACGATGATCGAGGCGGCAGGCGGACGAAGCGAACTCGAGATCTGGCCCGACCAGATGCACGTGTTCCAAGCTCTCCCGCGGCTGATCCCCGAGGCCGCTCACGCGCTCGAGCATGCAGCCGAGTTCATCGTCCACACACTCGACAACCAAGTAGTGCACCATGATTCGAAGGAACAGGTAGGTCGATGAGAAGCAAGACCGGAAAACCCTCGTACGGGTCGAGAGCGGTAGTGACCGGCGCAGGCAGCGGCATCGGCCGGGCCTTCGCTCTCGAGCTGGCTCGACGCGGAGGAGCCGTCATGTGCGCCGATATCTCGTTGCCGCGCGCACAGGAGACGGTAGCGATGGTGAACGCCCTCGGTGCCACCGGATACGCCGTCGAGTGCGATGTGTCGGTACGCGAGAACGTCGAGGAACTGGCGCTTCGTGCCGGCGTCGAATTCGACGGACCCACCACGGTGCTCATCAACAACGCAGGCGTCGGAATCGGCGGAAAGCCCGTCGGAGACATCGGTTTCGAAGATTGGAACTGGGCTCTGGGGATCAACCTGTGGGGCGTGATCCACGGCTGCGAGGTGTTCACGCCTGCGCTGCGGGCAGCCGGTGAGGGCGGAATCATCAACGTCGCCTCCGCCGCAGGCTTTGCCGCCGCGCCGCTGATGGGTCCCTACAACGTCGGCAAATCCGCGGTGATGTCGCTGTCGGAGACAATGGCGGCGGAACTGTCGGGTACCGGTGTGCGGATATCGGTTCTGTGCCCCACGTTCGTCAAGACCAACGTTGCCGTCGACGGCCGGATCACCGCGAGTTCGTCCCGGCTGGCCGAGTTCGCGATGCGCTGGACCGGACGCTCACCGGACAAGATCGCTGCCCGAACACTCGATGCCTTCGACAAGGGTCGGCTCTACGTCGTTCCCCAGTTCGACGCCAAGGCCGTCTGGCGATTCAAGAGACTGCTGCCCGCGGTGTACGTGCGTTTTCTCGGGTTGCTCAATCGTGTGATGCCCGCCGAGCAGGAGCCGGCGAAGAACGAATCCCTCACCTCGACAACCACAGGAGCCTGACATGGCAATGGATTTCGAAGACATGTTGACCAAGATCAAGGACCGTCAATGGGCGCTGGCCGATATCGACTGGGACGGTCCGGGTGCGGAGACCATCAGTCCGGAACTGCACGCCAAGCTCAAGCCCTTCATGTCCGATCTGATGTGGATCGAGAACGTCGGCGCTCGGGGCTTCGCGGCCATGGCGCTCAAGGCCCCGAACGAGACGCTGGCAGAGATCTACCGCTACTTCCACGCCGAAGAACAGAAGCACGCCAATGCCGAGCTCGCTCTCATGCGACGCTGGGGCATGCTCGACGGTGACGAGATGCCCGAGCCCAACATCAACGTCAAGCTCGTCATCGACTGGCTCGACAAGCACTCGGACGGGTTGTCTCTGGCCGTGCTGGGAACCGTGATTCCCATGCTCGAGGTCGCGCTGGACGGTGCATTGGTCAAGTTCATCATGGACGAGATCGACGATCCGGTGTGTCAGGCAGTCTTCAAGAAGATCAACTCCGACGAATCACGGCATCTGGCAGTCGATTTCGCCGTGATCGAGCTTCTCGGGCATTCGCGGATGCGCAAGATTCTGGTCGACACCGTCGGCGCATGGATGAACCCGGCCCTCATCGTCGGCACGCTGCGGTACATCCCGCTGCTGAACAAGATGCGCGACAACATCGTCGAGATGGGCGTCGACGAGGAGCGCCTGTACACCGCGATGAAGCGATTCCGCAGTGTCGGGCAGCGTAGCCCCGAGGCACTGCGTGTGCCGATGTACCGAATAGTGCAGTGGCACGGCAGCATCGTCATCAATCGCAAGCACCCGTATCACCTCCTGGCGGACGGCCTGGTGAAGCTCACTCGCCGGTACCCGAGCAAGACTCTCAATTCCGAGCCGACCTGGGCCAAGGAACTGACCTACGAGCCCGTCGCATGAGCGAGCTCGATGCGCGCGAAGGTGTCCTCGACGCGGTGATCGTCGGTGCAGGCTTCGCCGGAATAGGTTCCGCTATCCGACTGCGCAACAAAGGTATCGACAACTTCGTCATCCTCGAACGCGGTAGTGCGGTCGGGGGAACGTGGCGCGACAACACCTATCCGGGCGCAGCCTGCGACATCCCGTCCAGGTTGTACTCGTACAGCTTCGCGCCGAATCCGAACTGGTCGCACACCTACTCCGGTAGCGGTGAGATTCTCGACTACATCCACACGATGGTGGACGAGTTCGACATCGAGTCGCGTATTCGATTCGGGCACAATGTGGTCGACATCATCTGGAACGAGGCGGCCGGGCATTGGCACCTGAGCATCGACGGGTACCCCGATGTTCGAGCGCGCACGGTGGTGATGGCGTCGGGGCCGCTCGCCAATGCCAGCCTGCCGAACATCCGGGGCATCGACACCTACGAGGGGCGCAAGATCCACAGTGCTCGGTGGGATCACGACTACGACTTCGAGGGTAAGAAGGTCGCCGTGGTCGGAACCGGGGCGAGCGCGGTGCAGATCGTTCCGGAACTGGTGAAGATCGCCGACACGGTGAAGGTGTTCCAGCGCACGCCCGGTTGGACGCTGCCGAGAGTGAACCGAAAGACACAGGGCGGCACCAAGCGTCGGTACGCTCGGTATCCGCAGGCCCAGACCATGGCGCGTTCGCTGTGGTTCTGGGGCCACGAGTCCGTCGCCCTCGGTGTCGTCTGGAAGACCCCGTTGACCCGCATCGTCGAACTGGTCGGTCGCGCCCATCTGCGGCGTCAGGTTCGCGATCCATGGCTGCGGCGTCAGCTGACTCCGCGGTTCAGGGCCGGCTGCAAGCGACTGTTGATGACCAGCGATTACTACCCGGCATTGCAGAAGCCGAACTGCACGCTGGTCACATGGCCGATCGCAACGCTCTCGCCCAAGGGCATTCGCACCGTGGAAGGCATCGAGCATCAGTTCGACGCCATCGTGTTCGCCACCGGATTCGACGTGTCCAACACCGGGACGCCGATCCCGATCACCGGACGCGACGGTCGGGTGCTGGCCGACGAGTGGAGCGCTGGGGCCAAGGCGTACAAGAGCATCGCTGTGTCGGGCTACCCGAACATGTACTTCACCTTCGGCCCGAACTCCGGACCGGGGCACAGCTCTGCCCTGGTGTACATGGAGGCCCAGATCGACTACCTCGTCGAGGCGATCTCCTTGGTTCTCGACGGCAATCTGCACAGCGCCGACGTGCGCCAGGACGTTCAGGATGCGTACAACGAGGAGATGCAGCGCAAGCTGGCCAAGACGACCTGGAATTCGGGTTGCAGCAGTTGGTATCTCACCGAGGACGGCTTCAACGCAACCATGTTCCCCGGTTTTGCCACCCAGTACGTCAACCAGCTCAGAGACGTCGAGCAGGGCGACTTCACGATGGTCCCGCGCCGCGTCGAACGGCCGCGGGAACCGCTACGGGCCGTCGCCCACTCCTGATACTCGAGAAAGAAGCGACCATGGGATTTCTACCCAAGAACCCGGCCGATCTGATCGGCCGTGCCGACAAGGCGCTCGGCAATGTCGACGACGTGCTCGGCCGTGTCGACGGAACTCTCGACGAGGTGGCGGTGACGTTGGCGAGAGTGCAGGAGGTTCTGACCATGCTCGACGCCAAACTGGGAGCACTCGATCTGGTCGAAACCGTGGCGCATCAGGTGAACGCGTTGCACGAGAGCATGCTTCCGTCGCGATGACGTTCGGGTTCGGGTCCACCTTCCGCCGCGTCGTCGACGTATATCCTGTGGGTCGACGCGCGGCGGAGGTAGGGAGCTCGGTGGAGTATCGAATCGACGACTTGGCCCGAGAGGCCAAGACGACCACTCGCAACGTGCGGGCGTACCAGGAACGCGGTCTGCTGCCGCCGCCCACGCTCCGAGGACGAGTCGGCATCTACAACGACGATCACCTGACGCGACTGAAAGTGATCGACTCGCTGCTCCAGCGGGGTTTCACCTCGGCGCACATCGCGGATTTCCTCTCGGGCTGGGAGCAGGGCAAGGACCTGGAAGAGATACTGGGCCTGCAGGAAATCGTGACTCGCAAGTGGTCGTCGGCCGAGACCACGATCATTCCCGTCGAACTGATCGCGCAATTTCTCGGCGAGGACAACGACGACATCGTTGCCCGACTGATCGAAGCGAAACTGATCAGAATCGACGGGGACCAATGCGAGATTCTCGACCCCACCCTCCTCGAGGTGTTCGTCGATCTGAGCCAGTACGGCTTCACCCTGGAACAACTGCTCGACCAGCACGAACGAACCGCCTCGAAGATGAACGCCATCGCCGAGTCGATGGTGGGCAGCGTGACCGACCACTTGATCAACCAACACGGTCCCGGCTGGCTCCCCAAATCGGGGGAGGTGGCCGAGACGACCGAGATGTTCGAGAAGATGCGCGCACTGGCGATGAAATCGGCACAGGCAGAACTCGCTCGCGCCCTCGATCGCGTCCAGGAACAGGCACTGAGCGACTACCTGTCGCAGACGTTGGCCAGGCAGAACGACTAGACACAGTTTGAAGACTGCGACAATCGGACATACCTGGCTCCCGACAGCCGAACGGCGGCTGACCGCCTAAGGGGGCACCATGAGGTTCGTAACACTGATCGTTCTCGTCTGGTTGATCATCGGCGCATTCGCGTCGTACCAGCGCGGAGATTTCGAGAGCGCACCGGAGAACTGCGCAGGCGCAGGCACCATTGCGCTGACCGTCGTCGCAGGCCCGCTCAACTACTTCGGTATCAACCCCGAGGTGACCGACTGCAACGTCACGGTTCCGCAGCCGAGTGAGTGATGTGAGTCGCTGACCGCGCGCCCGCGGAGCGCCTTCCCTAACCTGGGGAGGTGTTCCGCGGACGCCTGCTGCTGTTTCTCGCCTTCGCGATCCCTGTTGTCCTGGTGTCCGCGATCGGTGTCGGCGGATACGTCACGTTCACCAAGGCTCGCGTCGATCCGCTGACCACGGCCGACGCGATCGTCGTACTGGGCGGTGAACACGACGGCCGCGAGGCCTACGGAATCTCGCTCGCCGAACAGGGTCTGGCGAAGACGGTTGTGCTCTCCGACCCCTACGGATCCGGTGACTCGACCATGAAGAAGGCGTGTGCCACATCGTCACAGAAGTTCGAGGTGCTGTGTATCCCGCCGGTGCCGTCGACCACGCGCGGAGAGGCCATCTTCACCCAGGAACTCGCCCGCGAACGCGGGTGGAACCACGTCATCGTCGTCACCTGGCGATATCACCTACCGCGCGCCCGCTACATCTTCGATCGATGCTTCGACGGCACCGTCACCATGCGTCCGACGCCACGCTCGTACGACTTCTCCCTCGTCGAATGGGAATTCACCTACCTCTATCAGATCGCCGGATTCGTCAAGGCCGGACTGCAAGGGTCGTGCGAGGACTCGACGAGCGACTGACGGATCCGAGTCAGACGATCTTGTGATAGAGCGTGATCCCGGACTTCCACGCCAGGAACCCGAACATCACCGCGGCGATACCGCCCACCACATTCGCCGCGACGAACGTTGCAGCGCTGCGATACTGCTGATCCCGAGTGAGCCGAAGCGTGGCCAGCACCACGGTGGCCATCGGAGCCACCGAGGCCAGAAATCCGACGCCCACGAGCGAACGAAACCGGTCCGGTGGATCGAGCGCGAACACCAGTCCCAAGGCCGCGCACGCCACCAGATTCAGTGCGGACAACCGTCGCCGAGACCTGATCGTGTGCGAGAACACGAACTGCCCGAGCGCAGCGAGTCCGCCTCCGGCGGCCACCAGGAGCATCGTCGTCATCGAGCGCTGCCCGTCCTCGGCCTCGTGATCGCCGCGCCGAATGCCATCGCGACGAGCGCCACCACCGGTGTGGCCAGCAGATAGACAACCGAATTCCATGCACCACGATGCGTCACGGCGTGGAATGCGTACAGACCGAACGTGGTGAACCCGCACGCCAGCCCGAACACTGTTGCACGGGCAACCGGAGCCGGTCGGCCCCACAGATACCCCAACGCCGCACCGACGACGAGGCATCCGAACACGTTCACTCCGAAGGTGCTCACCAGCAGCCACCTCGGCGATGCCCGCCACGTCCAGACCTCGTACCGCAACGCCGCACCGACCGCGCCGCCGACCGTGACCGCGACGTATTCGCCGGCCGAACGACGGCGAGATTCGCGACGGTTCGCGCTGTGCAGTCCCTCGATCACCGAAGCGAGCCTAACGGGAGTCGGGTCGGTCGGCCGATCGGGAGAAAGTCCGCCAGGGGGAGGCGAGGTAAAGTCTTCGTGTGACTGCGGACGACATGGGCCTCGGGCCCCAGCACTTCGATGTGATCGTGGAATGGCGTGACCAGGACGTCGTTCTGGCGGTGTCCGGTGAACTGGATCTGGTGACTGCTCCCGATCTGTCCGAGTCGGTCGCTCTCGTGCTCGAGAAATCGCCGACTGCTGTGGTGATCGATCTCAGTGATGTGGGATTTCTCGCCTCCGCGGGCATGTCTCTGCTGGCGTCGACGCATCAGCAGCTCGGCGGCGGGGCCGGGTTTGCAGTGGTCGCGGACGGTCCGGCGACCGGACGGCCTCTCACTCTCGTCGGTTTGGACGAGGTGTTCGGAATCTATGCAACGGTCGACGAAGCATTCGTTGCAATTCATGCGGGTAGATCCTGAACTTTTGGGTAGACGGGATTCATGATGGCGACTCTCTTCGGAGGTGACGACTCACGTACCGACAGCTCGATCTCGACGGCAGGTGCGCGAATGGAAGAACTGCTGTTCACCGGTGAACCTGCCGATGCGGATCGAGCGTCGGAGCTTCGTCGTGAGCTCGGTGACTGGTTGGGCAATGTGGGCGTCGACCCCGATCGTGCGTACGACGTGGTGCTGGCCACGTACGAGGCGATAGCGAACAGCGTCGAGCACGCGTATCGAGACCACACCGATCGCGGGACACTCGACATTCGGGTCACATGTGCCGCGGAGGGTCGGATAGAAGTGCGGGTGACCGATCGCGGGGACTGGGCATCGCACAACTCCGATCCCAACCGCGGGCGTGGTGTGCCGCTGATGCGGGCGCTGGCCGACAGCGCCGCCGTCACCTCGGACCAGGACGGTACGACCGTGCACATGATCTGGAACGCGACCTAGACCCCACCGCCCGATCCGGCACACTGGTGCCATGGTCGACGTGCAGATCGCTACGGCAGAGAAGAAGAAGATCACGGTCCCGAATCTGCGCGTGCTGTGGCAGTTCGTTCGCCCGCACCGCCGGACTCTCTCGCTCGGCATGACACTCGGTCTGATCGGCACCGGAGCAGCCCTGGCGACGCCGATGGTCGCCAAAGGAGTGCTCGACGGTCTCGGCACCGACTCGTCCCTGGTGATGCCGGTGCTGATCCTGGTCGGTCTGCTCGTGGTGGGCTCACTGGTTCTGTATCTGCAGTGGATCGTGCTGGGGGTCCTGGCCGAACGCGTGGTCCTGGACGCCCGTAAGTCCATCGTGCGCAAGTACTTCGGTGCCACCGTCGGAAGTCTGGGCACCCGGCCCACCGGAGAACTCGTCACCCGGGTCACCTCCGACACCGTTCTGCTACGCGAGGCCACCTCGAATGCGTTGGTGGCCATAGTCAACAGTGTGGTCGGCCTCGTCGGCGCACTGATTCTCATGGCCGTGCTGGATCTGGTGCTGCTCGGCGCGATCGCCGTGGCCATCATTGCGATCGCGGTGCTGTTCGCTCGCCTGATGCCTCCGATCGCCGTCGCACAGCGGCAATCCCAGGAGGCAGTGGGCCGCCTCGGCGGAATTCTCGACGGCACGCTGCGGGCGATTCGGACCGTCAAGTCCAGCAGGGCCGAGGCCCGCGAATCGGAGCGAGTCATCTCCGAGGCGCGAATCTCCGCTCAGCACAGCGTCAGGGCGGTCAAGATCTCCGCGTTGGCATGGACGTTCGCCGGAGGCGGAGTGCAGTTGGCGATCATCGGAATCCTCGGCCTCGGCGGCTATCGCGTCAGTACCGGAGCGCTGGCCGTGTCCAGCCTGATCGCGTTTCTGCTGTACGCATTCCAGGTGATGGGCCCGGTGTCCACACTGGCCACGAACATCACCGCACTGCAGGCCGGTATGGCCGCGGCGGCCCGTATTCGCCAGATCGACGACCTGGTCACCGAGAAAGGGGAGACGGCATCGAACCGGTCGGAGAAGACCCGTGCGCCCGCTCCGGCCCTCGAATTCCGCAGCGTCACAGCACGATACGCACCGGGTAGGGAGCCGGCCGTGCGCGGGATGGACCTCGAGGTGCCCGCGCGTGGACACACCGCGATCGTCGGACCGTCGGGGGCGGGCAAGACCAGCGTCTTCTCGCTGATCCTGCGCTTCCTGACGCCCGAGGCCGGCGAGATCAGGCTCGGCGGAACCCCGTACGACGAGCTGACCATCGACGAGGTACGAGCCCGGTTGTCCTACGTGGAGCAGGAGACGCCGGTTCTTCCCGGCTCGATCCGAGAGAACCTGCTGTTCAGCCATCCCGAGGCCAGCGAGGCCGACATCTGGGCGGCGCTCGAATCGGTGCATCTGGACTCGGCGATCCGTGCATTGGACGAAGGGCTGGACACCGACCTGATCGGATCGACCGTCTCCGGTGGACAGCGTCAACGAATTGCGTTGGCCAGGGCCATCGTTCGGCGTCCGGAAATTCTTCTGCTCGACGAGGCAACCGCTCAGGTCGACGGCCGCACCGAGGCGGCGATCCACGAGGTGATCCGATCGATCGCGACCGACTCGGCCGTCGTGACCATCGCGCACAGGTTGTCCACCGTGCTCGACGCCGACACGATCCTCGTGATGGAGGACGGAGTTGTCCGCGCCAGAGGCACGCACTCCGAGCTCATGAACACCGACTCGCTCTACCGAGAACTGGTGGCCGCGTTGCGAATCGGTGACAACACGGCGTTGACGAAGCCCGCCTGAGCGCATTCTGCCGGTGCCTAGGGGCCGGCGTCCGACTCGGGTTCCGTGGTGCTGCTCTCGTCGTCCGAATCCTCCGTCGAGGTGGTGGTCGTCGTGCGGTCCGAGGATGGGGTTCGGCGCGGACTACGCGTCGTGGTCTCGGGCCGATCCGGAGTCGTCGTCGTGGGGCGAGCGGTGGTGGGTACCGCGACCTGCCATGTAGGCGACGGCGGGACGATGACGATCGTCGAGGTCGGTGTCGTCTCGACCGAACTCAGGCTGTCCGACTTCAGAGCCGGCGGACGAACGGTCTCGCTCGAGTCGTCGAACGCACCACCGAGAGCGCCGATGGTCAAACCCACTGCGACGGCCACGCCGGCGCTCGCCACTGCTGCCGACGCGATGACCTTGTCGCGCATGCACAGACCCTAACGCCGTGGCCGGACCCGGATGGTCGGCAATGATGCGAGAACGTTACCTCAGCGAGCGGAGTGGTGAGAGGTGGACGGTCACTGGGTCGCCAACCGCAGAACATGAGGCAGCGTCTCCGCGATCAACTCCCCGGCCTGCTCGTACACCGAGTGATCACGCCGATACGGATCGCCGATGTCGAGTGTGTCGACACGGTGCACCGCCCGTGCGTCGGCCAGGGTGGCAACGGTGCTCGCGCCCGACGCGGCAGCGAGACCGGCCGCCTCGAGCAGCGTGAAGGTGCGACGCATCTGTCGCGGTGCAAGGGCGAGAACGGCGTCTCGGTGTGCCGCCGTCATCGTCAGAACGAGGTCGGCGTCGGCAGCGATCGCAGGCGTGAGGCGTCGGGCGACGAAACCGTCCGGGTCGCCGCCGAGCTGCGTCAGCACCGTCGCAGCCGTCGGGTCCATGGCATGTCCGGTCAAACCCTGCGTTCCGGCGCTGCTCGCGGTCAGCTCGAACCCGCCCTCGCGCGCGAAAGCAGCCGCAAGTCGCTCGGCTGTGGGCGATCGGCAGATGTTCCCGGTGCAGACGAACAGAACGCGCATGCCCGCAACTGTAGTGCTGTGGTCGGGTGCTGCACTGTGCACTGCGGGACGCGCTACAGTGAGCCATTGGCAGGGGGATCGAGACTCGTTCGTGACATCGAGTCTCGGCGTGTGTTCACGGGGAAGTCGACCGAAGGCGGGTAATGACCGAAGTTCTCGGCGTGTCGGTGGGAGCCAGTGCCGTGCGCATGGCTCGCCCCGACGCGCGCCCTCAGGATTCGGGTCGGCTCGACTTCCATCACGACACCGTCGACGCCTACTGGGACCGCGCGGAGGAATTGGCCGCCGAATCGATCGGCGTCGTGCTCTCGCAGCCGGGCGACGGCGGACCGGTGCAAGCGACGGGCGTCGCGTATCGAGACCAGCAGCAGTTCGGCGAGATCCAGCAGGCGATGGCGAGTCAGCGGCTCTACAACTACCGACTGGTTCCCGAGGCGCGAGCAGCGTTGCAGTACCTCGAGGCGTCGGGCGAACTGGGGCACTTCGGCACCATCGCTCTCTACGATCTCGGCAGCTCCGGACTGACGATCAGTGTCATCGACCGCGGCACCGGGCAAGTCCTGCTCGCCGAGCGCACCATCGACATCAGCGGCGACGATTTCGATCGGCTCATCTCGGACAACCAGCTCGCCAAGCAGGGCGTCGACATCGCCGACAACCAGGAACTGAGCGAGTTCACCGCGCGATGCCGAGTGGCCAAGGAGCAGCTCTCGACCAGCGGCGCGGTCTGCCTGCCCGGTGACGGCGGCGTGATCCTGATCTCGCGCGAGTCTTTCGAGTCTCTGGTGACCGTTCCGATCGAGTACTCGGCACGGTTGGTCCGTGACGTGATCAGTCGGTCACCCAAGCACGTCGACGCGCTGTTCCTCATCGGCGGTGGAGCACGCATTCCGCTGGTCGAATCGATTCTCACGGCGTGGATCGGCCTCCCCGTCGTAACCCCGGCGGACCCGGAATCGGTGGCCGCACGCGGCGCGGCGCTGCTCGCGACTCCGGTGGCCGACGCACCGCGCCGACCGGGCCCGCAGCCGGGCGTTCGGCAGTCTCCGTCCGATCCCGCATCGTTGACCGGGGCTCCCGACTGGTTGAGCCCGGAGCCCGGAGCCGACAAGCCCGCCGACTCCAAGCGCAAGGTGCGCGGCGCAGTATTGGTCGCAGGCGGTCTCGTCGCAGTCGCCGCACTCGGGTTGTCCCTGGGGTACGGCGGCAGCTCCACGGAGCCGACGAGTGCACCGACCGAGACGACCGCACCCGCCACTGCGGAGCCCACGACGCCGAGGACCACCGTGCCGCCCACCACCGCAGCACCCACCACCACCGTGCCGCCGACCACCGAGGCAGCTCAGGCTCCGGCCCGGACGTACTCCGAGCCGGAATACGTGCCGCCCGCCGCGCCTGCTCCTGCGCCGGCCCCGGCTCCGCTGATCCCCGGCCTGCCGCAGATCCAGTTGCCGCAGATCCAGCTTCCGCCCGCACCGGTGATCGAGTTGCCCCGCTTCTAGCCGGTGCCGGCGGCCGCCCAGTTCAGGGCAGCTGCAACTCCGCGAGAACGGCCAGGTGATCGCTGTCCGGGATCGCCAACGGCTCGACCGACCGGGCGCGGACGTTCTCACTCGTCACCACATGGTCCAGGCGCGCGAGCGGACGCTCCGACGGGAACGTGCGGAACAGGCCGGCACCCGCCCCGTCTGCCGCGTCGGAGAACGGGGACGATGCCAGTGTGCGGAACTGCCGGTGGTCGTTGGTTGCGTTGAAATCGCCGGCGACCAGCACAGTGCCCTGGTAGGTGTCCATGATCGACCGCATCCGGGCCAGGTCGGCATCCCACTCGGTGGTGTGGCGCGGTGTGGCAGGAGACATGGCGTGGAAGGACACGACGGTCAGCTCCTGCCCGTCGACGGTGGTTCTCGCCTGCACCGGTACGAATCCGAAGTTGTCGAGGCGGGTGCCGTCGGTCAGCGGGGTGCGGCTCCACAGTCCGGTGCCATCGGCGACCGGGAGCGCAGCGGTGAAGGAGAACGGCAGAAGGTCGTCGATGCCCGCGGCCTGTAGATCGGTGACCTCTTCCGGGGTCAGTTCCTGGACAGCGAGAATGTCGACATCGTTGTTGCGCACCGCGTCGACGATGGACGCGGCGTCGGCGTCACCGTGCGCCACGTTGATCGTCAAGACCGACAGTTCCGGTCCGGTGTTGTCCGGGCCGTCCGCGAGGAACATCGGCACCTGAACCCCGACCACCGCGATGGTCACCAGTACTGCGACGGCCGATCCGATACGCGAGCGCGCCGCGGCGAACAACAGCACGGCGACGATCGAGGCGATACCGAGATACGGAGCGCCGACGACGAAGGCAACGAAAGTGATCTCCGTCACACCTATCTGGCGAACGAGGAACATTCCGACTACGGCTGCGAGCAGAGCCCAGCCGATGACCAGCGCTGCGCTGGTTGCAAAACGGCGCATCGCGCGTGTGCCTCCTCATGCGAACCCGAGTTGGGCGTGGATGTGTCAGGTGTTGTCTACACTCGGCATGTGCCCAGCTCAGAGCCATTGTGTAAGTGCCATCACGAACAAGCTGCGCACCAGCATTACCGGCGCGGAACCGACTGCTCGCTCTGTGATTGCCCCCGGTATCGGGGTCAGGAATCACTGCTGTCGAGGTGGTGGCCGCGCAGGTAGTTCGTCCGGGCAAAAACAATCCTACCGTCCGATCGAGTGCGAAGAACAAACCGATTCGTTAGGATTAGGGGCCTGGATACAGGCAATACGGACAAATGCGGCTCGGGGACCGTCCGACATTCGATCCGGTAGGAGAGGCTTCATGTCGAACGATGCAGTGCTGGACAGGCTCGGGACCAGCCTTCGAGTCCTGGAACTCGACCCCATCAGTTACCGACCGCACCCGATACACAATCACGACCGCATCTGGACCGAAACCAACTGTTACGTCGACCTGTGGATCGAAGTTCTGCATTCGTTCGGTGCCGATCCGACCCCCGCTCTCGCTTTCGTGCTGAGCGCCGGATGCGACGGGCGACAGTGGGACTTCGTGAAGATCGCGCCCGAGGACCTACGCACCCTGTACGGCATCGGTGTCGCCGAGATGAACGTGTGGCGCCCGGTGCTCGAGCACGTCCTCGAAGGCCTGGAAGACGGCATCCACGTCACCGTGGAGGTCGACGGCTTCTGGCTGCCCGACACCGCGGGGACCAGCTACCGCAATCAGCACACCAAGACCACCATCGTGCCCAACCTCGTCGATCGCGACGCCAAGGTGATGGGGTACTTCCACAATCGGGGCTACTTCGAGCTCACCGGGGCCGATTTCGACGGCATCTTCAATCTCGCTCCGGAACCGCACGCCGAGGTGCTGCTGCCGTACGTCGAGCAGATCAAAGTGGACGCCACGGTTCTCGACGCCGGTTTCGGTGACCGTGACCTCGATGTCGCTCGCGCACACCTGGCGCGCCGCGCTCCTGGTAACCCGGTCGATGCGCTGGCCCGCCGAATCATCGCCGACATCCCGCTCGTGCAGACCGCCGGCCCCGACGCCTTCCATCTGTGGTCGTTCGGCCTGCTCCGGCAGTTCGGCGCAACGGCAGAACTCGCCGCGAACTATGTGCACTACCTCGAAGGCCGAGGCGTGGCGGGCACCGCCGTTGCCGCTCCGCACTTTCTCGCCGCCGCCTCCGGTGCCAAGGCCGTTCAGTTCCGGATGGCACGCGCAGCACGTGGCCGGGACGTGGTGCTCGACGAGCCGCTGATCGAGATGAGCAAGAACTGGATGGCGGCCATGGACATCGTTGCGGGTGCATTGGGCACGTGATCGATCTGCTCGACGGCGTTCGGTGGCGTCTGGCCCGAACCGACGCCGGTTCCGTTCTCGACCCCCGCGACCTACGAGACGATCTCGACTGGATCGACGCGGTGGTGCCGGGCACGGTTGCCACCGCGCTCGGAAGCTCACTGGCAGTGAATCCGGACGATCACGACTGGTGGTTCGTCGCCGATGTCCCCACCGGTGACCATCGCCGGGTGCGAACGAGTTTCGGTGGCATCGCAACCCGTGCCCAGATCTGGATCGACGGCGTCCATCGCCGAACCGTGACGTCGATGTTCGTTCCCGAGACTCTCGATCTGACGGACTGCGGTGACACCGTCGCCGTCGCCGTCCACATCGAATCGCTGAGTGCGCATCTGAAGTCTCGACGCGCACGCGGTCGGTGGCGATCGTCGATGATCGCCGCGCAGGGGCTGAGGCACGAGCGGACGACGATGCTCGGACGCGCACCCGTGTACGGGCCCCTTCCGGTGCCGGTCGGACCGTGGCGCCCGGTGTCGATGTCGGTGATTCCCGACGTTCGTCGTGTCGCCCTGTCGACGGCGGTATCGGGTACGGACGGCATCGTCACACTGCGCGCCGAGCTCGATGCGCCAGCGGCGGCTCGAATCATGATCGACGACACCGTGTCCGGAGTTCACACGGTCGAACTCGGAACCGTCGAGCATATCGACCGGTCGGTGACGCTACCCGACGTCGAACTCTGGTGGCCCCACACTCACGGCCGACCGCGGACCTATCGCGTCGCGCTCGAGGTGGACGGCGTCGTGCATCCCATGGGTGTCGTCGGGTTTCGTACGGTCGACCTGGACCGCACGGCCGGCGGCGCAATGCTGACGGTCAACGGTGAGAACGTCTTCTGTCGCGGAGGAACGTGGACCCCGCTTGACCCGGTGCGGTTGTGGTCGCCTGAGCCCGAACTGCGGGCGGCACTCGAGCAGCTCCGGTCGGCGGGCCTGAACATGGTGCGCGTCGTCGGCACCCTGGTGTACGAGCAGCCCGAATTCTGGTCCCTGTGTGCGGAACTGGGCATCATGGTGTGGCAGGACGTCATGTTCGGCACCATCGACCCGCCCACCGACGACGCCTACACCGCAGCGGTAACCCGCGAGCTCGACGCGTTCGCCGACACCGTCTCGGCCAACCCTGCCCTGATGGTCGTCAGTGGCGGAAGCGAGACCCAGCAGCAACCCACGATGGTGGGACTCGCGGCCGATGATCAGCGAATGACGATGCTGGACAGCGTCGTTCCCGATTTTCTCGCCGATCGCCTACCCGGAGTCGCGTACGTGACATCGAGCCCGTCCAGCGTGAGCGGAGAACTGCACACACACGTGGGCGATGGCATCGCGCACTACTTCGGCGTGGGCGGATACCTCCGGCCACTGTCCGATATCCGCACTGCCGGCGTGCGTTTCGCGGCAGAATGCCTGGCCTTCGCAGTCCCCCCGGAGCGGGCGCAGGTGGAGAAATTCTTCGGGTCCGCGGCCGTCGCCGGTCACCACCCGGACTGGAAGGCCGCCGTCCCCCGTGACCGCGGCTCGTCCTGGGATTTCGAGGACGTGCGAGATCACTACGTACGCACGATCTTCGGCGTCGACCCGCACCTGATCCGGCGGGACGACGCAGAGCTGTACCTCGATTACGGCAGAGCGGCGATCGTCGAAGCCTTCACCGAAGCGTTCGGCCATTGGCGTCGAGCATCCTCGGGGTGCGCCGGAGCCCTCGTGCTGACGCTACGAGACACCGTCCCCGGCGCAGGCTGGGGCATCGTCGACACCGCCGGTGTGCCCAAGGCTCCCTTCTACGCATTGGCGCGGGCAAGCGCCCCGGTGGCATTGCTGTTGTCCGACAACGGACTCGACGGCTATTCGGTGGAACTGGTCAACGACGGGCCGGCACGCTCGGGCAGTATCCGAGTGGTGTTGCACGCCTGCCGCGGCAGCCACGAGTACGAACGTGCGGTGCACGCCCCGGCGAACGGATCCGTCGCACTGACGGTGGATTCGATCGTCGGTACCTTCACCGACGCCAACCATGCCTACCGCTTCGGCAGTCGAACCTACTCCGCCGTCACGGTCGTGTTCTCGGACGACAATGGTGTGGAGGTGGCGCGAACCACCGCGCTCGTCGGCGCGCAGAGTCGGCAGAACACGGTGGGATTGGTCGCCAGTGTCGTCGAAACGATCTCGGGGAACTGGGAACTGACCGTCCGAGCCGACTGGCCGGCGCAGTACGTCTGCGTCGACATCGACGGCTTCGAGGTGTCGGACTCGTGGTTCCACCTGGCACCGAACGAACCTCGTACCCTGACTCTCGTCGGTCGTGGCGCGAGTGCACCGCGCGGACATGTGCGCGCGCTCAACTCGGTGGAGCGGGCCTCGGTGGCACCGAGGTCGTGAGCAGAAAATCGTAGTGGGCTACGAAGTTCTGTGCACGTGCTGCTAGCGGCTCGTGCTGAGTCTGCCTCGGGCATAGCCGATTCCGGCTGCACCGACGCTTGCCACCACGGCCATCGCACCCCATGCGCGTGCCGGGTTGCCGCGCGCAGCGGCGCTGGTCTCCCGGCCGACCGCACGAGGCAGAATCTTGGCGGTGTACGCCCGCTCCGAGGACAGTGCGTCCTCGGCCCCGATCAACCGGGCGATGGCGGCCTTGGACACGCCCTCGGCGTAGCTGCGCGTGATTAGGTAACGCGGACGAGTGCGGTCGGCACTGACCGTGTGATCGACGACGATCGAAGGATCGAACACGATCTGGGCGTCCGGATGCGTCTGGCGCAGACGGATGCACAACTCCGTCTCCTCGCAGCCGAGGGGGACACGTCCGATCCGGCCGATGCCGGAGACGAATCCGCCGAGTGCGACGACGGGCTCACGGCGGAACGACATGTTCGCGCCCATGAGATTGCGGACCTGAGCGGTTTCCGTGGGCTGCCCGCGGTAGGTGCACCCGACGACCCAATCGAGTTCGCCGGGTTCACCCACTACCTCGGCCGGTAAGAAGGCCGGACGCTTGTCCGGCCATACCGGGTATGCAGAGCCCCCAACGGCGTACACGGCATCGTCCGAGTAATGGGACAGAATGGCTCCGAGCCACTCTGTGGTGCGCGGTGAGGCGTCGTCGTCCAGAAAGACGACAATCTCACCGGTCGCGATATCGAGCGAGGTGTTGCGCGCTCCGGAGAGGCCGCGAGGGTGGTTGTTCTCCACCACGTTCACGCTCCGGTGCAGCGGCGAGAACTCGTCGCGTGCGCGTTCGGCCAGTTGCGCATTGTGATCGATGACGACGATCAGTTCGTCGGCAGGCACGTCCTGGTCGAGGACGGCCGTCACGGCGGCCCGGAGTTCGGACCATCGAGCCAACGTGTACGCGCAGATGACTACCGAGGAAGTCGGCAGACTCACGCCGTCTTCTCGCGGAGTTCGAGAACCTCGTTGTACGACTCCAGAGCATCGAACTCGAGGTCCATGTCGGTACGGGCGTCGATCGACTCGCGCAACGGGCGCACGATGGACCTGCGCTTGATCCTGCGGGCACGCATGCGTTCGGTCATCAGGGTGCGCAACACCCGGAAGCCGTCCGAGAACGTGCGCAGATTGCTCTGGCCGTAGATGCGGGCCAGTTCGACGCTCGGCACTTCCTCGATGCGCACGGACGCCTCGGCGAAGCGGCAGTTGATGATGGTCTCGATCTCGAAACCGTCGCCCCAGAGCATCATGCCCTCGGCACCCGGCTGATCGACGACGGGCAGGTCGAGGACCGGCACCAGATCGCGCCAGAAAGCGTTGTAGCCGTAGCAGAGATCCGAGAAGCGAGTTCCGAAGAGCGTGTTGGCCACCAGGTGCAGGCCACCGTTGCCCGCGCGGCGCAGCGGCGTGATGTCGTGGCTCCCGCCACCCTCGCAGAACCGGCTGCCCTTGGCGAAGTCGGCACCGGCGATCAGGGCGTCGACGAAGCGCGGTATCTCGGCGGCATCGGCGGAACCGTCGGCGTCGAACATGACGATGATGTCACCGGTAGCGGCCTCGAAGCCGCATGCGAGCGCGTTGCCCTTGCCCTTGCGGGTCTGCTTGATGATGCGAATGTCACCGCGAATCTCGCGTGCCGCGTCGATGGTGCCGTCGACGGATCCACCGTCGACCAGCACGAGCTCGTAGTCGTGAGAGAGCAGGGGGAGGACGTGACGAAGGTTCGCGGCCTCGTTGAGCGTCGGGATGACGACACTGACGCGGGGATTCTGACGATTCAACATATCCATTCCACATGGGTCGAGTGCGATGGGCAGATGTCTCCGAGCTCCGTGAATCGACCCCCGCCGCATCCACAGACAGTGCCTTGACGTTCGTTCTGAAGCGTAAGAACTGTTTCCTTTGACTGAAAGCAAGCTTAAAAGAAGCTGCTGGTTTGTCAAGCTGCAAACAAACCAACTGGAAGATTGTTTGGAGATTCACGTCATAGTTTGTGAACCGAATCAACGAGATCGGTACTGATAGACGATCGTGTCGGCGTCCTGATACCGCACCGACCACGCCGAATTGGTGGCGAGCCACTGCCGGAAACGGGCGACCGCATCGTCGGCGACGAAACCGTAGTACTGCATCGCCTCGAGCGACTGACGAGTCAGCACCATGTAGGTAGGTGTGTCGCTGATCGACGCGTTGTAGTCGATCTGGCCGAGCTTCTCGGGCGTCGGGAAGCCCTCCATGTACTCGGGGCCGAGCGCGTAGAGCGGGACGTCCCAGTATTCGTTGGCCGCGGTCAGTCGTCCGTAGTCCGACGTCGACCGGGCCGGGTAGCCCGAGGAGTACAGCATCGTGATCGCGGTTCCGTTCGGCGACTGCGCGGCCACCGCTCTTGCGTCGTCGATCTGTTCGCGATTCTCGAGGACGATCGGCCACAGGCCGAAGTAGCTCTGCAAGCCCAGTACAGCGGACCCGATGGCCCCGGCAGTGGCGACCGCAACCGAGGTCCCGGCCGTCAGCCTGCGGGCCCGGGACGGGCGATCCTGGGACGGCGTCCGATCGAACAGCGCCAGGAACAGGGGAACGATCAGGAGCACGCAACCGGGAATCGCATAGAGGTACACCCGGAAGATCGCCTCACCGCCGTAGCTCTGGCCGGCGAGGAGCATGATCGAGCCGAACGCCATCACCATCGGAGCCCAGAACGTCTTCTTGGTGCGCCAGGCGTAGACGGCCGAGGCGAACGCCAGCACGAACACCCCACCGGAGAGTGCGCGGCAGACCAGAGACGTGATCTGTTTGCCGAGCACACCCTCCGCCTCGACGTTGCTCGCGGCGTTCTGCACGGGATCGAACCCCTGGAAGAGTCCGTACGGTGCCACGATCGGCAGTCGCGGATACAGGTATCCCAGCAGGATGATGCCGAGCGGAATCATCAACCACCACGGCTTGGCTCGTCGCGTCACCAGCAGCACGCCGGTGACGGCCATCAGCCAGTACGGGGTCAGCTGGTGTGTGGGGACCAGTGCCGCGAACGGAACGATGGACACGTACGCCGCGGACCTGGTGAGTGTCGAGGACATCAACAGCGCCAGGAAGCCCACGGCGAGCAGTAGCGCCCACGCCTGCGGTGAGTAGTAGTCCTGGCCAACCCAGTTGATGACCTCGGCGAGCATCGCCGCCGTGATCGCTGCGCGCTTGTCGAACTTCATGACCCGTGCGAGGCCGTAGACGGCCGCCGCGAGCACCACGTGGATCATCGGCGCGAACACGTGCGCCAGGGACAGCGTGTCGTATCCGGTGACGTGCTGGAACCAGGCCGAGACGAGGAAGAAGCTGGGCCACTCGCTGTAGATGTCGACGCCGCTCGGTGCCAGTCGGTTCAGATCCAGAACGAACTCCGTGACGGCGACGTGCTTGTACGTCCAGTCGTAGATCGGAGCGGACGTGACGAGCGTGACGGTGAATCGCTGCACCACGATGGCCAGGCCGATGGCGACCACCATGGTGCGAAGTTGATGACGCCGCAACGCGATCAGGAACGCCGCCATGACCAGGACCATGCACAGCACCAGTCCGGGGCCGGTTCCGGCGGTCAGAAGCCCGAACTGCGAGTACGTCGCGCGCTCGAGACCCGGCAACAGCGGCAGCCACAGGAAGAACGCCAACGCCAGAATCAGGCCAGCGACGTTGCGTCGCAACGTCTCGCGATCGGTCAGCACGAACCGCACGTGGGCGAGGGCGGACGCTCGCGACGACGGAGCGACGACCTCACGTGCCCGCGAGATCCACACCGGCAGGTCGGGACGGCCGTGCTTGCGGTACCAAAGCAGCGACGACCCGATCAGGGCCAGACACAGCCACAACGTCCACATCCGGGGCGACCAGCGGTAGCCCCACATCGCCGCCGACACCATCAGGGTCACCACCGAGATGCTCAGAATCGGCAGGGCAGCAGGAACCGCGGTGCGAGGAATACGGACCCAGGACAGGATCGCGGCCCCGGGTCCGAAGAACAGCAGGACTGTCAGAAGCACGACGCGAACCAGTGTCGGCAGCGCGATCATGGAGGTCAGACCGGACAGCGCAGCGAGAACGCTGATGTCGGCGTAGCGCAGTCGGCTACCTGCGCGCCGCCGTGTTCCTGCAGCGGAGTCGGTGGTGCCGACGGGCCAGTCGACGGTCCAATCGGACGGAACGAACAGCTTGTGCCGCAGATCCGCGATGGACCGGTATCCGGAATCAGTCGAGGACTGGGTCACGGTTCACCCCCGCCAGAGGAGTGCGTTCGCGACCTTCGCGCCTGCTGCGCCGGATGGCCGCGGGGCCTTTGGCGATGGACAGCAGTTCCATCCGGCCGATGCCGTCGGGAAGGTCGGCAGCGAGATCGTCGGGAGGGGAGGCGACCTTGCTCATCCTGGCGGACAACCGAATCGCGCTGCCGAGTCGGCGGACGGCCACCGTGGCGGCCAACATTGCCGATCTGCGGTCGGTGGCGACCGTGTACAGCCACGCGCCGAGTCCGAGCCCGTATCCGCGGGCCTGTACCGCCAACGCCTCCGAATCGGCGCGATGACGGTGCCACACGATGGCGGCGGGCTCGTAGACCAGCTTGTCGCCGGCCATCAGCACTCGGAAGAACATGTCGAGGTCCTCACCGCCGTTGGTCGGAGATCCCACTCCCAACGCCTCGTCGAATCCTCCCAGGTCGAACATCCGTCCGCGGTCGACGGCGAAATTGGCTCCGGTCCCGTACATCCCGACCTGGAACGGAAACAGCGGCACGTCGGCCGGCGGATTCTTCAGGTCGTAGACCCGAGGAGTCACCGAACTCGCCCACCCGACGCGGCGATCGAAGTACGCCTGCGCCTGAGTTCGGATCTCGCCACTGGGCACGATGCCGGACACGCACGTCACCCGATCGGCCCGCCCGAAACCGCGCGCGATGCTCCGCAACCACCTCGCATCCACGGCGACGTCGTCGTCGGTGAAGGCGACGATGTCGTGTCGGGCCGCCCGCAAACCCGTGTTCCTTGCCCTCGACAGTCCCGCCGTCGGCTCGGACACGACGCGAACGCGGGGGTCGCCCAGCCCGCGAACGTACTGCTGCGTGGCATCGGTCGGAGACGCGTTGTCGACGACGACCACCTCGAAGTCGGGGTAGTCCAGAGCGGACACCGACGCGAGCGCGCCCTTCAAGTGCTCGACTCGGTCGCGGGTGCAGATCACCACGGTGATCGGCGGCAGCGTCCCATCGGGGTCGGGCAGCGCGTCGGGCATCGGAACCTGCGCGAGCGACATCGCAGCCCGTCGAACGTCGTGTGCCGCGACCGCGCCGTCGACGACATCGAGTTCGACGAAGCCCAGCGGGTCGAGTCCGCGTCGGATCAACAGTCGGGCACGGCGGTAACCGTCGGAATCGTCGAGGGTGAGAAACTCCGGAAGATCCTGCTCCAGGTCGATGTCACCGATCCACACGGCACCGTCCCATTCGGGAGCCTGGTGTCTGGGGAGCGCGGGAGGTAACACGGGGATGGTCCTTTCGGGGTGACACGTACGGGCAAGTGCAGCTCGGTCTCAGTCGGTGCGATACCGCACCCAGTCGACCGACATCGTCGCCGGGAACGGCGTGGAGTTGTCGGTGGGACCTGGCCAGTCGCCGGCGACCGCGACGTTGAACAGCAGGAAGAACGGCTTGTCGAAGACCCAGTAATTGTCGCCGCCGATCAGGTCGTCCGGAGTGACGGTGGCCAAGGTGGTGCCGTCGATACCGGTGGTCACGCGACCCGGCGACCGCTCGACCCAGTAGGTGTGGAAGTTCTCGGACAGCGGCTCCGGCGGAATGCCGCCCGCGTCAACTTTCTGGCTTGTCAACGAATCGGGTTGGGGGGCATGGATTCCGGTGTGGTACTGGTCGGCCTGGTTCAGCGTCTCCATGATGTCGATCTCGCCGGACAGCGGCCAGCCGACGGAGTCCAGGTCGGTACCGAGCATCCAGAAAGCCGGATGCAGTCCGGCTCCGGCCGGCATCTTGATCCGAGCCTCGACGCGGCCGTAGGTGAACTCGAACTTGTCCTTGGTGGTCACCCGGGCCGAGGTGTACCCGTCACCGTTGCGCATCGCGTTGACGACCATGTGGCCGTCACCGTCGAGAGACGAGTTCTCGGTCGAATCGGTGTAATTCTGCTTTTCGTTGTTGCCCCAACCGGTCTGGCCCACGTCGTGACTCCAGCGGTCGTCCGACACGGCGTCGCCGGCCGTCCCCGAGAAGTCGTCGTAGACGGTGAATCCGGGCTTGGCGGCGGCAGTGTTGGACGCCGACGTCGTGGAACTCGCGTCGATGGTGCCTCCAGCGGTGGAGTCGGGATCGATGTCGGCTCCGTCCGAGCGGTGAGAAAGCCCGTACACCGTGCCTGCCACGACCAGACCGAGCACGATCAGGAACGCCAGAACGGACGGCCACCGCCGTCGGGGAGGCTCGACGATGAGTCCGGTTCCGGGAAGCCGCGAAACCTCGACGGTCCCCGCGCCGGACTCTCGGCTGGATGCGGCGTGACGACTCACGTGGTCTCGTCGCCGGTCTTCGGTACCCGCGTCGCCTTGAACTGCGACACCGACAGTACGACTATGCCCACGAGGAGCGCATAGGTGGCGATACGTTCCATGGAGCCGATACCGAGTCCGAACTCGTGACCGCTCATGTAGGCGAAGTAGCCGGCCAGCCCGACGGCTCCGAGCGCGGTGACCACGACGCGGATGGGGCGTCGCAGGCTTCCGTGCCCGCCCGCGATGACGAGGCCGAAGTTTCCGAACACGAAGAACACGGTGGCCCCGAACGAGTGGATCGGGTAGTTCACGCCCTGGTTGACGACGCCTGCGGTGATGGCACCGGCACCTGCGACGACGAAGAACGAGGCGGCTCTGCCGTCGATTCGGCGGACGATGTACCAGGATCCGCCCACGGCCGCGATCGCCACGCCGAACAGCACCATCGACGCGTTGAGCAGAACGTAGAGCTCGCTGCACGGCCAGTTGCCGGCGGGCCCGCAGAACGGGATGCCGAGCTCGCTGATGTAGTTGTTCCGGTAGCTGTAGAGCCCGCGCCACGTGGCCGAGACGATGTACTCGACGAGGACGAACTGCACCACCGACAGGCCGGCCCACCGCGCGACATGGGCGACGAAACTCGAGCGCGCGGGCGCGACGGTGTTCGACGTCGGCCGGTTCGCATCGGGTTTCGTGGGGCGTTTCGCTTCGGTGGTCATGCGGTCTTCTCCTGAGGGGCGAGCAATGCGAGGGGGTCTGCCGCTACGAGATCGAGTGCGGCCTGCACGGTGTGGCTGTCGAAAACATTGTCGTGGAACGACGCCGAGACGAAGACGACCGAACCGATGGTCTCCATCGTGATCATCACCGACTCCGGTCGACCCGGATCGGCGATCACGAAGAAGGCGCGGTCGGCGGGCTCGGCCAACCAGGAGACCGGCTCCAGCTGCCTGACTCTACCGACATCGGAGTACATGAGCTTGACCTTGGGCCGGACCGGTACGCGGTCGTCGAACACACCGGACACGGCCCGGTGCTCTCGCTTGTACTTGATGGTGCTGATCGTCGCCGACGCGATGGGACGGCCCTTGGCGATGGCACCGGCCAGTGCGTCGTTCACGTCCCCGGCCGAGGTGGGATCGATGTCGGTGAAGCCGATCCCGGCCGCGAAGTTGCCGAGCACCACGGACGACGGCGGAAGGTATCGCCTGCAGTCGAACAGGAAGGCAGCAGAACGATCGAGAGGGAACGACGTGCGGGCGAACGCCGAGGCCACCGCAGCGCACATCACCGCGCTGACGCTCGCGCCGGGCAGATGGGATTCCCGCCACCGCCGGATTGCGTCGGTGGTACCGAGCCGGGTCACCGCGGTGGCCACCGCGGCCGAGGGTGCCCACGGCCGAAATGCCGTCGGCGACGGGGTGTCGGGTGCGGCGGCCGAGGTGGCGGACTCGGGGTTCGAGCCGGGGCGTACGCGGTCGTAGATCGTGTCGACGACTTTCCTGGGATTGCGAACGACCCAGCGCAGGAGGGCCTTTCGAAGAGGATGGCCGTCGACGGCACGGTAGGCCCACGCCGGAAGCGGTGCATCCGGACGCGCGTCGGCCAGGTACGCGAACAGGTCGACCGGCAACAGAGCGTCGCCGAGACCGTGATTGAGATCGAGGAACAGGTAGCGACCGGCCAGACGCATCCGAAGAGGAATTCCGGGCGTGGACGCGTGCGAGAACTCGGTGAGTTCCTTGGCCAGTTGCTCGTGACCCACGGCCGGTCCATCGGCGATGTGCTCGAGCACCCGCTCCGGTTCGTAGACCCAGCCCGCCGAGGACTGATCGGCGCGCAGGCCCAGCCGTGTGGCAGGACCGATCGAGGCCAGTGCGAGTACGCGGCTCTGCACCCGGGCGAGATCGCCGAAGTCCGCCGGTCCCAGGACGGTCACGATGCGCGAATCGGACCGCAGCATGTCCAACGAGCTGGCGCGATAGGTCTGAGTCATGGTGCCGTCCTGTGTTGAGCATGGACCGGAATACGGCGCGGTGACGGATCGTCGAGCGGCGGTGGACCGTCCTGGCGCTCACGTGGATGCGGTTCACGGTGCCGAGGTCCACCGTCTCGGGGTTGTCGGTGACGCGATCGAGGCGATCCGGCGTCGTGATCGTCGATCGGCCCGCGAGGTCCGGGGGAGTCCGACGGACCCGGGTTCTCACCGGACTCGCCGTTGCTGCCTGCGGACAGTTCACGAATCCAGCGAACGAGCGGCACGATCAGGACGACGGCACCGAACGCCTCGGCGGCGAGGTACGCCCAGCCGACGGCAGCGATGCCCATCGACGACGACAGTGCCACCGAGCCGCCGATGATGATCGAGGTGGCCACCACCTGCACGATCACGGCCAGTCGCATGCGTCGACGGACGCGGGCCAGACCGTCGTACAGCGAACCGACGACGGACAGTGGGATGGTCAGAGCGGCCAGCTGCACGATGATGGTGCCCTGGTCGCGGTAGCCCTGGCCGATCAATCCGAGGCCGAACGGCGCGATGAATGCGAGAAAGATCGACCCGCCCAGTGCGACGATGCACACGAGCGTCATGAACCGCTTGGTCAGGCGGTGGAACTGCGCGGGGTGTGCCGCCACCTCGGCCACGTACGGTCCGATCAGAACGCTGATCAGGATGTAGAGGGCGCTGACGATCGACCAGGTGAGGGAGAAGTACGCGTTCTCCTCGGCGCCGAGGGTGGCAACGACGATCATCGGCACGAGCAGCGGAGCGAGCGAGCCGAGAGCGGTGATGCCGTATGCCGAGCCGAAGTAGGCCCACATCTCGCGCCTGGGCGGAAGGTCCGGCTTACCGGCGTACCGCTGTTCGGTCCGAACGTTCTTCATGATCGCGCGCAGGACGAAGATCGACGCCACGACGGCGGGGACCGCCCAGGCGGAAATGATCGAGGTACTGCGCTCGGTTGCGAAGAGGGCCAACAGCAGCACGAACTTGGCGACGGCGTGGAAGACGTTCTTGGCGGCCGCCCAACGTGCGACGCCCAGGCCGGATGAGGTCTGATCCTGCAGCGCGAACACTGCGAGCACCGCGACGAAGAACGGGAACGACACGATCTCGGCAGTACTGGTGAACATCTCGTCCACCGGCGCAACCAGCAGGAAGCCGCCGCCGAGCACGAACGCGAATGCCGTGACAGTGAGGTAGCCACGCACGATGAACGACTTGGCCAACCGACCCGAGATCGGCAGGAATCGCTCGTACATCGAACCGAGGCTCAGATTGGACAGCGTCGAGAGCATCACCGCCGAGGTGATGACGGCCGACGCGCTGCCCACTTCGGCAACGGGATACAGCCGACCGGCTGCGGCCCAGAACAGCAGGCCGAGAGCGCCGGTGATGGCCGTCGAGAGCATCAGGGCCATCGAATTGAGCGCGAGATTGCGATCGGAGGCCTTCGAGCCCGGTCCGCTGTCGGGTTGCGGTCGTTCGACGACGTCGGCGATCGGGGAAACGTCGACCGAGTGCACGGCATCGTGCCGAGGTACGGTCGGCACCGGCATCGTCGGGCTGTTCATCAGACCCAGGTCGAACCGAGCCGGTTCGACCGGATACCACCGAAGTTGTTCGAGCTGTTCGTGCTTGGGCGGCAGGATCCTGGGAGCGCGGTGCTTCACAATCGAACCTTCCCCACCGGCACGGGCGGCGACGGGGCGGCGATCTCGACGTCGAAGGCAGCAGAGGCGGCCGTCACCAGTTCGGCTCGTACGTTCTCGCGCAGATCGCGACCGTAGAGCGAGTGATCACCGGAGTCGAAGGAGGTGACAGTGGGTACCGACGATCGACGCTGGAGTCGGCGCATTCCCTCCGGGCCCCGATTGGTCTCGAACCAGGTGGTGTCGCTGGGGGAGAGCAGAACCCGCGTCTGCACCTGACGGTCGCTGAGAATGCGCAACGAGATCTCGGGAACCTGGATCAATCCGCGTCGTCCGAGCCAGATCCACAGCGCGTACGGAATCCGCGGCTGCAGTGCATTCTTGGTCCGCACACCCCAGTGGTGGAGACGGTCGAGTGCGCGCGCCTTCAGTCCCGTTTCCTCGATGTGCATCGAGGAACGCTTGACGAATTCGAGACGACGAGTGGTCCAGTCCAGGGTGTTGAGCAGCACTGCGGCCCGAACCCCCAGTTCCCTGGCGGCGAAGCTGGAATACCATGAGCCCGAGCACATTCCGGCAACCATGACGTTGTCCGGAGTGGTCCCCGACTGCCGGACAGCGGTGAGCGCGTCCTCGTTGCCTTCGTCGCTGTAGAGCCGGGTCAACTCCCCATCGGACACGATTCCGCTCTCGCCGGTGCCGCGTCGATCGAAACGCACCGTGGAGACTCCGAAGCGGGGCAGCAGCCGCGCCAGCTCCACCCACATGCGGACCGGGCCCACGCGGTGCTCGTTGGCAGTGGGGTACAGCACCACGGTCGGTCCGCCCGCCCGGCATCGATCCGAGGTGGACCGAATCGCGAAAAGCTGCTGTGCACCCAGGTATTCGATGTTCTCGTGGATTCCGTCGACCACGGACGTCGAGCGATGCTTCAGCTCGATCTCTCGTGCGCGCTCGACCGGAAATCTCGATGCCGTCCACGTCGCGAGGTAGGCGATGTCGGCCGTCGGGATGATGACCTCGAAATCGCTCGGCTCGAGAAAGTCGTCGTGAGCGGTCAACGTGTGTTCCTGAGCCGCGAGAGTCTCGACCAGCTTGCGTACCGGCTTCGTATCGCCCCGCTCGGCGCGGGTGGCGACGAGCACCGGCGCGTCGGTACTCGTCTTCGCGGCGTCCAGTGCGGAGAAGTCCGCGGCCGAATCGGGATGCAGCACAGCGCCGATGATCGACACCCTGGGATCGGACTCGGAGTCGGTGGTGACGCTCACCGAATACAGCGCGCGCTGTTCGTGCAGATACGACCGCCCTTTGACGACGGGATCCCACAGCGTCAACGCGGTCAGTGGCCCGCACTCCGCGGCGACCGAACACGCCAACAAGGCACCGACGCGTAGACCGACGAGGCCGACCTCGCTCACCCCGCAACCTCGAACGTAGTCGACGGCCTCGACGATGCTCCGCCGCCAGTGCTCGACCGCGCCGGGCTGATCCTGATCACCCCACGAATCGCCGGTGCCGCGGTAGTCGAACCGCAGCACCAGAAGTCCCTGCTCACAGAGCTTCTGCGCAAGCAGGGTCATACCGCGATACGAATCGACCTGCTCCTTGCCGAGCGGCGGGCACAGGACGACGCCGCCGCGTGCCCGACCGCCGGACGGCACGTGGACGGCACCGAACAGCGGCGAATCGGACGGGCCGAACCACGTCGGGTACTTGCCGCCCGCCGTACGTGGAGAGGACTCGGCGGGAACTGAGCCGATGCGCCGAGGAGCGGTGCGGGAGCTGTTCACAGATTTGGTCCTTCGTGTACGTACACGGGTGAAGCGGGAACGATCAGTTGCGCAGTGCGGCAGGCCAGCCCGATCGATCGAGTCCGTGGGTGCGGAGCATCGCCAGTGCGATGCGTTCCATGCCGAAACCGACGCACGCGCTGTGGGCGGGTTCACCGTCGACGGTCTCGATGCCGAAGGTGTGCCCGAAGTGATCACGGTGGCAGTTGCACGAGACGACCGCGGTGCCCTCGTCGAGATCTCCGTAGAGCTTGACGACCAGTTCGGTCTTGAGGTTCTCGTTGCGCTGGTTCGCCGCGAGCATGCGTCCGGCGCGACCGAAGAAGGGATCGTTGGCGATGACCGCCTCGGCTTCCAGTCCCAGATCCGCCAGCACCTGGAGCCCGCGCGGTACCCAGCGTTCGCGGTGTGCCACAGCTTCGTCGGGAGTGCCGACTCGAACGAACTCGTGCATCCGAAATGCCTGCATCCGAGCCGGATCCACCGCGGGCTCGTGCCGGAAGCAGTAGCCGTAGATGTCCATCAGCGTGCCCTCTTCGGGCAGCGTGCCGGTGAGCATCGAGTACGACGGGTGGCACGCAGCCGAGACCAGCATGGTGCCCGCGGACTGGAGGAAGTGATCCCAGTCCTTGCCGTCGGACCGCTCGGCCAACAATTCCGCGTGGGCCTTGTTGTCGCCCTCGAACGTGTTGATCGCACCGGTGAGGTTGGGGAACGACGCGATGTAGTCGGTGCGCTCGAACGCTTCTCGCGGAAAGACCGGAGCGAATCGAAACCTGGTGGCCTGACGGCCGTGTTCGGCGACCCCGGCCGCGGTGACTCTGGCGTCGACGAACTCGATGATGTCCTCGAATTCGCCACTGCGCCCGTACAATCCGGGAATCGAACTGGGTACCAACAAGCTGGCGTCGATGAGCTCGGCGCGGAAAGCTGCTCGGGCGGAGTCGAGTTCGCTGATCTCTGTCTCCGGTGCGGAATGCGTGGTAGTCATCACTTGCCCTTGTAGACGAGGGAGAGCTGAGCGTTGTGACCCAGAATGCGTTCGTTGCTGACCATGATCGCGGACCCGTGTGCATCACGAAGATGACGGCCGATGCTCATCTCGCCGCCCTGTCGGTAGCCGGAGATGCCACAGATCTGCAGAGCCTTGCCGACGATGTCGATGACGAGTGAGGACGCGGTGACCTTGACGTTGTTGATCTTGAGCGCGAAACCGATGGCTCCGAGCTCCGCGGGGCTGTCGGCGATCGCCTCGAACTTGGCTGCGGCACCGAACACCGTGTCCACCAACTGCTCGTGCACCACCATCAGCTCCGCGAGACGCAGCGCGCTCGGCGGCGGCGTTCCCGGAGTTTTGCGTGCGGCCTTCTGCACCGACTTGCGGGCCTTGGTGACCGCGGCATCGGCGATACCGAGCCACGCGGATCCCCACAGCACGTGCGCCACCGGGAGCATGGTCTGAGCGGAGATGTCGCCGTAGTTGTCGCCGAGGATGTTCGACGTCGTCGTGCGTGCCTCCAGCATGAAGCCGGGACTGCAGGTGCCACGGAAGCCGAGGGTGTCCCAGGTGCCGGTCTTGACCAGCGTCACGTCGGGCTTCTCGCACACCACGAGCACCTGATCGCTCGGCGGGCTGTCCACGCTGCGCCGCGCCGTCGCCAACACGATCTGTGCGTACTCGCCGTAGGAGATGACCGGTGCGTTCTTGCTGAGCGTGATCTGCTCGCCGTCGTACTCCACCGCACAGCTGCTCGAGCGAACGTCGCCGCCGATGTTGATCTCGGTGGTGGCAGACGCCACCAGTATGCGATCGGTCACGATGCGACGCTGCAGGTCTGCCATCGCGTCGGACTTGCCGTGGCGGACGATGCTGAGCACCTGCGACTGGTGCATCACGAAGATCATCGCCGTCGATGCGCACTCGGCACCGAGAGCACGCGAGATCCGCGCTATGTCGGTCAGTGTTGCCCCGCCTCCGCCGAACTCCCGCGGAATTCCGACCCCGAGCAAGCCGGCGTCGCGCAGCGCATCCACCGATTCGGTGGGAAAACGGGCATCGCGGTCGACCTCGTCGGCATAGGTCCGCAGTACGGCCAGCACGTCGGTGATCGACTGGTCGATCGAGCTCTCGTAGACGGTGGTCATGGCCTCAGTCCGTCAGCTGGGCGATGGCCGCGGCGATCGCGTTGATGCTGCCGAACGTCGACTTCTGCAGCATCGTGTCGGGGAATTCGACGTCGAATTCGTCCTCGAGTGCGATCATCACGTTGACGCTGGCATGCGAGGTGAGGCCGCTGTCGTAGAGATCGGCAGCCTCGTCGATGCCCTCCACGGGGACCGGCAGTTTTCCGAATTTCTCCAGAACGGTTCGCACTCGAACCACGTCGTGAGCATTGAGCGTCTGCATCGAAACCTCCACCGATCGCGTTAACCACGAGACCGGACGGCCTCGTCGTCGACTCAGGGTCGGCTGGCTGTGCGCCTTTTCGACCCAAAGTCTCCCCAGACCCCTCCAAACAATATCGTAGATTGTTTAGTAGCGTTACCGGGATGCCCGCATCGGGTTCGAGGACCGCCGTACACTTCGAGTGGAGCGGGGGCTCGTACGAACGCCTGATCCGGCGTCGAAACACAATCTGCGAAGGACTGTCTGGTCTATGGGTGGCGTCTGCGGGGTGTCAGTGGGTACCGGTGCCGTGCGCATCGCGTACATCGCCGACGGCCGCCGCGTCGAGGACTCCATCGACGCAGAGGGCGCACACGACCTGCTGCCGGGCAAGCTCGTCGACCTCGGACCGTTCGAGGACATCGTGCTCGCCGGGTGGGACACCGCAGCCGTGACGGCTCTGCTGGAGACCCTCGGCGACGGCACCGTGCCGAAAGCCCGCATGGTCGAGGAGTCCCGCGCCCTTCTCGCCTACGCCCGCACCGTTCCGGAACTGGCCGACAAGGACTACGTCCTGGTCGTCGACCTGGGCAAGAAGGGACTCTCGGCCACCGCACTCGACGTCGCAGGCGAGTACGTCGAGTGGACCGCACGCACCGTCGACATCAGCGGCGACCGCTTCGACGAAGTGGTCCGAGGCATCGTGATGGCGAAGGGAATTCTGCCGGCTCCGGTCGGACCCGAGGGCGACCAGGAGTACCAGGCCTTCTTCCGGGAACTGAAGGAACTGGTGAGCTCGTCGGTGGGCGTCAGGGCTCCCAACCGCGGCCCGATGTTGCTCAGCCGAAAGGAGTTCGAGCGAGAGATCACTCCGCTCGTCTCCGACGCCTTGGACTGGGCCTCCAAGCAGGCACCCGACGCGGTACTGCTGATCGGCGGCGGTGCAGCCATTCCCGCAGTGCGCACCATCATCGAAGACAAATGGAACGTCCCGGTCCACGTGCCCGACGCCCCTGCGATGGCCGTCGCCAAAGGCGCGGCACTCGACGAACGACCCGCCCGAGCCTCGCTCGACGCCGATGTGGGAACAATCACTGTCCCGGACGATGCGTCGGAGCTGCTCGACGCACCCGAGGCGCTCGCCGCTCCCGACACCCTCGATGCACCGGACACCTTCGTGCTCGACCCCGTCGAGGAGTGGATGGTCGACGGCCTGACCGTCGACCAACTCGCGACCGAGGACCTGACGATCCCGTCGACCACCTTCGAGACCGACCTTCTCGAACCGGCACCCCTTCGGCCCGAGGTGTCGGAACCGGCTGTACCCGAGCCCGGCGTCGTTGCCGAGCCGGTACGCCGCGGCCGCCGCACCTGGTCGATTCGTGACGCGTCCGTACTCGCCGCTGTGAGTGTGCTGATCGTCGCGATTGTGGGACTGGTGTTCACCCGAGGAAACACGCCGCCACCCACCCCGCTGATCGACCAGCAGATTCCCTTCGATTCCGCGTTCGCCGCGGCCCTTTCCGCCGCCGCGGGTCCCGCCGACGAGGCCGCGCCGGGCCCCGTCGAGTTGCCTGTCCTCGGGCCCGCTCGACTGTCCGACGCGGACCTGTACGAGCGTGCCTTCAGCTACGACGGCGAGATGTACCAACCGGTCGTCGATCCGGAGCTGCCGGAATAGACCGGGGGTCTCGTTCGCGCGGGCCGCTCGGGGAACGCGACCGGTTCCGTCACGCGCGGGTGCGCAGCCCACCGGGGCGCGCGCCCCGCCGATTCGTCCGAAGCGGTAGCCTGGCGCTCTGGACGGGGTGTACCGCGTCCGAGAAACATTGTCGATCGAAGTGAGGCCTGACGCGTGACTGTGCTGCTTGGGGTGTCCATGGGGACCCGAGCCGTGCGCACGGCGCAGCCCCGAGCCGAGCAGTTCGGGACACCGGTCGCCGATCCTTCCGGCCTGGTCAGCGACATCGACCGGCCGCTGTTCTTCCGCAACGAACTCATCGACAGCGTCGGCGGGGACCTTCCGCATCTGGCCGCCGAATCGATCGGTGCGGCAGCCGAAACCGAGCCCGAACTTGCCACCGGCGTGGCCTACCGTGACCCCCGTCAGGCCGACGCCCTGCATGCTGCCCTCAGCGGTGCGCACCTGCACAACTATCACCTGGTCCACGAGGTGGAAGCTGTCGTCGAGTACCTGGCGGCGACCGGTGAAGCCCGCAACTGCAGTTCCGTGGCCCTGTTCGACCTCGGAAGTTCCGGACTGACCGTCAGCGTCGTGGACCTGGTTCAGCGCACCGTCGTCGCCTCGCAGCGATCCGGTGAGTACAGCGGAGATCTGATCGACGCCTACGTCCGCAACAATCAGCTCCAACGCCTCGGCAAGCAGTCGACCGACCCGGACATGGCGCTGTTCGAGAAGCGCTGCCGAATCGCCAAGGAACGCCTGTCCACCCAGGACGCGGTGTGCCTGCCCGATGCGAGCGGGATGATCCTGCTCTCCCGTGAGAACTTCGAGCTGCTCATCACCGACCTGCTCGACGAGGCCATCGAGTTCGCTCGCGAGGTGATGATCGGGGCCAACGTTCCCATCGACGCCGTCGTGCTGATCGGCGGCGGCGCACGCATGCCGATCGTGCAGCAACGCGTCGGACCGCTGCTCGAACTGCCGTCGATCGTGCCGACCGAGCCCGAGACCGTCGCGGCACGTGGGGCTGCACTGACGGCACGGCCGCATTCGCGCACGCGAACCGGAACCCGACGATCGCCGGACGCTCGTCGGCCGGTGGAGTCCGCCGCACCGATCGCACCCACGTCGCAGGTACGCGCGGAACGTGCTCCGGTGCCACCTCCGCTTCCCGCTCCGGTCCGGCCGGTCCCGGCTCGCGCCGATTCGCAGCACGCCGCGCCGGCCGCACCAGCGCCAGGGCCCACTGCAGCGCGTCCCGTCCCCGCCCGTCCCTGGATCGCGGCGGCACCGATCGGCGAGGGCTCGAAGTCTCAGGACACGGTGTCCGATGTCCCGGTGTCCGATGTTGCGGTGTCCGAGGTCCCGGCCGAGCCGATCGAAACGGTGGAGGGTTTCGCGTCCTCGAGATTCACCGACTCGTCGGAGTCCGGTGCAGTCGAAACGGTTTCGGACACGACACCGGTAGTGGAAGATGTTCTCGACGACCACGTGCAGGGGGCGCGGGTCGACGGGGAGGTCGTTGCGTTGAGTACGAACACGGGGGATTCGTCTGCCGAGGGCTCTGTTGCCCAGTCCGAGGCAACCGACGACGGCAAGCCGGTTCCGTTCCAGCTGAAGAACGTCTACTGGCTCGACGCCGATTACGACGACGACGATGGCGAGGACGATCGCACCCGGGCTCGACGCAGGCTTCGCACCGGAGGTGTTCTCGCACTGGGTCTTGCGTCGGTGGTGGGCGTCTCCGCGTTCATGCTCACTCAACAGAACACACCGCAGGTGGTCGACACCTCGGTCAGTCGCACCCAGGCGGAGGTGCCGGCGGTCACCACGACGGTGCCCACGTCCGTGGCGCCGGCTCCTGTGTTGCCGCCGCCCGCACCGGCACCGGAGACCACCGTTGCACCGACCACGGTGCCGCCGGAGACCGAGGTCTACCAGGAGCCGTGGACGCCGGAGCCGACGACGACCACGGCCGAGCCCGCACCGCCGCCGCCCGTCGAGTCCGTTCCTCCGACGACGACGCAGCAGCCGCCGCCGCTGATCCCGGGTTTCCCGGACTTCACGTTGCCGGTGTTCCCGCCGGTCGCTCCTCCCGCTCCCTGATCGAACTCACTTGTCCGCGTGCTTGTTTCGCGGTCGGATGTGCTCGAAGATCAGGATGGTCTCGGTTGCGGCCACGGCCGGGTCGGCACTGAGATTCTCGACGACGAAGTCGCGCAGAGTGGCGGTGTCGACGGTCGCCACATGCACCAGGAAGTCGTCCGCACCGGCAATGAAGTAGATGTTCAGCGTCTCTTTCCGCGAGGCGATCTTCGATCCGAATTCGCTGATGCGGCGTCGAGCATCTGCTTGCAGCCGCACCGAGATCATGGCCTGGATGCCCTGGCCGAGAGCCTCGGGGTCGATGTCGGCGTGAAAGCCGCGGATGACACCGCGTTCGACGAGGGCGCGAACCCGGGCCAGTGCGGTGGACGGAGCGATACCGGCCGCCGCGGCGAGTGCGTTGTTGGGTGTGCGGGCGTCGCGGCGGAGCTCGTCGAGCAGGATGTGGTCGATTCGGTCCAGGGGGACCGGCCGAACATCGTTCGGCTGCGCACCCTCTTCGACCCCCTCGAATGAACTATTGCGTGCCATTTCTCGACTGTACAGAATTATGTTCACTTCCGTTGCGTCGATTTCGTAGATAATTCATAGTTGGCCTACACGGATGGAGCCTCGGCTTCACGTCACCCACCACCGAGGAGGCCGCCATGAAGATCGGAATTCCACGCGAGATCAAGAACCACGAATACCGGGTGGCCATCACCCCGGCGGGCGTGCACGAACTGGTCTCGCGAGGACACGAAGTGATCGTCGAAACCGAGGCAGGGGCCGGATCGTCGTTCACCGACACCGACTACAAGGCCGCCGGTGCGCAGATCCTCACCGATGTCGACGAGGTCTGGGAGACGGCCGACCTGCTGCTCAAGGTCAAAGAGCCCATCGCCGAAGAATATTCACGCTTGCGCAAGGGGCAGGTGCTGTTCACCTACCTGCATCTCGCCGCATCCAAGGAATGCACCGACGCGCTCCTGGAGTCGGGTACCACAGCCATCGCCTACGAAACCGTCACTGCGGCAGACGGTTCCCTGCCGTTGCTCGCACCGATGAGTGAGGTTGCCGGACGCCTCGCGCCCCAGGCCGGTGCCTACCACCTGATGTCGAGCGAAGGCGGACGTGGAGTTCTCATGGGCGGAGTTCCCGGAGTGCGGCCCGCCAACGTCGTCGTCATCGGGGCCGGCGTTTCCGGAAAGAACGCCACTGCAATCGCTTTCGGCATGCACGCCGACGTCACCGTGCTCGATCTGGATGTGAAGGCGCTGCGCGCCATCGACGATCAGTACCGCGGGGCCGTCAAGACGCTGGTGTCGAACGCCTACGAACTCGAACAGGCCGTTCTGGCAGCAGATCTCGTCATCGGTGCCGTACTGGTGCCCGGAGCGAAAGCACCGAAGCTCGTGTCCAACAGCCTGGTTCAGCGTATGAAGCCGGGTTCGGTTCTGGTCGACATCGCCATCGATCAGGGCGGCTGCTTCGAGGATTCGCACGCAACCACCCACGCCGATCCCACGTACAAGGTGCACGAGTCGGTGTTCTACTGCGTCGCCAACATGCCCGGTGCCGTGCCGCGCACCTCCACCTACGCGCTCACCAACGCCACCCTGCCGTACGTCGTCGCACTCGCCGACAAGGGTTGGGAAGCTGCATGCGAGGCGGACCCGGGGCTGAAGGCGGGACTGAGCACGCACAACGGCGCCCTGCTCTCGGAAACCGTCGCGGCCGCTTTCGCCTGAGGAGCGGCTGCGCCGCACGTGCACGGAAATTCGTAGCCCACTACGAACTTCTGCTCACATGGGGCGAAGCCGCTCTACGCACTGTGGCGGCCGGAGCGCCGGGTCTTGCGGGTAGGTACCGCGGCCCGGCGCTCTGCTCGGTTCGAGGTTCCTGCGACGGTGATCGGCCGCGCCAACAGCACAGCGATCGCCGTGGTCAGCGGAACCGACAACGCCAGCGCCACACCGCCCACCGCGGACCGAACGATCTCGATGGCCACCGAATCGCCGGTGAGTACGTCCTGGATGGACCGGTCGGCGACGCTGAAGAGCAGCAGCAGCGGCAGCGCGCCACCGGCATAGGCGAGCACGAGCGTGTAGACCGTGCTGGCGATGTGGTCACGCCCCACCCGCATCGTGGCGGTGAAGATCTCGCGCCGCGACGCCGTCTCGTCCACCGAGGCGAGCTCGAAGGCGGCCGAGGCCTGCGTGATCGTCACGTCGTTGAGCACTCCGAGCGAGCCGATGATGAAGCCGGCCAACAGCAGGCCGGTGACGCTGACGTTGCCGATGTACGTCTGTACGGCGGTGTTCTGTTCCTCGGACAACCCGGTCAGGTGGGTCATACGGATGGCGACGTAGGACAGCACCGCCGCCACCGCCATGGAGGTCAGAGTGCCCAGCAGCGCCGAGCTGGTGCGCAGATTCACCCCGTGCGCCAGATACAGCACGGCGTAGAGGATCACCGCCCCGGCGACGAGGGCGACCGGAATGGCGGGTGCACCGTCGAGCAAGGCGGGCAGCATGAACACCACCAGCACGGCGAACGCGATGAGCAGCCCGACCAGTGCACGGAATCCCCGCCAGCGCGCGACGACACAGATGACCACGGCGAACACACCGACGATCAGCGCCAGCGGCAGTCCGCGGGAGTAGTCGTTGAAGGAGTAGCGGACTCCACCGGCGGGGTCGGTCTGCACGACCAGCCGGATGTCCTCACCGGCGCTCAGAGTCGGTTGGCCGGGCCCGGGCGCGATCTCGAGTACCGTGCGCTTGCCTGCGTCGGCACCGGTGGTGATGTCGACGATGCTGCGCTGACATTCGTACGAGTCGTTGACCGCAGGCGTCGGGTCGCCGGTGAACGCCCGGCCTGCGTCGGGACTTCCGCACGGCCCGATGCTCTGCGAGGTGATGGTGCCTGCCTCGGTGGACACCGCTCCACCGCCTGCGGTCTGGAACGGCAGCGGGATGTCGATGCTCTGCTGGCTGGGCCACAGAGCGATGGCCCCGCCGATCACGGCGATGGCTATGGCGACCAGCAGTCCGACGACCACCTTGGCCGCCACCGGTCCCAACGGCACCGGTGAGTCGCTGTGGCCGTGACCGTGACCATGACCCACATGAGATCCGAGGCTCGGTTTACTGCCGTCGGAAGGACTGCCGTGTGATTCCACGGTGTCAGGCTAGTGGCCGATGCGAGGAGCTCGGTGGCGGGGAGCAGGGGGGGGCGTCCCCCGCCACCACCTGACCGACCCGGGGGGGAGGGGTACGACCAGGGCTCGCGGGCACCGAAGTGCCGTCCGCCAATGTACAGATCATTCGTCGTTCAGGCGGGATCGCCCCGATGTTTTGTGCATCACTTTCAACTACTTTTCGGTAACTTCGTGTCTCACTGCTTGTACGACGCGAGGAAATTGCCGAACCTCTCGATTGCCACGGCCAGATCTCGTGCCCACGGCAGCGTGACGATGCGCACGTGATCGTGGCCGGGCCAGTTGAATCCGGTGCCCTGAACCACCAGGATCTTCTCCTGCAGCAGCAGATCCTGGACGAGCTTCTCGTCGTCGTAGATCTCGTGGACTTCGGGATCGAGTCGCGGGAACGCATAGAGTGCACCCCGCGGTTTGACGCACGAGACGCCGTGGATCGCGTTGAGCTTCTCCCACGCGACGTCGCGCTGCTCGAGCAGTCGGCCGCCGGGCAGGATCAGATCCTCGATACTCTGATATCCGCCGAGTGCGACCTGAATGGCATGTTGCGCAGGCACATTGGGGCACAGTCGCGTCGACGCGAGGAGGTCGATGCCCTCGATGAAACCTGCGGCGTGGGCCTTCGGTCCGGTGATCGCCAGCCATCCGGCGCGGTACCCGGCCACCCGATACGCCTTGGACAGGCCGTTGTACGTCAGGCACAGCAGGTCGGGAGCCAGGCTCGCCAGCGAGGTGTGCTCTGCGTCGTCGTAGAGGATCCGGTCGTAGATCTCGTCGGCGAGCAACAGCAGCTGGTGCTTGCGCGCCAGATCGACGATGCCTTGCAGTACCTCTTTCGAGTACACCGCGCCGGTCGGATTGTTCGGGTTGATCACCAGCAGTGCGACGGTCTTCGGGGTGATCTTGGACTCGATGTCCGCCAGATCGGGATTCCACCCGTTCTCCTCGTCGCACATGTAGTGCACGGCCTTGCCACCGGACAGCGTCGTCATCGCCGTCCACAGCGGATAGTCCGGGGCCGGGATCAAGACCTCGTCACCATCGTCGAGCAACGCCTGCATCGTCATCGTGATGAGCTCGGAGACTCCGTTGCCCAGATAGATGTCGTCGACGTCGAGCTCGGGGAAACCCGGTTCGAGCTCGTAGCGCGTCACGATGGCCCGTCGCGCCGACAGAATGCCCTTGGACTCCGAGTACCCCTGGGCCACCGGCAGCGCCGCGATCATGTCCCGAACGATCACGTCGGGGGCCTCGAATCCGAACGGTGCCGGATTGCCGATGTTGAGCTTGAGGATGCGATGCCCCTCGGCCTCGAGCCGGGCGGCATGGGCGTGTACCGGTCCGCGGATCTCGTACAGCACGTTCTGCAGCTTGGTCGATTGCTGCAACGTGCGATAACGCGGCTGGGAGTGGATCTGCGGAGTGGTCACCCGTCACATCGTGCCAGGTGGGCGGTATCGGTTTCCACGAGGTTGTTTCGCGCGGGGTTGTTCGAGCGCGTTGTCGGTGCCGGGTGGAACAATCTCGTTCCATGTGCGGACGGTATGCCAGTACCCGGAGTGACAGCGACCTGCAGGCGGTGTTCGACATCGCCGAGACCGTCGGTGCGGAGGTGCCACCGTCGTACAACGTGGCCCCCACACAGACGGTGCGGACAGTGCTCGAACGGTCGCCGAAGGACGAACCCGAGGCCGACGCCGTGCGGCAACTGCGGTCGGTGCGGTGGGGCCTGATTCCGTCGTGGGCGAAGGACGCGAAAATCGGTTCCCGACTGATCAACGCCAGATCCGAGACCATCACCGAGAAGCCGTCGTTCAAGAAGGCGGCAAGCCGTCGACGATGCATCGTCCCTGCCGACGGGTACTACGAGTGGGAGAAGCGCGACGGCGCGAAGGTGCCGTACTTCTTGCACCAGGACGGCGTGCTCGCGATGGCCGGGTTGTACGAGCTGTGGCGAGACCCCACCAAGGCCGAGGACGACGAAGCACGTTGGGTCTGGTCGGTCACCGTGCTCACCTCGCCTGCCGCCGATGCGCTCGGCCACATCCACGATCGCTCGCCCGTCGTGCTCCCGCCGGATCTGCGCGCGAGTTGGCTCGACCCTGCGGTGACGGACCTCGGTGACGTGCGAGACCTGTTGGCCGCGATCCCGGAACCACGGCTCGAGCCCTACGAGGTGAGTACCGCGGTGAACAGCGTGAAGAACAACAGCCCGGAGCTCTTGACGCCGGTGTAGGGGTGGCTCAGGCGAGTCGCAACCGGCAGATGTCGGCGATCGCGGCCCGTTCGTCCGGCGTCAGCTCCTCGGCGACCGGCGAATCCAGTATGCGACGCAGTCGCTGGAAGTAGGTACGCGCGTCGACGCCGAATGCCACGTAGATGTCCTCGTCGCTGCCACCGCCGTACCCACGCCAGGTTCGGCCGAATGTCAGAATCTCGTGGTCCACCGAATGGGTAGTGGTCCGGCGCATGGTGTTCCCCCTCGTATTACTTGCCTCCCATCATCCGGGTCACGGTTGAAGAGCCGGTGAACACTGCGTTACGTGCGCGTCAGTTCACTAGGGTGGTCGGGGTGACCGCACTCGCCTTCGGATCCTGGCCCTCACCCATCACCGCAGCAGATCTGTCCTCGGCGGGCCACCCCGTCGAGGGTGGTTGCTTCGTAGGCAGCGAGATCTGGTGGTCGGAACTGCGGCCCGCCGAGCAGGGCAGGACGGCCATCTGCCGCTATGTCGACGGCGAAGTGCAGCCCATTCTGCCCGCACCGTTCAACGCCCGCACCCGCGTCCACGAATACGGCGGGGGAGCCTGGACCGCGACGGCAGACGGAGACCTGGTGTTCGCCGAGTTCTCCGATCAACGCGTCTACCGACTCACCCCAGGCGGGGCACCGGTACCGCTGACTCCGAAACCTGCTGTGGCGTCGGCCATCCGGTACGGCGATCTCTCGGTGGTCGGCACCGACGTGATCGCAGTTCGTGAGATGCACGACGCAGGCGCGGTGTCGCGAGACATCGTGGCCATCGATCTCGGCGGCGGTGGGGTGCGTTCGCTGGTGGCGGGCTCGGACTTCCTTGCGTTCCCGAGACTCTCGCCCGACGGCACCCGAATTGCCTGGATCGCCTGGAACCATCCGCAGATGCCCTGGGACGGAACAGAATTGCGCGTGGCTTCGCTGGCCGATCCGTCGTCCTGGACGGTGCTGCTCGGTTCGACCGAGGAATCGGTGATGCAGCCGGAATGGATCGACGACGAATCGCTGTACGTCATCAGCGATCGAAGTGGTTGGTGGAACCTGTATTCGGTCACGCTCGACGGTTCGGTGACTCCGCTGGTGACGCTCGACGCCGACTTCGGGGCTCCGCTGTGGCGGTTGGGGTCGATCTGGTATTCGGTGCTGGACGACGGGAAGCTGCTCACCGTGCGCACCGTCGGCACCGACACGTTGGCGGTGCTCGATCCTGCCTCCGGGGCACTGGAGGACATCACGCTCGACGGTGTGACCTCGGTGGGGCTCGGTGGGCGCGCCGGGTCGACGGTGCTCCTCAAGTGCGGTGGAGCCAGGGTGGCAGCGGGGTTGTTCGCCCTCGACCTGGAATCCGGCGAACTGACCTCGGTACGTTCGGGTTTCGAATCCGTACCCGACAGCGCATACCTGCCCGAGGGACGTCAGGTGACATTCCAGGGGCCCAACCGTGAGGTGCACGCCATCACCTATGCGCCGCGCAATCCGTCGTACGAGGGCTTGGACGGCGAACTCCCGCCGTACGTCGCGTTCGTTCACGGCGGCCCGACAGCGCACGTCGCCCCCGCTCTGAACCCGTTGTTCGCCTACTTCACCAGCCGCGGCATCGGCGTCGTCGATGTGAACTACGGCGGGTCGAGTGGATACGGCCGCGAATACCGCAACCGGCTGCGCGGGCAGTGGGGAGTGGTCGACGTCGAAGACACCATCGCCGCGGTGCAGGGTCTGGCCGACAGCGGGCTCGCCGACCCACGCCGGTTGGCCATCGAAGGCGGGTCCGCAGGGGGTTGGACGGTGTTGGCTGCGCTGACATCGTCCGACGTGTTCGCCTGCGGTGCATCGTACTTCGGCGTCGCCGAGCTGGAGCTGTTCGTCGCCGAGACCCACGACTTCGAGTCCCGCTACATCGACGGGCTCATCGGACCTCTGCCCGAGGCCATCGACCTGTACCGCACCCGCGCGCCGGTCAACAACGTCGACGGACTGTCCTGCCCGGTGCTGTTGTTGCAGGGGCTCGACGATCCGATCGTGCCGCCGTCGCAGGCCGAGCGGTTCCGAGATGCCATGGTGAACAAGGGAATTCCGCACGCCTACCTGGCCTATGCGGGCGAGTCGCACGGATTCCGCAAACTGGAAACGCAGGTGAACGCGCGGGAATCAGAACTGTCCTTCTACGGCCAGGTGATGGGCTTCACGCCGCCCGGAATCCCGGAGCTGCAGTTGTGGCGTCCCGCTAGCTGAGTGGTGGGTGCGCGCGCTTCGCTTCCAGAAATTCGAGGAGCGCGCTGGGGATGGCGCAGTACTTGCTGTTGCCCTCGGACAACCTGCTGCCCACCTCGAACGCTGCCTTCGACGGGCCGTCGTTCTCGAGGATGAGGGCACAGAGGCGCTCGTCGGTGCGGCCGGACTCGCAACACTGCTCGACGTGCGCTCGGTCGTCGGGGGTCAACGCCGTCCACCACTCGTCGTAGCGGCGAAAGAGCTTGTCCGCGTCGTCGGTCATGCCTGCTCCCTACTTGTCGGTACGCCTTCGGGTCCGACCATACTCACGGTGTCCGATTCGGGCACTTTCGAGGGGGGTGCTCGGCAACCTCACACCGCTTGTGCAGGGTGCGCGCCCGTGTTTCGACGCGACGAGGGGCGCGCGGTCGATAGAAGGGTCGCTCGGTTGCCCAGGTTGCCTACGTTGCCTCGTGCGGCTCTGTCGGCAGCGTCGCGGATCATCCGATCGACGAGCTCGGGGTGATCGAGATCCGACCAGGCGATGCGCACCACCTGGCGGCCGGTTGCGCGAATGCGATCCTCGCGACGCTTCTCGTCCCACAACACATCGGCCGCAGACTTCCCTTCGGGCACGTAGCGTCCGTACTTCACCTTGCCGTCGAATTCGACAACGGTCTCGAGGTCGGGCAGATCGAAATCCACGCGCCCGACGAAACCGCGGGAGTCCGTGATCTGCACCTGCAGCTGCGGTGTGTAGCCCAGCTGATGCAGCACTATTCGTGCACGTGACTCCCCGACACTCTCGGACCGGCCGTCCATGAATTCCGCGACTCGGCGCGCCAACCGGTTGCCTGGATGGTTCGGACATGAATCCAGCGCTGCAACAACATCTTCGGAGGTGAGCCTGCGGGTTCTCGCAGCGAAGTCCGCGATGCAGACGGCCGTCTCGAACGGAAGCGTGCGAGCACAATCGGCAACCGTGCGCGCCGGACCGGTGACACGCACACCGCCGAGGTCGACGATCTCTTCGTCGGTGTACGGCGAGGTGTGCACTGCTCGAACGGCACTACTACGACCGCCGCCCCGGGCACGATTGCGGGTGATGTGCACCCGGCTCAGGTCGGCATTCCACACGTCGAGACCATGGAATATCGCTGCGCTCACATGGCTGACCACAGCATCGGGAGCGATGGTCGCGTCGAACACCGCCTCGGCGACGACCCGATGCTTGTCTTCCCTGGGAAGTGCGTCGAATTCGTCTCTGCTGACGAACCGTCCTGGACGGAGTCGACGCCACGCTCGCGTTCGGCAGTAGCGCTGCAACTCTGCGTCGGAAATGCCGCGGGAGAGTGCGTCGGATCGCGAGACGATGCGGGTCATGAACGAATGCTCTCGGGCGCAATCGCTTTCGACAACCCCCACTCGGCAGATTGTGGATAACCGGTGTGCCTGTGGATAACTCGTAGGAGTGGACCTCACACCCTTACTGACGACTGCGCGCCCCTGCTCTGAGGTGAGCAAGGGCGCGCAGTCGGTGAAAAGGGTGTGAGGTTACTTCCGGCGACCGGGAACCTTTGCCCCCGGAGCGAATCCGAGTCCACCGGCCTTCGGCTTGGGCGGAGTGCGATCGTCGGATTCACCTGCTCCGTCCGACGCCTCCGCCTTCGGTGCCTCTGCTGCCGGTGTCTCGGACTTCGGGGCCTCGGGTGCAGCGGCTTCCTCGGTCGGCTCGGCCTTCTCGGGCTCTGCAGTCTTCGGCTCAGCGGGTGTCGCTGCGGCCGCACCGGGCGTGCGTGCGCCCGGCTTCTTGAATCCGGACTTCACGGCCAGGCCCTTGGGCTGGACGGTCGGCTTGGATTCGGTTGCGGCCTCGGTGGAGGGTGCTTCCGGGGCAGGGGCCGAAGCCGTAGGAGCCGCTGCAGCAGGAGCCTCGGACTCGGGAGCCTCAGCAGCAGGAGCTTCGGCAGCAGGCTTACCCGGTGCCTTGGCGCCCGGCTTCTTGAATCCGGACTTCACGGCCAGGCCCTTGGGCTGGACGGTCGGCTTGGATTCGGTTGAAGCCTCGGTGGCGGGTGCCTCCGACGCCCTGGCCTCGGCAGTAGGGGCTTCGGCGGGCTTACCCGGTGCCTTGGCACCCGGCTTCTTGAAGCCCGACTTCACGGCCAGACCCTTGGGCTTGACCGACGGAGTCGACTCCGAGGTCTCTGCGGTGGCAGGTGCTTCGGCCGCCGCGGGAGTCTCGGCAGGTGCAGGTGCAGCCGCCTTCGCGCCGGGTGCCTTGCCCTTCATCTGCAGGCCCTTGCCGCCGGGTGCCTTGCCGCCGGCCATGCCGAGACCCTTGGGCTTGGCGGCGGGTTCTGCGTCGGCGCTGTCGGCCGGTGCAGCGGAACCGGGTGCCTTGGCTCCCGGAGCCTTGGCCAGACCCTTCATCTTCAGTCCGCCGGCCTTGGGAGCCGGAGCTGCCGGAGCGGACTTCGCCTCGGCCGGTTCCTCGACGGGTGCGATCCGCTCGGCCTCTTCGACCTCGGCGGCATTCTCCGTTGCCAGCTCCTCCTGAGGAGTGCGCTCGCGGGGGATGACCTTGATGTTCTCGGCCAGCACCGAGGACTCGACGCGGGTGATCGACTCGAGCATCAACTGTGCGACGTCGACGACCTCGACGCCCTCGTGTGCGCCGCCTTCCTGACGTGCGGTGACACCGTCGGTGAGCATGACGCGGCAGAACGGGCAACCCGTGGCGATCTTCTTGGGGTTGGTCGCCAGTGCCTCGTCGACCCGGTCGATGTTGATGCGCTTGCCGATGTTCTCTTCCATCCACATGCGTGCGCCACCGGCACCACAGCACATGGACCGCTCACCGTGACGCGGCATCTCCTTGAGGTTGGAGCCCGATGCGGCCATGAGCTCACGCGGGGCGTCGTACACCTTGTTGTGACGGCCCAGGTAGCACGGGTCGTGGTAGGTGATGTCCTGGCTGACCGAGGCCACCGGGATCAGCTTCTTCTGCCGCACGAGTCGGTTGAGCAGCTGGGTGTGGTGGACCACCTCGTAGTCGCCGCCGACCTGCGGGTACTCGTTGCCGAGTGCGTTGAAGCAGTGGGCGCAGGTGACGACGATCTTGCGCTTGTTCTGCTCGACACCCTCGAAGACGTTGTTCAGCGTCTCGATGTTCTGCATGGCGAGCTGCTGGAACAGGAATTCGTTGCCTGCGCGGCGAGCGGAGTCACCGGTGCAGGTCTCGTCGGCACCGAGCACCAGGAACTTCACGCCTGCAGTGGCGAGCAGCTCGGCGACGGCCTTGGTGGTCTTCTTCGCGCGGTCCTCGTAGGCACCAGCGCAGCCGACCCAGAAGAGGTACTCGTAGTCCTGGAACGAATCGGCGTCCTGGCCGAAGACCGGGATGTCGAAGTCCATCTCGTTGATCCAGTTGAGCCGGTCCTTGGAGTTCTGGCCCCACGGGTTGCCCTTGTTCTCCAGGTTCTTGAACAGACCTGCGAGCTCGGACGGGAACTCCGATTCGATCAGCACCTGGTAGCGGCGCATGTCGATGATGTGGTCGACGTGCTCGATGTCCACCGGGCACTGCTCGACGCACGCACCGCAGGTGGTGCAGCTCCACAGCACCTCGGGATCGATGATGCCGCCCTCGATGGCGTCGGCGACGAGCTTGCGATCGGCTTCGTCACGAGCGTTCTGCGGGATGGCGTCGAGCGCCTTCTGATCGACGTTGCCCTCGGCGTCGACGAGGCCGACCTCGTCACCGGCCATGTCCTTCTTGCCGCCGGCCAGCAGGTACGGGGCCTTGGCGTGGCTGTGGTCGCGCAGCGACATGATCAGCAGCTTGGGGGAGAGGGGCTTGCCGGTGTTCCAGGCGGGGCACTGCGACTGGCAGCGGCCGCACTCGGTGCACGTGGTGAAGTCGAGCCAGCCCTTCCAGCTGAAGTCCTCGATCTTGCCTGCGCCGAATGCGTCGACGTCGGGGTCGGCCTCTTCCATCTCGAGGACCTTGCCGCCGGACATCATCGGCTTGGCCGGGCCGAGTGCGACGGTGCCGTCGTCCATGCGCTTGAAGTAGATGTTGGGGAACGCGGTGAAGCGGTGCCACGCGATACCCCAGTTGATGCGAGAGCCGACGATGTAGAGCCAGATCATGCCGGACATCAGCTTGATGAAGGCGAACACCGAGACCATGTTCGAGTTGGCCGGCAGGAGCTCGGCCAGGCGCATCGTGAAGAAGTCGGTGTACGGGTTCGAGTGTCCGTAGGTGGCGATCTTGCCCGCCTTGACGAACACCATGCCCAGGCCCTCGATGAGCACGACGGCCTCGACGAAGTAGGCGGCCTTGAATCCGGAGCCGGCGAAGCGTGACTGACGCTCGGGCTTACGCGGGTGGTTGAGCTGGCGAATGATGATCAGCGTGGTGATGCCGATGACGGTGCCGAGTCCGAGCAGCTCGTCGATGAGGTGGTACGCAGCGGTGTCACCGACGATGGGCCAGTGGAACTCGGGGTTGAACGTCTGGCCGTAGGCCTCGAACCAGACGATGGCACCGAGCATGAAGCCGATCATGACCAGCCAGTGCGCCCAGCCGACGGTGCGGAACTTGACCATCTTGGTGTGAGCCAGGAACTCGACGACCATCTGCTTGAAGCGAGGGACTATCGGTCGCCAGCGGTCGGGTGCCGGCTGGCCCAGTCGCACGATGTTGAACATCCGCAGGCCCCCGCGAATGAAGACGTACCAACACACGAGGCTGAGCAGAGCACCGACTGTGCCCAACGTGATCGTCAGGGCGTTCATGTCGCGGCCTTTCGCTAAAGGTGGCAGCTGGAGGGCTACCGCGGGTTCAGCCCGTCGAGCTGGATTCCGGTCTATGTTACTCGCCAGTAGTAATTCCGCTGTACTGATGGGTAACTTAGCATCGCCGGGTGAAGCGATGCTGGTTGGTGCGCAAATGAGGCCGTCCGACGGGTGGGCTGAACTCGTCAGTAGGTTGTCTCGCAGATCACCGTATGCGTAGGCCGTCGAGGTGTTCTCGCAAAGGCAGTCCTTACTTGGCGGGGAGTCGTCGTATCGGTATCCGGCGGAAACCGACGCCGAGTACTGGTTGCGCTCCAGTCTCGGGGGCTAGGACAGATTGCAGCGACTTCGATGGAGTTCACGTATGCCGATGCTGCACAGGCGGCGAATCCGATTGTGACAGTGAACAAGTGGTGGAGGTCGGGGCGGTTTCAGAAGGACAACGATCGGTCCGATTTGTACGCTACAATTTCGAGCGCACCACAAGTCTCAGACGCGTCATCGGGGTGACTTTGCGTTTGACGGTTGCCTAGCGGAACTGCCAAGCACCCACTGCACAGAAACGGAACTGAACTCCACATGAAACTTCGCAAACTGGCCGTCACATCGGCCCTCGTCGCAGTCGCGATGGGCCTGGCCAGCGGAACCGCGTACGCGCAGCCCGCCGAGGAAACAGCCCCCGGTGACACCAACTACACCGTCGACCTCGAAGATCGCACGATCGTCACCACCATCGATGCAGGCGTCTTCAAGGTCGCCGACGACGGCAAGACGGTCGACGTCCTCGACGCCGCCGACAACACCCTCGTGACGCTTCCGCTCTCGTTCAACCTCGGCGGACTCAACTTCCCGTACGAGCAGAACGTCGACGACAACGGCAAGACCCTGCGTCTGGTTCCGAACCTCGACTTCACGAAGGCATCGGCCAACTCGCGCAGCATCGGCGCGACGACCGTCGCCTCGCCCGAGGAGAACCTCAAGGCGCAGCAGAACTTCTCGTCGCAGCTCGGTATCGCGACTGCGATCGGTGGCTTCACCGGAACCGCCATCGGATTCGGTGTCGGTGCACTTGGAGTCCTGGCCGGACCTGTTGTTTTGGCTTCAGTTCCCCTGTTTGCAACGATTGGCGGAATTGTAGGCACCATCGCCGCCGGCGGACCCACTCTCGTCGTTGCCGGTATCGACTTGATCAACACGTTGAACGCGGCACCGGGCACCACGGTCTGGGCCAAGTAAGCATCTCTTCGCAGAAGCCCGCACTCCTCACGAGGAGTGCGGGCTTCTTGTTTTCGAATCGTTCAGGCTCCGTGGATGGTGGCGAGCGAGATGGCCTCGACGACGATGGTGTAGGCGTAGCCGAAGAGTGTGAATCCGACGGACAGCAGTTCGGTCATGGAAGGTTCCGCCTCAGCAGTCGAACGGGTGCACTGTTCGAGCGCGACAATGCGCCTCGCAGCGATGGACTCGTCGGATCATACGGAGCGCGGGTGTGTTTGTCCGGGTGGACGCCTACGAGGTGCGGATGGTCAGACCGGGGTTCTCTGCGAGTACGTCGTTGATGGGGGTGGCGAACAGCTCGGGTCGCTGACCCTGCAGCATGCTGACGACGGTCGCGATCTCGCACGAGGGCTGGTCTCCCACGTTCGACGCATTGGCGATGCCGACGGCGAGGGTGCCGCTGACGACGGGGCCGCCGCTGTCGCCGCGTAGCGCGCAGATCGAGGTGGAGAAACTGCGATCCAGGACGTTGTCTCCCAGTGCCACCTTCAGACCGGTGGAAAGAATTGTGCCGCAACTGAATCCGGTTCTGGATCCGGATTTGCAGACCGGCGCGCCCACGATCGGGTCGACCGTGCCGGTGACATGCAGCGGGTCCGCTCCGGGGACTCGCACTGCGTTGCTCTCGAATTCGGCGACGTTGGCGTCGTCGATGTCGATCAAGGCGTAGTCGTTGCGCGACTGGCTCGTTCGGTAGAACGTTCCGAATTTCGAGCCCACGAGACTGCCGTACATCGGGTACGCGCCCGTCAGTGCTGCGGAGCCGGTATCGGTGGTGCTCGGATTGCAGTGGCCTGCAGTGATGTTCACCGATCCGCGCGTCGGGTCGACGGCATTGAACCCAAGGGAGCAACGTTGTCCGAGGCCGGCCGGTGTACCCGCGAGAAAGCTGTCGCCGCCGAGATACGAACTCGCACGGATCGGGCCTGCCGTCGGTGACGGATCGAAGGGGAGCAGGTCCCACAGCGGCTGGACGGCATCGAACATGGCCTGCGGGATCACGATGGGCGGGGCATCGATCTCGAAGCCGTTGGCGGACGCGGCATCTGCCACGTCGGCGCGGGTAGGTCCGTCCGCCACCGCGACGACGGGGCGTCCGTCGGCGTCCAGCCACGCGCTCGCGACCCCGTCGGATCCGACCGTATCGGTGAAGTCGGCGAGTCGACGTGCCGCGTCGGCCCGATCGAGGAATTGTTGCGGAGTCAGGCCGAGGTCACGGGCCACGGCGTCGGCGAGGGCGGGAGGCAATGGTGGTTCTGCGCTCGCGGTCGGTGCGAACACCGCCATCGTCGCCAGAATCGGAACCGCGACGAACGACAGCCGGAAAGCTCGGCGACGCATAGAAACCTCTCCCCCGGGCATCTGGTGATGTGATGCCGTTCACCCTGGAGTACGACTATAGGCGGTGGAGGGCTCCCGAAGTACCCGACTCAGTCGGTTCGCAGCGTGGCTCCGGTTGCGCGCGTGACCTGATCGATGGGAATGCCCAGGCTGGCGGTGCCGCCGTACTGTGCCAGCGCGAGGTTCGCCTCGTTGCAGTCGGGTGCGCCGCCGCTGTTGGATCCGCTGGTGATGCCGAGGGCGAGTGTCCCGGTCACGATGGCTCCACCGCTGTCGCCTGCGAGAGTGCATGCGGTGCTGGCGAATCCGCGTACGGTGCGGGACGTGCCGTCCTCCATGTAGAGCTGCGTCTCGACGCGATCGGCCGCAACCACTCCACAGGTGAACGACGACGACTGCCCGGACTTGCAGACCGGTGCGCCGATGACCGGTGATGCTGTTCCGGTGACGGTGACGGTGCTGCCGTTCGCGCCACGGACAGTGGGGCGGTCGAGTCCGGACGCGATGCCGGTGTCGTTCAACGCGATGACCGACCAGTCGAGGCCGTCCTCCGCGCCCAGACTCGACCGATCGAACGACCCGATCTGCGTGCTGCGTGCGATATCGGCCGGGTCGGGAAGATAGACCGGTGCGCCGCCGGATCCGGTGGCCTTGTCGGGATTACAGTGGCCTGCGCTGAGATTGACGGCGTCACCGGAGGGGTCGACGGCGTTGAAGCCGAACGAGCAGATGCTGATGTCGGTGGCCGGAGCGTCGGCTATGGGTCCGGAGGTGGTGACGTAGGTGTCGCCGCCCATCGGAGTCGGGTCGACCGGCTTGTTTCCGCCGGGAGAGAGAATGACCTTGATGTTCGCCAGCAGTGTCGGCAGATTCAGTGCGCTGCCGATCGGGCTGTTCACCAGGTCGATGACGATCTGATTGTCGATGAAGTCGATGGCGGTGCCGTTGATCTGCTCCGAGATCTCGCGGGGGAGGCCTGCGATCCAACTGTTGAGATCGGCCAGCGACTTCTCGAGTCCGTCTGCCGACACGGGCGACTGCGCGGTGGCGTATCCGTCCTTGGCGACGGCCTGTGCCGCGGCAGGCGAGGTGACGGCGACGACGGCATTGCCGTCGGGCCCGATCCAGGCACCGGCGAAGTCGGCGGGACGGCTGGCCCGGAAGTCCGATGCGTATGCGGACAGTTCCTGCGCGCGAGCAGCACGATCGAGGTACTCCTGCGGGGAGATCTTCAGATCTCGCTGCACGGCCTCGACGAGCTCGCGGGGAAGCTGATCGGCGGGTGACTGGACGACGGGGTCCGCTGCTGCCGTCCCGGAGAACGAAGCGAGAAGAACGAAAGCCGTCGAACACAGCACTGCGGCACGCAGCGCCCCGGTGTTACGCATGAAATCCCTTCATCGGGTGCTTGGCATCAGCGACCCACCCTAGGGCATCGGGCGCAGAATCAGTGTTCGTGCAGGTCAGGGGTTGGGGACCGGGTCGGTCGTGGTCGTCACCGGAGCCGAGGTCGTGGTGGTGGTCGTAGTCGTGGTGGTGACCGGGGTTGTCGTCACCGGAGTCGTGGTGACCACCGGTGTCGTGGTGGGGACCACCGTCGTCGACGCGGGCACCGGCGCAGGCGGCGGGGCAGGCTGGGGAGCAGGCGCGGGCGGGACGTACGGCTCGTACGTCGGTTCGTCGATCACTTCCGGAACGACGACGGGCTCGACGGGGCTTACGGTGGTGGTCGACGGCGTGCGAGTCGAGGTGACAATCGGCGAGCCGGCATCGGTGACGGTCGGAGGCGTCGCGGCGGGGCCGGAGCCGAACACTCCGCTCACTGCCGCGATGGCGAGCACGATGACCACGCCTGCCGCTGCGCCGGCCACGATGGTGGCGATCGTTCGGGAGCGCTCGCTGCGTTCCTTCTTCGCCCCTGCCGATGCGTCGACAACCGGGGTGGCGGGAACGTAACCGGTTGTCGCGGGTTTCTCATCGACCGGAACGATCGGCTCGGATCGAAATTCCGAATGGTCGAACACCGGAGCGACCGCGGGAATGGCTTCGGAGAAGGCGAGCGACGGTTCCGGCGCGACGACCGGGATGGCGTCGGTGTCGAGGGACTCCGTGCCGTCGTTGCGGGTGACGATCGGCGCGGCACCGGTCACCAGCGAGTTGCCGTCGACGTCCTCGACCTCGGCGAGTACCAGTGCGCCGCGGGTCGCAGCGAGCGGCTCGACGAGTACTCGGCCCGACGAGCGTTCACCGAGGTGCGTCGCGACCGACGGGAGTGCGGCGCTGGCACCGGTGAGTATCACGGTGCCGGTCCCCGGTACGTCGAGCCGGTGGAGCAACGGCGCGACGAGGTCCGCGAACTCGGCTCGTGTCACCGTCGTGGACTGCGAGACACCGGGAAGTTCGACGGAGATCGTGGCGGTCTCGGCCGTGCTCAGGGTCTGCTTGGCCGCCTCGCACGAGGCGACGACGCCGGCAAGGGCAGCCAGCACTGCCGCGTCGGACAGGTCGATGTGCTCGCGATCGGTCACCACGTGATCGAAGAGTGCGTCGGTGAAGGTGTCTCCGCCTACGCCGGAGACACGGACGGTCCCACCTCCGGGATAGGTGGAGATGTCGGTGCCGGTGGCTCCGATGTCGACCACCGTGACCGCAGCCGAAGAGCTCGGCTGCGCGAACGCGCTCGAGGCTTTGGCGTCGGGCACCAGGGCAACCTCGGCGAGGCCGGTGTGATCGAGGGCGTCGCGCAGCAGGGCGACGGCGGCCCGGGTCCACCGCATCGGGTACGTCATGGTCGTGACGGGCATGTCGCCGACCACGCCGTCCTTCGCCGACACCATCGTCTCGAGGCAGTTGGCGGCGTTGGCCATCAGGTCCTCGGCGCGGTAGGCGTCGGCGTCGGGCTCGAGATCCTCCTGCTGACCGACCAGATCGACGAACCGGGTGAACGGGGCCGTGTCGGCCGGTTCACCGAGGTGGGCGCGGCCGTCCTCGTCGAAGCGCAGGGTCGTCGGCAGGACGACGATCGTCGGTTCGTCCTCCACCGATGCGCGGTAGGCCGCGACGGACCTGGTGTTGCCCACGGTGATTCCGAGGTGACCGGTACCGCTCATCGAGTGTCCCCTGTCGATCGGTCGTTCGGCTCTCGGTCGGAGGGTGTGCCGCCGCGGGCCGCCGGAACCTGCTCGGATGCAGTCTGCTCGGTGTCCTGGCCGGATTCGGGAGTCTCGGTGGGCGGATCGGTCGGCTCCTCGACCGGCAGTTCCGGCTCGACCGGTTCGACGAAGATCGGAGGCTTTTCGGGGGTGGTGTCCTCGGGTGCCTCGTTCGCCGGGCGTGTCGAGATCTCGGTCGGCTCGCTCCGCGGGAGGTCGGAGGTTTCGGTCGGAGTCGTCTCCTCCGCGAACGTGGTGGTCGCGGGCAGCGGAACGACGGGAGCGATCTCGGCGGCAGGCTCGAGAACGACGGTGGGGAAGTCGATCGGGCCACCCGACCCGGAGTCGATCGAGGACGTCGGCGGCACCACCTGGGCATTGTCGATGGTGGGGACCGCGGTATCGGTGGACGTACCGAGTTGCAGCGCGACGAGTGCGGCACCGACGGTCAATGCAGCAGCGAACGCCGCCGCAGCGAAGAGTGGGCGACGGTCGGATCCGGTCGGGGAGACCACCGCGAACCGCTCGGTGACGGCATCGACGGGGAATTGAGCAGCCAGAATCGCAGCACCGCGGGCGGCGGCGACGGCGGAGTCCTTCTTCTGCAGGGTCTGCAGGACCGACGCGTTCCACGCGGCGAGCGCCTCGGCTTCGGGCACCAGCGAGACGTGGGCGAGGCCGTGTGCGTTCATCGCCGAACGCAGAGCGAACACCTGCTCGGCCGTCCAGCGGGCAGGGTAGGTCGCGGCCGCCGCCAGATCGCGCGGCTGCAGATCGATCGACGACGCGACCTCGGTGAGCAGGCACAGCAGGGCCATCGACGTCAGCTGCTCGGCGGGCAGAACAGTGCCCTTGCTGCCGCTGACACCCACGCCGTCGGCGAGGGTGTCGAGAAAATGTGTGTAGGCCTCGGACTCGTAGTCGGTCGCATCTCCGAGCGAGACGGTGCCGTCGGGATGAGTGTTGAGCACGGTCGCGTGCAGTGACGCCAGGTGCAGCGAGGGTCCGGGCGCGATCGGATGGGACACGGCGGCGACGGCGCGCTCGTCGTCCAGGTAGAGGCCGACATCCGGTGCGCCGACACTCGCACTGCCGGGCTGCTCGGTCATGGTGCTGCTACCTGTTCTCGACTCGGGGAGTGGTGCTCGGTCGTTATGTCGCTCCCGGTCCCCGCACAGTTACAGGGTCGACGCCCACGCTGGTCGAGGCCCCGTAGCCCATGGCGCGCAGCATCGAGATCAGCTCCGATCGCGACTGGGCACCGAGCCTGCGCCGGATGCGGGCCACATGATGCTCGACGGTCTTCGGGGAGATGTAGAGCCGGCTGCCGACCTCGCGATAGGTGACTCCGAGGACGAGCAGTTCGGCGACCTCGGCCTCGCGTTCGCTCAGCGAGCCCGTCGGCTGCGGCGTCGACCGCGGGTTGTCGCGCCCGGTCGAGCTGGGTTGGCGCAACGACCTGGCGATGTGCAGCAGCGACGTCGCCGTCGCAGTATCGGTGACGGTCAGGGCGGCCTCGCTCGCCAGTCGGGCTCCGTCCCATGGCAGCCCGAAGGCGGTGAGGGTGCGCGCGGAGGTCTCCACCTCGGTTGCGTCGGGTCTGCCCTGCAACACCCCGAGCCATGCGCGACCGGCAGCGGCGAGAGCGGCGCTGTACGGGTGAGTCGGAGCGGCAGCGGCCAGGGCCTTGGCGTGCGGCACCAACGCGTCGGGAGTCTGGGCCACGATGGCCGCCTGAACCTGGTACCAGTGCAGCGCCGACGCCCAGACGGGCGGATCGCCGAGCGCTGCGAGCAGATCGGTTGCCTGCGACACCAGATGTTCGACGCGGTCCACCTGGCCGAGTCGTGTTGCGGCCAGTAGCAACTCGCCCAGGGGCAGCAGCGCGAACAGGTCTGTGGAGTACTCGGCGATCACGCTCTGCGCCTGGGTCCATGCCGTGATCAGTGACCCCGAGTCACCGGACCTACGAGCCAGACCCACCCGAATCGCGTGCAGAAACAACTGATTGCGTACGTGCGACACCGGAATCCGCAGTGCCTCGATCGCGGCACCGGCATCGGCGGTCTCTCCCCGCAGCATCGACGCCCAGGCCCCGACAAGGCTCAGCCTGGTGTGCGCCTCGGAACCAGGACGATGTTCGCCGAGTGCCCGCGTCACGATGGAATCCACCCGGGGCAGATCGCCGCAGTGCACCGCGTGCAAGGCCGAGACGGCAGCGGCAGTATCCGGTGTGCACGAGCGATCGGATGCATTGCCCGTCAACGTCATTGCCCGCATCAGTGCATTCGCACTCGCACTCGACGCCGCTGCGTTTCGCGAATCGATCGACCCGATCACTCCGGTGACGAGCAGGCTGCCCGACGCGGTACTCGACGTCGGCGCGAGAGCGGCCACCGCAGCCATGGAACGGTCGGCGGCGCTGCGATCACCGGCTGCCGCGGCGGACAGGGCAGCCCACACGGCGTCGGGTCCGAGTCGGTCCTCGCCGAGCCACGCGAACAACTGCGCACTGCGCGAGGACATTCCGCGTTGCGCCGCAATCGACGCCGACACTCGCACCGCGGTCCGCAGATCCGCCGCATCGCACCCCGCGGCACCGTCGAGAATCGCATCGGCGAATCTCGCCGCCTCGTCCAGATCCCCGGTGGCCGCCGCGACCTCGGACCGTCTCGCAGCCAGCATCATCGAATCGAACCCTGCCTCGACGGCCGCGCCGTACAGGGCACCGGCAGCATCGACAGGAGCCGAATCTGCCTGCTGGACAAGATAATCGGCGAGACCGGCATGAACGACGCCGCGCTCTGCCAACGCACGGGCCGCGGTGGCGTCGAGCAGGCGGGATCGGGTGGCGACCTCGGTGATCGACGAGAGCAGGACGCGGCAGCGCCCGTCCCCGATCATCTCGATGAGCGGGGCCTCGGCGGACGGAATCAACGTGCCCGTGGTGTCGAGCATGCCGGAGCTGCAGGCCAGATCGACGATCGACTCGACATCGGTCGCACGCGGAACGATCTGCGCGGCCGATGCCGGGTCGGGCGTGACGCCGAACCGAGCTGCGAGCAGCAGTGCCCGTGTGTCGTCGGTGGTCTCGATCAGCATCCGACGGTGTTGTTCGGCAATCGATTCGGCGACCACGCGAAGCGGAGCCGGATCGGAACGGTCCCCGCCGAGTGCACCCAGGGCCGCGTCGACAGCGGCGAGAACTCCGCCGGTCGCCTTGGCGACGGCAGCGGCGAGCGACGCCGAGATCGGCCGGACGGTTGCTGCTGCCCTGGCCGCGATGGCCACCTTGTCCAGCGGAACCAGTGTCAGTCGGTTGGAGCCGGCGGACGCGATCAGCTTCTCGATGCGTGAATCGAAACTGCGCGGCGCGGTGGCGACGATCAGAGTGATATCGGATCGGGTTGCAGCCGCTGCGATCTCGTCGAGACGCTGCTCGGACAGCAGGTTCGCATCATCGACGAGAATCGTCGAGCCGGACGGAGCGTCGGCGATGGTGCCCGCGTACACGTCCGTCGACGCCGCAACGGACTCGAGAACCGCGGATCGGCCGGAGCCGTTCACTCCGACGACGACATGAAATCCGTTGGCGACGAGAGCATCACGGACGAAGCGATCGGCACGCTCGACGCCGACGAGTCCGGAACGCGTACTGGTCACGATCGACCTATCGGCCGGTCAAGCCGCCGAGGGCTCCGCCGAGTCCGTCACCGACGCCGCCGACGACACCGCCGAGCCCGTCACCGACGCCGCCGACCACTCCGCCGAGCCCGTTACCGACGCCCTGTCCGACATCACCGAGGGTGGGGCCCTGATAACTGGGAACCTGCACGCTCGGTGCCTGCGGAACCTGCACGGCAGGCGGTTGGTAGTTGGGAACGGTCGGAGCAGCGACGGACGGGACAGTCGGAACCGTGGCCGCGCCGTTGTCGGCTGGGGCTGCAGCAGGCGCTCCCGCGACCGGAGCGCCGGTGGCGGGGTCGATCTGCGTCACCGTGCCGTCGGCGTTGACCACCGTGGTCGGTGCGCTCTCGGATCCGGTTGCGGCGACACCGTTCTCGCCGGTGGCCGCCGTCGTCGTAGCGGCATCCGCCACCGCTGCGGTGGTTCCCGGCGTCTCGGTGCTCGAGATCGACGTTTCCGCGTTCGATTCGGCCGGAGTTGTGTTGTCGGAGGTCAACGCCGTTCCCACCGACAGGCCTCCGCCGGCCAGAAGGGCGAGGACGAGAACGGATCCGGCCACGACGCCGGCCTTCTTGCGACCGGACATCCCTGCGTCGGATTCGACGGCGGTCGGCGTCGGTGCGGGCCGGGGGGTGGGGCGAGGCATCGGCGCGGCCGCCGCAGCGGCCGCCACTGCCGTGGTGGGGGCCGCGGCCAAGGCTGCGGCGTCGTCGGAGGCGGTGGCGTCGGCGATGTCGCTGCCGAGAATCGCGGCACCGATTGCGACGGTCAGTTCGGGACGCGGTCCGGCGACCACGGGTGCACGCAGTTCGGACGACATCAGCTCGGCGACCAGTGGTATGGCCGAGCTGCCACCGACGAGGACCACCTGGTCGATGTCGGTGACGTCGAGGCCGGCGGCCGTGACGGCGTCGCGTACCACCCCGATCGACCCGAGCAGCGATGCGCGCACCAGTTCTTCGAGCTCGGAGCGCACCAGGCGAACCTCGGTGTGCAGGCCCGGCAGGTCGACCGTCAGGGACGTCGAGGTGTCGTAGGAGAGTTGTTCCTTCGCTTCACCGCAGCGTGCCCGCAGTTCCACCAGCGCGCCGACGGTATCGGGATCGAAGGGATCGAATTCGAAGGACTGGCTGCCCGAGACGGTGTCGAGCACGTACTGCATGATCGCGTGATCGAACTGCGCGCCGCCGTACTCCTGCGAGTGAACCCCGGTGCCGACGGTGCCTGCCTCGGAGCCGGTGCGCATCAGAGTGACGTCGAGTGCGGTCGCGCCGAGGTCGTAGACCACGGCCAGGCCATCGGACTGCGTTCCTCGGGTGACTTCGAGCCAGCGCATCGTTGCGACGGACTCCGGGACCAGCGTGACGTCGGTGAGCCCCGCGCGGTCCAGCGCGTCACCGAGAACCTCCGCGGTGTACGCGGTCCAGCGAGTGGGGTGGGTGACGACGACGGTAGGAGCGGACTCGGTTCCGGCGGAGGCCTCGGCAACGAGCGCGCGAGCAGCGGTGGCGTACAGGTCCTCGGCGTGATGGCTGCGGCCGTCGTCGTCGATCAGTTCCACCGGATCGCCGACCCGGTCGGCGAAGCCGCTGATCAGATTCCGAGTGGACCGGTCCCACAGCTCTGCCAGACGCGGGGCTTCGCCCGGGCGGAGGTCGAGTGCCGAACGCTTGACCACCGAGGTGACGGGATCGGTGTCCAGTGCGGCCGCCGCCGTCACCGAACCGATACGTATGCCGAGCCCTGCGTTCATCGTCGTGTCGCCGCCTTCGTCTCGCCCTGCCGTCGGTGCTACTGCCGTTACTCGCACTGTCGGCAGAAGCTACCTATTCGTTACGTCTCACAGCAGGTTAGAGCGTGAAACGAGTGAAATCCCCTAAAGCGCCGAGATCCCCTAATCGAAGTCCCCTGGCAACCCCCGGGGGAGTAGGGGGATCGGCCCCGTTGGGCGGGGGCTCTGCGGTGCATAGCTTTGTGATCAACCACGAAGCACCCCTCGTCAAGGAGACCCACGATGGCTACCAACGCCGTACTCGATTTCATCCTCAGCCTGCTGCGCGACGACCAGGCCGCAGCCGCCTACTGCGCCAATCCCGAGACGACGCTGGCCGCCGCGGGACTCGGCGACGTCACTCACGCCGACATCGTCGCGGTCGCACCTCTGGTCGCGGAGTCGGGACTGTTCGCCGGTGCGGGCAGCCAGCTCTCGGCCATCCTGGGTGCAGGCGGGTCGGCGGGACTCGACGGCGCACTCGCCGGAGGCGCGAGCCTCGGTGGCGGACTGTCGGCCGGACTCGGATTGGCAGCGGGCGCAGTCGCAGGCGGCGGACTCGCAGCGGGCGGCAGCCTGACCGGCGGAATCGACGTCACCGGTGAGATCGCTGCTTCCCTGCAGGCAGCACTCGCTGCAGCGTTGGCCGTCGGAGGCCAGATCGGTCTCGAGCTCGGCACTGCCTTCGGCGGCGCACTCGACGCTCTGATCGGTGCAGGCGCAGGTATCGGCGGCGGGCTCGGCGGCGGCGTGGATCTGGACCTCGACGGTCTGCTCGGCGGAACCGTCGGACTCGGCGCGGCACTGACCGGACTGATCGGAGCAGGCGCAGGCATCGGCGGCGAGATCGGCGGAGACATCGCCGCACAGCTGCAGGCAGCACTCGATGCCGCCATCGGCGCGACCGGTGCCGTCGATCTCGGCGCACTGGCCGACATCCAGGGCGGCCTGGCCGGCGCACTCGGTGCGGTCTTCGGAGTCGGCGGAACCATCGGCGCAGAGCTCGGCGCTGCCCTCGGAGGAGTCTTCGACGCCGCACTCGGTGCCGGAGCCGGACTGGACATCGCCGGCGACCTCGGTGCCGCTCTGACCGCGGGAATCGGCGGCGCACTCGGTGGGCTGGGAACCATCGGAGCAGATCTGACCACCGACATCGGTGCCGCATTGGACGGAGCGCTCGGCGCAGGCGGCGCACTGGTCGGCGACCTCGCAGGCGGAGTCGGCGCGAGCCTGGGCGGTCTCTTCGCCGCAGACGGTGCCATCGCAGGATCCATCGGATCCGCGCTCGGAGCAGTCCTCGACGCAGGTGCCCTCGCAGACCTCGATGTCGACGCCCTGCTGGCCGCGGGCGGCAACCTCGGCGCAGTGGTCGGCGGCGCACTGGGAACCGCACTCGATCTCGACACCAGCGCAGTCGGCAGCCTCACCGCCGCACTCGACGCTGCACTCGACGGCACGATCGGAGCGGGCGCAAACATCGGCGGCGGACTTGTCGGCGGCCTCGAAGGCGGAGTTGCCGGCGGCCTCGAAGGCATCCTCGGAACGGCATTCGGCGTCGGCGGAGCAGCCGGAGCCCAGCTCGGCACCGCCCTCGAATCGGTACTCGACACCAGCGCAGCACTCGACCTCGGAGCCGCACTCGGAGCCGGAGCCGACGTCAGCGCAGGACTCGTCGGAGCGATCGACGCAGCGGTTGCCGCCGGAGCAGACCTCTCGGGAACCGTCGAAGGAGCACTCGCCGGAGTCGGCGGACTCGGCGCAGACCTGTCGGGCGGCCTGGCCGGACTCGGCGGACTGGGCGCGGGCCTCACGGGAGGACTCGCAGGCCTCGGAAACGTCGGTGCAGATCTGGCCGGTGGCTTGGCCGGCGTCGGGAACGTCGGTGGCGATCTGGCCGGTGGTCTGGCCGGCGTCGGGAACGTGGGTGCTGATCTGGCCGGTGGTCTGGCCGGCGTCGGGAACGTGGGTGGCGATCTGGCCGGTGGCCTGGCCGGCGTCGGAAACGTCGGTGCAGATCTGGCCGGTGGCTTGGCCGGCGTCGGGAACGTCGGTGGCGATCTGGCCGGTGGCCTGGCCGGCGTCGGGAACGTCGGTGCAGGTGTGGCCGGTGGTCTGGCCGGAGTGGGTGATGCAGGTGCGGGTCTGACCGGCGGCCTGGCCGGACTCGGCAGCCTCGGCGGCGGTATCGCGGGCGGAGTGGCAGGCGGAGTCGCAGGCGGCGTGGATGCTGCGGCCTCGGCCGGTGCCGGACTCGAAGGAGCCGTCACCGGTGCGGTGAGCGGTGGAATCGATGCAGCGGCGTCGGCAGGTGCGGGCCTCGAAGGTGCCGCGGGAGCTGCAGGCTCGGTTGCCGGTGGCCTCGAAGGTGCCGCGGGCGGAGTCGTCGACGCCGGAACCTCGGTGGGCGGCGAGATCGCGTCCAACGTCGGCGCAGGACTGGACACCGGTGCCTCGATCGGAGGCGACTTCGCGTCCACCGTGGGTGCGGGTTTGGATGCTGGTGCGGACGCTGCGGCTTCCGCGGGCGGCGGGTTTGATTCCGCTGCCGACCTCGGTGGCCAGGCCGCGGGCGGCCTCACCGGTGGCCTGCAGTCGGGTGTCGAGGGACTGGCGGACGCCGGCGGCAGCCTTTCCTCCGCGGCATCGGGATCGTTCGATCACTCCAGCTCGTTCGATTCCTCGGCTTCTGCGAACGGCTCCGGCTGGTCGAGCGTCGACTCGGACGTCTTCGGTCAGGGCGAGACCGATTCGAGCCTGTTCAGCGACTCGAGCCTGCACGGTTCGGTGGACTCGGCAGCGGACTCCCTGGGACATGTGACCGTCGATCACGACTTCGACCCGACGCAGCCCTGATCCCCTCGCCTGCGGGTAGGCAATGACATGACTCGGCCCCGAGTGTTCCCCGGCACTCGGGGCCGAGTCGTAGCTAGAGTTCGTTCCTGGGCGTCAGTGGAGCCCGGGTACCGCGGAAGTCGACGAGAACGGTTGTGAGCACGAGCGTATGGACGGGCAATCTACGGAGCTGGCAGAGCTGCTGAGCCGAACCGCGGCGGTGGCGACATCGGCGGGAAGATCCGACCTGGTGGATCGAGTCGAGGCGGCGCGCTCGCGAGTGCTGGATCCACGTCGACGCATCATCGTGGTCGGACCGCTCAAGCAGGGCAAGAGTCAGTTCGTGAACTCGCTGCTCAATCTGACGGTGTGCTCGGTGGGAGACGACGAGACCACCGCCATCCCGACCGTGGTGTCCAATGCCGAGAGCCTGTCCGCGCAGCTCGTACTCGCCGATCCGGGCAACGAACCGATTCGAGTCGACGTTCCGCCCGAGCAGATCACGACGGTCACCCCGTCGAGTCCGCTGGCCCAGGGCCGTGAGGTGTTGCGCCTGGACATCGGGGTGGCGAGCCCGTTGCTCGCCGACGGGTTGGTACTGGTCGACACTCCCGGAGTCGGTGGGCACACGAATCCGCACGCGGCAGGCACATTGGGTCTCATTCCGTCGGCCGACGCGGTGCTCGTCGTGTCCGATGCCTCGCGCGAATTCACCGAGCCGGAACTGTCCTTTCTCCGGCAGGTGCAGGGACTGTGCCCGGCCGTGGCGGTGCTGATCACCAAGATCGACCTGTATCCGCACTGGCGGCAGATCGTCGAGGCCAATCGTGGACACCTGGATCGCGCAGGCATCGACGTGCAGATGTTGCCGGTCTCGTCTCTGTTGCGTTCGCACGCACTGCGTTTGAACGACGAGGAACTCAACGCCGAGTCCGGTTTCCAGCAGCTCTACGCGTTTCTGCGGGACGACGTGGTGGCCCGGGCGGATGTGCTGGCGCGCTCCTCGGTCTCGCTCGATGTCCGTTCCGTCACCGAACATCTGACGCTCTCGTTCGGTAGTGAGCTTGCGGCACTGAAGGATCCGGAGCGGGCCGCCGCGGCCGTCGCCGGGCTGCAGCGCGCCAAGGCCGCCGCCGAGGAGCTGCACAAGCGGTCGTCGCAATGGCAGCAGACCCTCGGTGACGGTATCGCCGATCTCGCCTCCGACATCGATCACGATCTGCGCGACCGGTTGCGGCGCGTCACCCGGGAAGCGGAAGAGACCGTCGACGAGGGAGATCCGGGCAAGGATTGGCCGCAGCTCGGCGAGTGGCTCGAGGAGCAGATCGCCGCGTCGGTGGGCGACAACTTCGTCTGGGCTCACGAACGGGCACTGTGGCTTTCGGAGTTGGTGGCCGAACACTTCGCCTCGTCCGGAGCGGCAGCGTTGCCCGATCTGGATCTCGGTGATCTCGACAACGTCCTCGATCCCGTCTCGTCCCTGGCCGATCTGGAATCCGGTCGTATCGGAATCACCCAGAAGGTCCTGGTGGGAATGCGCGGGTCTTACGGCGGTGTGCTGATGTTCGGCCTGATCACCACGTTCGTCGGATTGAGTCTGCTCAACCCTATTTCGATCGGTGCGGGCGTACTGCTGGGCACCAAGGCGTACAAGGAGGACAAGGAGAACCGCGTCAAAGCGCGGCGGTCCGAGGCCAAGATCGCGATCAGGCGATTCACCGATGACGTCAGCTTCCAGGTGGGCAAGGAGTCCAAGGACCGGCTGCGGCAGATTCAGCGAGTCCTGCGTGATCACTTCACCTCGATCGCCGAGCAGACGCTGCGCTCGCTCAACGAGTCGTTGCGCTCGGCGCAGGAGGCCGCCGCTGCCGACAACACCGACCGTGCCGCTCGCATCGCCGCGCTGGAGAAGGACATGCGGGTGGTGGCCGAACTGAATTCTCGGGCAGTATCTCTGGTCGAGGACGCTGCCGTATGAGCGTGGCGGCTCTCGCCCGGGCCCGCGACCTCATCTCTGCGGCACGATCGACGTACTCCGGTGATGCCGAAGCGTCCTGGATGCTCGACGAATGCCTGTACCGCCTGGACGAGCCGCTGCGGGTGGCCCTCGCGGGATCACTCAAGGCAGGTAAGTCGACGCTGCTGAATTCTCTCGTCGGGCAGGATATCGCCCCGACCGACGCCACCGAGTGCACGAAGGTCGTCACGTGGTACCGCAACGGCGTCACTCCCGCCGTCACGGCCTGGTACGACGGTGACCGAGCCGCGAACGTGCCGGTGCAACGGCGCGACGGGCGATTGACCTTCGACCTCGGGTCGTTGACGGCCGCGCAGGTCGACCGACTCGACGTCGAATGGCCTGCAAGCGCTTTGGCACAGACGACGATCATCGACACCCCCGGTACCTCGTCTCTGTCGCGAGACGTGTCGGCACGCACGTTGGCGATGCTCACGCCCGAGAACTCGTCGTCGGGTGCGGACGCCGTCGTGTATCTGCTGCGCACTCTCAATGCGACCGACGTGTCGTTTCTCGGTCAGATCGGCGCGCACGTGGGCGGCGATTCGGGACCGCTCGGTGTGATCGGCGTCGTCTCGCGAGCCGACGAGGTGGGTTCGGGGCGGATGGACGCGATGATGTCGGCCAAGGAGGTCGCTGCACGATTCGCGTCCGAACTCGAGGCCACCGGCCTGTGTCAGGCGGTGGTTCCGGTTGCAGGACTGCTCGCGCTCGGCGCGGAAACCCTGCGGCAGAACGAGTTCGCTGCCTTCGAGATGCTGGCGACGGTGCCCACCGAGGATCTGCAGTTGGCGATGCTCTCGGCCGACCGTTTCGTGCGCGCGGAGAGCACGCTCCCGGTCGATGCAGCGCTGCGGGCCAGCATCGTCGACCGGTTCGGGCTGTTCGGTATTCGGATGGCTGTGACGTTGATTCGGCTCGGGGTGCGCGATTCGCCGACGCTGGCTGCCGATCTGGTCGAGCGCAGTGGGCTCACCGAACTTCGGTCGGTGATCGACGTGCAGTTCGGTCAACGTGCCGACCAGCTGAAGTTGCATTCGGCTCTGGTTGCGCTGCAACGGATCCTGGAGTTCAGGCCGGAGTCTCACGCGCTTCGCACCGAGGCCGGCCGAATGCTCGCCGACGTGCACGGATTCGCCGAACTGCGTCTGCTCGGTCGATTGCGTTCCACCACACCGAAACTGCCCGACGGCGGACTGCTCGAGCTGCAGCGCATCATCGGTGGCTTCGGTATCGCTGCCACCGAGCGTCTCGATCTGCCTCCCGATGCCGGACGAGCTCAGCAGCGCGACACCGCGCTGGCGGCCGTGCACAAGTGGCGCGCATTGTCCGAGCATCCACTGCTGGACCGGTTCACCTCGACCTCGTGCGCCACGGCGGCCCGCAGCGCCGAAGGAATACTCGCGTCTCTGGCCTGATCTATCGGGCCGAATCGGCCGCGTCGATCCAGTCGATCGCCTGGCGTAGCGGCATCGGTCGGGCAATGTGATATCCCTGCGCCATGTCCACGCCCAGTGTGCACACGTAGTCCCACATCTGTTGGCTCTCCACGCCTTCGACGACGGTTCGTGCATCGAGCGCTTTCGCCAGTCGCACAGCGGCATCGAGAATGGCTCGGCCGCGCGGGTGGCTCGATGCTCGCTGAAGCAGAGATCGGTCGATCTTGATGACGTCCGGTTCGAGTCTGTCGAGCAGCTCGAGGTTCGAGTATCCGGTGCCGAAGTCGTCGATGCTGATCTTTGCGCCGAATCGTTTCAGTATGCCCAGGGTGTCTCGGGCTCGACCGTGCTCGTCGAGCAATGCGGATTCGGTGACCTCGATGACGAGCTTGTCGAACCCTCCTGGTGGTGCCCAGGTGATGAGACGGTCGATCACGTCGCGTTCGTCGAGTTCGATTCCGGAGAAATTCGCGGCCACCTGTGGGCGGGTCTCACCGAGCTCGCCTTCGAGTAGGTTCAGATCCGCATCGAGCAACGTGAGAACGATCTTTCCCAACGCCCGGAGATGGCCTGTCTGAGTGGCGTGGTCGATGAACTCCTGAGCGGGAACGACGGCCCCGTTCCGCCGCCATCGGACCAGTGCCTCCAGCATCGTCACCCGGCCGGTGCTCACATCGACGATCGGCTGGTAGTGCAACTCGAAATCCTTGTTGCGGAACGCTTCTCCCAGCTCGTGGCGGATCGATGCCCGGTCGTCTGCGATCGCGTTCATGCTTGGAGCGAAGTACATGTGACGGTCACGGCCGCACTTCTTCGCTTCGTACATGGCCGTGTCGGCGTTGTGCAGCAGTGCGTCCGCAGTTGTGCCGTCGTCCGGACTCAGGGCGATACCGATCGATGCCGAGACGTACACCGTCGCGTCGACGAGGGTGATCGGGTTCCGTAAGTCCAGAAGAATTCTGTGCGTCAGGATCTCGAGGCTGTCCAGGTCCTCGCTTCGGGTCACGAGAACGGCGAATTCGTCGCCGCCGAGACGACCGACGATGTCGTGTCGGCGTGCGGCCTGCTGCAGTCGTGCAGCAACCGTGCGCAGTACGACATCACCTGCACGATGCCCGAAGCGATCGTTGATCTCCTTGAAGTCGTCCAGGTCGATCCACAGTGCAGCGACTCTCGTGGTCCCGGAATCCAGGAGTTCGGCGAGGCGTGATCGAAAGAACTGTCTGGTGAGCAGACCGGTGTGTCGGTCGAACTGTTCCCGAGCGGCCAGGTCGGCGCTGATTTCGCGTATCCGTGAGGTGTCGTGAACGATTGCAACCGAATGCGGTCCGGCGGGCGAGTCGGATTTCACCGGTACGGCACGGAATTCGATACTGATCGGATGCGACGATCCATGTGCGTCGACGACCGTCCAGCTGTCGAACGCACCGTTGTTCGCCGGACCCGGTTCGATCTCGGGTGAAGGGGCCACGGCTCCGGCCCTTCGATCGATGAGCATCGACAGGCTCGTTCCGATCAATTCGTGTGGCTCGAATCGGGTGATGGCCGTGAAACCGGTGCTGATGGACAGTATCCGGTTCTCGCGATCGAGCACGACGATTCCGGCGGTGACCGTGCCGAAGAGTGCGTCGAGTACGGCGCTCCGCTCCGCTGCCTGGTCCTCGAAGACGCGGCGGTCGGTGACATCGACGGCGCTGCCGATGACCAGTCGGTCGGCGGGGTCGGTCGTACGGACCGTGTGGGCAACTTCTTCGATCCAACGAATCGATCCGTCCGGACGGACGATGCGATACTCGCATGTCCAATCTTGTTCGGCAGCAGCAGAAACAGTGGCGACTCGGTCTCGGTCCTCCGGGTGCACGGTCGACAGAAGTAGCCGCGGCTCTGCCATGACCCTGTCGCGGTCGAGACCGTAGATGTCCTCGACGCGTGAGTTGACGAACGTCAGCGTGCCGGTGGCGTCGCGCTGCCAGACTATCTCGCGGATGGAGTCGGCAACGAGGTGAAAATTGCTCAGTGCGGCATCGCGAGCCCGCCTCGTGGCGCTGATCTCTCCGACATCGGTCACCACCACGATGACACCCCGCACGTCGCCGTCGGAACCCAGATAAGGCTGGGTCTGCAGCAGGTAATCGGCGTTGGCGCTGCTGATTTCGCGTATGCGCGACTGGCGATGTTCGAGTGTCGCGTTGAGGTCCTCTTCGAGGCCGGGGATCTCGACCGTGGAGGGAATGGCTGTGAGCGGTCGGCCTCGGTCCGCGTCGATCAACGAGAACAAGCGAACGGCGAGGGGAGTGAAGCGGGTGACGCGCAGTTCGCGGTCGATGATGATCAGTCCGCTGGTGAGCGACGACTGAATGTTGGTGAGATCGGAGTTGGCCTGTTGCGCCTCGTTGGTGCGCGCTTGGAGTTCTTGGTTGAGGGTCGTCAGCTCCTCGTTGGTCGCTTCGAGTTCCTCGTTGGCGGCCTGGGCTTCTTCGGTGGTGGCCTGTAATTCCTCCGAGGATGCCTGCAGTTCTTCGTTCATCGCCTGCAGTTCTTCGTTCGAAGATCCGAGGTCGGCGACGATGGCCTCCAGCGCCCGCTGCGTGGAGTCGAGTTGTGCATTCATGTCCAGGACGGGTGTGGACGAATCCACCGTTCCGTGCGTGGGCGCAGACTCCTCGGCGCGGAACGACACGACCGTCCGGGTCGTGAACTCCGTCGATACCCGAGCGCCCGTGATGCGCACGCGATGTGCCTCGCCGGCCACCAATTCCACTGTTGTGGAATCGGTTTGACGCAGTCGACTGAGTAGCGTCCGCACCTTGAGGCGATAGGGTTCCCGGATGATCTCGGCCACCGCCCCGGTCTGTCTACCCTCGCCGACCGTGCACCATCGTGAGACGTCGCCGATCACCTCGATCAGTACATCGCGGTCGTCGACGATCAGCATCGGAGCCGAGGTGATCTGGAGTATGCGGCGGTATGGGAGTTCGGTGTCGGCGCGAGTCGGGCCTGTGCCGCTCGGGAAATTGGCCCCGCCGGCCGGTGGAGCTTGAAGGCGTCGAGTCATGGCGATGGACGGCAGGCGGCTCGAGTCGCCCCGCCGGTAGATTCGGTGTGTGTAGTCGACCGCGGTGAAGACGGCATCGACATTGGAGATTCGCTCCGACAAGCCGAGGACGACGAGCCCGTCCGGCACCAGGGCGTAGTGGCACAGATCCATCACCCGTGCCTGGAGGCGCGGCTCGAAATAGATGAGTGTGTTGCGGAGCGAGATCAGGTGCACCCGAGGAAACGGCGGGTCGTACGCCACATTGTGGCGAGCGATGATCATGCACTCGCGCAGTTCCGGGACGACGGCCCATCCGGCGGTGGACTGATACATCCATCGGTCACGAAGCCGTTGTGGAACGGCCTCGACCTCGGTGGCGCGGTACTGGCCTCGCCGCGCGACGGTCAGCGCAGAGTCGTCGAGGTCGGTGGCGAACACCTTCAATCTGCTGCTCAGCCCACTCCTGTTCTCGGCACCATCGAGAGCATCGGCAGCCAACATCGCAATCGTGTAAGCCTCTTCTCCCGTTGCACATCCGGGTATCCACAGGCGGAGGGGTTCGTGAGCCGCCAGCGAACGGACCACGGTCTTCAACCGCAGTCCCACGGTCTCCCACACTGCTCCGTCGCGGAAGAACGAGGTGACACTGACGAGAACCGCTCGTGCGAGTGCACCGGCTTCGGCGGTGTCGTCCGCCAGCGAGGCGGCATACTCGGCCACCGAGATCCCTTTATAGTGTCGACGACGCTCGATCTGTCGACTCAACGTGGAACGCTTGTAGCCCGAGTAGTCGATACCGGTGGCCAGGCGCAGGCACTCGACGATCGTCGCCAGATATGCCGCGTCCGGATCCGGGGTGTCGGTCGAGACCTCCGACCGGGGTCGGTCCTCCGCCGCTGCCCCGTCCGTTGTGGGACCGGTCTGCTCGTCCGCAGGGCGCGCCGATCGTCCGAACAACAGGTCGTGCAGTTCGGTGCCGATGGACTCGGCAGGAGCGGTCAGATTCACCGACCCGGTGTCGAGGGTGGAGGTGGGCATCTGCTCGAATGCCGCGGTCGTCGGGTCCTGGACTGCAACGACCCCGCCGCCGTCGCGGATCGCGGTCGCCCCGGCGGCACCGTCACCGCCGCTGCCGGACAGGACCACGCCCACGGCGTCGGGGCCGAATTCCGAGGCCAACGACTGCAGCAACCGATCGATGTTCGGCCATGGTCGCTTGTGTGGACTGGGTTGCGGAAGTCGTATCGAGTCCTTCGCGACCACGATGTCCGAGCCGGGAGGCCCCACGTAGACGACCCCAGGTTCGAGTTTCGCTCCCTCCACGGCGGCCACCACTGCCATCGTCGTGTGGTGCGAGAGAAGTTCCACCAGGGCACTGTCCTGATTCGGAGCTCGGTGCTGAGCTACGACGAAACACCAGGGAGCGGCGGCCGGAGCTCCGGAGAGGAACCTGGCGACCGCGTCCAGTCCACCGGCCGAACTGCCGACTCCGACCACCCGCAATCTGGGATGGCCATCGTTTCCGTCAACCATCGGCAGGCACCTTCCTGGACGTCGGCACTCACTCAACCACACGATGACCGGTACCGTATGTTCTTCGGACGCGCGGACGCGACTCGTCAGCGCCGGGGTGCGAGCGCGACGAGGGTCGTGGCCGCGGAGGTACCCGCGACGACGAACGGCCCCCAGTGCAGGACGCCACCGAGCAACGCGGGAGCGTCGGAGACGAAGGTCGAGAACGTGATCGATGCACCGACGGTCAGGATTCCGACCGCGCCCATCAGGACCTTCGACGACGTCGCTGCATTGCGCAGTAGATTCAGTGCGACGAAACCGAGCAGCACGAGCACAGCCGCGGCGGCCCCGCTGGACAGCAGCGTGGCCGAGGCAGTGTTGCGGACGTCGGCCGCACTTGCTGTCGAATCTTGTTGCGCTACTGTATTTTCGACGCCGGAGAGCACAGGCTCCCAGTTCAGGGCGGCCGCGGCGGCCAATGCGAGAATCAGTGCCGCTGTCAGTGCCCACAGCGCATTCGCGACCTTCGGCAGTACCGAGGAAGTGGGCTCCTGCCGTGGCCGCAGCGGTTCGACGGCGACATCGGGCCGCGGTGGTTGCGGACGGGGAGGGCGGGGCCTCCGCGATGTCGGGTCGTTCTGTTCATCGGCCACGCGCAGGAGTCTATCCGTCGGCGGTGACGGGCCGCTGTCTCAGCGCAGCACCACCGGCACACCCTCGTACGGACGCAGGGTCATCGGGAAGCTGTTCAGCTCGTCAACGGTGGCGATCTCGTTGTCGTCGAAGACATCGACGGCGCATGTACCGGGAACCAGGTGCTTGGACTGGATGGTGGCACTGATCTCCTCGGACGAGAAGTTGAGTACCGTCGCCTGGATTGTTCCCTGGCTGAGCTCGTGCACCATGACCAGCAGGCCCTTGTGCGAGACCGTCGGAATATCGATCTGCTGAGCGGTTGCAATTCCGAACCGCTTGCGCAACTCGATGATTCGCGCCAACTGGCGGGCGAACGACTGTGGGTCGGCCAGCTGCTCGGGGAGCGAGCCGTACAGGCTGCGCCCGCGGGGAATCCCCGACTCCGAGCGCACGGCTTCGGGGAAGTACCCCATCAGATCGTGTGCACCACGGTTGAGCCACCGAGTGTCACCTTCGCGGATGAGGTCGTCGACCTCCTCGGCGTCGATGGGCAGAATGCCGAGCAGATCCCAGCCCGACAGGGCGAACACGCCCGGCTGCAAGGCGTTGTACATCGCCAACAGCAGGTGGGCCCGCTTGACGGTGTCGATGTCTCGCTCGTCCATGCGGTCCAGATCGCGGATGCCCAGCGATGCGGTGATCACGCTCGCTGTGGTGCAGGCGATTCCGTTGGTGGTGAACGTTCGGTTGTACGGTGCCCACCGTCCGGTGAGTCGGTCGGTCAGCTCACCGCGAATACGGTCGCCCAGATCGCTGCCCTTGACCGCCTCGCCGCCGTAGGTGAACTCGTCCTCGGCGTGCAGGGTGGCGAAATGGATGAGCTCGAACGTCATCTCGTCGTGGTTCTGCAACGCGTGCACCAGAGACGCCGTGTCGACGCCGTGATCGCGGGCCAAAGTCATGGTGAGCCTGAGGAATTCGGTGTTCCCCATCACGAGGGCATGCTGATACGCCGGGCGGTTGATGAAGTCGTAGGACAGATCGGCTCCGTTGGCACCCATGGCCTTGATGTCGTCGATGGTCAGGTTCAGCTCCTGGAAGGTGAACCCGCCCATCTTGCGCACCACGCTGGCGATCAGGTGGTTCGCCGCCTCGGACAGTGGATGGCCCTCGGACCAGCCCGGTCCCTCGGCTCGACGCTCCACACCGAGAAAACCGTTGGCGTCCAACCGCAATGCGCCTGCACCCAGATCGGCGATGGAATGGCATGCGTCGCCGATCACCAGTCGCATTCCGGCGAAGGAGGGATCGAGCCAGTTGATCGACGGCTGACCGGCCTTGAAGTAGTGCAGGTACACCCAGCGACGTTCGACGCCGTCGATACCGACGACGGGAGGTGTTGCGCTCCAGTTGGTTTCCTTCACGCCGAGCTCGTAGAAGATGACGCGCTGCAGCTGACCGATGATGTATCCGGCGCGGGCGAGATTGGCCTCGGCCTCGGCGTCGATGTTCTGAGAATCGGCACCGGCCCGCACTCGCGGCAGCAGATGCCAGTCCTGCGGTTCGATCTCGACCATGTGGTAGATGCCGGGGTAGTCGGCTACGGCCATCTCGGCAAGTCTGAAGTCCGCGCCCTTGCCGGTATGGCCGGGAACGATGTCGTCGATCACGATGCCGTCGTACGCCGAGGCCACCACGCACAGGCGTCGGAACTCTTCTTCCGATCCGAATGCGGGGTCGATCTGCATGCCGATCCGGTCGAAGTGACCGTCGACCGAGGGGGTCGGACGCCAACCGTGGATACCGCCTGCCACCTTCACCGGGCCGGTATGCACTGCGGTGACACCGATTTCGGAGAACGCCTGCCACAGCTTCTCGTCGCCGAGAGTGCTCAGGAAACTCGTCTGTGGGGCGTTGATCACCGAGATGGGATACGCGGTGAACCACACCGGTGCGCGCTCGACGGCGGCGCGCGGATCGGGGTCGGCATACGGGTTCTGCCACATGCTGCCCTTGCCCGAGAGTTGCTCGGCGATCAACTTGGCATCGCGCAGCATCGACTGTTCGGTGAGCCAGTCCACGTACTCGGGGTTCGACGCCACCGGTTCGCTGTCGGGAGTGGGGCTGTTGCTTCGGTTGGCGCGACGCACCGAGGGTCGAAGTGGTTTCGGCCGAGCCGGATAGAACTTCTCGTCGTAGGTGATCTCGCTCGGTTCGTGCTGCACTTCGGGATCCATGTGCCTCCGTAGCCTCGCTTTTCCTCAACCCTACGTAGGGCGCGGCCGATCCGCAGGGTTGTGGTTCCCCTGATCGGTGAGCGGTGAAACCTGGCTCGCCGACCGGTGAAACCTACGCCGAACTACACGGATGTGATTCGCCAGGGGCCCTTTCCTTCGATATGCGAACGTCATCGAATCGAGACCGCCTGGTGTGGAATGTCTGATTCGGATAGGCCATAGTGAGTCAGGTACCAACTGACCCATCTGTCACATCAGACTCATGAGTCACATCCCCCTCAGCTACAGGAGTTGTTCATGCGACGTCTTGCCCGCACATCGATCCTGGCCTCGACGGCCGCTCTGGCCGCCGCCATCGGTGCGGTCGCCCTCGCACCGGCAGCATCGGCCGAACCGGCACCCGAACCCGTCGGCCCGCTCGGCTCGGTGGTGCTCGAAAGCCCGGACCTGGTGGTGACCATGGCCGCCGTCTGCGACACCACGGTCGAGGACGCACCCGAGGGCGGTGTCGTCGCACTGCAGGTCAAGGTCGACAACGTCGGCGCGGACGACGCCTCGAACGTCAACGTCAACTACGGCGCACTGCCGGGCGTGCAGGGTCAGAACACCGAGGCGACCATCGAGGCAGGCGAAGCGGCCACGTACACGGTGCCCTCGGTCGATCGTGAATGGATCGCTCGTCCCGCCGGTGCCGCGGCATTCGCCAGTGCACTCGATGCGAACTTCCTCGACAACATCACCGGTGGCCTGCTCAGCCACAGCTGCATTCCCGCACCGGCCGAGGAGCCTGCCGAGTAATTCCTTCCGCAACAGCTTTCTCCCCGCTGCGCCGCGACGATCCTTGCTGATCGTCGCGGCGTACTGCTGTGGAGGGGCTTCGCCCCATGTGAGTAGAAGTTCGTAGCAGGCACCGAATTTCCGTGCACGTGCGGCGCAGCCGCTCCCTCGGGAACAAATTCGCCACACCCTCCGTTGTGCAGGTCAGCAGCCTTGAGTGGATGAGGCTCAAGTTGGAAGTTGACGCGACAGATCGCGTTATGCAAACTTGAGTGGAGTTCGCTCACCCAGGGACTGAATCCACGCAACAACAGGAGGAAACATTATGGCTCGTGCGGTCGGTATCGACCTCGGGACCACCAACTCGGTCGTGTCCGTCCTCGAGGGCGGCGAACCGGTTGTCGTCGCCAACTCCGAGGGATCACGCACCACCCCGTCGATCGTCGCTTTCGCCAAGAACGGTGAAGTGCTGGTCGGCCAGCCCGCGAAGAACCAGGCGGTCACCAACGTCGACCGCACGATTCGTTCCGTGAAGCGCCACGTCGGCACGGACTGGACCGTGGAGATCGACGGCAAGAAGTACACCCCTCAGGAGATCTCCGCGCGCACGCTGCAGAAGCTCAAGCGCGACGCCGAGGCCTACCTGGGTGAGGAAATCACCGACGCGGTCATCACCGTTCCCGCCTACTTCGAGGACGCACAGCGTCAGGCCACCAAGGAAGCCGGCCAGATCGCCGGCCTCAACGTCCTGCGCATCGTCAACGAGCCCACCGCGGCAGCTCTCGCATACGGCCTGGACAAGGGCGACAGCGAGCAGACCATCCTCGTGTTCGACCTCGGTGGCGGCACGTTCGACGTCTCGCTCCTGGAAATCGGCGACGGCGTCGTCGAGGTCCGTGCGACGTCCGGCGACAACCACCTCGGTGGCGACGACTGGGACGAGCGCATCGTGACCTGGCTCGTCGACAAGTTCAAGGCTCAGAACGGCATCGATCTGACCAAGGACAAGATGGCTCTGCAGCGTCTGCGTGAGGCCGCCGAGAAGGCGAAGATCGAACTGTCCTCCGGGCAGAGCACCTCGATCAACCTCCCGTACATCACGGTCGACGGCGACAAGAACCCGCTCTTCCTCGACGAGCAGCTCAGCCGCTCGGAGTTCCAGAAGATCACCTCCGACCTGCTCGACCGCACCCGTGCGCCGTTCCAGGCAGTGGTCAAGGACTCCGGCATCGCCGTCAAGGACATCGACCACGTCGTGCTCGTCGGTGGTTCGACGCGTATGCCCGCAGTCTCCGAGCTGGTCAAGGAACTCTCCGGCGGACGCGAGCCCAACAAGGGCGTCAACCCGGACGAGGTCGTGGCCGTCGGTGCTGCACTGCAGGCCGGTGTGCTCAAGGGTGAGGTCAAGGACGTTCTGCTCCTCGACGTCACGCCGCTGTCCCTCGGCATCGAAACCAAGGGTGGCGTGATGACCAAGCTCATCGAGCGCAACACCACCATCCCGACGAAGCGTTCCGAGACCTTCACCACCGCTGACGACAATCAGCCCTCGGTGCAGATCCAGGTCTTCCAGGGTGAGCGCGAGATCGCCTCGCACAACAAGCTCCTCGGCTCCTTCGAGCTGACCGAGCTGCCCCCGGCTCCTCGCGGCGTCCCGCAGATCGAGGTCACCTTCGACATCGACGCCAACGGCATCGTGCACGTCACGGCCAAGGACAAGGGCACCGGCAAGGAGAACACGATCAAGATCCAGGACGGCTCCGGCCTGTCCAAGGAAGAGATCGACCGCATGGTCGCCGACGCGGAAGCTCACGCAGACGAGGACAAGGCTCGTCGTGAAGAGGCCGAGGTCCGCAACCAGGCCGAGTCCCTCGTTCACCAGACGGAGAAGTTCGTCAAGGACAACGAGGACAAGGTCGACGCCGAGCTCAAGGGACGCGTCGAAACCGCCATCGCCGACGCCAAGACGGCTCTCGCGGGCAGCGACATCTCGGCAGTCAAGACCGCCGTGGAGAAGCTCTCGACCGAGTCGCAGGCTCTCGGCACCGCCATCTACGAGGCTCAGGCCAAGGAGCAGGGCGGCGCAGAGGGTGGCGCGCAGGCCGCTGACGACGGTGTCGTCGACGCAGAGGTTGTCGACGAGCCCGCCGACGACACGGACAAGAAGTGACGTCGGAGAACACCGAGCAAGAACCGGTCACTTTCGTGGACAAGCGAAAGATCGATCCCGAGACCGGTGAAGTACGGGAAGGTGACGCAGTTCCGGAGCCCCTGGTGGGCACCGGGGCTGCGCCCAAGCCCGACTCGGTGGACGAAGGGACCGTCGACGGTGACGTCGTGGAAGACCCGCGTGACACTCAGGTCGCAGAACTCACCGCAGATCTGCAGCGCGTGTCGGCCGAATACGCCAACTACCGGCGTCGTACCGACCGCGAGAAGCAGACCGGAGCGGAGAACGCGAAGGCGTCCGTCGTCTCGCAGCTCCTTCCGGTTCTCGACGACCTCGAGCGAGCTCGCCAGCACGGCGATCTCGAAACCGGACCGCTCAAGGCTGTGGCAGACAAGTTGGCAGGGGTGTTCTCGAACATCGGCCTGACCACCTTCGGAGCCGAGGGCGACGCCTTCGACCCGGCCATCCACGAGGCGGTCTCCCACGAGGGCGACGGCAGCAGTCCGGTCGTCGGGACGCTGATGCGTCCGGGCTACAAGCTCGGCGAGCGCGTCCTGCGGACCGCGATGGTCGGCGTCGTGGACAGTGCAGCGCAAGAATCGGATGCACCTGCGTCCGACGAGCAGTAGACAGAAAACAGCGAGAGGAGGAAACGCCCGGTGAGCCAGCGGGAGTGGATCGAGAAGGACTTCTACAAGGAGCTGGGCGTTTCCTCCAGCGCGACTGCAGAAGAGATCAAGAAGGCGTACCGAAAGCTGGCCAGGGACAACCATCCCGACGCCAATCCCGGCAACGCCTCGGCCGAGAACAAGTTCAAGGCGGTCAGCGAGGCGCATGCCGTCCTCGCCGACCCGGCCAAGCGCAAGGAATACGACGAAGCACGACGACTGTTCGCCTCGGGCGGATTCGGTAGCCGCGGTGGCGGTGGATTCTCGCCCGGTGCAGGCGGATTCGGCGGTGGAGGCCAGACCTTCGACGTCGGCGACATATTCGGTCAGGGCGGCGGCGACGGCGGAATCGGCGACCTGTTCGGCGGCCTGTTCAATCGCGGCGGCGCGCAGCAGCGCACCCAGAGCAACCGGCCCCGACGCGGCAGCGACGTCGAGACCGAGACCTCACTGCAGTTCCGTGAAGCGGCACAGGGCGTCACGGTCCCTTTGAAGCTGACCAGCCCGTCCTCGTGCACCACCTGCCACGGCAGCGGCGCGAAGCCCGGGACCAGCCCGCGGGTGTGCCCCCGATGCAACGGCCAAGGCGTCGTCAACAGAAACCAAGGCGCGTTCGGCTTCAGTGAGCCGTGCGACGACTGCCGCGGAAGCGGATCCATCATCGACGACCCGTGCGCCGACTGCCGCGGAACCGGAGTGCAGAACCGCACCCGGACCATTACCGTGCGCGTCCCGGCCGGCATCAGTGACGGCCAGAAGGTGCGACTCGCCGGTCAGGGCGAAGCAGGCCTGCGCGGCGCGCCGTCGGGCGACCTGTTCGTGACCGTACGGGTCAAGCCCGACAAGGTGTTCGGCCGCACGGGCGACGACCTGACGGTGACCGTTCCGGTGAGCTACGGCGAACTGGTGCTGGGTACCACGTTGTCGGTGCCCACCCTCGACGGTCGCGTGGGAGTGAAGGTTCCACCCGGCACCGTCGACGGCCGAGTGTTGCGTGTGCGCGGTCGCGGTGTGCCGAAGAAGTCCGGTACCGGCGATCTGATGGTGACCGTCAAAGTTGCCGTCCCGCAAAAACTGGACGATGCTGCCACCGAAGCTCTGAAGACTTATCTGGAAGCCGAGAAGGCCAGCGGATTCGACCCGCGGGCCGGGTGGGCAGGTGTGTGATGTCGGTCCCTCCCGAGGGTGGATCCGCGAAAGCCGGTGGCGGCCAAGCTGATCCCGACGCCCAGGTCTTCGTGATCTCGGTGGCGGCACAGCTGGCCGGCATGCATGCGCAGACGCTGCGCACCTACGATCGACTCGGTTTGGTCACCCCCCACCGCACCACCGGCGGTGGGCGCCGCTACTCGCCGCGTGATGTCGCGCTGCTCCGTGAAGTACAGCGACTCTCGCAGGACGAAGGCGTCAACCTCGCCGGTATCAAGCGCATCATCGAGCTGACCAATCAGGTCGAGGCATTGCAGGCACGGGTTTCGGAGTTGGCTCAGGATTTGGCCAACGTGCACGCCAGTTATCGCCGCGACCTGGTGCCGATCCAGCGCAACGCCCTGGTGGTCTGGAAGCCACGCCACCAGCGTTAGATTCGCTTCACGTTTCTCCCGCGTCTGTTCGCAAAAGCGCGCGCCTTTGTCAGGTGCGCGCAGTTTCGGCCCCGTTGGTCCGCAAACGCGCGCGCCTTTGTCAGGTGCGCGCAGTTATGCCGGTGATTCGGCACCATTTCGCGCGCGTTCAGCGAATGCGCGCGCGTTTGCGGTGGCGAGTGGTGCTGAGGGGCGAACCTGGGCGGGGCTGGGCTGTGCGGGACGGGATCGGTTCACGGGGGCTGCGTTGTGGGTGTCTCGGGCGCACCTCCTCGCAAACGCGCGCGCCTTTGTCGGGTGCGCGCATTTTCGTCGGTGATTCGGTCGACATTTCGCGCGCGTTCAGCGAATGCGCGCGCGTTTGCGACCCCAACGCGCGCCCGACCCCGACGCGCGACCCCGACCTCGACGCCGACGCGCGCCGACCCCGACCTCGACCCCGACGCGCGCCCACCTCGACCTCGACCCCAACGCGCGCGCGTTTGCTAGACACCCGGCGTCGACCCCTATTCTGGTCGGCATGCAGGCGTGGAGTTCGACGGTCGTTCAGTATCACCGTCTTCGGAACGATCTCGCCGTGATCAGACTCGAGGGCGACGCGGTGCCGTTTCGGGCGGGCCAGTCGGTGTCGGTCACGGTTCCTCAGAACACTGCTCTGACGCGGCGGTACTCACCTGCGTTGCCGCCTTCTCGAGACGGCAAGCTGGAATTCCATGTTCGAGCCGTGCCTGCCGGTTGGGTGAGCGGATCGATCGTCAACGAGACGCGGCCCGGTCATGTATGGCAGATCAGCGATCCGCAGGGTGGTCTCCATGTCGACGATTCAGGGCGCGATGTGGTCATGATTGCGGGTGGCACCGGTCTCGCCCCGTTGCGGGCGATTCTGCTCGACCTCACACGTCGAGAGCAGCCGCCGAACGTGACGCTCTTCGTCGGCGGTAAGTCGCCTCGTGATCTGTATGCGGGCGACATGCTGTGGCTGATGGCGGCGGAGTTCCGGTGGTTGACAGTGGTACCCGTGGTCGATCAGTTGCACGAGCCGTGGGCGTCGGATCGATGGAACGACCGAATTCATGCCGAGATCGGTTCCAGCGCATCGTTCTTCGAGCCGGAGCATTGCTGGGAGGGCAGTGTGGCCGACGTCGTCGCGACGCAGGGGCCGTTCCCGGATCGCCAGATCCTGGTTTGCGGCTCACCGGGTATGGAAGCAGCGACCGTGCGCGCGCTGGTCGAAATCGGCACCCCACTCGACACCATCCGCCGCTCGAGCACTGTCCTCTGAAAATCAGAGCAGTTGCAGAATCCGACGTAGGTGCGCCAGGTCTTCGGCGGAAACTGTCGTGAATTCCGGCGGCGGGGCGTCGGCGATTGCTCGGGCCTTCTCGGCGAGGAGACGTCCGGTGTCGGTGAGCCCGATGATGCGGCGTCGGCGATCCTTGGGATCTTCGGTACGCAGAACCAGCTCGCGTTTCTCGAGTTCGCGGACGTTGAGCGAGATGTACGGCGCGTCGGAGGCGAGGATCTCGGCCAGCTCGGTGATCGTCCGATCGCCGGTGAGCAACTTGGTCAGCAGCCTTGCTCGCAGGAAACTCATCCCGGTGGCGTCGGCGACGGCTCGTCGGGTGTCGTGCTTCTCGAGCATCAGTGCGCGCATCTCGCGCCAGACGTGTGCTGCATCGCCGGTCATACGAGCACCGGTTGGTCGATTCGATCGGCGGTTGCGCGTGCCCATCGGCCGGTGGTGACCACTGCGAGCGCGGTGACGATCACGCCTGCGCCTGCGATGACGAACCAGGCAGGGACCGCGGCGGCGGTGAAGCCGTCGGAGATCTCGCCGACGATGCTCGCTGTGACGATGGATCCGACGACGGCCACGCCCAGCGATTGACCCACCTGCCTGCTCGTCGATGCGATGGCCGATGCCACTCCGGCCTGGCTACGTGGCATTCCGGACACGGCGGTGTTGGTGATCGGGGCGTTGACCATGCCGAAGGATACTCCGAAGATCACGTACGCGACGGCCAGCCAAGCGAACGACGTCGTCGGAGTCAGTCGAGTGAGCATCAGTGCCGAGGCCACGAAGCCGACTCCGGCGACGAGCAGCGGAATGCGCGCTCCGAGGGTGCCGACGATGCGACCGGAGATCGGCGCGAAGATCAAGGTCATCAACGCCATCGGCAGGGTGTAGAGACCGGCGTGCAGTGGTGAGTATCCGCGCACGTCCTGCAGGTAGAGGGTGTTGAGGAACAGGAATCCGCCGAGGGATGCGAACGCGCACACGGCGATCACCGTCGCTCCGCTGAAGGGTGCGCTCCTGAAGAACTTCAGTTGGATGAGCGGTTCCTCGATCCGCGACTCGACCACCAGCAGTCCGACGAGAGAGCCGACGGCGACGGCGCCGGTGAACACGATCAGCGGGGATCCCCAACCCTTCGCGGGACCTTCGATGATGGTGAACACGAGGGACGCGAGGAACGCGAAGATGAGGAACTGGCCTGCAGGGTCGAATTTGCGTGAGTGTTCGGCTTTGGATTCCGGGACGAACTTCAGTGTCATCGCCAGCGCGAAGATTCCGATCGGAACGTTGATCCAGAAGATCGACTGCCAACCGGCACCGGTGACGAGGACTCCGCCGAGGGCGGGGCCGGCCGACATCGAGATGCCGACGACGGCACCCCACATGCCGATCGCTCCTGCGCGTTCTTTCGGATCGGTGAAGGTGTTGGTGATGATCGACATCGCGACGGGGTTCATCATCGAGCCACCGATTGCCTGGAGCATGCGGAAGGCGACGAGCCAGCCGAGCGACGGTGCGATGCTGCACAGTAGGGAGCCGAGGACGAACGTTCCGGTGCCGATCAGGAAGAAGCGCTTGCGGCCGTACTTGTCGGCCATCGAGCCGCCGAGCATCAACAGTGATGCCACGACCAGCGTGTATGCGTCGATGATCCATTGCAGACCCGAGACCGATGCGTTCAGATCCGCGCGCATCGACGGCAGCGCGACGTTGACGATCGTGTTGTCGGTGCTGACGAGGAACAGGCTCAGGCAGCAGATGCCGAGCACGAGATACCGGTGTCGTCGAGTCAACTCGGCCACGTTCACCTCCACGATAATGCTTGTATATCTACAACTATTACATGAGTACTCCTAAATTGTTCGACGAGCAAGTGAGATGCGGGCCGGGCAGGCCCGATAGGGTGTGTGTCACAGACTTGCTCGAACCCGATTGCTCGCTGAATGGAGAACAACAGTGGCTTCCGAGATCGCACCAGGCGACCTGGTTCAGGCGTCCGGGCATGCCGGCCCGTGGAAGGTGCTCGAGATCCGTCAGGGTCTGGCGTTGCTCGAGCATCACGACGGTCATCGGTTGTCGGTACGCACTACCACGGTCGAGGTGGTGCGGAAGGCGTCGAACAGTGAAGGTTCGGCTCGGCAGGCCGAGACGGAGACCGACAGCCCCTCACTGTTCGACGAGAGCTGACCTACCGCCCTCTACCGTCGACTGCGTACTTCTGGCGCAGCGACTTCGAGATCTGCTTGTACTCACGCAGCTTCTCGCTGCGTGCTCGTGCATCGTGCCTGGAGGTGGCCCAGGCGTTCTCCCGCAACAGCTTTCGGTAGTTGCCTAACCGTCTCTCGGTGAGCTCGCCCGCGTCGACGGCGGCGAGTACCGCGCACCCGGGTTCGCGTTCGTGCGCGCAGTCAGCGAATCGACACGACGCGGCGAGTTCGTCGATGTCGGAGAAGGCACTCGCCACAGCGTCTTCCGATCCTTGGACGCCCACCGAACGTAGTCCAGGCGTGTCGAGCAGCACCAGTTCTCTCTCCGCGATGGGCACCAATTCCCGATGCACCGTCGTGTGCCTGCCTTTGCCGTCGCCCTCGCGGGTCGCCCCGGTGGCGAGAACCGCACCGCCCAACAGAGCGTTGCCGAGTGTCGACTTGCCCGATCCCGACGGGCCGATCAGGGCGACCGTGCCGCGCAGATGTGCTGCCAGCGAATCGATTCCGCCGTCCGATACTGCACTGGTGCTGCACACGGTGACGCCCGGCGCGGCGGACGACAACACTTCTTCGGCGACGCTTCCGCTGTCGGTCTTGGTTATCGCGAGGACGGGAACAGCGCCGCTGCCCCAGGCGAGGGTGATGTAGCGCTCGACGCGACCGAGGTCGAGGTCGGTGTCCGACGCGACCGTGACGACGACGGTATCGACGTTGGCTGCGAGAACCTGTGTGTCGGATGTGGTTCCGGCGGAGGCGCGTTCGACGGCCGTCCGGCGGGGCAGGATGGCGATCAGCCGGAACAATTCTGCGTCGAGTGCCACCCAATCCCCGGTGCAGACGGCACCGCCCGTACATCGAGCGATTCCGTTCTCGGTGGCGGCGTCGAATCCGCCGCGGTCGACGCGAACTACGCGGGCGAGAACTGCGTCCTGAGAATGCTTTTCGAACTCATCGAGCCAGTGCCGATCGAGGCCGTAGTGAAGTAGAGAGGACATGCGAGGGTTCCTTCGGAGAGGAGTGACGTGGGCTCGGGTGTGCGCTCGTCCAGGTGGCCACGATGCCCACCTCCTCACTGTTGGAATACACAAAAAGAAACCGTCGACGGCAAAGTTACAGCCGTCGACGGTTCGAAGGAAAGCGAATTTATCGGGTGAGGTTGGTGCCCTCCGCCGGCGCTGCGAGCGCGGTGAGGAACGAGCGCGCCCAGCGATCGACGTCGTGGGCGAGAACCTGCCTGCGCATGGCGCGCATGTGACGCTTGCCCGACTCCGGGTCCTGCTCGAGGGCTCCGATGATCGCGTCCTTCACGCTGTCGAGGTCGTGCGGGTTGCACAGGTATGCCTGTCGCAATTCGGCTGCAGCACCGGTGAATTCACTGAGCACCAGTGCGCCACCGAGATCGCTGCGGCAGGCCACGTACTCCTTGGCGACCAGGTTCATGCCGTCGCGCAATGGGGTGACCAGCATGACGTCGGCGGCGACGAAGTAGGCCAGCAGGTCGTCGCGGGGGATGGGCCGGTGCAGGTAGTGCACCACGGGATGGCCCACCTGGCCGTACTCGCCGTTGATGCGGCCCACCTGCTGCTCGATCTCACCGCGCATGGCGACGTAGCTCTCGACGCGCTCACGGCTGGGCGTCGCCAACTGCACGATGACGTTCTCGGCCGGATCGACGCGGCCCTCTTCGAGCAGTTCACGGAACGCGTTGAGCCGAACGTCGATTCCCTTGGTGTAGTCGAGGCGATCGACGCCGAGCATGATGCGCTTGGGGTTGCCCAGGTCCTTGCGCAGTTGCTTGGCCCGATCACGGACGGCCTTGGAGCGAGACTTGGTGTCGAGGTCACCGGAATCGATGGAGATCGGAAACGCGCCGACTCGCACGGTCCGGAAGCCGACCTGCACGACGCCCAACTTCGACCGCACTCCGACGGTTCCGCGGGACGTGGTTCCCCCGGCGAGGCGTCGGGCAAGGTAGAGGAAGTTCTGGGCACCGCCGGACAGGTGGAACCCGATCAGATCTGCACCGAGCAGTCCTTCGACAATCTCGGTGCGCCACGGCATCTGCATGAACAGCTCGATCGGCGGGAACGGGATGTGCAGAAAGAATCCGATGGTCAGGTCGGGGCGCAGCATCCGCAGCATCTTCGGGACGAGCTGGAGCTGGTAGTCCTGAATCCAGACCGTCGCGCCCTGTGCCGCGGCCTCGGATGTCTTCTCGGCGAAGCGACGGTTCACCTCGACGTAGGCGTTCCACCAGTCGCGGTCGTACTCCGGCTTGACGATGACGTCGTGGTAGAGCGGCCACAGTGTCGCGTTGGAGAAGCCCTCGTAATACTGGGTGTACTCCTTCTCGCTGATCGGCACCGGCCGCAGCTGCAGGTCGTCCTCGACGAACGGCTCGACGTCGACGTCCGAGACGCCGACCCACCCCACCCACGCGCCCTTGTTGGCACGCAGAATCGGTTCGAGAGCGGTGACCAACCCGCCAGGGCTTCGCTTCCATCGTGTGCTCCCGTCCGGGAGCTTTTCCAGATCGACCGGCAACCGGTTGGCTACGACGACAAAATCCGAACCCTGCGAGGCGTCAGCCACAACTGTCCAATCCGCTTGTAGATCCTTGGGTAAACAGTCCTGCGAAGAGCGTCAGTCGGTCTTCGCTACGGGATCTATACCCAACATCGACAGCAACATGCGGCACTCGTCGGCATCGGTCGCGTAGGCCGCGACGACGCGCTGAGCCTGGCTGGCCGTCTCGTATTCGAGTGGGACGATGTCTTCGTCGGCGATGTCGTTGTCGGTGGAGGTCTTGGCAGGCATGGTGTTCTCCGTACTCTCTGCTGGGCTTACATGGTGTTCGTTGGTCCCGACTCTATGTAAATGTGGCACCCCATCGCCAGTTCCCGATGCCCTAGGCTGCAGCAAATGACCGTTTCTGTGCCGCTCCGCCGTGCTCGGACAGTGGTGGAGGTGCCCTCTCCGGCCACCGGCTCCGCAATTCTGCGTCGCACCGTTCGACGGCATCGCACCCGCCTGATCGTCTCGTCGCTGCTGTTCGGGGTACATCAACTGTGCGAAACGATGGTCCCGGTGGCGATCGGACTGATCGTCTCGCGGGCCATCGACACCGGTGATGTGACCGCGATGGTGCTCTCGTTGGTCGGTCTGGCGGCCTTGTTCGTCACCCTGTCGTACGCGTGGCGGATCGGTGCCCGCATCATCGTGGTCGCCATCGAGCGGGAGGCGCACCTGGTGCGCGTGGAGGTCGCCGGTCGCGTCCTCGATCCGCGGGGTGTGCGTACCGAGTTGTCGGCGGGCGAGTTGCTGACGGTCTCGACGTCCGACGCCGAGAAGGAGTCCTGGATTCTCGATCTGATCGCACGGGTCTTCGCGTCCGCGGTGGCGGTCGTCGCGTCCGCCGTCGCGCTGATCGTGATCGACGTTCCGCTCGGTCTCGCCGTGGTCATCGGGACACCGGTCATCCTCATCGCGCTGCAACGACTCGCTCCGTTGCTCACCCGTGCTGCCACTGCGCAGCAGGCCGAGGTGGCCGGGGTGTCGGGTATGGCAACCGATCTGGTCAGCGGTGTCCGGCCGCTTCGCGGAATCGGTGCCGAGGATGCCGCGACGCAGCGATTCGTGACATCGAGTCGAACAGCGTTGGCTGCGACTCTGAAGCTCGCTCGCGCGAACAACGTCTATCAGGGCCTGTCCGCAACGGTCAACGCGTTGCTGGCCGTCGGAATCGCCGGTACCGCCGGGTGGTTCGCGCTGCAGGGCCGGATCTCGGTCGGCGAGTTGATCACCGTCATCGGCCTCGCGCAGTTCGTCATCGAACCTCTCACCGGATTGTCGAAGATCCCCGGCGTGGTGGCGATGGTGCGCGGATCCGCCGATCGGCTCGCCCTCGTACTCGGTGCGGAACACGTTCTACCGCAGTCCGAGTCAACGGTTCCGGTAGACACAGATCTTGCCGTCGACGACGTTCGGTTCCGATCGCTCGACGGTCTCACGTTCCACACAGAACCGGGCGAGATGCTCGGCGTGGTCACATACCGGCCGCAGGACGGGGAAGCGCTCGCTACGCTGCTGTCCGGTCAGATCTCCGACGCCGACTACACCGGATCGGTTCGTATCGGCGGTATTTCGGCGGGAGAGATCGATCTTCGACGCGCCCGAGAGACCGTGCTCGTCGAACCCCACATCACCGACCTGTTCGCGGGAACCGTCCGCAGCAACGTCACCGCAGGCCGGGAGCGGCCCGACGCCGAACTCGACGTCGTGCTGCACGCCTCCGCGGCCACCGACGTCGTCGAATTGCACGAGGCCGGTCTCGATCACGCCGTCACCGACCGCGGAGCCAGCCTGTCCGGTGGCCAACGCCAGCGAGTGGCGTTGGCGCGCGCACTGTCGGTCGACGCCCCGGTCCTGGTGCTGCACGACCCCACCACGGCCGTCGACGCCGTCACCGAGCACGCCATCGCCCGCGGCATCGCCGAACTTCGACATACCGAACGAGGCTCGCAGACAACGATCCTCATCACCACGAGCCCCGCGTTGCTGTCGGTGACCCATCGCGTTCTCGTCGTCGACGACGGTCGCGTCGTCGCCGAGGGCACGCACCACCATCTCGCGTCCTCGGACGCGCAGTACAAGGACGCGGTGCTGCGATGACCACCCCCGAACTTCTTCCCATCGCCACCGGTGCTCGCTCAGGTCGGTGGCTGCTCGAACAGCTGCGTCTGCGGAAAGTTCGCACCGCGGTGACGCTGCTGCTGGGCGCAATTGCCGCGGCCATGTCACTGGTACCCGTCTACGTGCTGGGTGTTCTGGTCGACCGTGTCCGCGACGGCGCCGACACGTCGACGATCATCGGGGTAGTCGTCGTGATCTCGGTGGCCGCGGTGATCGGCGGCATCGTCACCGGTTTCAGCGGCTATCTCATCAGCACTCTCGGTGAGGGCATTCTGGCGTCGCTGCGCGAGGCCGTCGTGCGCCGCGCGCTGCATCTGCCCGTTGCCACCTTGGAGCGAGTGGGCAAGGGCGACTTGCTCTCCCGGGTCGGCGACGACGTCGCTGTGATGGCCAAGTCGATCGGTGAGGTGATCCCGCAGCTGGTCGGTGCGATCCTGCTCGTGTGTCTGAGCATGATCACGATGCTCGGCATCGATTGGCGGCTCGGCCTGGCGGGGCTCGTCGCGCTGCCGATGTACGTCCTCGCGCTGCGGTGGTATCTGCCGCGCTCGGCGCCGAAGTACGCGGCCGAACGCGTCGCGATGGGGGAGCGAGCACAGTCGTTCGTCAGCAGCATGCAGGGCGCGAAAACCGTTCGTGCGTACGGACTCGAGTCGGCGCACCTGAGCGAGATCGACCGAGCGTCGGCGAAGGCCCGAGACATCGGAGTCGACGTGTTCCGCCTGTTCACCCGCTTCGGATCTCGGAGCAACCGCGCCGAGTGCGTCGGACTGTCGGTGATCCTGCTGGCCGGATTCCTGCTCGTACGAGGCGATTACGTGACCGTCGGCGAGACGACGGCTGCAGCGCTGCTATTCCATCGCCTGTTCAATCCGATCGGCACCCTGCTGTTCACGTTCGACGACATCCAGTCCGCCGGTGCGTCGTTGGCGCGTCTGGTCGGCGTCATCGACATCCCCGACGAGCGACCCGTCGGCGACGGTTCCGTGCCCGCCGACGCCACCTTGGACGTCACCGATCTGCGGCACGAGTACGAGTCCGGGCACGAGGTGCTGCACGGGGTGAACCTGAAGGTCGGTGACGGCGAGACCGTCGCACTCGTCGGATCCACCGGTGCAGGCAAATCCACGATCGCAGCGATCGCGGCCGGTTCCATGGCGTCGACGGCAGGGACGGTTCGTGTCGGCGGAGCATCACTGGATGCGCTGGGCAGCGACGGGTTACGACGACACGTGGCGATCGTCAGCCAGGAGGTCCACGTGTTCGCCGGCCGATTGATCGACGACGTGCGGCTCGCCGCCCCGGCTGCCGGTCGCGACGACGTCGAAGCCGCGCTGCGTACCGTCGGAGCGTGGGGGTGGGTCGAGGCGCTCGATAACGGACTCGACACCTCCGTCGGTGAGGGCGGGCACCAGTTGACCGCGGCACAATCGCAGCAATTGGCCTTGGCACGTTTGGTTCTCGCCGATCCCGCCGTCGCGGTGCTGGACGAGGCCACCGCGGAAGCCGGCAGTTCCGGTGCTCGCGATCTCGAGGCCGCCGCCGAGGCGGCCACGAAGGGACGCAGCACGTTGATCGTCGCGCATCGCCTGACGCAGGCCGCTGCGGCCGACCGCGTGGTTGTGTTGGAGCACGGCCGGATTCTGGAGCAGGGTCCGCACGAGGAGCTGGTCGCGGCCGGTGGACGATACGCACAGTTGTGGGAGGCGTGGCAAGGCCGCTGATCGATATAGGGATTTGCCTAAGGCTATTAGTTTTGGTTACGGTGTCCTCGAATCGACGAGGAGGCCGGCATGGCACGCGCAGGATTGACCGCGCAGCGCATCGTGGAGGCAGGAGCGGATCTGGCCGATGAGGTCGGCTTCGATCGCGTGACTGCCAGCGAGATAGCCAGACGCTTCGACGTGAAGGTTGCGAGCCTGTACTCGCATCTGAAGAACTCGCACGAGTTGAACGTCGGGATCGCGCTGCTGGCGTTGGAGGAACTGGCCGATCGGGTGTCCGAGGCCCTGGCAGGCCGAGCGGGCAAGGACGCGTTGGTAGCCGTCGCCAACGCGTATCTCGACTATTCGCGCGAACATCCAGGTCGCTATGCAGCGACGCAGTTTCCACTCGATCACGAGACCGCTCTCGCGAGTGCGGGAGTGCGTCACTCGGCGATGATGAAGGCGATTCTCCGCGGGTACGACCTCGGCGAAGAGGATCAGGTACACGCAGTTCGATTGCTCGGCAGTGTCTTTCACGGCTACGCGAGCCTCGATGCGGCCGGCTCGTTCGCTCACAGTGCCCCCGACTCGCAGCAGTCCTGGGTCCGCATCCTCGACGGAATCGACACACTCTTACAGCACTGGAGGCAGTGACATGGAACCGATCTCCGAACGCGACATCAGGTCGTCGTTCGTCAACTCTTCCAAGGGCGACGCCGGTCGGCTCTCCCTTCCCGACATGTTCGACGCTGTGCCGTGGGACGATCTCGACTTCTTCGGTTGGGTCGATCCCAAGCTCGCCGGGAGGAGCTACATCGTCGTTCCTTCGGAGGATCGCCTGCGCGGAATCGCGTTGCGCTACAAAGTCGGTGGGCCGCGCACAGCGCAGATGTGCAGCATCTGCCTCACCACGCACGCCAACGGCGGAGTGTCGTTGATGGCTGCCGCCAAGGCAGGCGAATCCGGCAGGCGCGGCAACACGGTGGGCACCTACATCTGCTCGGACCTCGCCTGCTCGCTCTACGCACGTAAGAAGAAAACCCCGGCGCTGGGCCGTCAGTTCAAAGAGGACTTCGACGTCCCGACACGAACCGCGGCAGTCGAAGACAACATCGCCGCGTTTCTCGCTCGCGTCCTCGATTGATCAACTGATGGTGGGACCGCGCGCCCCGATCGACGACTGCGCGCCCCTACTCTGATGTGAGTAGGGGCGCGCAGTCGGCAAAAAGGGTGTGAGGTCCTGTCGGAGATAGGACCGGTCGACGTCATTCGCCGACAAGACCGAAGTCAGTCCTTGTTCTTCTCCGCGATGAACAGCTTCTCGATGCGCTCCGCCTCGTCCTTCTTGGCTGCAGCTTCGTCGGAACGCTCGGCGGCCTCGGCCAATTCGGCCTCGGACGGCGCAGCGGCCAGCTTCTCCTGCTTGTCGACCTGGGCCTGCTGAGCCTTCTTGCGATCCTCGGCTGCCTTCGCGGTGGCAGCGGCCTGCTCGTCGGCCTTCTTCTTGTCCGCAGCGGCCTTGCGCTCGGCGTCCTGAGCGGCCTCGCGCTTGCGTTGCTCGGCCTCCTGGCGGGCGTCACGTGCGGCTTCCTGAGCGGCGGCGTCGGCTGCGCGGCGATCCTTCTCGGCCGTCTCGCGGGCGACCTTCAGTTCGTCGTCGGCCGCGGCCTTCTTGGCCCGAGCCTCGGCGTCGAGACGGGCTGCCTCGGCGCGGTTCTCGGTGCTGTCGACGAGGGTCTCGCCGCGGTCGGCGAGGCTCTTGTCTCCCAACAGGTTTCCGACGGCGCGGTCCAGCGATCCGAGCGTGTGCTCGTACACCAGTCGCGCGGGTGCTTCTGCATTCATCTTCTCGACGACGTTGGTTTCGATGAGCTGCAACGGAATTCGGGCGATCTTGTACTGGATGCGGAGGATGGTCAGTGGTATGGCTAAAACGCTCATGAAGCGAAACTCCTGGTATGAGGTAGTGGTTCAGGCCTGGTTGCGGAGCTCTTCGGCCTTCTTGCGATCGGCTTCGGCCTGACGAAGTGCTTCCTGGTGCTTCTGTGCGGCCACCATCTCGTCGGAATCGGCCGCGGCCTGCTCGATGCGACGATCCTCGTCGGCCTCGATCTGTTCGGCGGTCGCGTCGACCTCGGCAGCAGCGCGCTCCTGCGCCACTGCCTCACGCTTCTCCTGTTCGGCGGCGGCGAGCTGGGTCTGGCGAACCCGATCGGCGTTGGCTTCGGTGACCGCGGCGTTCTCTTCTGCGGCTTCCCGACGGCTCTCCGCTGCGGTGCGCACATCGGCCAGCTCCTCGGCGGCCTCGGTGGCCTGCGCCTCGGCGACCCGCTCCGTGGCGTTGGCCTCCTTGCGCTCGCGGGCCTGCGCGGCCTGCAACTGGCCCTCGGCTGTCAACGAGTCGTTGCCGGTCACCGCACCCGCGACCTCTTTGGCCTTGCCCTTGATTCCGTCGAGCAGTCCCTTGCGTGCTTCGCCCGCTACGTTCTCGTCAGTCATGTAACACCAGGTACCCATTGGCTGTTCGAGTAACCCCACGTCGGTATCGGACGATACGATCCCCGACGGACGAATCAGCAGTAAGGAGACGTATGCCAATCGCCAAGATCAACGGCATCGACATCAATTACCAGGTCAAGGGCAGTGGAGACCTGGTCGTTCTCGTCATGGGCACCGGCAGCCCCGGTCGCGTGTGGGAGCTGCATCAGGTGCCGGCGCTCACAGCAGCGGGTTACCGGGTGTGCACGTTCGACAATCGCGGCATCGCTCCCTCGTCGGAGAGCACACACGGCATCACCATGAAGGACATGGTCGCCGACACCGCCGGTCTGATCGAGCTCGTCCGCAATGGTGACGAGAAGGCCTACGTCGTCGGAACGTCGATGGGGTCACGCGTCGCGCAGGAGCTCGCGCTGAGCAGGCCCGACCTGGTTCGCAAAGCGGTGTTCCTCGCCGGCCACGCGCGGGTCGACGAGTTCCAGAAAACACTTGCACAGGGTGAACGAGCCCTCTACGACAAGCGCGTGGAGCTTCCCGGCACCTACTCGGCCGCGGTGACCGCGGTGATGAACCTGTCGCCTGCGACGTTGCGCGATTCTCGCGGGGCGCGTGACTGGCTGGACCTGTTCGAGTTCTCTGCCTCCTCACCGTCCGCCGGAGTGCGCGCTCAGCTGGGAATGGACGACGATTTCGATCGAACTGCCGCCTATCGCGGGGTGGCAGTGCCGTGTCTGTCGGTCGGATTCGCCGACGATCGGATGATCCCGCCCTACTTGGGCAAGGAGTTGGCCGACGCCATCCCCGGTGCCCGGTACGTGGAGATCGCGGACGCCGGGCACTACGGATATCTCGAGCGTCCCGAGGCCGTCAACGCCGAACTGCTCGGCTTCTTGAAGGCCTGACGGCACCACGGCCCGACCTGCGTTGCTAGGGTCGTGTGGCACCTCACGGTGCAGACTTACCAACCAAACGTTCGCGACGAGTGAGGCGAGATGAGTACCAACCCGTTCGATGACGAAGACGGACGCTTCTTCGTGCTGGTCAACGACGAAGACCAGCATTCGCTGTGGCCGACGTTCTCCGAGGTCCCTCAGGGATGGCGTGTCGTCTTCGGTGAAGACACCCGCGCCGCGTGCCTGGAGTACGTCGAGAAGAACTGGACCGACATGCGTCCGCGCAGCCTGCGTGAGGCCATGGAGGCCGACGCTGCTGCACGCGCATCCGCTGAGGGAACCCCTAGCACCGAGGCCTGAGTTCCGCCTTCTACGAAGGACTCGTACCGCGCCGCCGACGAACTGTCGGTCGGCGCGGTTCTTCTGTGCGGCGAAGCGTCGGGCGCAGTAGTTCCTCGGTGCGCGCGAGAATGCGTGGTCGACGCAGGGTTCGGGCACCCCACTCACCGAGTGTCACACCCGCGGCCAAACCGCAGCCGACGCCGAACGCCGCGAACAACGAGCTGATACCGAGCAGTAGCTGGTCGTTGAGGATCGCGTACAGACCGCGATACAACGCCAGGCCGGGGAGCAGCGGAGTGATGCCCGCGACGGCGACGATCAGCGGCGGAATCAGCGCACGACGTGCCAACAGACCACCTGCGAATCCGACGACGGTAGCGGCGATGGCCGAGGCGATGATCGGTCCCACATTGAGAGTCTGCGAGAGCAGATACACCAGCGAGCCCGCGAAGCCGCCCATGAATGCAGCCGTCAGCGCACGACGTTCGGCGTAGCAGGCCAATGCATAGAACAGTGACGCTGCCGCGCCGGCGATCACCTTGGTGGGGACCTGCAGGATGTCCGGTGGGGCCAGATTGCTGATCTGCGGTAGATCGCTGCCGATCAGCGCAGCCAACCGCAGAGATGTCGCGACGCCGGCGATGATGCCGCCGGTCATCATCAGTACCTCGAAGAATCTGGACACCGCGGTGATCGGGGCGCCGGTGATCGCGTCCTGCACCGAGCCGACGAGCGAGAGACCCGAGAGCAGCACGATCACACCGGCCGCGATGATCTGCGACGGCGAGATGTCGATGTTCAGTTGGTCCTGGAAGTTGTAGAGGGTGATCGCCGGTGTCGCAGCCACGAAGCCTCCGACGACCTGCTGGAAGAAGAACGGCAGGCCCGCGCGGTTGAGTACGCGTCCGATGCGGTCGATCACCATCGTCGTCAGGAAGCTGACCACAGCAACCAGCGCGCCACCGCCGAGCAGCACACTGATGGCCGCGGCCATCCCAGACCACGCCAGAGTCGCAATCCACCGGTTGTACGGGTGCGGAGCCTTGGTGATCTCGTCGAGCCGCTCGAGCGCCGCACTAGGCGGCACCATCTTCACGCGCACGGCGCGGATGAGACGGTCGACCTCGGCCAGCCGCGTGAAATCCATCGACCGGTAATGCACGATGCGCATCGTCGACGCCGGGGGACGCGTCGGGCCGCGGTGCGCACTGAGGGTGATCGAGTTGTACGTGACGTCCACATCGCACCGAGCGAGGCCGTACGTCGCGGCGATGAACTGCACCTGAGTCGCCGTATCCATCGCTGCCGTGCCCGAGGCCAACAGAACTTCGCCGACGCGAACCGCGAGATCGAGGACCTCCGCAACCGACGCATCGTCGGTCAGATCGATCGGACGAAGGGGCGACGGTGCTGCGGTCGGTGTATCGATGGTGGCCCGACGCTCACCGGTGAGACGGCTCAGCGAAGCCGTCAGGTCTTGCAGGAAAGTCATGACCGTCTTTACACGTTGCTGGGGTGATCCACCGACAAGGTACCTGTTGACACTGAGCGTCCGATGAACGGATATGATTGCCTCGCTTCACTGCCTCCTTAGCTCAGCGGTAGAGCACTCGCCTTGTAAGCGAGCGGTCAACGGTTCAATCCCGTTAGGAGGCTCCATTGAAAATTGGGTCTGAACTGGCCTTTTGTGCTACCTCTAATGAAATTCATCGCCAATTAGGCGAGCTCGGTGTCACAGAATGTCACAAGTGCTTCAAAACTCACCGGAACAGCGCCTGGTGAGACCGCCTGCTCCTATGTGGACGGTTGCGGACGAACGCCGGTCAACGCTCATCGTCGGATGGCTCGTCGCGACGCCGGACGAGTGACTGCAACGTATCGGCCGCGCCCAGTAGCGCATGGTTCTGAGAATGGACGTAGGTGCGCATTGTGAATGCGTTGTCCGAGTGCCCGAGCCATGCCGAGATCACGGCAATCGGCACACCTTGAAGGTGCAGCAGAGTCCCACACGTGTGGCGCGCGTCGTGGAGGCGGATGTCGGACACCTCGCTGTTGGTGCATAGCCTGCGCCAATAGTCGCTGACCGTATCGGGATGAAAAGGTCGCCCTACAGCGTCGGACACGACGTAGGTGCCTGGACCGACGTAGGTCGAACTCTTTCGTTCCGCACCCTGCAAGCGGTGTGCAGTTTCGAGTGCGGATTTGAGGGCCGGCGTGAGGGGCAGCGTGCGCTTGGACTTCTCTGTTTTCGGCGGGCCCTCTACGACGCGTCCATTGACCGAGACTCGCGTGTTGTTGATTGCCAGGCTGCCGGCGTCAAGATCGACATCGTTCCATCGAAGCCCGCACAGCTCACCGCGTCTGAGGCCGCTCAGAGCAAGTAACCAGGCGTGGCCGTTCCGGTCTGACGTCGATGCTTCCAGGAGGCGTTGCACTTCGTCCTCCGTGAATGTCTGCATCTCGACGTGCACACGGGGCGCGCGGTCGACGAGTGCGGCGACGTCTCGCACCAAACGCCCTTCTCGCATCAGCCCGGTGAGGACCGCGCTTACAAGGTTGAGCATCGGATTGATCGAAGTGGCCTTCCATGGACGTCGCAGTTGGCCATCGGGTTTGACCGAGCGGCCGGCCAGCAGATCGTTCACCAGAGCGTCCAAGTGACCTTTGGTCAACTTCTGCACCGCTAGCCCGCCGTGAGTATCGCGCAGCGGTTGAAGGGCATGGGTATACGCGGCTTTTGTGGACTCTCGTACGCGTCGTCCGGCAAGCCACTCAGCGCAAGCCTCCTCGACCGTGGTGGTCGAGGAGGGAACGAATGTCCCCTTCGAGACTTCCTCGAGCACCTTGGATAGGGCTGCGCGAGCATCCTTCTCCGTAAGAAATCGACGACGCAACTGCGTTCGCTTCGACGCCCGGGTGCCGGGGGCGTCGGCACCACCAGCGTCGACGGTCATTTGATACCGCAACTCGGTACTGCCTGTAGACCGATTGGTGACGTAGATCTTCTTGATCTGTGGCGGCAGTTGCTGCCTAGCCATCCTCTTCGTCCTGCGTGTTCATGCCCAGTTCGGTCATTCGTCTAAAGAGCTCTTCCGAACGCCGTCGAGCATCCTCGTACAGATATTGCATCGACTCGATGTGCTCAGCTGATTCATTCTTGGAAAGGCCGTTTCGGAGCTGCACCCGAGCACGCCGCATCGCCTTCAACGCATCAAGCCATTCACGAGTGATCCCAACGCGATCGTTCTTCGGGTCGAAGGTGTCACGTACCCACATTTCGAAAGGACCGTCGGATTCCTCCTCGGTCCACTCGGAGCTCGGCCGCATCAGCCCAGCCTCCCCGCTGAACCAGCGAAGGGCATCGTGAGACTCCTGCTGGAGCCCTGGGAGTACTTCGACTCTTCCCTTGGGGAGATCGGGATAGACCAGTTGTGCTGGTGAAACTCCCAGTGCCGCAGCCAAGATCAAGAGTTCCGAGACGTCCAAGCTCTTCTTACGTCCGGTTTCCAAGTCCGCGACTACAGAGCGCGAGATCCCCCACCCGAAGTCAACCGTCCTGTCGGCAAGCTTTGCTGCGGACAGAGCGGAGTGGTCTTTACCCCGGAGTCGGCGCACTTCCGAGGCGACCCGGGCAACGATCGATTCCGCCCACGACTGCGTCATGGTTACGCAGTCTAGCGGAGAATGTCTCCCCGTTGTGGGCTGGCTACGTACTTGCTACTCTGTGGTGGAACCACGTGGACTGACCAGAAATGTCCCGCAGAATGTGGCTCTACTACACAATTCAGTGGAGGTGCTGAAGATGCCCAGACGGTTGTTGTCTGTCCCGGAGGCTATGGCTTGCACGGGACTTGGACGTTCCAACTTCTTCAACAAGATCGCGTCCGGAGAAATCCGGAGCGTGAAGGTCGGCAAGCGCCGGCTGATCCCGGATACGGCCATCGATGAGTACATCGAAGGTCTCGAGGCACAATCCGACGCCAGCTCAGGCGTCGCGTGAGGCCGAGAGCCAATTGTCCCTCAGGAAACTGAAACGCCCCCGGAGGATCTCAGTGTTACCAGCACCGAGGCCGAGGGCGTCGAAACCACATCCCGTGAGGAAGGAGTTCCGCCACCGAGCATAGAGCGTCTTGATAAGTCATTCAAGACATTTCGCCGAGTTGCCGTTCTCCGCCCTCGATTTACGTCAGGGGCCGAGCGGGCGGTGACGCATGTTTTGACCCGCGACAGCGCGGTCGAGTTCTTCTGCTCGCGCCGCACAGGCCTTGTCTACGGAACTTCCTAGCGAGGCCTGATGTGCCGCAGCAGCGTCGTTTTCTGGCAGAGCCCGACGTAACACCAGCCTGCAGCCGGCCTGTGCACCCTTTGTAAATCCTCGGAAACCGGCCCCGAGGCACCACCAGCTCGACTGATCATCGAACCGGTGGCGATACCGATTAGCCGCGCGCCCACCGAGGCGCGGGGCTATCGGGCGTGGAGCGGACAACGTGGGTGCGGAAATTGGCTCAGGGGCCATGGGGGGTCCGGAGGGAACGAACGAAGTCCCTTGTCTTTCATACGTCACCACTATGGAGGTACCAGTTGAGCTCTCGACCCATCTGCAATGCAGACATGACCAAGTTGTCCGGCATGACGAACCGTCATTCAGGCCTCGATCTTTCAGTCCACGCCGCTCGCTTACTCATATCCGTTGTGCACGTCGATTCCGTGAAGATCCAAACAGAGCAACATATTTGGCTACTTCAGCTCAAGCGCGGCAGTTCGCCGGTGCAGGCCGCTCCCGCTAGCGGTGCGGCGGCGTTCCGCAAAACTGACGTACCTGAATTACCCGCAAAGAGTGCCTCAGATGACTCGCTGGCGACGGGCGTCATACATCCCGCAGTGGCCATACCTCCAATGCCTGCAAAGGTAGAGAGTCAAGCTCGGGATGTGTTGGTGGTAAATGCTTCTCATGCCACTATGGCGCGTCCTTCGCCTATGGCACGCGACTCACGCATCGCGCCCCTCACCTGTAATTCACCCGACACTTTTACAGGGTGCGACTCATCCCTCGGTTCCAAGGCGTGCATGACGTCCCATACCCGCAATACCGCCAGTTCGTCCCATTCATCCATGGAAAGTGAGACCCACCATGCCCGCTGACATCTTTGCGTTCTGCAACCAGAAGGGCGGCGTGGGTAAGACCACCACCGTCTTTCACCTCGCCTACGCCGTTGCCCAAGCGGGGAAGCGAGCACTCGTTATCGACGTGGATCCGCAAGGCAACGCCAGCACAGTCCTGACCAGGACCGAGCTAGAGAGCGACGATGTCGGTGTTGCCGACGTACTCGCCGAGTCGTCGAACGCGACCATCGCCGATGCTGTTGTCCCCACCATCTGGCCTGGCGTAGACCTGGTACCCACGTCGCCGGGAAACGAGTCCCTGGCCTATGTCCGCGATCAATTGGTCGTCGCCGGTGCCGGCCGAGAACGGCGGCTTCGCGACGCAATCGACGTCGTGCGAGGCGTCTACGACGTGGTCCTGATCGATTGCCCACCTAGCCTCGATCTGCTGACCATCAACGCCCTTGTGGCAGCGCGCGCAGCCGTCGTCGTGACTCAGTCCGCGCTGTTCTCAGCGAATGGACTCGCGCGGCTACTGCGCACCATCGACGCAGTCAAGCGCAGCTACAACCCGGACCTCGACATGCTCGGGGCGATCGTCAACCTTCACGAGATCGCGACAATCAGCGGTCGAGAACAACTGATCGAGATCGCCGCGAGCATCAACGTTCTCGGCGATGCCGTACCCAAACGTGTTGTCATCAAGGACTCGATGGAGGCCCAAACCAGCCTGATCGACTGGGGGACAACACAATCTCGCAGCCTGTCGACGATCTACCGCGGCACACTTTCGCTGCTCACGAGGGGACACCTGTGATGGGCCGCCCCGAACGTATGAAGAGCGCACTCGCCGGGTCGAGCCCGGTCGACCCGCCGGAGCACACGCAGCACGCACCCGACACCGTTTCGGCGGCCGAGACCGGTGCGCAACCGTCACCGGACAACGCAAAACAGAAGCGTTCGTACTACCTCTACCAGTCCACCGTCGACGATCTTCTCAACGCAGCCGAAGCACTGTCCGCAACACCCGGCGCGCCGCGGGGCCCGTCGGATCTCGTCAATGCGGCGATCGAAGAGTATTTGGAGTTGTTGCGCAACAGATTCAACGACGGTGCGCCCTTCCCGCAACGAACCGGCCCTCTCGCACGAGGACCGAGAATCCGATGAGCCGATCATATTCAGCGGCAATCCCGTTGACAACGAAGCCGTCGGATGTCGTTGCGCTGCATCCAGCGATTTTGCAGTGGGCCCTGGCAACAGCCATTGCGTTGACAGTTGGCATCGCCGGGGCGTCCTTCTGGCTCAGTTTCGCTGTGTTGCGGGATCTCGCGGTGAGGGCTGGGATAGGTCCCGGCGAAGCGTGGGTGATTCCAGTCGTGTTGGACGGGGCGATCGTCTCGACAACCGTGACAGCCATAGCGCTGTCCAACCACACGGACAACCGCACGATCAAGGGCCGTCGCTTCGTCGTCACGATCTTGCGTGTTGCCGCATCGGCGTCGATTGCGGGTAACTCGTACCACGCAGTGTTGAGTGCGACCTTGCTTCCGGCCGTCGTCTCGGCGGGTATTGCCACCATCGCACCTATTGCGCTCCTTGCGATGACCGAAGTGCTGGCCGTCATACTTCGTGCGCCTCGCGGAGCCGTCAGAGTGGAATTCGCTCCAAGTGCTGCCACAGCGGAGCGGGACTGGACAGACACCGACTTCAGCCACGAAGGCCCCAGCCCAAGCCGGGATCACTCAGAGGGCGAAGACGGCACGTGGGGAGAACACGTCGACACGGCGGACTCGCCTCGACTGCAAGTAGACGACCTCACACCGGAAGTTGCGGAAACAGCGCGGCTCCGACACGCACACCGCGAATGGTCGTGGGCACGAATCGGTAAAGAAACGGACGGCTCCGTTGCATCGACCGCGATGCGCCGATATCGGAAGTGGGAAGAAGTCACCGCGGGGATCCGCGAGGGCCACCCGGATGGGCAAGCCGAATTCGATGACACGCCAGCCAGCGAGCGTGACCGCATGTCCGCAGAATAGAAGGGCTGCCGCGATATCGAGCTTTGTTGCTCTCCGTCGCTCCCGCGCAGTCGCCCCAGGCTGTCGATGGCTGGGAGGTGGTCGCCTCGGGTGGCTCAGTCTGCGTCGAAACGTGTGCTGCCCCGGGACCACCTCCGGCGGTCTCCGGATAGAGCTCCGCTGCGCTTCGCACTGCGAAAGAACAATTTCCTTCGCACATCTGGCTCCGGTCGAGCATGCAACACCCTGACCCGTCTTACCTAATCCTGACTCCGCCTTGCTCCGGCCCGATGGGCTCCGAAAACTTTTCAAAGCGCCTGCGGCTGAAAACTTTCCGGATCAGGGCCAGGACGCCGGTCCAGTGCGCCGCCTTCTCTTCTTCGAGCCAGATGACGGCAAAAGAAATTGGCAGAGCGAAAGGGCCGGGGGAGCCGGTCCCGCAACAGAAAGAGAGCCCGACATGCCGCAGAGTACTTCCAGCACAGGACGACGGACCACCGCCGCACACAACGCCCGAACCACCGGAATTGTCACCCACACAACCGTCCTGGTCACAGGACCCCAACAGGCCACTATCACCGCCACCTCCGCAGCAACCGACGAAGCGCAGATGATCGTCGCACTAGGTCACGTCATGATGACCTTCCGCAGCGCCGAAACAGTATCCGCAGTCATCACCGGATTTGCCACCGTCCGGGCCGCACTTGCCGGAGCCGATGGACAAGCCCCCCACCCCGCCCAACCAGGCGCAGAATTCGGGGCCGCTGCGATCTCCGTCCTGTGGCTCGACAGCCCCGAACACACAGCAGTGCCGCACCACCGCTACAGCTCCGAACAACGTCGCACCATCCACTGGGTAGACCTGCACATGGGACCTGTCACGTGGCGCATCACCGACCGCATCGGGTACGACACCCTGATGGCCGAACTCCGACGCGTTCACCGTGCTGCCGTCGGAGTATTTCTCGACGGCAGCCGCTACCGTCGCGACCCCGCCAAACTCCTCGATGTCTTCGACGACGTCTAGTACCACACGTTCGGCCCAAACCCGGGGCCGAACGTCGTTTATCCACAGGCTGACTCGACACCACAGTTATCCACACCCTCGCCTGATCTGCCTCCGCAGCGAACGCTTTGTTACGGACCTCGTGTGACGCTCGATTAGAAGCAGCTGGCCGGCACGAGCGACAAGGAACCAAACGATGATCACCTGGACCGTCACCACACACCCCGAGGACAACCCCGAAATTCTTACCGCAACCGGAGCAGAACCCAATCTCCAAGGTGCGAAACGCGCCGCCGCCGATGCCGTCCGTATCGCCCTCCTCGACGCACGCGAGCACGCATCGTCCGACAACGGAACGCCGCCGTCCTACCTCGTCACACTCGACGGCACCTGTGCCCTCATCATCGGACTCGGAAGCTGCAGGCCCGAGAACTACAACGCCGTCCTCGACAGCCTCGAGCAGTTCGACGGCACCGCACCACCGAACCTTCTCTACATCTGACCCACACCTCCGCAATGACGACCAACGCGGCATAACCAAGCACAGCGCCACCGGAGTACCGAATCCAGTTCTCCCGCAACAGACCCGCAAAGAGAAACGAGGCGAACAGATGACCCCGTTGAGAGCAGTCGAACCCACCGACGACGATCACGCTGATCTGACGGACCATCCGGAGACGGCATCGGAAGCACTGGTCATCTGCGCACTGATGTGGTTGCAGGACACCGACGAGGCCGCCCGCATTGCAGCGTCATTGCAGGCCAACGATTTCCACGATCCCGTTTATCGCGAGCTGTATGGCATCGTGCAGGGGCTGATCATCGACAACCTCCCACACGACCCCGCGAGTGTTCTGGGCGTTCTTGTCCGGTCAGGTGCCAGTGGACACCGCGGTGCACGGCTGCGTCGAACACTGACCGACGTCACCGCAGCGAACGCATGCGGAGCATCGGCAACCGACTACGCCGGCATGGTCCTGTCGGAAAGTTACCGACGCAGCTTCTTCGAGGCAGGGATCAGAATTCAGCAGATCGCCGAGGAAGCGCCGGAAGAATTCCTCTTCGACCAGCTCGTCGAAATCGGAAGGGCGCAACGTGAAGCGACAAACCGCCTGAACGCCTTCCGCAGCGGTAGCACACTGTGACGGCGCGGGAAGAGACAGAGCCGGGCCGTGAGCGGCGTCGAGCTGCCCTCGCTTCTGTCCGGTTGGCCGCCGCAGACGTCGCGCATCTAGATACGGACGAAGTCGAAAACCTCGCTGCCGGGCGTGAGATAGATGAAGCCCTGGCCGCCGGCAACACACTGAACGAAGTTGCGCGGTCCATCTGTTACACCGAGGCAGTCGCCTCAGACCTTCTAAGCAAGTTCCAAGAGTTCCGCGACAGTCTCGCGGCGCGCAACCAAATTCCCCTGTTCTGAGCAACTTTCCACGCACACCTCGCATTGCCGCTATGACTCGAAGAGGCCGAAGCCATGAATTTCATCCGCATCGACACCGACCGAGGGACCCTCTACGGGCCATCCTTCGCCGAGACGCTGACACACTTCTTCGGACAGAACCAGCACGTCGAGTGGGAATTCCACCAGCTCACCGCCGGATACTCTGATGGGCGGTGCACCGTGTCGACCGCGATCCGAGTGCATCACCGCGGACAGTGGATCGTCGCTGCTCGATCCTTCGGCTCCCGCACCGTCGACGCGATCCCCGACTGCGTAGTTCGCGGCGAATCGAATTTCGCCGCCGCACCGTTCGACGCACCTGCGTTACCTCGCTGGGTGTACGAGTGGGCGTATGACCTGCTGGTCTAATTCACGGTATAGGTCGACTGGTACAGATCGAAAGCGAAGAACTTCTCGAGTTCGTAGATGCAGAAATGCCGGGGTGCGACCAATAGTTTTCAGCGCGCGACGATCCCAAGAGGGTCACCCCGCAGAAGCGACTTCCCATTGTGAATGAGTCAGCAAACATCGCACCGAACGACGACCGGGTTTGTGTCGAAAGTTCGCACGCGGCTTCACGGTCTCTTGGTACGGGGTGGTCGTGTCGCTGGTCCTCGTCTTGTGGTGCGCTTCCGATCCACTGCATCGATGTCTTCGTTGATGGTTCGGCGAAGTTTCCTGAGGGTCAGTGCCGACAGCGGCAGGCTTGCTGCGAGTGCGATGAGAAGAACCAACACGAAGGGGATGTCGAGACTGGTCAGCGCGTCGACGGCCAAAAGCACTCCTGCGGCCACGCACACGAGGAGCAGGCGCACGACGTTGTAAGCCAGCACATGTAGGGCAAGCCGTCCTCGAGCAGTTGAGGGTGTGCGGATCAGTGGCATCTGCTGTCCTGTCGTGCGTCGTGGCTCATCGTGCTTTCCATTCAGGCCGCTAAGAGTGTCTGGCGTCATCGTCCGGTGCGGGACCGGGTTTCGGTGCCGATCTGTTTGAGGAAGTCGTTGTAAGCGTTCAGTTCGCTGTATCCGTCCTCTTCGGCTTGGCGATCCGCGACGGCCGATTCCTCTTTTTCGTCCCGGTTCCATTGAATGCAGAAGATGAGCACGACCAGTAGGGCGACCGGTTCGCCGTAGGACCACGCCAACGCTCCGGCGAGCTTTTGATCGGATACCGGATCGATGCCCCATTCCGGGGATGGGAAGGCGAAGGTCGCCAGCATTGGGGTGCTCGACATCATCAAGATGACACCGAAGAACACGTGCAGCGGCATCTCGACGAACAGGTCGAACAACCGGCCCAGATTGCTCTGCCGAACGGGGAGGGGGCCGACGGCGAGCACAGGGATGATGAACAGCAGCCCGCTGGCGAAGAAGAAGATCTCCATCGATACGTGCCCGATGACTTTGATGGCGAGAACATCGAAGATCGACGACAGATACAGCCCGTAATAGCTGAAAAGGAACAACGGGATCGTCAGCCCGGGATGGAGAGCGATGCGTCCGGCGCGGCTACGCAACCCCGTCAGCGCCGCGATCAGTACCCACCTACCGGCTCCGTGATGCGCGGTGGCTCGCAGGAGAAGTCGTCCGGGCGAACCCACCACCAACAACGGTGGGATGGTCATCGACAACGTCAGATGCTGGAACATGAAGACGCTGAACAGGCTGTAGCCGTAGCGTTCGATCTGCAGTCCGGTCACCAGGACCAGCGCCGCGCAACCGAGCAGAAAACTCGCACTCCGCCACCGCGACCATGCGATACCTCGACCGCGGACCCGGTAGAGCCCCCAGCAGTACAGCCCGGCCATGACGACACCGGCGATCGGCAGGATCGGTAGGGGAGGAAGATCCCAGCTCAGCAACGCTGCCAGCGTCGGCGGCCCTTCCGGGGGAGCAACGGCAGCGATGATCATCGGCACCCTGTCATTGCTTGTTCTTGCCTCGGATCACCAGGGTCAGGGCGATGGCACCGAGACCGAGCACAGCCAGGCCCACGATCGAGAGCAGCATCATGGTGTTCTGTTTCGGTGGCCGGTCTTCGCTGGCGGACGGATTGTTGGGATCGTAGGGCTGCGTTGCCGTGGTAGCAGGAGTCGGCGAGGTCGAGGTCGCACCGCTCTGCGACTGCTGTGCAGCGGCGTCCTGAGGGGTGGCGGTCGCCGCAACGTCGACGGAGAAACCGTACGATCCGGTGATCGGGTGCCCGTCCGCGGAGGTGACACGGTAGCCGACGGTGTACTCCCCGTTGGGGAGTCCGTCCTCGAGCAGGACCGATACGTCGGGGCCCTCGACCGTGGCCGTTCCCTGTGTCCACTGAGTGTCGCCAGGACCCACGACGCTGATGGTCGCGAACGATTCGTTGATGTCCTGGTTGAACACCAGACCGACACCGATCGGCGCGAAGTCGAGTGTGGCATCGGCGGGCGGGTCGGAGCTGACCAGTTCGCTGTGCGCCGACGCCGGCGCCGCAGCGAACAATGCTGTCCCGCAGATCATCACGGCAATCAGCATCAGACGTTTCACGCGGGGTACTCCTCTGTATCGAGCCCGACCCAACAACTATGGGACATAGTAGTAGGGAGGGCGGTTTAGCGGTGGGTCACTTCTGCGGCGATGGTTATTTCACCGGGTCCGGCGGATCGGATCGTTCACGGCCGGCGATGGCTTCGGTGATCACTTCCGAGGGCGCGATCGAATCCGAGTGCGGGCCACCGACGTGCTGCTCGGCGCGGATGCGTTCGACCATGTGCGGATAGTGAAGCTCGAATGCCGGCCGCTCGGAGCGGATTCGGGGCATCTCGGTGAAGTTGTGCCGCGGTGGTGGGCAACTGGTCGCCCACTCGAGGGAGTTACCGAACCCCCAGGGGTCGTCGACGGTGACCACTTCGCCGTAGCGGTAGCTCTTGAAGACGTTCCAGATGAACGGCAGCGTCGAGGCTCCGAGAACGAACGATCCCACGGTCGAGACCTGGTTGAGGGTGGTGAACCCGTCGGACGGGAGATAGTCGGCGTAGCGGCGCGGCATTCCTTGCGCTCCGAGCCAGTGCTGAACGAGGAAGGTGGCGTGGAATCCGAGGAACGTCATCCAGAAGTGCCATTTGCCCAGTCGTTCGTCGAGCATGCGGCCGGTCATCTTCGGGAACCAGAAGTAGATGCCCGCATAGGTCGCGAACACGACCGTTCCGAACACGACGTAGTGGAAGTGCGCGACGACGAAATAGGTGTCGGTGACGTTGAAGTCGATGGGCGGGCTCGCCAGGAGCACTCCGGACAGCCCGCCGAAGACGAACGTGACGAGGAATCCGATGGAGAAGAGCATGGGGGACTCGAGGGTGACCTGGCCGCGCCACATGGTGCCGATCCAGTTGAAGATCTTCACTCCGGTCGGCACGGCGATGAGGAAGGTCATGAACGAGAAGAACGGCAGCAGCACGGCGCCGGTGGCATACATGTGGTGCGCCCACACCGCGATGGACAGAGCTGCGATGCCGACGGTGGCGTAGATCAGACCCTTGTACCCGAAGATGGGTTTGCGGGAGAAGACCGGGAAGATCTCCGAGACGATTCCGAAGAACGGTAGCGCGATGATGTAGACCTCGGGGTGACCGAAGAACCAGAACAGGTGCTGCCAGAGCAACGCCCCGCCGTTGGCGGGATCGAAGATGTGGGTGCCGAGTTTACGGTCGGCGAGCAGGCCCATCAGCGCCGCGGTCAGCAGTGGGAACGCCAGCAGGATCAGGATCGAGGTCACCAGGATGTTCCAGGTGAAGATCGGCATGCGGAACATCGTCATTCCCGGTGCGCGCAGGCACACCACGGTGGTGACCATGTTGACCCCGCCCAGGATGGTGCCCAGGCCTGCGATGAGCAGGCCCACGATCCACAGGTCGGATCCGATACCGGGGGAGTAGACGGCGCTGCTCAACGGGGTGTACGCGGTCCAGCCGAAGTCGGCGGCACCGCCGGGGCTGATGAACCCGGCGGTGGTGACCAGTGCGCCGAACAGGTAGAGCCAGTAGGAGAAGGCATTGAGCCTGGGGAAGGCGACATCGGGTGCGCCGATCTGCAGCGGCAGGATGTAGTTGCCGAAGCCGAAGACGATCGGGGTGGCGTAGAGCAGCAGCATGATCGTGCCGTGCATGGTGAAGAGCTGGTTGTACTGCTCGTTGGAGAGGAACTGCATTCCCGGGACGGCGAGTTCGGAGCGCATGATCAAGGCCATGAGGCCGCCGACGAGGAAGAATCCGAACGAGGTCACCAGGTACATCAGTCCGATGACCTTCGGATCGGTGGTGGTGACCATCGTGTGCAGGAACGACCCCTTGCGGGCCCCGCGGGGTGGATAGGGGCGAACCGCCGGCTCAGCCGGAGGAGATGTCAGCGCCGTCATGGAACCACCTTCGAATCGCACGCGAATTACAGGACGCGTACGACAGCCTAACTCAAATACTATGCTGCATAGTATTTGGGTGGGTCAGGTCAGTACGGCCGCACACGCCGCGGCGGAGATCGCACTGAGGGTGAGGATTGCCATGGCGGCCGGCACCACGAGCGGCAGTACGGCGGCGGCAGCGTATGCGCCGGGCACTGTCCGGGTCGGCATCTGCGCGCTCGTATCGAGGTGGCGGAGTCGTTCGGTGGTCGATTCGCCGATCAGGCCCAGTGCCCACAGTGGACGTGCAGAATGTGCCTGCGAGACCGTCGACAGTGCCGAACGTACAGTGTCGGCGCTGGTGACCGCGGCCGCGGACCGGTCGGCTGCGACCTCGACCAGAACCCGCACCGCTGCAGGTGCTGCGGCGAACAGGGGAACGCGAGGGAACGCCGCGGCCAGGATCTCGCAGATGTTGACGATGCGGTGGTGGCGCCCGCGCAGGTGGGCGCGTTCGTGTGCGATCACAGCTCGCTGTTGATCGGGATCGAGATGGGCGAGCAGGCCTTCGGTGGCCACGACGTATCCGGGGCGACCGTCGATGCTGTAGGCCAGCGGGAGCGGGTGGTCGAGCCACATGATCGGTTCGGGTCCGGGGTCCGTGCGCGCGACGACGGCGATGACATCGCGGTGATAGTCGCGGACTTTGGACCGGGCTCGAAGCTGACGGCGAGTCGAGCGCAGGACGCGCGCCGACGCCGACGCAGCGAGGACGACCGATGCTCCGGCGACCGCTTCGCCGATCCACGGCTGGGCCGCGTGTTGCAGTGAGCCCAGACAGCGGACGGCGAGTTCGACCATGCCCTCGGCGGGCGCATGGCCGGGCCAGAGCAACACGGTCACCGCGGATCCCACGAGAAAGAACACCCCGGCGATGCTGCCGATCCATGCGGTCAAGGCGAGAGTGGGGTTCACGGTGCGGGTGAGAGAGGTCAGCGGCCGCGGCAGGGCGACGGCCGCGATGATCGCCGCGAGGAGCAACACCAGCGCGACGATCACCGGTTCACGTCCGGCAGGTTCCCCCGCAGGGCGTCGAGCTCGTCGTCGGTGACGGTTTTCGCGAAATGCATCAGGACGGCGGCCGAGTCGGTACTGGTGTCGAGGATTTCGCGCAGCGCTTGCGAGGTGGCCTCCGCGCGCGACTGCACCGGGGAGTACAGGTACGCGCGTGACTGCTTGGTCCGCTCGACCCACCCCTTCTCGTGGAGATGGGTCACGACGGTCAGGATCGTGGTGTAGGCGGGGTTTCGGTCGGCCATGAGTTCACGCAGGTCATGGACCGACTGCGGTCGATCGCATTCCCAGAGCACGTTCATCACCTCCGCTTCGAGATCACCGAGCCTTTTCATCGCCAGTTCTTCTTTCCTCGTCGTGTCAGGTGATATCGACTCCGCGTGCCGACAGCCACGCCGTCGGGTCGGACTTGGCACCGTCGGGTTGCCACACTTCGTAATGCAGGTGGGGTCCGGTGGATTGGCCTCGGTTGCCTACCGTAGCAATGAGCTCGCCGGCTTTCACACGTTGACCGGCGGTGACGAGCGCCTGGTCTATGTGCCCGTACACCCCGATCGTGCCGTCGTCCTGACGAATACGCACCCACAGGCCGAACCCTTGCGCCGGCCCTGATTCGATGACCTCACCGTCGGTCACCGATACGATCGGCGTCCCGATCGTATTGGCGATGTCGAGTCCGTAATGCGTTGTCCCCCAACGTGGACCAGCACTGGAGGTCAATGTGCCCGACACCGGCACCGCCGAGAGCGGGCGCCGCGCCTCGGCATCGCGTGCAGCGCGCTCCGCCGCCCGAACTCCCCCCTCGGCGAGTTGCTCGGTCATGCGCTGCGCGACCCGGCCGACGTCGAGATCGGGTAACTGCAATACCTGCGGGGGTGAGGCAACGACCGGGCTCGGCGGCAGGACGCCGGCGGGAGGTCGATCGATACTCGCGGCGCTGAGCGCCACACTGTCCTGCGACCCGGTGTTCGGAGCCGTCGCTGCCGCGGAAAGAAAGGCACCGACCGCGACCGACGCAGCGATGGCGCGGCCACCTGGTTTCGGCACCCGGCGGCGATGAAGTCCGCGGCGAGTAGTTCGCGACACGGCCTGGACTACATCGCGGTCGACCTCGCAGTGCGTCGTCTCGTGCGGACCGGCCACGTGCGCCGCCCACATCGACGCGGTAGCGCCCGCGCCCGCGGTGTCCCAGGCGTCGCTGACCGCGTGAACGGTTCCATCCGGTGCGGGCGTCTGCGCCGAGGGCGTGTGCTCGTCCTCCGACAGAGTGTCGGAGTACCCGGCATCGGCGGGCGACTCGATCGCGAAACGTGAGGGTGCGAACTCGGCCCGTCGATGACGGGGGCGATCGGTGAGCGCCGTCGGCCTGGTGCCGACGGGCATCGAGATCACGCCGCCGCGCGCCGGAGCTGCGCAGTCGTCGTCGATCGGATCGGGTGTGCGGTGTCGGGCCAAGATCACAATCCTTGGTGGCTACGAGGCCGAGGCCTCGCTCGAGATAACGAAATGGTGACGGTCAGGCCACAGGTTACTACTATCGAGCATAGTTTTTCCACCCCTCTCGACCCGGATTCGCCCGTACCGCTGGTCACGGTCCTCGGAGGACATCCCGCGGGCTGCGGCGACCCTGACCGAGAACGGATCCTTCGGGTATCAGGGGTGATCCCGCCGAGAGGACAGGCCACCGAGCATGGTGTTGTACGCCTCGAGTTCGGTATCACCTTGATCGTCGACTCGGCGATCTCGTTGCCGTGCAGCGCTCTCGTCGGCCGCCGACCACCGGACCGCGGCGAGAACTGCGGCAGCGAGCAACGGCAACTCGCCGATGCCCCATGCCAGAGTGCCGCCGCGCCGCTGGTCGGCCAGCAGGTCTGCGTTCCAATCCAGACGCAGTCCGCTGTAGAAGCTCGCTCCGAGCGCGGTCTCGAGATCGATCGTCACGACGAGGAAGAATGCGAACCCGGCCAACGCGGTGATACTCGCGAGCAACTTCGTCAGTCCCGCGATCGGTCTCGGTACCGGGTCTTCGCCGACCGTGCCCCAGAACATCACCATCCCGACGGTCAGGAACCAGCCCTTCATCACCATGTGTGCCACATGAGAGTCGGCGACGGTGTCGAACACTCCGCCGGGGTAGAGCAGGTAGAAGCTGACCAGGAACACCGTGGTGCTGACCCACGGGTGAATCGCGATCCGGGCTGCTCGGCTGTGCCATGCAGCCCGGAGCCATTCGCGCGAGCCCGGTGCGTCGGCTGCCGGAGCGGTCGGCAGGACCGAGGCGAACAAGGTGGCCGGTCGGCCGAGGACCAACAGAAACGGCACGGCGATGGCGACTGCGGTCAGTCCCGCCATGTGCACGCTGAACATCGCCGGGCTGTAGAGCCCGACCCCGGACGAGGTCGCCACGAGCAGCACCGCAGTGCCCATCAACCAGCTCGCTGTCCACCGCCTCTGCCATGGCAGGCCTACCCGCCGGCGGCGCCGCACGGCCACCAGGTACAGGACGGCCGCGATCACCGCAGCGGAGCCGAACACCAGGTCGAAACGCCACTCGAACGCCAACCGCGCAGCGGTGGGCGGGCCGTCCAACACGTAGCCCAAGGCCTCTTCGTGCGCCTGAGGTAGCGAGGCGTCCTGCGGCGGGGGCGGGGGAGTGCGACCGAGTGCAACCGCCAGGCCCACTGTGGTGACGAGAACGAGGGTCTCGATCATCGACAACGTGATCAGGGATCTGCGGTTCTCGGGATCGTGAGCCAGAGCGCTGACCGTTCGTCGTCGCTGTATCCACCCGAGGGTCCCCACGATCGCCAGGGCTGCGATCTTCGCCAGTATCAGAGCGCCGTACGTCGAATCCCACAGCGACGTCACGGGTACACGCACGGCAGCGTTGACCACTCCGGAGACCGCCATGATCACGAACGCAACCAGAGCGAGCGTCGAATAGCGGCGGGTCGCGACGGCAAGGTGTCCACCCCCGCGCAGCGCATGAGCGAGAAGTGCGAGGAGTCCGCCAACCCACAGAGCGGCAGCGAGGATGTGCAGAATCAACGAGTTCGTCGCGATGTCGTGATTGCCGCCGGTCGAGGAGTGGCCGGTGACCGCGCGCGGGATCAACGCGAGCATCGACAGGGCGAACAAGGCGGGGGTCCACCGATGCCGCAACACCGCCGCGCATGCTGCGGCGGTGATCGCCGCGACCGCAGAGGTGATGGCCCATGCAGTGGAGGCCTCGACATCGCCGATCGCACCGAGGAACTGCACCGGTTGCGCCGCAACGGATCCGACAGGTTGACCCGACGCGTCCGAGAGCGTCAGCGGCACCAACGCCGCCGCGCACACCGCCCACACTGCGGAGGCCTTCGCCGCGGTGCGGACGGCGATGTACCCGTCGATGGCGAGCACACCCGACATTTGGGGAGGAACGAGGAACGCTGCGAGAAGCAACGACCCCACCGCCACGACCGCGGCCACCTCTCCGAGCGCGGTCAGCGCCGGAATACCGTAGGTCGTGATCGGTCCCGGATCGGGAAGCCCGAGCAGAATCAGCGCCTGCGACGTCGACAACGCCGCGAGCACAGCGGCCACCACTGCCGCGATCGCGGCCCACAGCAGCATCACCTGCGAACCGGAGCGTCGATTCACCGGACCGCGGGTCGAGAGTGCGGCTTCGGTGGCCATGTCGTCGGTGGCCATGATGCGGCACCCCTTACGTGGATGATGTGTGGCGGGAAAACTGTCGGCCGGCAATATCGGCACGGCTGCGCGACCGAGTCGCGCAGCCGAGATCGAACTACTACGAATCATAGTTCTGCGCCGACGTAGTGCGGCCGCGGGCAGCAGCTTCCGGCGAACACAACACTTGCATATATGCGCATATCGCAATATGTTGTGTTCCTGTTATCGAACCACGCCGAGAAGGGGTACCCACGATGGGACACGGACATGGCCACGGGATAGAGCCGGGATCGCCGGCGAGCGCATCCGGTAAGCACCTCGGGCGACTGTGGATCGCTGTCGGTCTCGGGGCGGTTACGTTGGTGACGCAGGTGGTAGTGGGTCTGTCCACCTCGTCGCTGGCGTTGTTGTCCGATTCCGCACACGTGTTCACCGACGTGTTCGGGGTCTTGATGGCGATCGTGGCGATCACACTCGCACAGCGGCAGTCTCGCAAGACCGGCCGCACGTTCGGACTGTATCGAGCCGAAGTGTTCGCGGCTCTGTTCAATGCAGTGCTGCTCTTCGGTGTCGCTGGGTGGATTCTCTACGAAGCCGCGCAACGCATCACGAACCCACCGGAGGTGCCCGGGATTCCGGTCATGTTGGTGGCACTGCTCGGTCTGGCCATGAACCTCATCGCGTTCCTCCTTCTGCGTAGTGGTGCGAAAGAGAGCCTCAATGTTCGGGGTGCGTATCTGGAGGTGATGGCGGACATGCTCGGCTCGATCGGAGTGCTCGTCAGCGGACTGGTCACCGTCGTGTTCGGGTGGCGGTACGCCGACCCGGTCATCGCGGTCGCCATCGGGTTGTTCGTTTTGCCGCGTGCATTCACTCTGGGGCGTCATGCCGTACGAATTCTGCTGCAACACGCTCCGTCGGGCATCGATGTCGCCGCCGTGGAAAAGGCCCTGACCGGTGTCGACGATGTCGAAGAGGTACACGATCTGCACATCTGGACACTGACGTCGGGGATGGAGGTCGCTTCGGCGCATCTGACGGTCGCCCCGGAGGCCGAGACACCCCGGGTGCTCGCTGCAGCGCAGCAGGTTCTCCGCGACGAGTTCGGTCTCGAACACGCCACTGTGCAGGTCGAACCCCAGGAAGGCGAAGGCCGTTGCCGAGAGGTCAATTGGTAGGCAGGTCTCGACCCGGTGCGAGATCGGCACGCCGTGCTGTCGTCGAGACGGCAGCGATGTACCGGAACCGTCACCAGTGGGGTGGGGGCACAGAGAGGGTCCTCGATTGCCGCACATCGGCCCGGTCGAGACCGTTCACCCCGAACCCGTCCGCCTCGCATGTTCGGTCGCCCGGTGATGGATCAGTCGACTGTGAGGGTATCTACCGTTCTGGTCACGGCGCGGTTCGGCAGTGGCTCGGTAGCGGGGCTGCGCATGACCGCCCCGTCGGTGATCGAGAAGGCACTGTTGTGGCAGGGGCACTCGATCGTGCCGTTGCGAACTCGGTTCACTGTGCACCCTTGGTGAGAACAGATAGCCGAGAAGGCCCGGAAGGTACCGGGTTCCGGTTGGGTGACGACGACCTGCCGGTCGGCGAGCACGATTCCACCGCCGACAGGAACATCGTTCACCGACAAGGTGATGGGACCGTCGGAAGCGGTGTCCTCACCGGACGGGGCTTCGCCGACGCTGCATCCGGCGGCAGCCAGGCACGCTGTAGCGCAGCTCGTAGCGAGAAAAATACGGCGCGGTAGCGCCGGGATGTTGTCGCTCATGCAGCAGGTTCCCCTCGGTGCGCCTCGGTGCGCCTCGGTGCGCCTCGGTGCGCCTCGGTGAGCGAGAGGCGACGATCTCTTGTCGGTGGTTGTGGTCGAATATGTTTCGAGCCGTTCCGGTGTCGATCACTCTCACTGTTCGAGCGAATCAGCATGATTGTCCTGTCGCGAATGTGTGTGCACTGCAGGGCATTCGATTTGAGCACCGAGGTATCTCATGCACGTTCACGATTCGGCGCTGTCGGGCACTGCGGGCCGAGGGGTAATCTTCGTGGCCTCTCGCGTGAACAGTGCCGCCCCGATCACCAGCACCACCCCGCAGGTGATGTAGATGTCGGCGAGGTTGAATGTCGGCCACCAACCGGTGTGAAAGTAATCGGTGACCGCGCCGTCGAGGAGCCGGTCGAGGACATTCGAGAGTGCACCGGCGAGGACCAACGACAGCGCTGCCGTGGTGACCGGACCCGCGTGAGGCGCGGTACGCCACCCGTAGATCGCCAACCCGGTGGTGATCGACGCCGTCACGGCGACGACGACCCACACGGGCAGAGAATCACCCAGGCTGAACGCCATTCCGCGATTGAAGGCCAGTCGCAGCTCGAGTATCCGCAGCGGAATCGTCGAGCCGGGCAACGCCGCCTGCGCCCAGTAGTCGACCAGTAGGGCGGCAGCGACCAGAGTCAGGACAAGGGCGGTTGCGGCGGCGCGGAGCCGAGCGGCGGCGATGGGGGAGCGGGTCACTGGTCCTCGTTCTCGGGTGTACACCGTGCGTACGTCCGGGTGCGCCGCAGACGGTGCCGGTGACCCCGGATTTGCCAACACTTGAAATACTATGCACCATAGTAGTTGATGAATACCGTCGATTTCTCCGCCACCCGATGCGTCGTGTCGCCGTGAGGGCGGCGGCACCCTCGTCATGAGGGCGATGCCCGATGCCGGACCCGGACCCCGATCGTCCTGCGTAGACCGAGGTCGAGTGTGGCGGCTGTATCGGACAAGTCGAGGTGAAGGGCCCCGAACCTGGGCACGTCTGACCGCAGCGGCAACTTCGGGGCTGGCGATGTACGCCACGTTCCCTCCCGTCGATCTGTGGTTTCTCGCTCCGGTAGCAATTGCAATGCTGCTGTTGGCGGTCCGCGGGCGAGGGGCGCGTGCGGGGGCCGGCTACGGCTTCGTCGCCGGCTCGGCGTTCTTCGTGCCTCTGCTGCCGTGGGTGGGGGAGTACGTCGGATCGGTGCCGTGGCTGGCCCTGGCCGTCGTCCAAGCCCTCTTCGTGGCGCTGTTCGGCGCAGTAGCGGATCGGATGTCCCGACTGGCGTGGGGGCCGGTCTGGGTGGCGAGTGCATGGGTGGCGATGGAAGCGGCACGATCTCGGATCCCGTTCGGCGGCTTCCCTTGGGGCCGCATCGCATTCGGCCAATCCGACGGGCCGCTGCTGCCTCTGGCTGCGGTGATCGGCGCGCCGGGGTTGTCGTTCGTCGTGGTGCTGATCGGGTCCGCCCTGGCCGGTGCTGTTGCCTCCGATCGCATCACCCGCAGAACTGCAGCAGCGTCGTTCGTCGGTGCGGCCACTGCTGTGGGGGCGCTCACGGTGGTGGCTCCACTGTTCGCTCCACCGCCGCAGAACACGGTCACCGTCGCCTTCGTGCAGGGCAACGTCCCGCGTCTCGGTCTCGACTTCAACGCCCAACGACGCGCGGTTCTCGACAACCACGTTCAGCGCACCATCGAGCTCGCCGCCGACATCGACTCCGGCCGCGTGAGCGCACCTGATCTGGTCATCTGGCCGGAGAACTCCTCCGACATCGATCCACTGCGCAACCCCGATGCCGCTGCACGTATCGACGCCGCAGCCCGCGCCGTCGGAGTCCCCGTTCTGGTCGGCGCGGTACTGCGACGAGACGACGGCACCACCACAAACACCTCGATCGTGTGGGATCCCGTCACCGGGCCCGGGCAGATGCACGACAAACGTCAGCTGGTGCCGTTCGGGGAGTACCTGCCGATGCGCACGATCGTCACCGCCCTGTCCCCGTATGCCGCGCAGGCAGGAAACTTCACCCCGGGACAGGGCAACGGTGTCCTCGACCTCGCCGGAGTGCCCGTCGCGGTGGCCACCTGCTACGAGGTCGCCTTCGACGCATTGCTCACCGACTCCGTTCGCGCCGGCGCCGAGCTGATCGCAGTGCCGACCAACAACGCCACCTTTGGTCGGACGAACATGACCTATCAACAACTCGCCATGTCGCGGGTACGTGCGGTCGAACACGGGCGCAGCGTCGTCGTCTCCGCCACCAGTGGCGTGAGCGCCGTCATCGGCGCGCGCGGGGAGGTCGTCGAGCGCACGGAGCTCTTCACTCCCGCAGCTGTCGTCGCCGAGGTGGCACTGAGCACCACCCTCACCCCGGCGACCATCGTCGGCAGCGCTTCGGAATGGGCTGTCACCACCGGTACCATTGCTGCACTTGGCATTTCGATAACTCGTCGGTCGCGCAGATCTGCACCGTACCCGCCAACTACTATGGTGCGTAGTATTCGATGGGCGGGCCAGTGAAGAGTGCGAGGAGATGACAATCGACGAACACCCCAGTGTGCGCTCGCCGGGACTGGTGCGCGGAACAGTGGCGATGCTGCGCAACCGGTGGCGACAACTGACGTCGATGCGCACAGCGCTGGTGCTGCTGTTCCTCCTCGCCGCCGCAGCTGTCCCCGGCGCTTTGCTGCCGCAGCGCAATCTCAACACCCAGGCCGTCGATTCCTTCATTGCCGCGCGTCCGGTTCTCGGGCCGGTGATGGACACGCTGGAAATGTTCGACGTGTTCGCGAGTTCCTGGTTCACCGCGATCTACGTCCTGTTGTTCGTGTCGCTGATCGGCTGTCTGACTCCCCGGTTGATCGAGCACGGCAAAGCTCTTCGCGCACAACCTGTTCGAGTACCGCGAAACCTCACTCGACTACCGTTGCATCATTCGGGCACCCTCGCCGGTGACCCCGAGAAGGTGATCGCCGACATCGCGCGGCACTTGAAAGGGTGGCGTACCGCCGTTCGACCCGAGCCCGATGGGGCACTGACTCTCTCGGCGGAGAAGGGCTACACCCGCGAGGCCGGGAACCTGCTGTTTCACTTCTCGCTGATCGGTCTGCTCGCGGCCATCGCGATCGGCAAACTGTTCGGCTACGAAGGCTCGGTCATCGTCATCGCCGACAACGGGCCCGGTTTCTGCAACACCTCGCCCGCGATCTACGACTCCTTTCGCGCCGGCAACAGCACCGACGGCACCGGACTCGAGCCGTTCTGTATCAGGGTCAGAGATTTCACCGCCGACTACCTCGAGAACGGTCAGGCCGAGATGTTCACCTCGAACATCTCCTACCAATCCGCCGACGACATCGCCGCCGACACCTGGCGCGAGTATCAACTCAAAGTCAACGAACCCCTCCGGCTCGGCGACGAACGCATCTACCTCACCGGACACGGCTATGCCCCCGAGTTCACCGTCACCTTCCCCGACGGCCAGACCCGCACCGAAGCGCTGCAGTTCCGCCCCGACGACGCCACCACGTTCCTCAGCAGCGGCGCGCTGCGATTCGACCCGCCCGGGGGGACCTACGCCACCGCCGAGGAGCGGCGCCGAGGGCAGATCGCCATCGAAGGGCTCTTCGCGCCCACCGCGCAATTCAATGGCAACCTGCTCTCCTCCCGCTTCCCGGAATTGGTCGATCCTGCTGTGGCAGTGGACATCTACAAAGGCGATACCGGTCTCGACACAGGCATCCCGCAGTCGATCTTCTCCCTGGACCAGGAGATGATCAACCAGGGCCGGCTGGTGAAACAAGACCGGGTCAACCTGCGGCCCGGAGAATCGACGACCCTCTCCGACGGCACCGTCGTCCGGTTCGACGGGGCCAAGGAATTCGCGAACCTGCAGGTCGGATACGACCCCGCGCAGCGGTGGGTGCTCGTGTTCGCCATCACGATGATGACCGGACTGCTGATCTCCCTGGTGATCACACGCCGCCGTGTCTGGTTCCGGATCCACCCTGGCGAACACGGTCTCTCGCGAGTGGACATGGGTGGCCTGGCTCGCACCGATCACGCGGGTTGGGGACCCGAATTCGAGACCCTCCGGTCACAGATCTGGCCGCAGACAACCCCGAGCGACTCCCAGACCCACGACAGAGAAACGGTGTAGTGCCATGGCGATCGACGACACCTTCGCCCGGTGGAGCGACATCAGCTTCGAGACCGCGTTCGTGGTCTATCTCCTCGCCGCGATCGCGTTCCTCGCGCAGCTCGCGACGACCCGTACTGCGGAACTGCACAATACGGAGCGGCTTCGTGTTCGGATCATTGCTGCCACGTCGGCGACGCCGGGACGTGTTCCCGACGCACCCCGGCGAGTTCCATCCGAACGTTTCGGGCGTAGCGGACTCGGGTTGGTGATGGTGGCACTGACTCTGCACGTGGGGTCGATCGTCCTTCGCGGGGTCGCCACGGGTCGGCCTCCGTGGGGCAACATGTACGAATTCGTCTCGGTCACCTGCGCGGCCGGTGTACTGGCTGCCGTGGTGGTTCTGCGCTCGACGCAGCTGCGCACCCTGTGGTTGTTCGTTCTGGTACCGACGTTGATCCTGCTGTTCGTCGCCGGCACCGTGCTGTACGCCGACGCAGCACCGGTGGTACCGGCACTGCAGTCGTACTGGCTGCCGGTGCACGTCTCGATCGTCTCGCTCGGCAGCGGGGTGTTCTTGATCTCCGGGGTTGCGAGCGCGCTGTTCCTGATCCGCATGAAGCATCCCGAGGACTCGGGGAGCAGAATGAGCCGAATCGTCGCCCGTCTTCCTTCCGCGCAGACACTGGACATCCTGGCCTACAAGACCACGATCTTCGCATTTCCGCTGTTCGGCGTCGGCGTCATCCTCGGTGCGATCTGGGCCGAAGCCGCATGGGGCCGGTTCTGGGGCTGGGATCCGAAAGAAACGGTCTCCTTCATCGCCTGGATCGTGTACGCCTCCTACCTGCATGCCCGCGCCACCAGCGGGTGGCGCAACACCCGCGCAGCGTGGATCAACATCGCGGGATTCGTGGCGATGCTGTTCAACTTGTTCATCATCAACATGGTCGTCTCCGGCCTGCACTCCTACGCAGGATTGAACTGATGCCGCCCGCTACGTGCCTCCCAGCGCGTCCGCACGGTCCCGGGACGCGGGGTATCGGTGTCGTCGACCCACCCCAACCGCGATCCTGGAGCCTGGGCCGCGATCTGGAGCATCTGACCCCGAGAGTCTTGCCGAACATGTTCTGTCATAGCGGCGTTCGATATATCGTCAGAGTGCGAGTATGCAGCCATGGATAGGGCTGCGAGAGAACGTGCGCTCGTTCGAGGGGTGCCGGCGCACCTCGGTTGTCGATGCCCCTGCTGCAGTGGTCATGCCGATCCCGTCGAGCCCGCGTGCAGTCCGGTCCCCTCTCCCAGATCTGATCTCTTTCCATGGTCGAGTTCGCGGTGCCGACACCGGTGTCGGTGATGTTGTGGTGCGAGACCAATAGGTTTCCAGACGCGATAGGTACCGCCCATTCGGGCACATCGATCATTCCGAACGACACATCGATCAGCCGGAACGAACCGAAAAGGTAGTTGTTATGAGCCGAGCGTTGAAGATTTCCTTGTCCCTGGTGGTCGTGTTCGCCGCCGCGTTGGCTGTATTTCTGGTGGTGGACCGATCGGGGTCCCCGGATGCTGTGGCCGCCGAGCAGGCCGCGACCGACCCTGCCTCGATTGCGGTGCGCGAGAACAGTCATCGGTTGAACTCGGTGGCCGATGGCCGGGTCACGTTCGTGGAGTTCCTCGACTTCGAGTGCGAGGCCTGCCGGTCTGCCTACCCGGCGATCGAACAACTGCGTGAAGAGTACGGCGACCGAGTGAGCTTCGTGGCCCGCTACTTTCCCATCGCCTCCCACTTCAATGCCGAACGAGCCGCACGCGCCGTCGAAGCCGCAGCGCAGCAGGGCGGATTCGAGGCCATGTATCAGCGCATGTACGAAACGCAGGCGCAATGGGGCGAACAACAGATTCCGCAGGACGAGTTGTTCCGCAGCTTCGCCGTCGAGCAAGGGCTCGACATGAACGCCTTCGATGCCGCCTACACCGACCCCGTGACGCTCGCGCGCATCGAAGCCGACGTCGCCGACGGAATCGCGCTCGGCGTGCAGGGCACACCGACGTTCTTCCTCAACGGCACCAAGATCGAGCCCACCACCTACGGAGACCTCGCCGATGCCCTCGACGCTGCACTCGGCTGACCCCACCGCTGCCACCGGATTCGGTCAGGGCGGACAGTTCGTCCGGAGCCTGCCCTGGCTGCTGCTGGTAGGGGGCGTGACCGGACTGGCCGCAGCGTTCGTGCTCACGGTAGAAAAGTTCGCTCTGGCGCTCGATCCCGCCTACGCCCCGACCTGCAGCATCAACCCGGTGCTCAACTGCGGATCGGTGATGGACACCCCGCAGGCATCGGTGTTCGGATTTCCCAATTCCCTTCTCGGTATCGCAGGCTTCGCCGTCGTGGCAGCAGTGGGAGCCGCCCTTCTCGCCGGCGCGGTGTTCGCGCAATGGTTCTGGGGTGCACTGCAGGTCGGTGTCACTGCTGCCGCAGTCTTCGTGCACTGGCTGATCGGACAGAGCCTCTACGACATCGGCGCTCTGTGCCCGTACTGCATGGCAGTGTGGGCGGTCACCGTACCGATCTTCTGGTACGTCACGCTGCGCAACCTCGACCGCGCAGCTGCGAGTGCGAGCCGACGGCAGTGGATGGAGGTGTTGATGCGCAATCACTCGATTCCCCTGACCGTGTGGTACCTGACAGTGATTGCTCTTATCGCACAGCGCTTCTGGTCGTATTGGTCCACACTGCTATGACCGACGGCACGTGTTCGCCTCGTGTGCGATCCCCGCGGTGGGGACGGTCGAGGCAATGAGACACAGCGGAACGGTTGTGATGCTCGTACTCGTGGCCGCATCGATCGTGGCTCTGTGGCCACGCTCCGACGACGTCGAGCGCGGCCCGTCCGACGTCATCGCCGACAACTTTGCACCGGTCGGACCCGAACCCGCATCGACCCGGCCGGCCGGTGTCACGGAACAAGGAGCAGCAGCGCTACCGCTGTGTCCGCCACCGATACCACGCGCAGGCGGTCCACTGGCGGGGATGACAGTACGCTGCATCGGCGACACTGTCGACGTCGATCTCGCCGCCGCTCTCGGCAATGACACGACGTTGATCAACGTGTGGGCATCCTGGTGCGGCCCGTGCCGCACCGAGATGCCCGTCGTCGACGCCTACGCCGCAGATCCCGACGCGATCCGAGTCGTCGGAATCAACGTCGAGGACCGACCCGCGGACGCGGCCTCGCTGGTGACGCAACTGGGCCTGCGCTATCCGAACTACATCGACGGCGGCAGCGTCCTGGACGCGCTCGCGGCACCGCCGGTCCTGCCCCTGAGCTTTCTCCTCCGTCCGGACGGAACGATCGAGCGCGTCACCGACCCGACAGTGTTCGAGACGACAGACCAGATCCGCACTGCAGTAAAGGACTTCACCTCATGAAACGCTTCCCGCCAGTGCGGGTCGGTGCGCGCCGTCAGGGCTGCAGGCCCTCCGCGGCAATTGGATCGATCGTTGCCGCCGTACTACTGATCTCCGGATGCTCCGGAGGCACCGACGCCGCGGCTCCCGCGGGGAGCTTCGACTTCGTCGCCCCCGGCGGACAAACCGACATCGTCTACGATCCACCCGAAACCCGAGGAACCGTAGGCGAACTCGCAGGGCCTGACCTGATGGAGGAAGGCAAGAGCGTCGCTCTGGCGGACTACGACGGCAAGGTGGTCGTGATCAATCTGTGGGGCCAATGGTGCGGGCCCTGCCGCGGCGAAGCCGACGACCTCGAAGAAGTCTACGAGGCAACCCGCGAGCGCGGTGTGCAGTTCCTCGGCATCAACGTCAGAGACCCGCAGAAGGACAAAGCGCAGGACTTCGTCGTCGACAACAACGTCTCGTACCCCTCGATCTACGACCCCTCGATGCGGACACTGATCGCCCTCGGTGGGAACTACCCGACGAGCGTGATCCCCTCGACGCTGGTACTCGATCGTCAGCACCGAGTCGCGGCGGTCTTCATGCGCGCCCTGCTCACCGACGATCTCCTTCCCGTCGTCGAACGGATAGCCGCCGAATGACGACTCTTCTCGCCCAAGACATCGGGTCGACGTTCCAGAACGCCGCGTCGAGTGGGCCCCTGGTGCTGGCGATCGCGGCATGCATGCTCGCCGGGCTGGTCTCGTTCGCCTCACCGTGCGTGGTGCCGCTGGTGCCGGGATACCTGTCCTACCTGGCGGGAATCGCCGGTGCCGACGCCCAATCAGCCGAGACCCGAGCGCCCGGCAACTCGACCACCGGCAACTCGACCACCGGCAACTCGACCACCGGCAACTCGTCGACGGAGCTGGCGAATCGCTGGCGTGTGGCCGGTGCCGCGTCGTTGTTCGTCGCCGGGTTCACGGTCGTCTTCGTCCTCGCCACAGCCTCGGTCTTCGGGGTCATCGGCACCTTACGCATCAACGAGCAAGTGCTCCAACGCGTCGGCGGTGTCATCACGATCGTCATGGGTGCGGCCTTCATCGGGTTGATTCCCGTCTTGCAACGCGACGTCCGGTTCGCACCTCAACGCATCTCCTCCCTCGCCGGAGCCCCGCTGCTCGGCGGGGTGTTTGCGCTCGGCTGGACGCCGTGTTTGGGTCCCACCCTCGCCGGCGTGCTGTCCGTGGCGGCGGGCACCGAAGGCGCAACAGCAGCTCGCGGGGTCACCCTCATCGTCGCCTACTGTCTGGGACTCGGTCTGCCGTTCGTCGTTCTTGCGTTCGGCTCGAGTTCGGCGATGCGCGGTGTGGGGTGGCTTCGGAGGAATTCGCAGAGGATCAAGGTCGCGGGCGGCATCATCATGATCGCGGTCGGCGTCGCGCTGCTGACAGGGGTGTGGGGGTTGTTCATCGCCTGGATCCGCAACGAATTCGTCACTGCCGTCGTGTTGCCCATCTGAGGTAAGTACGCCGTCTGCACCACCTCCATTGCATAGTTCGGGTAGCCGAACTATATTTTTCAGGGTCCTGAAATGATGACGGTGCCTGGGGGTGTGGTCATGTCTGTGCTGCAGCGCCGATCGTCTCGGCCGCCCTCGAGGTTCCGCGCGGGATTCGTGTTGCTCGGCCCGGCGTTCGTCGCCGCGATCGCCTACGTCGACCCGGGCAACGTCGCCTCCAACGTCAGTGCGGGCGCGCAGTTCGGATATCTGCTGGTCTGGGTGATCGTCGCGGCCAATGTGATGGCCGGCCTCGTGCAGTTTCTGTCCGCCAAACTTGGGATCGTCACCGGCATGAGCCTCCCTGAGGTCGTCCGTGAGAAATCGAGCAAGTCTGTGCGACTTGCCTATTGGGGGCAGGCCGAAGTCGTCGCCATGGCCACCGATCTCGCGGAGGTGGTCGGCGGTGCCATCGCGCTGTACTTGCTCTTCGACTTGCCACTGCTGGTCGGGGGCCTGATCACCGGGGCCGTGTCGATGGTTTTGTTGATGGTCCAGGACCGGCGGGGCCAGCGTCCCTTCGAGTTCGTGATTCTCGGTCTACTCGGTGTCATCGCCGTCGGATTCCTCGCCAGCGTCGTGGTCGAACCGCCATCGTTCACCGAGGCCGCGGCCGGTCTGATTCCTCGGTTCGACGGCGCGGAAAGCGTGTTGATCGCCGCCGCGATGCTCGGTGCGACGATCATGCCGCACGCGGTCTACCTGCACTCCGGACTCGCACGTGACCGGCACGGACACCCCGATGCAGGTCCGGTCCGTCGGCGGTTGCTGCGTGTCACCCGGATCGATGTCGGGTTGGCGATGCTGTTGGCCGGAGCGGTGAACATGTCGATGTTGCTGTTGCCGGCGTCGACCCTCGGCGGGCGCGAGGGCGTCGATTCCATCGAAGGTGCCCATGCAGCAGTGGGTCAGACACTGGGGCCCGCTATTGCATTGTTGTTCGCCGTGGGACTGCTCGCGTCCGGTTTGGCGTCGACCTCGGTCGGGGCATACGCCGGCGCGATGATCATGGACGGCCTGCTCCGCAAACGCATCCCGATCATGGTGCGGCGGCTGGTGACCCTGATCCCTGCACTGGCGATCCTCGCCGCTGGAGTCGACCCCAGTCGCGCTCTCGTCGTCTCGCAGGTCGTGTTGTCCTTCGGTATTCCGTTCGCGCTGATTCCCTTGGTACGGTTCACCTCCGACCGCATCCTGATGGGCAGCGATGTCAATCACCGGATCACTCGATATGCCGCCTGGTTCATCGCAGGAGTCGTCGCCGCACTCAATGTCGCGTTGATCTATCTGACCGTCGCCTGAGCGGGCGCAGGTGAACAAGTCCTGCATGCCTGTGTTCGCGAATCGATCACCGTTCGAGTGGTGATGGTGGTGGGCGGTGAATCGGAATCAGTGGGTTCTTCCGCAGCTCGGCCGACAGGTCGTCCGTGAAAGAGGAGGGCTCCGCAAGGGTGCAACGGTTCGTACGCAACGCAATCGATGCAAATACGGGTGACGCCGCCGCCGGGCATCTTCGACGTTTGACCAGTTTCTTCGAGGCCGCCAACCCGGCGTGCGGATCGTCGACGTCGGTGGCAGGTCGATGTCGGCCTGTTTCGTGCCCGGGGTCGAGAGGGGGGAATGCATCGGGGCGTTGCCTCGGTCCGGGATGCAAGTCCGCCCACTACCTACGCATTGTTCGCATCGGTCGCATGATCGAGCGGGACGCGCGGGGCAGTCTCACACCGGGTAGCACCCTCACAGGTCGTACGCGACGGCGTCACCGATGACGCGGATGGCGACCCTGTCGCCGGGGGTCAGGGCTGTGGTGCCGAAGCGACGTACGGTGACCCGCTGGGCCATAGTGGTGTTCGCGGCGTCGAGGCGGATCCCGAGCAGCATCTCCGACCCGAAGTATTCCACGTCGACGACGGCCCCTGATGCCCCCATGCCGTCGGGTGCCACCTCGATTTGCTCCGGCCGCAGCATGATTCGGGCTGTGCCTTCGATGGCGTTGGGGGATGGGGCGATGTCGACGTCGCCGAGGGTGCAGCGGGCGCGGCCGTTCTCGATGTGGGCGGGCAAGATCACTGCGTCGCCGATGAATTCCGCGGTGGTGACATCGACAGGGCGGGAATAGATTTCGCGGGGTGTGCCGATCTGTGCGAGCCTGCCCGAGCTCATCACCGCAACTCGGTCGGCGAACGACAGGGCTTCGGGTTGGTCGTGGGTGACGAGGATGGTGGTGATCCCGGCCTTGGCGAGGACGTCGGCGACGATCCGTCGAGTGTTCGCCCGCAAGCCGGCGTCGAGTGCCGAGAACGGTTCGTCGAGCAGCATCAAGTCGGGTTCACGTGCCAGCGCCCGTGCGAGCGCGACTCGTTGCTGCTGGCCGCCGGAGAGCTGGTCGGGTCGACGTGAGGCGTAGGACGAATCCAGTGACACCGTCTCGAGCAGTTCGGTGATCTTCGAGAAGGTGCGGGCACGGCGTGGTAGGCCGAATCCGATGTTCGCGCCGACCGTGGCGTGTGGGAACAGGGCCCCGTCCTGGGCGACGTACCCGATGGACCTTCGGTGCGGAGGCGTCCAGTCGGCTCCCGCGACGATCTTCCCGGTCAGTGCGATAGTGCCTGCGTCGGGATTGTCGAAGCCCGCGATCAGACGTAGCAGCGTCGTCTTACCGCAGCCGGACGGTCCGACGATGGCTGTGGTCGACCCGGCCTCGACAGCGAATTCAACTCGACGTAGCACCGTCACAGGACCGAACGACTTGTCCAGCCCATCCACTTCCAACGCGTATGTCATAGTCCTGCCGCCTTTTTCGACTGGGAGAAGAGAACGTAGGTCATGGGCAGCGACAGCACGATCATGATCAACGCGTACGGAGCGGCACCCGAGTAGTCGATCTCGCTGCTCAGCGACCAGAACTGCATCGAGAGAGTGCGGGTTCCGGTCGGTGCCAGCAGCAATGTCGCGGTCAACTCGTTCACGATCCCCAAGAACACCAAGGCACAGCCCGCTGCGGTGGCCGGCGCAGCCAATCTGAGAGTCACCCGAAAGAAGCTCGACAGCGGTGACAGACCCAGTGACCGAGCCGCCTCGTCCAAACCGACGGGTGCCTGCGCGAGCCCCGCCCGCAGATTGACCAATGCGCGTGGCAGGAAGAGCACTGCGTAGGCCGCGATCACGACGACAACTGTTTGATACAGCGGATGTGCGTACCGAATGGCGGTGGTGACGAACGCCAGCGCAACCACGATGCCGGGCAACGAACTCGAGATGTAGGTGCCGCCCTCGAGGACACGGCTGAACCGTCCGCGGTGGCGAATCGAGATCCACGCGACCGGGAACGCGAGTGCACACGTGATGACCGCACCGGCAATTCCGAACCCGAGCGTCTGCAGCAGCGCGGAAGAGACCTCGTCCCATTCCCACACCGCGCTGCCGCCGATGACAAGCCACCGCGCAACACTGGCGATCGGGACTCCGAGAGACAGTGCGATCAACATCCCCAGGAAGACGAGCGCGATCGGCGAGTACTGCCAACCGAGTTCTGCAGGCACGGCCGGGCGGGCTGCACCCGAGCCGATGCGGGCATACCTGGCACTGCCGCGCACAGCCGCTTCGATCACCAACAGCGTGAGGCACAGCAATACCAGAACCCCGGCGAGCATAGTGGCCGCAGTTCCGTTGAACGTCGATTGATACTGCTCGAAAATCGCTGTCGTGAAGGTGTCGAATCGGATGAAGACGAAGGCACCGTATTCGGCGAGTAGGTGCAACGCGACCAGAAGCGCGCCGCCGGCGATTGCCAGCCGCAGCTGCGGCACCACGACGCGAAAGAACACTGCCCACGGTCCGATTCCGAGTCCTCGCGCCGATTCCTCGACCGCGGGGTCGAGCCTGCGAAGCGTCGCGGCCACGGGAATGTAGACGAGAGGAAAATAGGAGAGCGTCGCAATCAGAACGCCGCCGCGCAGCCCGCCGAGGGAAGGGATCGTCGTCACCCACGAGTAGCTGTTCACGAACGCCGGGACAGCCAGCGGCGCGGCGAGTAATACCGCCCACACCTTCGCTGCGAATACTCGTGTGCGCTCGACCAACCAAGCGGCCGCGACGCCGATTGCGACACAGATGGGCACGGTGATCACTATCAACATCACGGTGTTGACCAATAGTTCGCGGACCCGCGACCGGAACAGCAGCGCCGACGCGGTGGCCCAGCCGGTGTCCGCGCTCTCCACGATCACGTATCCGAGTGGGATGAGCGAGATCCCCACGACAATCACTGCGGTGACAGCCAGTGGCAAGGGCATACGCGACCGGCCTGCGTGGCGACGCAGCCTGTCGGTCGGCCCCCGTTGTTCTCGGCCGTTCGTCGTTGGAATCAGAGCAAACCGGCTTCGGTCATGAGTTCGGTGACTTTCGGGCTGTTGAGCGTGGCCGGGTCCACCTGCGGTGCCTGCAGTTCGGTCAGGGGAACCAGATCCGCGTTGGCCGGCACTCCGCTGCCCACCGAGTACTCGAACGACGTTCCGTCCTCGAGGATTTCCTGGCCTTTCGGTCCGGTGACGAACGCGAGGAATTTCTGTGCTGCATCTTGTTTCGCGCTGGATTGTAGGACGCCACCGCCGGAGACGCTGACGAAGGCACCGGGGTCTTCGTTCTTGAAGTAGTGCAGTGCGACGTTGCTGCTGTTCTCGCCGGTCTTGGCTTGATCGCCGAACCAGTAGTAGTGGTAGATCACGCCGCCGGGGATTTCTCCGGCGTTGACGGCTTTCATCACCGTGCCGTTGCCGTTGTAGGCGCGGACGTTGTTCTTCATCCCCTCCAACCAGGTGCGTGTGGCGTCCTCGCCTTTCAACTCGAGCAGCGCACTGACGATGGCTTGGAAATCGGCTCCCGACGGCGATGCTGCCCAGCGGTCCTTCCAGGCGGGGTCCTGCAGGTCCAGGAGTGAGGCCGGGAGCTGATCGGGGGTCAGCATGTCCGTGTTGTAGGCGAACACGGTCGAGCGGGCGGCGATACCCGTCCACTTGCCGTTCGACGGGCGGTATTGGCTCGGAACCTGGGCCAGCACGGCCTGGTCGACGTCGGTGAACAGGCCCGCGTTCTCGACGAGCGTCATAGCCGGGGAGTTCTCGGTGAGGAACACATCCGCTGGCGATCGGTCACCCTCCGCTACGAGTTGGTTGCCGAGTTCGGTATCGCTCCCTTGGCGCAGGTCGACCTCGATGCCGGTCTCCGCGGTGAACGCGTCGGCCCATTCTTTCGTCAGCGACTCGTGTTGGGCGTTGTAGACGGTGATGCGGTTGTCCCCGCCCGGGTCGGACTCAGCGCTCGAACACCCCGACACCGTCAACAGTGCTGCGGTCGCCAGTGCGAGGCCCGCCATCAGTTCGATCCGCTTGCTCATCGTCCGTCCTTTGCATTTACCGGACCACTTCCGGTCGTCCCCGCCGCCATGGTACTTAGAGGATTGGCAAACCTAATGCCCGGCCCTGTCCCGCTCCACGGTAGGCGCGAGAGCACGAAGGTCGCGGCCTGCCAGTAGACAATCCCCACGACGATCGACAGGGCGAATGCTGTCCAGGGATGGTCGTCGCGCAGCGGTAGATAGACCTGAAACTGGGTCAGGTAGATGTAGAGTGACGCGCTTGCCAGAACCCCCGCAACTCGGCCCACAACTGCGGGGCACGGGACGGATGTGAGCCACACCAGCAGGCAAAGCCCGGCAATCACGATGACTTCTCGCTGGGTGTCGCCGAAGAAGAACCCGGGGATCGATAGCACGATTGCCGCGGTGACCCCCACTCGATGCCACACGGTCTGCGCCCGGGCGGCGGCCCAGCCGAGGGCGAACAACCAGAAGACAACCGCCGCGGTCAGAATGCGATTGCGGCTGTCGTCGATCTCGATCAATCCGTAGCGGGTAACCAGGCCCAATGCCACCAATCCCATCGGGAACCAGAACGGGTGACTGCGTTCGAGACGTGCGACCGCCGGAACATAGAGCACAGCGGCGGCTAGGAGGACGATGTACACAATCGCCTCGACGAACCAGTATCGCCATTCGACAGACCAACCGTCCGGGCCGAAGATTCCGTTGAGCAGCAATGCACTGGTGATGCGGTAGTCCCCGGTCAGAGCGATGATGGCCCCGATCCACACCATGCTGGGGATGGCGATCCGAGCGACGCTGCGCACAGCATTGCGTGCGCGGGCGGTGCGATCGACCGTGCCGAGGTGGAAGCGGGCGAAGTTGTAGCCGGCGATTCCGAGAAGCACGTGCGCCCCGCCGAGCACCGAAAACAGGTGTATGTGCGATCCGGTGATCAGAACGATCGCAAGGGCGCGCAGCACAACGTTGGTCTCCACCTGTCGCCAGCCGCGGCGTAGGCGCGGTGCCTGAACGAAGTCCACGACTCGGGTGTTGTGCCAGTCCGCCGGGAGGTGACCGAGCAGCTCCTCCAGCCGAATAGACATCCGCACATACGACAAAGAGTCACCGCCCAAGCTCACGAACGTGCTGTCGTCGTCGACCCTTGCGTGATGCAGGATCTCGGCATACATCGCTTTGACATCGGTGGTCTCGGGCTTTGTCGTCGTCGAGGTGGGCTGAACAGGGCCGGGCTTGCCTGCGAGTTCCGCGACCGCTCGCGCATCGGGTTTGCCGGTGGAGGTGCGCGGCAGCTCATCGACGACACACACCCGAACTGCTGTTGCGGGAAGGCCGCTGAACTGTGCTGTCAAGCGTCGCACGTCGTCGACGTCGGCGTTCTCCGCGACGACGACGAGTTCGTCCGTGCCGTCGGTGCAGCACACGGTCAATCCCAGGTGTGCGAGCGCGGACTCGACGCGGTGCAGATCGATACGTAAACCGAACACCTTCGCGAAACGGCTGCGTCGGCCGACCACTTCGTACAGTCCATCGGCCGTTCGCCGGGCCAGGTCGCCTGTTCGCAGCTCGCCGGTGAGCGTGTCACCCAGGCGCAAGTCGTCAGGGTCGTGTGCGTAGCCGAGCATGACGTTCGGCCCCGAATAGATGAGCTCGCCCGTCCCGTCCGGGGCATCCGCGACCGGCTCGATCCGGAAGGACCCGCCGGGAATGGGCCGTCCGACGGTATGCGGATGGGTGGCGGCAAGATCCGGTGGCAGATAGGCCATTCGGGCGGTCGCCTCTGTTTGCCCGTACATGACGAACAAGTCCCACCCCTGACGTCGGCCCAGCTCGGCGTACGTCCGGACGCGATCGGGTGACAGCTTTCCGCCGGCCTGCGTGACGTAACGCAGGTCGGGAAGATTCAGCTGGTCGAACCCGATACGGTCGAGCAGATCGAAGCTGTACGGCACACCCGCAAAGGTGGAAGCGCGGTGGGTGCGCGCAAGGTCCCACAGTCGAGTATCTGTGACCGAGGAGTTGGTCAGAATCAAGGCGGCACCGCGCAGGAGATGGCTGTGGACGACCGAAAGCCCATAGCAGTAGTGCATGGGTAGCGTGGTCACGGCACGGTCGGTGGGGCGGATGTCGAGATATTCTGCTATCGACTCGGCGTTGGCCTGCACGTTGTCGTGCGAGAGACGGACGAGTTTGGGTGATCCGGTCGAACCCGAGGTGCACAGCAGCAACGCGAGATCCGGGTGCAGCTCATGTCTGGATTGTCGATCGAGTTCCTCGACGACCGTGTTGCCGTCGAGGGTGCGCACCACCACATCGGGCCGATACGTGTCGATGAGCCCGTCGAGACGGTCAGGGTTGTCCCCCGAGGCCAGCAGTACGGGGTGTCCTGCACGCAGCGCCGCGAGGTAGGTGACGATGACCTCGACATCGTTGGTGCCGGCGATCAGTACCAGACGACGGTCGTGTCCAAGTCTGGCCGCCTGTCGGTCGATGCGCTCGTCCAGGTCGCGGTAGGTGATCGTCTCGTCCACCGATATCAGACCCGGTGCATGACCGAACCTGCCCACATCGTGCACGAAGCGCACACCGGGGCGTTTCGGGCGGCTGAAGTCTCTGGGCACCGAGCGAGTCTATAAGGGCTGCCGAACCTAACCTTCCGGCAACGACTACGACTACGACTCCGCCGCCCGCGGACGAGCGTGGCGTCGTCTGTCCGCACACCGCACGGACCGCACGGACACAGATGATCGGGGTCAGCAACGCCTGCTCGGCGGTCGATCCGAAGATCGCCGACGGATCGACCGAGGATCGATGCGACGCCCTCTTCTCACCCTCACGCACGATCGATGGCATGGAGGGGGCAACACCGGGGCGGTTGCGGGATTCGATCCGAGTCGGGCTGTCGTGGTTCGGCAGGCTGCGCGCGAGCGGGTGTCGGTCATGACGCGGCGGCGATCAGCCGGGCGAGAACTCCGGATTCGAGGAGGATGAACAGACCCAAGCCGATGAACACCGCTGGGACGAGCCAGTGCTCGACCCGTTCGAGAGTGTCGACGACCTTCCTGCGAGTGCCCAGTAGCCTGCCGGCGTAGCACCAGATCCCGACGCAGATCAGGAACACGGCGATGGTGACTGCGGTCTGTGGTGGACCGAGCGTCCGAAAGACTGGGGTGTAGACGGCGATGTTGTCGGCACCGTTGGCGATGGTGATGGCAGCAACGCCTGCCATTCCGGTGGCAGCCACCGGGGGTTCGTCCTCGTGGTCGCTGCGCAGCCAGCGGATCAGCGTCCAGAATCCCAGCGACAGGGGCAGCACACCGAGTAGCCCGACCCATTCTTGCGGCACGATCACCAGTCCCAGGGCGGCGACGACGCTGGTCGCGACGAGGGTGATCAGGCCGAGGTATTGGCCGGCGACGATCTGCCACACCCGCGGCCTACCCTGGCTCGCGGAGGCGACGAACAGCACCGTCAGCACGACGATGTCGTCGATGTTGGTGCCGGCGAACATCGCCACTGCCGCGGCGATGGTGGTGATCACTGCCGCACCGGGCGTCGGCGATGAGGTGACCGGACGTCCCCGGTTCCGCACGCGACCGTCATGGAGTTCGATCGGATTCCAGGTCGGGAAGCAGTCATCCGGATCGTTGCTCCGTGCCCGTGGGATCGACGCTGGTTCGGCCCTCCCGGAGCGAGGCGAGGACGACCAGGACGACCCCGCATGTGAGGTAGGTGTCGGCGAGGTTGAAGGTGGGCCACCATCCGGTGTGGAAGTAGTCCGTCACGCGGCCGTCGGCAGCGCGGTCGATGACGTTGGCGGCCGCTCCGGCGACGACCGCCGACAGCCCCACCGTCCCGGTCAGTGAGCCGGTGGGGACGGTGCGCCACGCGTACACGGCGATGGCGGCGGTGATGGTGGCGGTGACCGCGATGAGCACCCACGGCGGCAGCCCGTTCCCGACGCTGAAGGCGACACCGCTGTTGTAGGCGAGCTCGAGCTGCAGTGGCCCCAGTTCGACGACGCGGCCGGCGGAGAGTGCGCGGCGGGCGACGGGGTCGGCCGCGAGTGCAGCCGCAAGGAGGACAGCGACGACGATCGTCAGGGTCCAGCGGGACCGAGCCGCTGAGCCGACCCTGGCCGGAACGCCCGGCGTCGAGCCTGCCGGGCCCCAGGTGGGGATCGGGCTCATGTTCGGGCCTCGACCGCGGTCGAGGTCTGGGCGGGCACCGCTGCGGCGGTCAGGGGGTGGGTGCGGCCGGCGCGGACTCCGTTGGCGATGACCACGATCTCGGCGAGTTCGTGCACCAGCACCACTGCGGCCAGGCCGAGGATTCCGAACAGGGCGAGCGGCATCAGCACGGTGATGATCGCCAGCGACAGTCCGACGTTCTGCAGCATGATGCGCCGAGATCGGCGGGCGTGGGCCAAGGCGTGCGGTAGGTGCCGCAGGTCCTCACCCATCAGGGCGACGTCGGCGGTCTCGATGGCCACGTCGGTGCCCATGGCGCCCATGGCGATTCCGAGGTCGGCGGTGGCCAGTGCGGGGGCGTCGTTGACGCCGTCGCCGACCATCGCAGTGGACCGTCGGAGCTTGAGGTCGCCGATGATGCGTGCTTTGTCCTCCGGTCGCAGATCCGCGTGCACCTCCGTGATGCCGACGTCGGCGGCCAGAGCCCGTGCGGTGCGTTCGTTGTCCCCGGTCAGCATCGCGACGTGGTAGCCGTCGCGGCGGAGACCGGCGACGACCCCTGCCGCTTCGGGTCGGAGTTCGTCGCGGACCCCGATCGCGCCGAGGGTGCGGCCGTCCCGCTCGATAAGGACGGCGGTGGCTCCGGCGTGCTGCATTCGTTCCACGTCCGCTGCCAGCGGGCCGGGGTCGATCCACCCGGGCCGCCCGAGTCGGATGTCGGTGCCGCGGAAGCGGCCGGTGAGGCCGGCTCCGGTGACTGCGACGACGTCGTCGGCGGGAGTGTGGTCGTCGACGGCGGCGAGGATCGCCGCGGCCAAGGGATGCTCGCTGCGTACTTCCAGCGCTGCGGCCACTACGAGGACCTGTTCGCGGGTCGCACCGTGGGCGGTGGCGACGTCGATGACGACCGGCTTGTTGCGGGTCAAGGTGCCGGTCTTGTCGAGCGCGATCGCGCGGATTCGGCCCAGCGCTTCGAGGGCTGCGCCGCCCTTGACCAGGACGCCGAGTTTGCTGGCGGCGCCGATCGCCGCGACGACGGTGACCGGGACGGCGATGGCCAGTGCGCACGGTGAGGCGGCGACGAGGACGACCAGTGCGCGTTCGATCCATACCCGTGGTTCGCCGAGCAGGCTGCCCACGGCGGCGATGAGGGCGGCGGCGACCATGATTGCCGGCACCAGGGGCTTGGCGATCGTGTCGGCCAACCGCTGCGCCTCGCCCTTGCGGGACTGCTCGGCCTCGACGATCCGGACGATCTTGGCCAGCGAGTTGTCCTCGGCACGTGCGGAGACCTCGACCTCGAGAACGCCGGTTCCGTTGATGGCCCCGGCGTACACGTCGTCGCCGGGCCCGGCCTCGACGGGCATCGATTCGCCGGTGATCGCCGAGGTGTCGAGTGCGGTGGTGCCGCGGCGGATGGTGCCGTCGGTGGCGATGCGTTCGCCGGGCTTGACGATCATCATCTCCCCGAGCATCAACTCGGTCGGTGACACCGCCTGCTCGAGGCCGTCTCGTCGGACTGTGGCGGTGTCGGGAACCAGGGACAACAGTGCCCGTAGACCTCGCCGTGTGCGGGCGACCGCGTACTCCTCGAGGCCCTCGCTGATCGCGAACAAGAACGCGAGCATTGCGGCTTCGCCGACCTCACCCAGGATCACGGCGCCCACCGCCGCGATGGTCATCAGGGTGCCGACGCCGATCTTGCCGCGCGCGAGCCGCTGGAGTGTCGACGGGACGAAGGTGTAACCGGCGACAATCAACGCGAGCGATGCGAGTACCAGGGTGACGCGATCGGGTCCGCCGGTCCAGCCGACGATCAGGCCTGCCGCCAGCAGAACACCGGCCAGCGCGGCGGCGCGGATCTCGGTGATCTGCCACAGTTTGTCGGGTTCGTGCTCGTCGCCGTCCGGGCGAGGTTCGTCATGGCCGCAGCCGCATGCGTCGCTCATGCGATCACCGCCGGCCCGGCGGACTCGGTGCCGTAGTTCGGGCACAACGCCACCGCGTTCCCGGTGGCGGCGAGGAGGGTTTCGGCCGAGGCGAGCAGATCCAGCAGTTCCGGCCGGTCGAGCGAGTAGAAGACCTGCCGGCCTTGAGGGCGACCGATGACCAGACCGCAGTCCCGCAGGCACGCCATGTGCGCCGATACCGTCGATTGAGCGAGACCCAGCTCGCTCACCAGGTCTGCTACACGCACCTCCCCGCCGGCGAGACGGCGGACGATCGCCAACCGGGTGGCATCGGAGAGGCTGTGGAACAACGACACTGCTGCATCGAGAGTCGAGGTGGTATCGCCGAGCAGGCACCCATCCTTATTGATCGTCATTCGGCGATGATAACAGCATTTGAAGGTGTGATCGGTTCTCGGCGATCATTTCGCCGACTGGCCGCGGCGGTGGTGGTCAGCCGGCCACCATGCGTGGTACGTACCGGACGTAAAGCACCATTCCGATCAGCTCGACCAAAGTCTGCGTCACGACCACCACGGCGGCCAGGCTCAGCGCCGGCGGCAGCGCCAGAGCGAGGGGCAGCACGACCAACGAATTACGGGTGGCGCCGGAGAACACCAACGCCCGCGTCGCCGGCATGTCTTGACGAAACAACCTTCCGACACCTACCCCGACGAACGCCATCACGATCAAAAACGCCACGAAGATCGCTGCGGCAGCAGCGAGTTGATCGATACGGCTGCGGACGGCATCGATCTGAGAGGCGACGACGACCGCGAGCGTGAGCATCATCACAGGCACCATCGCCGCTGCCACTGCCTCCATCAACCGCTCACCGCCGGTACGGCGACTCGCCCACCACTGCGTCGCCGCCGCCAGCGCCAACGGGAGCACGATGAGCAGGACGAACGCTTCCACGAACGGGGCAATGTCGATGATCGACACCGTCTCTGCCCCGACGAACAACCACAGCCACAACGGCAACAGGACGATCTGCAACAACATCAACATCGGTGCCCCGGCGAGCAGACGCTCCGATGCGGCCCCGGCCAGTCCGCTGAAGACGATGACGTAGTCGATGCACGGGGCGAGCAACACCAACACCACCCCGACCAGCACCAGCACTGCCTCGTTCCCGGCGACGATGCGGGTCAGGGCGAACACGACGATCGGGACGGCCAGGAAGTTCAGGACGACCACAGCGGTGGTGAACCGCGCGTCACGCAGCGACCGGCCGATCGCGGCGAACGGCACAGCGAGGAACGTCGCGTAGAGCAGCACGATCAGTACCGGGTTGATGGCGTGCTCGAACGCCGACGCCGAGGAAGGGAAGGCCGACCCCACTGCTGCGCCGGTTGCAAGCGCAAGCAGATACAGGCCGATCTGGTGGGTGTCCCACCACTCCACCGCCGAGGCCCGCAGCGACCCGGTCACGACGCGTCCACGGGTGCGGTCACCGTCGACGCCAACCAACTGCACTGCTGGTCGCACGGTCAGCTGTGCGATCGACTCCTCCGCCCGGGCGATGTGCTCGCGCAGCGCCGGCCGCAGCCCGGACTTCACCGCGGCGCACGAGTCGTTCTCCCATGCCCGCAATACCGTCTTGATTTGCGGCAGCGTCAGATTCAAGCTTTTCGCGGCGGTGATGAACGCCAACCGTTGCTGAGCTCGTTCGTCGTAGACCCGGTACCCGTTCGGGGCTCGGTCCGCTGGCAACAGGCCCTCGCTCTCGTAGAAGCGCAGCGTCGTCGCTGGCACCCCCGTCGCCGAGGACAGTTGCGAGATCAACAGAGCAGACATGACCGCAAACTAAAGGTTCCAGTCAGCTCGAAGGCAAGTCGGCAGAGGCATCGACCAGATTCCACTCAGACCCGCGAGCTCCTCGAGACGTACGTTAATCTCGACCTCGGCGCACCCATGAAATGCGATTAGTGCAGTCCACTTCTGACGCCGTGCATTCGTCTTCCGAAACTGACAATCAACCGATGTCAGTTTCAGAAGTGGGCGTCATAAATTCCTGGGGTTTCACCTCTGATTGCAGTCGTCTTCTGACATTCTGAGTGCAGGAGTGGGCTTCACAATCGGTCACCTGGGTTAGGTGTTCGGAGGCTGCGATGGATGCGGACAAGTTCGACGTCGTAGAGGCGGGTGTGCTGACCGCGTCGGCCGAGCAGTGGGAGCAGGCACGGTCGCGGTTTGCGGTGCTCAGCGGGCTGTTGGATCGAGGCTCGGTCGGTGCCGCAGCGGTCGAGGATGCAGCAGAACAGTTGGGGGTCTCGGCCCGGCGTGTGTACGTGCTGTTGTCCCGGCTCCGGAATGGGGAAGGGGTGGTTACCGATCTGCTGGTCTCCGTGCCCGCAGGCGGACGTGGACGCTCCCGTGTGCCGGTCGAGGTGGAAGACGTGATCACCGAGCACATCAACCGTGAATTCCTGGCTCGCCAAAAGCTCAGTGTCGCTGCACTGCATCGGCGTATCGCGCTGGCCTGTCACCGCGCCGGACTCCCGATCCCAGCCCGCAACACAGTCAATGCCCGGATCGCAGCAATGCACCCAGGCCGTGTCGCACGCTCACGTGGCGGACCGGACGCCGCCAGGTCGCGGCAATCCGCGGGCGATGTCCCGCCGCCGGTGGCGGCCGTTCTCCAGCAAGTCCAGATCGATCACACCGTGGTTGATCTGATGATCGTCGACGAATACGACCGGGCACCGATCGGACGTCCTTACCTCACGATTGCCATCGATGTCTTCAGCCGCTGCGTGCCAGGCTTCGTGGTGACACTCGATCCTCCGTCCGCAGTGTCGGTCGGGCTATGTCTGGGCCGGGTGTGCTCGGACAAAAGCGTATGGATCGACTCTCTGGGCCTCGGTGCGGATGTGCGATGGCCGATGGCCGGAAAGCCGCACCGCCTGTACGTCGACAACGCCTCCGAATTCAAAAGCGAAGCGTTACAACGCGGTTGCGAGCAACACGGAATCGACCTCGGCTACCGCCCACCCGGCAGGCCGCATTACGGCGGGATCGTCGAACGCATCATCGGCACCGTCATGACTCAGGTTCACGAACTCCCCGGAACCACATTCTCGAACCCAACCCAGCGGGGCAGCTACGACTCGGATAGTAAGGCGGCGTTGACGTTACGAGAACTGGAACGCTGGCTGATCCTGGCGGTCGCGGCGTATCACGCAGAGGTGCACGCCAGCCTGCGGCAGAGTCCGGCTGCACAGTGGACCAGCAGCACCGGCACCGCTTTGTCGACGTCGACGGTGGTTGACGAGACCACATTCCTGGTGGACTTCCTTCCCGTCATCCGCCGTCGCCTGACCCGGACGGGGTTCGTCATCGACCACATCCAGTACTTCTCGAACGCTCTGAAACCGTGGATCGCCCGACGAGAGACCTTGGGCCAGTTTGCGATCCGGCGGGACCCACGAGATTTGAGCAGGGTGTGGGTCCTGGACCCCGACAGCGGCGGCGGATACATCGAGGTGCCGTACCGGACGATGTCACATCCAGCGGTGACCTTGTGGGAGCATCGCGCAGCAGTGACACGACTGCGCGAACACGGCCGAGCACATATCGACGAACACGCCTTGTTCTCGATGATCGACAAGATGCGAGAGATCGCTACATCGGCGCAGAAGGACACCAGACGGGCTCGACGTAACCGCAGTCGTCGTGCGCACCTGAGCAGCGTCGTGACATCACCGAACGCGATGGGCCCGCCCGAGCTCGGCCCAGGCACCGACGACGTGTCGGTTCCGATCTTCGACGACATCGAAGAATGGTGAAACGGTGAACAACGACCCCCGAATCACTCCCGCAGGAGACGGCGACGACCGCAGCTGCCAGGACATCGACCCCGGTAGTGCGGATCTGACCCACCTGCGAAGTTCGGTCAGATCGATAGCGGGTCTTCCTGCAGCGCAACGCATCAGGCACATTCGTACGGAACGGTGGATCGGGTATCCGCGTGCACGGTCGGTGATCGAGCACCTCGAGACGTTGCTGGTATGGCCGGATCGGCAACGAATGCCGAACCTGCTACTGATCGGACAGACGAACAACGGCAAGTCGATGATCATCGAGAAGTTCCGGCGTGCGCACCCCGCTGTCAGCTTGCCCGACCGTGAGCACATACCGGTGTTGTGTATGCAGATGCCCCCTGACCCGGCACCCACACGGTTCTACCTCGCGATGCTCGCTGCCCTCGGAACGCCGACCCGGCCACGGAGCCGCGTTCACGAACTCGAACAGCAAGCAGTCACGCTGCTGCGAGCAATCGGGGTTCGTATGCTGATCATCGACGAGCTCCACAATGTTCTCGCCGGCCGCGACAACGTGCGCCGAGAATTTCTGAACCTGTTGAGGTTTCTGGGCAACGAACTACGGATCCCTCTCGTCGGAGTCGGTACCCGAGAGGCGTACCTCGCGATCCGCAGTGATGCACAGTTGGAAAACCGTTTTCGCCCCATGACGCTGCCGATCTGGACCAACGACACCGACACCCGCTCCCTGCTGGCGAGCTTCACCGCCAGCTTCCCGTTGCGTGCGCCCTCTCACCTGACATCGACGGAGATGACCGATTACCTCCTCACCCGGTGTGAGGGCACCATCGGCGAACTGGCCACGCTGTTGACCGCGGCCGCAGTGACCGCAATAGAAGCCGGAGAGGAATCGATCACCTCACAGGTGTTGACCCAAACCGCCTACTCCGGGCCCACCGAACGCCGCCGCCACTTCGAACGGCACCTGGCATGACACCAGCCGATGCCCCTGCAGCGCACACGGCGCTCGACCACAGCGCGCATCCGCGGTGGCCACTGCACCCGCAACCACTACTTGGTGAGACTCTGACGTCGTGGCTGGCCCGGACCAGCGAACAGTATTCGTCGATCACCGCCGCGGACCTCCTCGACGGGCTCGGCCTCGAGACTTCGGGCGTGAACCTGGACCGCTACACACCCGAGCCGATATTGAACGCGCTCGCCCAGAGGAGCACCTCTACTGCGGAACGGCTGCGTGAGATGACGTTGGCGGGCTGCACGCCCTGGCTCCTCGACAGCATCGACCTCACCGAATGCGACTTCGACACCTACGTCCACCAGTTCTCTGTCCTACTACCGGCGGGTCTGGCGATGGCAGATCGACGTCGACGCACACCGCCTGCCGGCACATGGCTTCCCTGGGTGAGCACGCTGACTACGCGGGCATGCCCCCTGTGTATCGACGACCTCGACACAGACACCGATATCGCGGTCATGATGGCTCACCAATACCCGATACTGACCAGTTGCACGAAGCACCTCTGCCGGTTGGAATTCTGCGCTGTGGTGCCCGGCAGACTGGTTTTCTGGGACAGGACACCGCCCGGCGCGGACCAACACGCATCACCGATACCGGTCGCGGCGGCCGTCGCAGAAATCGACAGACGCAGCGTCACCGCGTTGACGAGCGGGTCGGTCGAGCTCGGCGGAGGCCGTGTTCATGCAGCAGTGTGGTTCAGGCTGCTGCGCACCGTCGTCGACGAAGTGTCCACACCGCTGGTCCGCACTGGATGGTGGGCGAAGCCACTGAGCGCGATCTGGAAGTCCACCGGCTGTTCTCGACCTCTCCGGACCGCGTGGGTTCCGTTCGAGGACCTGAGGTGGAACGAGCAGTCGACAGTCATGCTCGCTGGCGCAACCGCGATGATCGCGGTCGAGAACGACGAGATATTCGCAGGTGGTGCTGATGCGGCTCTACTGCGCCCACGTTCGCACGAGCCGGTCGATCCGGGGACCGCTCCGACGAGGTCTCGCAGTCCGGTACCGGCCCGCAGCGCTTGGGACGGTGTGATTGCGGCGATCGATGCCGCTGTCGCCGCCGCCCGCGTCGACAGCGACGCCGCCCGATCTCTGTTCGGATTCGCTCGAACGGGGTGCCGCACCGAAGACGACGTCGATGAATTGGCCTCTGCCTTCGTCGAACTCGGCATCCGGCTGGACTGGGACTGAAAGCGCGCGTGATCTCCACACGTTTCTTTACGGTGGCTTTCAGGCGGAAATCGATCGCCCCTGTAGTCACCCACGATTTGTGTGCGGTAACCGACGAGAATTTTCCTTCCCGCACCATCATCGCGAAAAGGCCTGCTCAGCGTGTTTTCGGCTTGAGAAGTCTGTCGGAGGTGCTCGCTACAGTGCTTGTCATGGCAGATCGGCAGCTCGGTGAGGTCGGGGACGCGGATTCACTCGTCTCGGTGAGTGGTGTGGCAGTGTTCCCGGACCTACCGGTCGAGGTCGCTGCTCGGATAGAACAGTCGATCGCAGCTTCTCGTTCGGCCGGAACACGCCGTGCCTATGCCTCGGCGTGGAGGCGATTCGAGAACTGGTGCATCGTCCTCGGGCACCAGGCTTTGCCGGCGCATCCCGCAACGGTGGCGGCGTACCTCGTCGGCGCGGCCGACACGCTCACCGTCGACGGGACGCGGGCGTATGCGCCGTCGACGTTCGACAAATGGATCGCGGCGGTCGCGGACCGCCACCGCGCTACTGGACACGACAACCCGTGCGGGCACGAGATGGTCCGCGCCACCCTCTCGGGTATCCGGCGGGATTACGCGTCTGCGGGGGAGCGGCCCCGCAGACCCCGTGCCCCGCTCCTCACCGCTGACATCACTACGATCGTCGACCACGCCCGACGCACTGCAGCGGGCTGGGCGTCGGAGGTCCTCGAACGCCGCGACACCGCGCTATTGCTGATGGGCTACACCGGCGCATTCCGCCGCAGCGAACTCGTAGCGCTCGAATGCCGCGATGTCCACCGCGACCGCCTCGATGGTGCGCATGTACGTATCCGGAAGTCGAAGACCGACCAGGACGGCACCGGAACCGTGAAAGCACTCCCGTTCACCGCCCGCCACGAGTCATGCCCGGTCTGCGCGTGGGTGCGATGGCTGCAGATCGTCGCAGCGTTCGACACCGGCGGCAGAGTTGCTGTCATCCGAATACTGTCCCGCGCAGTGGAATTCGACTCCCATATCTGTCGCGGCACCCTTCCTGTGGTCGAGAAACGGTCCCCTCTGTTTCGGTCCGTCCGCAAGAACGGCAACCTCTCCGACACAGCCCTGTCCGGAGCCGCGGTGCACGCGGCGATCCGCCGCCGCGCTACTCGAGCTGGATACGACCCCGTCACCGTCGCTCAGCTCGGCGGGCATTCCCTCCGTTCCGGCTTCGTCACGCAAGCCTTCCGCAACGGAGCTGACGCGCATGCGATCATGCGCCAAACCGGGCACACCACACCCGCAATGGTCGAAACATACGCTCACGAGAATGCGCCACTGATCGGCAACGCCGTCACCGAGCTCGGCTTATGACCAGGCACCCGACCGAGCCAGTGACCGGCGACGGGACGACCGGGGCAGATGCTGACCACGACGACCGCCCTTGTCCGATACGACCAGCGGACATCACGAACACGTCGATACCGAGGCGGGATCGGCACACGTGGTCCCTGTTCGAGGACTGGTGCACCGCCCATGGCGAACCCTCACTGGCGGCCTCTCCGGAGTCGCTTGCTCGGTTTCTCCACGCGCACCCCGCCGCGCCGACGACCCAACGCCGTCGGATCGCGGTGATCGACATCGCTCATCATCGGCATCTATTACCTCCTCCGGGGTGTGCGGAGATCGTTCGGGCTGCGCTGGACGTGGCGCGTACGGCGCGCCTGCACGAGCTGGCAGCCGTGATCGGCGGTATCGTCGCCCGCCTCCCCGAATCCGGTTGGCCGTCAGAACAGTTCGCGCGGCGAGACGCCCTCGTCCTGATCTTCGCTTCGACCGGTCTGCCGTACACCCAGATCGCGGCCCTGCGGCACTGCGACGTCACCGCCGATCCGAGGATCGACGCCCTTCGTATCGACACAGGCCGCGGCGTCCGCACTGTCACTTCCCTCGCGCTGGCGGGGACGGGCATTTCTCCGCGCACGGTGTATCAGCGCTGGTGTGAGGTACTCGGCCATCAGACCCAGTATCCGAGCACCCGAATGCTCGCCGACGCTCTCGATGCCGTGGACGGCACCGGGCTCGGCGGATACGACCGGTATTTCGACCCGGCCGGGAAACAGCCGCTGTCGACTCCTATCGACCGGTGGGGCCACACCCCGTTGGCTGCGACCCCGCTGACCGCCCGTGCGGTCGCGGGCATCGTGCGAATGCACCTGGACGGACGGGCACCCACCCACCTGCAGTCCACTGCGCGGTCACAACATCCGGAGCAGATCGCGGCACCGGATCCAGTACCGCGGGTCCTACTTGACCCCGGCTACTACGAACGCGGAACGCTTGCGCGTAGACACGCCCACGGTCTTCTCGACGACGTGGACTCCGTCCTCGCCGATGTCGAAACCCGCGCGGACAGCCTGTTGGAAGCACTCGTCGACTTTCTCGAATCGGAGACCGCACGCGTACCGGCCGACACCGTCGAGTGACAAGTGGTTCGTACTCGGGTCTGCACACACTCTTCTTCTCACGGCAGGGAGGCGGTGACGTCTCCGAAATCTCCGAGATGAAGATCGACCAGGCCGCGAACGAACGATGCATCGATCTGACCCCGTCTGTGTGGTCTACGTCGAATCCGGGTCGTCCGAGAGTCGTGGGTTTCGGAAATCTCTCGGAGAGCGCCCGGTCCAGCGTTTGAAGGCATGAGAGAAGTTGGCGAGGTCGCTGTATCCGAGTTCAGAAGCGATCTCGCTGACCGAAACCGAGCGATCAAGGAGCCGTAGCATCGCGCGTTCGTACAGCAGCGATTGGCGCACCTTGCTATAGGTGGTTCCTTCTTCGGCAAGCCGCCGTTTCAACGTGCTGCTGGACATTGACAATGCTTGTGCAACATCATGGTTGGTTCGCTGTCCGAGGTCCTTTTCCAACAGTTGCCTCACCTTCTCGGCGGATGACATGGACCCACTCCGATGGGCGAGTGTCCGCTGCAGATCAGTGATAGCGAGACGATATGCGAGAGGGTCCGAGAACCGACAAGCCTTGTTTAGTGTGTCCTCGGGTACGTGGACGAAGGAAATCGGAGCGTCGAAGAACCGGCGATTCGCCGGACCTTTGTCGTGGCTCACCTCGGTCGGCTCCGGCCAGCTCAGATGGAGTGTCACCGGCGATATGTCACCGGCGAGCATGTCCAGCAGTCGTAATAACGCCGACCCGCCGTAGGTGATGACCAAGCAGTCCAGTGCGGAATCGCCTGTGTGCGCAGTGAGCCCGACGATCAGACCGTAGTCGCCAGTGTGGAACTGCGATTTCAACGCCGTGGAGATCAATGGCAGGTATGTCAGGAGATCGACGATCTCGGCGACCGAACCAGCGCTGATCAAAGGTGAACTCAGGGGCCCGAACGATGTCAACTGGGCCTGCTCGGCAAACGCAAATCCGAGTCGAGTGGCCTGGGCGATATCGAGTTCGGGATAGACCTCCCGAAACCACCGTATCGGCGCCTGGACGTCATGCTGAATGAGCGTCGCTTCACTGGTTCCTTCGCGGTGCATGATCGCGCGAAGGCGCGCGGCGGCGTCAGGGTCGAGTGCGCGGCGTTCGAGCAGCTGCACGAACGCAAGCGGTGGCACGCCCTCATCGCTCAGCTTCACGGTGATTCCTTTGACCCGAATTCACAAGTTTATGACTCCACCGAACATAGCCGTCACCCGCGTTTGCGACGACACTTTCGTCAATCACGCCGGAAAACGAGGAGTTGACATGGCAGCTGTAACTTTCGTCGCCCACGATGGTGAGAAGCACGAGGCGGCTCTGGTCGAAGGTCGATCGCTGATGCAGATTGCAACCGACAATGCTGTGCCGGGGATCGATGGAGACTGTGGGGGCGAAACGGCCTGTGGCACCTGCCATGTGATCGTCGACCCGCAGTGGTCAGGAGAGGTGGGTCTGTCCGGCGCCGACGAGGAAGAGATGCTGGCGATGAACCCCGAGCGTGAACCCACGTCTCGGTTGTCGTGCCAGATGGTGGCCTCGGAAGCGTGGGATGGCCTGATCGTTCGAACACCTGAATTCCAACTGTGATGTGCGAAAGGCAGGCACGACAGCATGAAAGTTTCTGAGTCGATCACCGACAAGGTCCAGTCGACCATCCCTATAGGGCTGCAGATCCAGGGCGCTCATCTGTACGACAAGACCCGACGGTGGGTGACTGGCACGAATGGCAAGAAGATCTTCGTCGAAAGTCCCATTCCACCGGTCGAGGATGTCGAGCTCGCCGACATCGACCTCAGTAACCCCTTTCTTTACAGACAAGGGCGGTGGCAGTCGTACTTCGAGCGCGTGCGGAACGAGGCACCGGTTCACTACCAACCCAACAGTCCGTTCGGCCCGTTCTGGTCGGTCACGCGCCATGCCGATATCGTGGCCGTCGACAAGAACCACGCTGTGTTCTCGGCCGAACCGTTCATCGTCATCGGCGTCCCGCCCCGGTTTCTCGATATCGAGATGTTCATCGCGATGGACCCGCCACGCCACGACAAGCAGCGCGCTGCCGTCCAGGGGGTTGTCGCACCGAAAAACCTCCGGGAGATGGAGGGACTGATCCGATCGCGGGTACGGGAGGTGCTGGACGACCTCCCCTTGAACGAGCCGTTCGACTGGGTGCAGAATGTCTCGATCGAGTTGACAGCTCGGATGCTCGCAACTCTTTTGGATTTCCCCTACGAACAACGCCGCAAACTCGTCTACTGGTCCGATTTGGCAACCTCGATGGAGCAAGCCAACGGTGGGCCCTCGGACAACGACGAGGTGTTCGAGGGCATGCGTGACATGGCCCGTGGCCTCAGCGCTCTCTGGCATGACAAAGCAGCCAGGAGGTCTGCAGGGGAAGAGTCCGGTTTCGATCTGATCACCATGTTGCAGAGCAACGAGGACACCAAGGATCTGATCGATCGTCCGATGGAATTTCTGGGCAACCTCGTCCTGCTGATCGTCGGTGGGAACGACACGACGCGAAACTCGATGAGCGGTGGCGTTCTTGCGTTGAACCAATTCCCCGACCAGTTCGAGAAATTGAAGGCCAATCCCGATTTGATCCCCAACATGAACTCGGAAATTATCCGATGGCAAACACCCTTGGCGTACATGCGCCGAATCGCCAAAGCCGACACCGTTCTGAACGGACAATTCATCCGCAAGGGTGACAAATTGGTGATGTGGTACGCCTCGGGTAACCGCGACGAACGCATTTTCGAGAATCCTGATGATTTCATCATCGATCGTGCCAATGCGCGCAATCACATCGCGTTCGGATTCGGTGTACACCGGTGTATGGGCAATCGGCTGGCCGAAATGCAGCTGCGGATTCTGTGGGAGGAGTTGCTTCCCCGCTTCGAGAACATCGAGGTCGTCGGCGACCCCGAGTATGTTCAGTCGAATTTCGTGCGGGGCATCAGCAAGATGATGGTGCGCCTGACGCCTACTTCCAGCGCATGACATCGCAACGGGCGATCATCGTCGGCGCAAGCCATGCTGGGGCACAACTGGCAGCTAGTTTGCGCCAAGAAGGTTGGACAGGCGAGATCGTCCTCATCGGTAACGAGTCCGCCACTCCCTATCAACGCCCCCCGCTGTCGAAGGCATACCTGGCGGGCAAATGCGTACTCGACGATATCGCCATTCGCAGCACGGACTTCTACTCCAAGCAAGGTATTCAGCTCCTGAACGCGCAGGTGGAGGCCATCGTTCGGTCGGAGGGCGACGTCGTTCTCGACACCGGGGAGAAGCTGGCCTACGACAAGCTCGCGCTGTGCACGGGAGCCCGCCCTCGTCGGCTCACCGTTCCCGGGGCCGATCTCCACGGGGTCTACTACCTGCGCACCGCAGCGGACGTCGAGAGGATCCGTATGGCCACCGGCCCTGGCCGGCGGGTGGTGATCGTCGGAGGCGGCTACATCGGACTCGAGACAGCGGCATCACTGCGCGCACTGGGCGTACAGGTCACAGTCCTCGAGGCAACTGGGCGTGTGCTCGAGCGGGTCACTGCTCCCGAGGTATCGACGTTCTTCGAGCGGATACATCGCGAGCAGGGAGTCGACATCAGAACGAACGCGATGGTCGAAGGCCTGTCCGGTGACCGTGAGGTTCGTGAAGTCAGTTTGGCCAGCGGGGAATCGATCCCCGCAGATCTGGTCATCGTCGGTGTCGGCGTCGAGCCGAACACCGACCTCGCCGCCGATGCGGGTCTTGTCATCGACAACGGCATCGTGATCGACGATCACACTCGGACCAACGACCCCGACATCATGGCGGCGGGGGACTGCGCGAGCCACGACATGGCCCGTTACGGCCGTCGACTACGGTTGGAGTCCGTCTCGAGCGCAGGAGAGCAGGCCAAAGTCGCTGCCTCGACCGCCTGCGGGAAGTCCAGAAAAATCGAAGCGTTGCCGTGGTTCTGGTCAGATCAGTATCACTTCAAGCTGCAGATCGCCGGCCTCAACACTGGATACGACGAAGTGGTTCTCAGCGGTGACCCCACCCGCGACAGTGATTTCAGTTGCTTCTATCTCCAGGCCGGTGAGCTCATTGCCGCCGACTGCATAGGTCGCCCGCGCGAGTTCATGTACAGCAAACGGGTGATCGCCCAGCGACTCCCCGTCCAACGCGAAGACCTGATGCTCGGCGGACTCGCGCGCAACTGACCGATCCTTCGGTCGTTGTGCACACAACAGCAACCGGTTTGCTCAGAAAAGGGAACATCAGCGATGACCATGACAGACCGCCCGCCCGGAGCACATACTACGCAGCCACCACACGCGTACCTGGGAGCAACGGACTTCCTCGACATCGAGCACGAATCCGTGCGGGCGTTCACCGCCGCGGCAATCGGAGATGCGAGCAGCGACCGTGACAAGGCCAGACGCCTCTTCGCCGCCGTCCGCGACCAGATCTGGTACGACCCGTACACCGTGTCGGATGATCCGGCCCACTATCGAGCGAGCTTCGTCCTCGAGACCGGGCGCGCTTACTGCGTCCCGAAGGCGGTGCTGTTGACCGCAGTGTGCCGGGCGGCGGGTATCCCGGCACTGCTCGGCTTCGCCGACGTCCGAAATCACCTGCAGACCGAGACGTTGCGCGCGCTGATGGGCGGCACCGACCTGTTCGTCTACCACGGCTACAGTCGCCTCTACATCGAGGGCCGGTGGTTGAAGGCCACGCCGGCATTCAATGTCGAGTTGTGCGCTCGTTTCGGCGTGCCGCCAGTGGAATTCGACGGCGATCGCGATGCTCTCATGCATGCCTTCACCGCAGACGGAGCTCAGCACATGGAGTATGTCCGCGAGCGAGGAGTCTTCGACGACCTACCCTTGAACGCGATCTTGACGGTGCTTCGGCACGCCTACGGCCCCACGATCTTCACGGGCGCTCACCCACTCGATGATGTTTTCACCGGCCGCACCCGGCCGGACGAAACTCCCGGGGATCGAAACTCGCCGCGGGAGTCTCGATGAACACAAGCGGTGAGAACATACGCGCCGAACCCCGTATCGCGGCCGACTGCCGATCGGTCGGAGCTCTCTCCGCGAACAATCGCGATCGTGAACACTCGGACCGCCTCGGACACCTTCGAATCGGGTGAGCCGATACCTGCTGGCAGAGCTGTGCCACATGACTGTCTCGTCGCCGCGGCCGTGGTAAGGCCGACACCGGAAGTTGCACCGAACAGACGAGACCCGTTCTGCCGCTGGGGTTGCGGCTGCGGGCGATGAACGACCGATCCGAACGCCTCCCCGGGCACGAGACGACGTGCGATACCCATATCCCTCTCCCGTGTGCGCAGCCGCTACCGCGAGAGCGGGCCGACAGGCGTCTACCGATGTCTCTCATCTATGCAAGGAGCGCAGCATGACGAACAACGCACCTCACACCCCCGCCAGGACGGTGGCGATCACAGGTGGAGCTCGCGGCATCGGCTATCAGACAGCGAAGGAGTTGATTCGACGAGGCCACCGGGTCGCCATCGGCGACATCGACGAGGCACGTGCGAAGGAGGCCGCCGCCGAACTCGGGGTGAAGGTCGTCACCCGACTCGACGTCACCGAACCTGACTCGTTCACAACGTTTCTGGACCTGGTCGAACGTGAACTCGGACCCCTCGACATCCTGATCAACAACGCGGGCATCATGCCTACCGGCCACGCCCACGAAGAGGACGATGCAGTAACCCGGCGGCAAGTCGAGATCAACGTCCTGGGTGTCATCTTCGGGACCAAACTGGCTCTTCAGCGCATGCTGCCGCGCCGCACCGGACACATCATCAACACTGCGTCATTGGCCGGCGAGCTCGCGGTACCTGGTTTGGCGACCTACTGCGCTACCAAGTTCGCAGTCATCGGATTCACAGAGGCCGCACGACTGGAGTACCGCAAGTCAGGGGTTCGACTGTCCACAGTCCGCCCGACGTTCACCAACACCGAACTCGTCGCCGGAACCGCCGGCGCAAAGGGATTACGCAACGCCGAGCCGGAGGAGATCGCCCGCGCGACAGCAGATCTGATCGAGAATCCACGCCCCTTCGTCCGCGTCACCCGTCTCGCAGGCGCAATGGTCGCGGCGGTGAAATTCGTCCCTGGGCGTCTGGCGACCGGACTGGGTGCGGCCCTGAACACAGATTCGGTGTTCCTCGCGGACGTGGACATGGCTGCTCGCCGAACGTATCTCGACAGAATCCGGAACAGCTGAGCGTGCCGACACGCGCGCTCGACCAACCACCCGAAAGGCAGTCACAGTGACCCCCACGACTCTGATCGAGAACTATCCCCACCGGATGGGAGGGCACTGCGGGTCAGGTGCAATGCGAGACCTTCTCCAGTGGCACGGTCTGGGATGGGACGGACCACCCGACGAGGGGTTGGTGTTCGCACTGGGTGGTGATCTGGGTTTGTCCTACCTGCGATCGGACGACCTGGTCCCACCGATGTACCTGGTCGGCCGCGGTGCCGACTTCGAGATCGACTTGCCGCGCAGGCTCGGCGGACAAGTCGAGGTTCTCACGACCGACGATCCCGGTGAGGGATGGTCATGGGTTCGCGACGACATCGATGCGGGACGACCCAGTCTGGTCTGGGCCGATATCGCTGAGCTGCCCTACTTACGGGTGAAACTGCAGATGAGTCGCCACGACATCGTGGTGATCGGCTACGACGAGATCGGGGGGACTGCCTCGGTCGTCGACAACGATCGGGCCGACGTGCAGGAGATCCCGCTCGACGCGCTCGCTCGGGCGCGATCTTCCACCTCGTTCCCGCAACCGACACGTCACTGCACGTACCGAATCGCATGGCCGCAGACACTGCCGCCCGTGTCGACTGCCGCGGCCGCGGCCTTCGCCCGATCCGCCGCCAGCATGCGCGCCCCATCGACACCGGGAATAGCCGACCACGTACCAGCAGCCGGTGCCGAAGGATTGGCCGCGGTCGACCAGCTGGCAACCGACGTCAAGAGCTGGGTCGACCTTCCGCCCGATGACCTCGAGACGCTGCTGTTCAGTCTCGGTATCTTCATCGAAAAGGCCGGAACCGGAGGCGGGCTCTTTCGTCGGCTTCTCGCCGACGGCTGTACCGAGATTGCACGTCTGACCGGTGATCCCGCTACCGCAGACCTCGCGGCGGCCGCCGATCACTGCGCCCAGGCCTGGACCGAAACTGCCCGCGCCGGAACACAACGCGGTCTCGATGTACGAACACGCGCAGCTGCGGTGGCCGTGTCGGCTGCCGGTCTGCCTGCACTCGAGCTGATCCTGGTGGAGTCCCTGGAGTCTGCTTCACGCTCGCTGTCCGCCATCACGAGATGATGCCCATCGTCGTTCGACGGCGCGCGGTGAACGGCGCATCGCACTGTGCTGCAGCCGCTCGTGTCGGATCGCCCCAGGCGTGCGGAGGCACCGAACGACCGAAGAGTTGCCGGACGGAACAGTCGGACGCCTCTCGGTGGACGCTGTATCGATGCCGTGTCGTTGCTCGGCAACAGACCCTGATCCCTGCCTCACGCCGACAGCAATTCAGCCGCCGACGGGAGCTGTCGATGTTTCGCGGTCACCGTTTTCGGCTCGGCGGCCGCGTCGTGTGCGCTATCGGGCCGAGCGGTGCGTTGAGTGAGAACACTCCCGCTCGTGGTAATCATGGCGGGGGCGAGTGCGCCGACCGGTCGGACGAACGCCCGACCGGACGCTGCGGTGCAGGCCGAGCGCGCGAAGACGCGACAGACTCGGCACGGTTTCACGACAGAGAGGTCCGACCATGAAAAGAATTCCGGACGAGGTCAGCGGGTCGGCCGGCCCCGCTATCGAGAACTGGGCGCGCTCGTTCTGGAGCACGACTTCCGAGTCGCCTGATCTACCGCCCCACCACCCCGACTGTCTTGGTTGTGGGCCGGAGAACCCGCACGGCCACGCCTTGTCGGTCCAGCGTGACGAGAACGGCGTGGTGGCTCACCATGTGTTCGATCAACGTCATGTCGGGGCACCCGGGATAGCACACGGCGGCGCGGTGGCGACCGTTCTCGACGATCTGTTCGGCTTTTTGCTCTACACAGTGGGTGAGCTCGCCGTGACGCGGCGTCTCGAGCTCGACTACCTAGCGCCGGTTCTGCTCGGCACTCCATACGTATTGCGTGCTGCCGTTCGGTCTCGTGATGGGCGCAAACTGGATCTCACGGCCACGATGGACGATGCGCAGGGCCGCTCCGTAGCCACCGCTACTGCCCTGTTCGTGGTGGTCGAGGTCGAACACTTCATGCAGTCCCAAGCCCGAGCCCAACTCCGGGCCACAGACACGAATCACACCGAAGAATAGACACCCTGGCCGACCTTCACCGACGTCCATCACCCGCGGTGGCTGTCGTACGGCTGCGTCTACCTGGCGCAAAGACGGCGAGGACGAGTGCCCCAGCGGCGGTCAGCGCCGCCAACGACAGCGTCGCCTGACCACTTCCGTGTACGAATGCGGCTCTGGCGAACTCGGCCAGCGGCTGACCAGCTGGTCCTGCGCGGTCGGCGACCTGTAACGCGGCGGCCAGAGAATCGGCCACCGGACCACGGGCAGGCTCGGGTAGCTGGGGCAGAGCCGGCTGAATGTGCTGAACGTAACCGGCCGCGAGCACGCTACCGGCTACCGCAATCCCAATCGCGGCACCGATTTCGCGAGCTGCGTCGTTGACCGCGGCAGCCACCCCGTGCTTGGCCTCAGGAGTGTCCGAGACGATGGCGAAAGTCGCAGGGGCGGTACACAACCCCAAACCCGCGCTCATGATGAGCAAGGGCCACAGCAGGTCAGGGTAAGTCGCCGCGACGGTCAGTCTGCTCACCATCACCAGTCCCGCCGCGATGGTGAGCAGACCTACAGTGGTCATCACCCGCAGCCCAACAATGTTCGACAGCCAGGGTGCAATCACCGAGATCACGATGAGCGGCACGACCATAGGGGTCAACGCCAACGCGGCGGTGAGCGGTCCATAACCGAGAATCAACTGCAGATACTGCACCAACAGCAAGAACACCCCGAAGGTCACCAGAAATTGGATACAGACCGACAGTGCGCCGGCACCGAAACCACGGCGGGCGAACAACCGGACATCGAGTAGGGGTGCCGAGGAACGTAGTTCTACGACGACGAACACCACAACCGCGAACAAGCCCACCGCAGTGCTGATGGCGACGAGCGAATCCGACCAGCCACGGGCCGGAACCTCGATCACAGCGAAGACGATCGCCCCGACCGCGACCACTACGGTCACCGCGCCCACCCAATCGACCGGTGGATGCTCCTGTTGGCGGGACTCCGCGATACTGCATGCCAACCCGGCCAGAACCGCTCCGGCGACGGTCAACCCGACGAACACCGAGGTCCACGACCACTGCTCGAGCAGCACACCAGCCCCGAGGATGCCCAGGACAGCCCCGGATCCAGCAACCCCGGCCCACACACCTACAGCGCGACCGCGATGCGCCGGTGGAAATCCCGCGGTCAGTATCGACAGCGTCGAGGGCATGACCAGCGCCGCACCCGCCCCAGCCAACGCGCGAGCAGCGATCAGCCACGCCGGGTCGGCGAGAAACAAGGGCAATGCCGACGCGAAAGCGAACAACGCCAACCCCGCCACGAGCACCCCGCGGCGACCGTACCGGTCACCGATCGCACCGGCAGGCAGAACGAAGCACGCCAATACCAGCGTATAACCGTCGACTATCCAGGTCAGTTGAGCTTGCGTCGCCTCTGTCGCGACCGCGATCTGTGGCAACGCTGAATACAATGCCGCCATTGCGGCCACCACCAACGCGACCGCCATGCACGACACAATCAACATCCACCACTGGGCACCGCTCCATCGAGCGACGCTGGCAGAGTCGGATCTACGTTCGTTCAACGGCCAGCCTCCCAGTTCGAGACTGATCGTCTCGGTACGAGACTATTAGTATCATAACTTTGCGGGTGTGACAGAATGGTCAAGCGAGGACATGTTTTGTCAGTCAAAATGGAGCGGAGCCCGTTCATGGTCGACCCTCTCGTTGCAGCCGAGGGCCCGGCCGACCCCCGGCTGGCGCGCTCACGTAACCGGTTACTCGAAGCGGCGGGCCAGCTGCTGTCCACCGGCGGTGTCGAGGCGGTCACCGTGGAGGCGGTCACCCGCATGTCGAAGGTTGCACGTGCCACTCTGTACCGCCACTTCGGAAGTACCACTGACCTGCTCGCTGCAACCTTCGAGCGACTACTACCCCCAGTCGACACCGATATCGATACCGGTCCGCTACGCGAACGTCTGATTTCGGTGCTCACCACCCAAGCCGACCTCATCGACCAAGCTCCGGTGCAAATGACCACGCTGGCGTGGCTGGCAATGGGACCCGTCAACAGCGGCGACGCCAGCCGGCGCGATCTCGATCCTGGCGCGGTGGTCTCGCTTCGGGCCCGTGTCATAGAGCAATACCGCAGGTCCCTGGATCAGATCCTGACGGCCCCTGACGCCCGCACTGTGCTCGGCGAGATCGACACCACCTTCGCCCTCATTCAGCTCCTCGGACCGATAGTTTTCGCTCGCCTCACAGGACTGCGCCACATCCACGCCGACGACTGCATCCAAATCGTCGACAACTTTCTCGCCGCCCATGCCGCAAGTGTCCGATCGAGCACTTCGCGCGACAACAGCCGTCCACGGCCGGCCGCGACGCTAGACCCGCAGCTCACCGACGGCCAATAAAACTTGATGCGAAATTTCACCATCGATGCGCTATCCAGTCAGGGATCGCAGCGCTCACTGGATACGGCCGGACGTGTGCTCGAGAACTTGGAGTTGCACTGCAGTGCACTTCGGACATCGTGCAGCCGTCTTCTGAAACTGACATCCGGTGCGGAAGCGACCAGCCCGAATGTCGTGCCAAAAACGTGAGCTAAACCGATCGTGTCAGAACCTGCCGTGTCAGTGAGTTGTGGCAGTCTCTAGCCCTGTGGGGCACAAATACGGATACGCCAGGGTTTCGACCACTGATCAGACACCCGCGCTACAGAGCGACGCTCTGACTGCGTTCGGGTGTGAACGGCTCTTCGTCGACACTGCGAGTGGGTCCACGACCACGAGGCCCGCGCTCGACGAGCTCCTGGCCACCCTGTTGCCCGGAGACACCTTGTGCGTGTGGCGGCTCGACCGGCTCGGCCGTAACCTCCCGCACTTGATCGAACTCGTGACCGAGCTGAAATCCAGGGGAGTGGGGTTCGCATCGGTCACCGAACAGATCGACACTGCCACCGCCGGGGGTGAACTCATCTTTCACATTTTCGGTGCCCTCGCCTCGTTCGAGCGGCAGCTGCTCCGCGAACGCACGAACGCTGGCCTCGCCGCCGCGCGCGAACGCGGCAAGATCGGTGGCCGGCCACCCGCACTGTCGACCGCCAAGAAGCGTGAAGCCACCCGAATGCGTAACCAGGGCAGCACTATCGGCGACATAGCTGAAATCCTCGGAGTGAGTCGGCGAACCCTGTACCGCCATTTTGCGCAATCCTAGAGCTGAGGGGAGAACTACGCGGTTGGCACTCCCGCTCCGACCTCGACGGAATCACTCGCCGGTGACGCCTCACGCTGCGCCTGAGCGCTGGCCAGCTCACGGGCCTCTAACACGTTCAGATCTTCGCCGGCTTCGTTCTTCCAGCTGATGCGTCCATTGTTGCTTCCACCTACGAGCACTGCGCCGGCAGCGGATGGACTGTCGAAGAGCTCGTCGTCGCGAAAAATGAAAGCGTCATCTTCGATCGTCGCGCGGCCGCTGGCGATAAGAGACTCGCGGGTAGTCCTGACGCGCTCGGTAGCTGCGCCACGTAGATCCGGTCGGCCACGGGAACCTCGTTGCACAACAATGCCTTCGGAAGTCAAGTATCCCTGCGCGTCGCATCCGGACTCACGGAAGAACAGAGGCTGGTTTGGCGATTCTTCACCTGCTCTGGATTCACCCTTCGTTGGACGAATCGAATCGAGGATCGGTGCACCAAGGGTGGTCAGCAGGACGGAGATCGTGTCCAGAAACTCGTGGCAATCCGCCTCGAGCGGTGCTGGTGTGAACGGGTTGCTCGCATCGTTGCCATTGGTCAGCGTGTACCGGTCTGCGCGTTGGGCGGTTCGGATCGACAACCACTCCAGATAGGAGACGTGCGTGGACGTCCATTCATTGGTCAACGACACTGCAACCATCGCGCGGGTCCAGTTCTTCTCGCCATGCTCACCTAAGCGTTTACCGACGTTCCCGGTCTGGCCGATGTACGCGGTCCGCTCGTCATCGCTACCTCCGAACAGGTAGTACACCCCGACCTGCGTCGATGCCGGTAGCTTTGCAAATTCGCTCAGCAGCGATCGCGGGATGTCGAAGACCCGGACAGTCCTAGTGGTCAGGCTCGCGACCCGAATACCGGCGGGATCCCCACCGGGTAGATAGATCTGGATTGTCTGAGCCCGGACCATCAGGCAGCCTTCTCGATGTCGAGTTCGCGAACGATGCGCATGGTCTCGACGGCGACGGTGGTGACTTTCTTGATCAGTTCGACTATGTAGGTGGGGTTGTCGTGCTCGTCGCACCATAGGTTCGGATCGTTCACGATGCCCGATGGCTTGTCGGTCTTGACCTGGTAGCGGTCGATGATCCATGCCAGCGCTGACCGCGAACCGAGCATGTACTCCTCGGCTTCGGGTGGAATGCCGGTGAGGCTGACCTTCGAGTTGTAGACGATTGCGGTGTGGTCGGACTTGTTGCGCCACTTCAGTTTCTGTACTCGCCATGTCTCACGATCGTGTTCGTCGACACCGGCCTTTATCTCGACATCGAGTGGGTAGGGATCGACGTCCTCGTACTGCATATGAAGGGTGCCGAGCTGCTCGCCGGCGTTAGCGAGCTGGGTGAAGCGCTCCAAGCTTTCAGGGGTGGGGATGTGGGGGAGCATTTTCTTCAGATCCGCCGCGTACGTCTCCCGGTAGCCGGGGACATGCAGCTGCCCATACACCGACCAGAAAACCTGATCCTTGGTCACCGAAGCGTCAAGCGCGGTCCGGTAGACCTCGAGGATCTCATCGGTGATGTTGTCCACCCGCCGGTAACCCCACTCATCGACCCCAAAAGTATCGGCCGTCGATCCGAAGTCGAACCCGCCGCCCGCAGCACCGTCGATGCGTTCGTAGGTGTAGCGAGGGAAGAACTGACCAGTGTCCAGGAGGTGCAGGTTGGGAATCAGATTGGTCGCAAATGGAGTGAAGTCGAAGTGTGATGCCGGTCCAGTCAGAACGATGCCGTAGTTCCGGTGGTGGGGCGTTGGGAACATCGAAGGGAGCCTGCCAGGGCGGTCATTCAGGGACTTGTCGAAGTAGACATGGCTTCCTTGGAATGGCCGGTAAGCGCTTTCGCGGTATGCAGAAGTCTCTTCGCGAATGACCCTGCGCGCGTCGATAGATGACAACAGCGAGCTGCTCCACGAGATACTTTGGGGATCGCGGTTCACCACGTCCTGAAGGCGTTCGTTCCCCCGTTGAGCCTCTGCGCGATGAAGTTCCGCTTGATAGAAGGTGAGCGTCCTGCCGACCTGTTCGTGGAGCGAGTTCAAGGAGAAGCTGTAAACCCAGCTATCTCGGTTGGTCTTAAGTCCGCCCGAGAAAGTTCGGAAGACGACGGCTCCCGTAGCACCGCGGCTCGCGATCGCCGGCCATGAGCTGAAAGCACTGTCTCGCTGGCTGATCCAGTCGCCATGCGCGTTCGGCTGCACACTCTGCCATTCGAGGTTCTCGATAGTGCTCGTGTCAACGAGACGGAGTTTTTCGGCGCGGTCGAGATAGTCGCCGATATCTCGGTAGTGGATCTGTACGGGTCCTGTGTGCTTTTCGTTCTTAACACCGACGAAAATGACGATGGTGGAACGGCTTCCGGAGCCGAACACCTTGCCGCCTTCTCGTCGGGAAAGTTCGCCGGCTGTGCGTTGGTTACCGCGTAGATTGTAAATCCACAGGTGGGCGAACTCGTCGGCCATGCTCAGCCGCACTCCGTCGGCCGTGTTGCCGTCGATCCATCCTCCGTTGGAGACGAATGCGACTATTCCGTGGTCGCCGACGCGGTCGGTGGCCCATCGGTAGGCGCGGTAGTAGGAGTCGTAGAGGCTGTTCTTGAGCTGCGCCGTCGAGCGGCCGGCGTAGGTCGCGGCGATACGGGCGTCGAGAGTGGGGTAGCTGAGGTTGGCGTTGTTGTCGTTGGCGCTGTCCTGCCCGACCGAGTACGGCGGGTTACCTACGATGACATTGATCGGGGCTTCGACCTGTTTGACGATGCGGTCGTTGTTCTGCGGGAACATGATCGCGTCCATACTGTCGCCGTCTTCGGAGATCTGGAACGTGTCGGTGAGTACGATTCCCTCGAACGACTCGTACTGCCCGTCCTCGCCATTTGGGGTAGCCAGAGCGTGATAGGTGGTCTCGATGTTGACTGCCGCAATGTAGTACGCGAGAAGCATGATCTCGTTGGCGTGCAACTCTTCCCGGTACTTGCGTGCAAGGTCGTCGGGGAGAATGAGCCCGGATTGCAGGAGTCGGGTGAGGAAAGTGCCGGTCCCGGTGAACGGGTCGAGGACATGTACGCCGGTGTCGGTGAGGCCCTTCCCGAAATGCTCCTTCGAGACGTGGTCTGCGGCGCGGAGGATGAAGTCGACGATCTCGACGGGGGTGTAGACGATGCCGAGAGCGTCGGATTGCTTCTTGAACGCAACACGGAAGAATCGCTCGTACAGCTCGGCGATGACCTGCTGTTTGCCTTCAGCGCTGGTCACTTCGGAGGCCCGGATGCGCACCGAGTCGTAGAACGAGTCGAGACCGTTGGTCTCCGATTCGAGGTTGGCGTCGCCGAGAGTGTCGAGCATCTGCTGCATGACGATCGAGACGGGGTTGTGCGCGGCGAAGTCGTGGCCGGCGAACAGGGCATCGAACACCGGCTTGGTGATCAGGTGTTGGCTGAGCATGCTGATTGCGTCGTCGCGGCTGATGGAGTCGTTGAGGTTGTCACGTAGTCCGGTGAGGAACCTCTCGAACTGCTCCGTCACTTGGGAGGATGCACCGCTGAGAAGCGCGTTTATGCGGGCGATCTGGGCGGCGGCGATGTCGGCGACGTCGGCGGCCCATTGTTCCCAGTAGACGCGTGTGCCGACCTTGTCGACGATGCGGGCATAGATAGCTTCCTGCCACTCCGAGAGTGCGAACAACGCCATCTGCGACGCCACCCCACCACCGCCACCTTCGCCGTTGTCCTGCTTCGGATCCGTGTCCGGGGTGGGGTGTCCGTCGCCGATCGTTTCGTCGGAGTCGGTGGTCGGGCCGATGTGTCCGCCGAGGAGGCGATCGTTCCCCTGGCCGGCTTTTGCTTGTTTTGTGGTGGCGTTGAGGGCGATGGAGTTGACCATCGCGTTGAACCGATCATCATGCGCTCGAAGGGCGTTGAGGACCTGCCACACCACCTTGAAGCGGCGGTTGTCAGCGAGGGCCTGCGACGGTGACACTCCGGCGGGCACGGCGACGGGCAGGATGATGTACCCGTAGTCCTTTCCGGGGGAAAGGCGCATGACGCGCCCTACGGACTGGACGACGTCGACGACGGAGTTGCGGGGGTGCAGGAACAACACGGCGTCGAGGGCCGGGACGTCGACGCCCTCGGACAGGCAGCGTGCGTTGGACAGGATGCGGCATTCACCCTCGGGGACTGGCGCTTTGAGCCAGGACAGTTGCTCGTTGCGCTTGAGAGCGTTGAAAGTGCCGTCGACGTGGCGGGCGGAGACGACGAGGTCTCGGTTGGTGGCGTCGACCTGTTCGCCGTCGTTCTCGTTTTCCTCGAGGAGGGCGCGGTAGGCGTCGACTACGTCGGGGAACACTTCGGCGACCTGCTTGGAGGCGGCGATGTCCTTGGCGAACGCCACGGCCCGTTTCATCGGGGGTGCGCCGATCGCGAACCCGTCGCCGTCAGGGGAGCGGCCGGCGCGCTTAGCGAGACCGTTCCAGCAGCCGACGATCTTGGAGGCATCGTCGAGTTGGAGTTCGGCGAAGTTGCCGGCGAGCTGTTTCTGCATAGGGGCTGCGACGAGGTCCTCGTCGACGGTGAGCACGATGACTTTATAGTCGGTGAGCAACCCGCGCTCGACGGCGTCACCGAAGGACAATCGGTGCATCTCGGGGCCGAAGATGTCGATGTCGTCCATCGACGACAACTCGGCGGAGTGGTCGGCGGCTTTTTCCTTGACGGCGTCGTCGAAGATCCGGGGCGTGGCCGTCATGTACAGCCGCCGTGATGCTTTGAGGAACTTGGCGTCGTGGACGCGGACGAAGTTCGATTCGTCCGCGCCGGCGACGGTGACACCGGTGGTGCGATGCGCTTCGTCGCAGATCACCAGATCGAACGCATCCACCCCCAGTCCTTGCGCCGCAGCGACCGTCGGCAGGGACTGGTAGGTGGTGAACACCACGGTCAGTCCTTTGGAGCGTTTGCGGTGCGCCATGTGCGATGCGAGGTTGTCGGGGTCGGTGGTCACCGGGATCGCGACGTCGACGGTGCTGTAGTCCTCGGCGGAGCGGGAGACTTTCGAGTCCGAGCACACGGCGAACGCGCGAATGTCGAGCTGGGTTTGTGCGGTCCACTCTCGGAGTGTCTGCGAGAGCAGGGAGATGGAGGGGACGGCGAACAGGATGCGTGCACTGCCGCCGGCTTCGGCTGCCGTGCGTTCGGCGATCTTGAGTGCGGTGAACGTCTTTCCGGTTCCGCAGGCCATGATCAGTTTCCCGCGGTCGTTGCCGGCGGAGAATCCGGCGAAGACAGCGTCGATCGCCTCGACCTGGTGTGGGCGGGGTTCGTTGCGGATCGCTTCACTCAACTCGACCGTCAGTTCGCCCTGCGGCCATGCGATGTCCCAGTCGATCGGGGCTTCGGCGATCTCGGCCAGACCGATCCGTTGGACGGGGATGGTCTGGTGGTTGATGGCGTCTTCGGCGTTCTTTCCCCACCGGTCGGTGGTGGAGATGATCACGCGGTTGGTGAACGACCGATCCCCATCGGCGGTGGGAAATGTTTGTCCGGAGGCGGTGAAGAACGAGTCGAGATCGCCTTTGCTCAACGTGGTGGTCGGTTCGTAGAACTTGCACTGGATCGCGGTGTAGTCGCCGGTGTCGCGTTCGCGGGCGACCAGGTCGATGCCGGTGTCGGCCTTACCTTGACGGTCGGGCCAGTCGATCCACCGCCACACCTGCTCGTACTGCTGCGCCAGCGTCGGATCGAGCTCGAAGTATCGAACCATCAGCTGCTCGAACTTGGTGCCCCGCTCCGAATTCGACGGCTCACCGCGGAACGCTTCGATAACCTCGTGCACACTCGCCATGACTACCGAAACCACCTCAACGTCGGGGACGATCAGACCGAGTATGCCGCTTACATCGACGACAACCGCCATCCACGGGGACTCTTCGGCGTTTCGGTCACTGAAGAGGTCGTGGCCCAGCGGAGTCTTCCTGGTCGAGCCGCAGACGCAGGACGCTCCGGTGTCGAATCCTCGAGTGCGAAGGGGCGTGCCGCCACGAAGCCTGCTCGGTCGGAGTCAGGATTGTTCGCGCGCGGCGGCCTGGACAGCACTGGCGAGTCCGGAGAACGAACATTCGACGGGATCGTGCGAGAGCAGACTGCTCAACACAATCGACTTCTGCTCCCCGAACGTGGAGTTGAGGCGCTGGGTGGACATCACGTAGAAGTCCCACTGGTCTAGGTCGAGCGGGTCAGCGGTGGCCCGATCAGTCTGTTTGAAGACGCAAAAGACGTAGACGTCGGCCTGCCGCTTCCGTTGCGCGGCAATTGTGTTCGTCGTCGCGTCCCAGCCGTTCGTTGGCTGGATCCCGAAGCTGATCGTCGACAACCTCTCCTGCTTCCAACTTTGCAGGTACGCAGACGATTTCACCTCGACGCGAATTCCCCCTTCGGTCAGTAGATCAGAAGCATCCCACTCCACTCGGACTCCATCGGCTACGCATCCGAGTGCGAGTCCGACGATGTATTCGGCGAGAACACCGCGTTGGGCGTTCCCGATGAGATCCGAGCACGCCCAACGCCAGAACTGGTGAAGATCCGATCCGATCGACTGCCCCTGCTGCGTGAAGGGCTCGTCGCCACTCTTCGGTGCTGTCACGAGTGAGTCGAAGCGGTTCGTGAGCTCGATCGACGAGCATTCGGCCACGTCGGCCGCATACCGGGTCCCGTGGTGGTCGTGCAGCATCGCACTCGATGGGTCGACATGCCGATGAACTCGAAATCGATGGCCATGAAAATTCTCCCTCGATCGGACAGGTGAACGGAACTAGCTCTTCCGAGGTCTACTCATGTGCCGCCAGATCGAGTGGTCGAGTGCCGACACCGGCATGTCCATTCGCCTCGCAGCGTCGGTCACCAGCCGTGAGACTTCTTCGCTCCCGAGTCTGCGACCCAACGCCTCCACCACGAATCGAGTGACGAGAGTGTCGGCTTTGACGCCGTCGTGGCCGACCAGCATGAGGAAGTAGTCCCACGTCACCGGGCCCAAGCCGCGAGTTCCGCAGTACGCGGCTCGCTGCGCTGCCGAGTCCCGATCGATGTCGGATGCGTGGCGCGCGCCCGACGCTGCGAGCCGGCCGGCAGCAGAGACGATCGCCTCAGCCTTCGGCACACCCCCGGTCTTCTGCTTATTGCCGAGCACCGTCTGAAGCCACTGCGGGTCGGCCTCGCCCAGTACACCGAGGTCGTCCCAACTTTGCCTGCCGGACTCGGCCTTGTACCGCTTGATCGCGCCGCGTACGCCCGTGTCGGCAGAGACTCCGTAGACCGCTCTGATCGACAGGACCGCATCGATCAACGCCAATTCCACATGCCCCGGCCATCCGTCCGGGGCAGCGTGCATCTCAGTGATCTCAGCCGTGAGGTAACCGACGAGCACCTCGACATCGCCTGCGTCCGTCGTCGCCATTTACGGTGGATCCCTTCTGGGTCGATGAGAGCGGACGTTACCGGCCAGCGCCGACCTATTTACACAGATCTCGTCATCGACGCCCACAGTCCGTCGTACGGGCGAGGGTAAGGCAGTCGACACACGTTCCGGTGCCGCCTGCGACAGTCAGGCGGACGTTCGGCTATCCGCGGATGACGATCTCGATGGCGTCGACATCGACGTCGTACGTCTTCGCCAGACCGGCCTTCGCCTGCCGGATCGTCAACGCGGCGACCTCCGTCGTCGGTGCTTGCGTACTCGTGGACTGATCGTCGAATTTCTCGAAATTCGCATCCGCCAGGTCGATTCCCAGATCGTCCAACGTGGTGTACCGCACCGGATTTCGGTCACCCGTCCAGACATCAGGGACGCTGATGTGGGCGTACTCGCTGAACTGAATCTTCCACCGGTCGGGCCTATCGTCCGTCGCGGGAACCAGCCGAGAAATCCGCCCCACCAAAAAAGCGCTCCCATGATCCTCGGTGCCGTCCGCATACGCCTCGACGTTGTGTGCATTCTGCGTGCACACCACGTACTGGCACTTCCTGGCTCGCGCTGCATCCAGTTTCCACGACTGCGACCCACCCTCACCCAGAATCGAGTCGAGGCTCTTGCCGGTGAACACTGCCACTGTGTCTTCGTTGGTTGTCATGCCGAGAACGTAGCAAACTATCCAGCTTCGTGGCACGAACTATAGCTAGTTTTATTAATAGTCTGAAGCATCATGCCTGTTGGAGCACGCAGAAGTATGCCTCACCAGCGAGCCTCGCGGCGCTACCGAGCGTGGTCGGTCCCCGTCGCTCCCGCACAGTTACCCGAAGTGCTCCACAGGTGGAAGGTTGCCATCTGACGACATCGACGAGCGGTCGCGCATTCCGCCTGCCGGCGGTGCCGGCCACCTGCGGTGTCCCCTGAGTGGAGCTCCGCTGCGCTCCGCACCGTAGAAGAGCATCGTTCTTTCGGGCATCTGGCTGCCATCGAGTCTGCGTCACCCGTGCCCGCCTTACCCACCCCTGACTCCGCGATGCTCCGGCCCTGCGGGCGCCGAGAACTTTTCACGAACGCCTCCGGCTGAAAACTTCCCGGCCCAGGGGCAGGACGCCGTTCCCGTGCGCCGCCTACTCTCCCCACGCCAGATGACGGCGAAAGAACGCAGGGGAGGACGCAACACCGACCCGGCACGAGTTCCGAAGGGCAGCAACAGTTATGACCGAGACCACGAACACCGACGCCGTCACCTGCATCGCGGACGGCCCCGACTGCACCGGTGACGTCGAATACCGGGACGCACTGTCCGGGACCGGGGTATCGCATCCGAGGTGCGACAAGCACTGGCAAGGCCGTCTCGACCTCGAGGACGACCTCCGCCGCCGTTACCCGGCCCACGCACCCGCCGACTTCGACCCCACCTACGCAGGCGAGCACTGGGACGAGGACTACTGACCCTGCCCGCTCACCCATCCGAACCGCACCGACCGAGGAGCAGAAGCCATGACCGCCAACGACATCGACGACTACTGGACCACCTACGACAAGGCCCTCGACGCGGCCGCCGAATGTCGGAGCGTCGAATCGCTGATCGACACCCTCAACCGCTACTACCCGCCCTCGTCCGGAGTGGCGTTCTTCCCGAACGGGGCCGACCGAGACCTACTCGGCACACTCACCGACGCCGGACACTTCGCTACCGTCTGGATTCACGCGGACTACCACTTCGCGCTCCGTGACGGCCGCGGAGATGGATTCACCTACATCGAAGGCGACATCGTCCGCGGAACCTCACGCCGGTAGAACACCCGCCCCGGTGCCAGACGGCACCGGGGCACCACCTGGAAGGAACGCCCCTGATGCCCGCTCAAGCATGGGTCACCCTGATCGTCGGCGTCCTCGCCGTCGTCGGCGTCGCCCTGACCGTCCGCCAACGCACCGTGGCCGACAAACGCGCCCAAGCCTGGCAACGGATCACCTGGTGCCTCGAGCGCACCACCAGCGACAACGACACCGAAGCCGAACTCGGATGGGACATCTACGCCACCGTCACCGACTCCGCACTGATCACCCGAACCGAGCAGGACGTCCTGGTCGCGGTCTCCGATCGAGCTGCAGCCCGACGTGCACTGGCGGACCAGGACCAAACCGAGGACACTGACAACCAGAACGATCAGGAGGACCCATGATGACCACCACCGAAAAGCGCACCGACCGCCCCGCCGAGCGTCCCCGAGTCGCCGCCGCAGCAGCCCGCGCCTCGATCGCGCTCCGCGAACGCACCGGCCGAGAGGTGCCGCAGTGGCTCCGTGACACCGCCGAAGGGCGCCCGACCACCCCACCCGCCGAGCTGACCTGACACAGGCACCAGCCGCAGACCGATAAGGCCCGCACCCGACACAGGGTGCGGGCCTTATCCGTTGCGCAATAAGGGCTCAGCGGCTCGCGTGGGGCCGGGCCACCCTGCGGGCGTCCACCGCATCGAACTCCGCTGCGCTCCGTCCTGTGAAAAGAATTCTTGTTTTCCCTTCTGGCCTTCCGATTTTGACCGGCGGTGACCTCCGCGCAACCGCCGGCGTCCGCTGCGCTCCCGGCCCGAAGGGCTCCGGAAACTTTTCACAGACGCCTCCGGCTGAAAACTTTCCGGCCCGACCATTGCACTCCGGCCCCCTCATGCCGGTCCAACTCTCCTCTGCCAGAACGGCAAAAAAATTGGCGGGCCGCGAGGTCGCCACGTTGAGTAGGGGAGCGCGAGATGCCGAAGACTACCGCCCAGAAAGCCCACAGCAGCACCGACACCGACAACTACGGCGCAGTGGTCACCCACACGACCGCCACCATCGTCGGACGCCAGAACGCCGTGGTCAACGTCCACGCCGCCGCCACCGACGACGCCCAGATGATCGTCACCATGGGCCGCCTGATGATGACCTTCCGCTCCGCCGCCGCCGTCCACGCGTTCATCGCCGGACTGGCCGACGCCCGCACCCTCATCGGCCGCATCGACAACCAGGCACCCCAGCCCGGGGGACCGGGCGACGACTACGCCCGCGCCGCCATGTCCGTCGTCTGGATCGCGCCACCGGAAACCGCCGTCACCCCACGCGAGCAGTACGTACCCGCACGTCGACGCACCATGCACTGGGTCGAGGTCCACATGGGACCGGTCACCTGGCGCATCATCGACCGCCTCGGCTACGTCACCATGCTCGACGAGCTCCGAAACGTCCACCGCATGGCCGTCGCGATCTTCACCGACGGCGACCAGTACCTCAGCGACCCCACCACCCTCACCGACGCATTCGACGACGCCGAACGCGAACACCAGGAAGACATGGCCGCACCCTGGCGACGACGCCTCTGACCCCGGCGCACGGACGCGGCCCCGGACCCGACACGGGCTCCGGGGCCGAGTCGTATCCATCCACAGGGAAACTCTCTATCCCCAGATTCCGGAAAATGCCTGCGCATCGCGGACCTCGCTGGCGCTCGGTACGCGATGCTGGAAGAACCCCCGCACCCGCAGGTCGCCCGGCTCACCCACCGAAGGAACACGACACCGATGATCACCTGGACCGTCACCACCCGCCCCGACCGACGACCCGAAACCATCACCGCCGCAGGAGCAGAACCCAGCCTCGACGCGGCGAAACGAGCTGCCGCCGACGCCGTCCGCTACGCCCTCCTCGACGCCCAGGCCCACGCCGATGCCAGCCCCACCAACACCCCACCGACCTACCTCGTCACCATCGACGGAGCCTGCGCCCTCATCGTCAGCCTCGGAGCCTGCCGACCCGCCAACTACACCGGCGTCCTCGACAACCTCGAACACTTCGACGGCACCGCCACCCACCTGCTCTACCTCTAGAACCGTGCGGCCGCGGACCCCGCTAAAGTCGTTGCAAGAGAACCATTTCTGTCGGTACCCGCTGCCATGCTTGTGGCATGCGAATCAGAACCGTCGACGGCCCTCCGCTTCCAGCGGAAGTCGCAGCACATACTGCGCGAATCCTTGCCCTTGTGGACCTGTGTACAACCGTCAATGTTCAAGACAGACACCGGAAGCAGGACCACGGGACGGCGAACATGGTTCGTGGCTATCTCAAGACCGACACAGAGATGCGGTCCGCTTCGCCGGTGGGCGAAACGGACCGCATCTCCATGTGAAGCAATCTATGCAACGGCAAGGTCACCTTCGCCGAGCTTGCCGACGTTGATGGCCCGCGCACGAGTGCCGCTGGCGTCGAGAGCGACCTGGAACCCTACTTCGTCGCCGGCCTTGAGGGCCGTACGGAGTGCCGCGTCGACCACCATGTGAAACCGAAGCTCTCGCCCGTGGTCGTCCGCGACCGCGATGAAGCCGAACGGCTTCTCGGCATGAACGAACGACACTCGGCCTTCGGCCTCTTGCCCGACCAAGACCACGCTGAAGGCTCGCCGGGACTTCCCCGCCTCGGCGGCATCGGCGGGAAGGAACACAACTCGAGTTCCGGTTCTCAGATGCTCGGCATCCTCGCCGTAGAGAAGTGCTCGACTCGAGACGTGGAAGTCCTCCCCGTCGTGGCCGGTGACGAATCCGTACCCACGGTCCGACATCCACACCTTCGTCGTCCCGATCAACTGATCGCTCCCTGTAGAGGATCGGGCCGCCGCCGGGCTCGGTGATCCTGGAGGCGGCGGCGTCGGCGCGGACGAGATCTCGGTGACGACGGACGAGCGGACGCCGAAACGGCCCTTCGACCAGAGCAGCTCGAAGTAGGGCACTGGTTCGGGGATCCCCTTGAGCTGCACACTCTGCTTGTCGCCCAGGTAGTCGTCAGGAGTGCGGCTCAGCATGTCTCCGAGCGGTGAGGTCACCAGAGTCATGTTGGCAGCGTTGACGGTGTGAGGATCCACGAACAGTGCTTGCGCGGAGGCGGCGGAGCACAGTCGTGCCGAACGGTCGCACACCGACGATAGATGGTCGACGTTCCCGCCATGCTTCGGCCGAAACCGGAATGCAGGTCCGGTCGCGATGCCGGCTCGGACCTGAAAATCGATCTCGCCCATCGGTTGGCCACCGGCAGTGGCCCCCAGCTTCTCGAATTCGTGAAGCATTGCCATTGCCAGGTTGATGACCTCGCCGGCATGCATGCTGTCGGCCGTGATGTGAAGACCATCGCCGGAGAACTTCTCGACGAACTTGAACGGCGCTGCGTCGAGGTGCTTCGACCAGACGTCGTACATCTTCATGAACTCGGTGTTCGAGGACATGATCGATTTCGAGTATCGCTGCGAAGTCGAATCGATCATGTCCATCGACAACGTGGTGATGGAGCAGTTGGTCCCGGTACTAGCGGCATCTCGCGGCCCCGGGATGTCGGGGCCGTCGATAGCGACGTAATTGGAATTCATAGCCGTCTCCCTGTGTCGCGCCCCTACCTCGCTGGATGCGGGGTTCACTGGCGTGAGACGAAAGTATCGCAGAACCACGGAGTTGGCAATGCTGAGATGCTGAGTATCTGCGTTTTGGCTGAGAAGGCCAACTATGTGCTGGACAGCAAGAAGGGGAACGGCCGACGTCGGCCGTTCCCCTTCTTGCTGTAGTCGAATCGGTGGGGTTAGGTCTTGGTCTTCTTTGCTGTTTGGCCCGGTGTCTTCTCGGTGACGGAGCTGGTTGCGGATGCTTCCGTGGTGTCCACGGTTTCGACCGCGTCACTTTTCGGCGGCGATGCCATGCGTTTGCTACTCATCTGCTTTGCAGCGTTGAGCAACCGCTCCTTCTCTTTCTCGATCGCGGCGGTGATTTCGGCCGGGTCGAGCATCAGCTCAAGGCCGTCGATGATGAGCTTCCTCGCCATCTCTGCGGCGGTCGTGTTGTGCAACTTCGCCATTCCCGCCAGAACCTCGTGGTCGGCAGGTTCTAACCGGACCGAGAATGCAGTCGTTGTAGTTGCCATCCCCTCTCCCTAGAATCTCTCGTCGCGAAGCCGAACCGCTCCTGAGTGGTAGGCGATCGACGGCGGCGATGTCGAGAATGCAGTGTCCACGGTTCTCTCCTATTGATTCGATGATGGCAGGTGCAATCGCACCAGCCGCTCGCGTGTAGATGCCTAGATGCTATCAGCATCTCGACTGCTCACGTTCTTAGGAATACTAAAGATTCTCGGTGGTATTGTTGAGGAACTGATTCTGAAAGGTACTCGCTATGAGCGATGAGCAAGAGCCCCGATCACGTCATGTAGTAGAGCTCTACGGTGCCAACGCGCCCCGGATCGATGGAAAGGTCCTCTGCAGCAGGAAACTGATCAAAGAGATAGCACTGTTCGAGATAGTCAACGAGATGTTCCTCGGGGCGGTCCGTGCCACCGCCGACACCATCGACACCGTCGACACCATCGACAAAATGTCCCAGTTCGCCGATGGCGCAGACCGGAAACTCGAAGTGGTGGATGTGATGCCTGATCAACGCGAGAGTCTCGACATTCTCCTTCAATTCCGAGACGACGACGATGACCCTCTGATCGGCAGAGACCCAGTTCCGTAGCCAACGTCCTCCCACTGAACAGCACTTATTGACTCATAGCAGCAGCTTCCGTCTACGGCCCCCGGTACATACCGGGGGCCGCTTGTTTTGCATCCCCACGAGTGGCCGCCCCGTGCCGAAGCCCCTGAGAAGGCAGGTGCTACCGCGGCACCGAGTGTGGCCGGCCTCCGTCGCTCCCGCACAGTCACCGCGCCAGCTCCACAGGTGGGAGGTGGCCACCCCGCCGACACCGACGAGCGAGCGTTCTCGCCTGCCCGGCGGTGCCGGCCGCCCTGCGGGCGTCCCCCGAACCGAACTCCGCTGCGCTCCGCACCGTCGAAAGACATCGATTTCTTGTCGCACATCTGGCTCCCGGCGATACTGCATCACCCGTGCCCGCCGCCTCAACCCCTCGCTCCGCTGCGCTACGGCCGAAGGCTCCGAACACTTTTCGTCCCGTACTCGCTGCGCTCCCACGAAAACTGTCCGGCCGCGGGGTTGCCCCGTCGTTCCCGTGCGCTGCTGTCTCTCCTCACGCCAGATGACGGCGACAAGAAATTGGCACAGCAGGCCGGGGGACCGGTCACGAGGGAGAGGGGCCAGTCATGGCATCACGGACCAAGACCAGCGCAGCGGACAAGGCCGAAGCACGCCGCGAGCTGGCGGCATCACTGCACGCCTCGATCACCGACAAGGTAGCCGAGCTGACCAGCTCCGACACGTGGCGCGCGTACCTCGATCACGTGGCCTCGTTCCACTCCTACAGCACTGGCAGGGATGGTGTATTCGGGGGTGCGAATGCCGTCGCTCAGGGTCGGCGGTCGGCGGCGTAGTTTGCCCATTGGCCGTTCGTCTTGAAGGTGTGTTTGGCGACGGTATGAGCGTTGAGCCCTAGGATTCCCGCGAGCACACTCGGCGGGAGCTCACGGGCTAGCTGTTCGGTGGCGGACAGTCGTAGCTTTCGGGGCTCGATTCCAATGGCGCGCAGCCTGTTTCCTAGACTGGTTGCACTCAACGGTTTGCCTGCGTGGCCACCTGCGAAAAGCCATGTCGTAGGTAGTTGTTCCGCAGTTCCGGTGCGCCGCTTGAGGGGTAGATTTCGGGCGATGGCTGCGAACGGATCTGGCAGGTCGAGGACGTCGGTGGGACCGAGTCGTAGACCTGTGGTTGTCGCGGTGGCGATCACGTCGGCTGTGGTGAGGCTGACGATTCGCCGTAGCGGCTGGGCGTAGAGGGCGACCAGCGCACCGGCCAGTCGATCTACCGGGTCGAGTGACTCGTCGTGGATAAGGCGCCGGCCGATCTGCCAGCGATCCTCGGCGTCGGTCGGTAGTTCTGCATGGGCTCGACGCTCTTTCGGGAGGGCAATCTCTTTCGATAGGTGCCGTGTTCTTTGTGCCCAGCTCAAAAACGGGCGGATGTGCCATCGGGACGCACCGGGCTCTGCGAACCAGGCGTCAATGTCGTATTGCGCACATCGAGGCATCTCGGTTCCTCGTCGTTCGAGTGTGTTGAGGAACTGAATGACTTGGAGGATCTGGCAACGTGCGTTCTGTACGGCGGTGCCGATCGGTCGGTGCGTTTCGAGTCCGCGCAAACGCGGCAGTACAGCCCAGTGCGTCCACTGGCTAGCGAGCTTGCGATGGCCTGTGTCGAGTCCGCTGAGGAGTTGCGGGAGCTCCGTCTCGAGCCGCCGGAGACTACGGTGCACGTCGGGGTCGAGGATGCCCGTAGCGATGAGGAGTGATCGGAGGTAGTCGACCGACTTGGGCCGAGGGAGCAGGTCGAGTGATTCGTGCGTGAGGGGAATGGTGCCGTCGTGGAGGCCGCGCAATAGGTCCGTGTTGCGGTTCAGCCATCGCCGTGTGGTCGTCGGTTCAGCCTGCATTATGGCGTCACGAAGTGGTTCCAGGAGCCCGTCGGCAGTCGGTGGTAAGACGTGCTCGAGGTGGCAGCGGAGCGCGCATCGCGCGCACATGCGTTCGCCGTCCATGGCGATCAGGGGCTGACCGACGCTGGGGCACCGCGGGCAGCTTCGCTGCGCCTTCTCGCGACACCATCGGCATAATGCGTTGTCGTCCAACAGCTTGTCGGGTTTCGTGCAGCCGGTGCACGCGCCGCGATGCTGTCGTCGTCTTTTCCTGCAGCGGTCGCACACCCGGACGCGGTCTACGACTGAATTGCACAGTACACAAACAGTATTGATCACTTCTTACGTTTGATTTCCGCTCGCCGTGGTGTGCGCGTCTTCGCGTCGGATGGTGTTGCTGCGGTCTTGGGCCGATGGGTAGTTGTACCGGTCGCTCGCACCGTCGCCCGTTCGGCGACTGGTTCGATCAGATCGTTCGGTGTGCACGAGAGTATGTCGCAGAGCGCCGCGAGGGTACGCAGGCTGAGGCGTTCCGGCGTTCCAGTGACCAGGCGATACACCTGAGCTTCGGACAAACTGATCCCGCGCTCGGCAAGCAGCGGTCCCAAACCGGTCGTCGCGAATATTCCCCTCTCGGCCAACAGTCGGCGTAGGTGCCAGTCGTAGTTCAAGCGTGGCTGTTGCATCCCTGTCTCCGTCCTACTCTGCGGTGAACGCTCGGTCCAATGCCCGTCGGAGGGCATTGTTCTTGTAGTCGGTGCCGACGCTGGTGTAGATCGCGGTGGTAGATCCCCAGGAGTGTCCGAGTTGTTGCTGAACAAACAGGTGGTCGAAACCGTCTTCGAGTAGGTGTGTCGCATACGAGTGCCGTAGGCAGTGCGGACCGAGATGCTTCTCCAGTCCGATTGCGTCCCGGTACTCGGCGAAACGGTGCGAAATCGACTCGGTGCCGACGCGTGCCCGACGTTCTGTCGGCCACATGGCGAGATGGTCGGTGTCGTACAGGGGCCGAATCTCGGTGACCCACTCGGCGACGGCTTCGGCGGCCCACCCCATCGTGGTCAGTACCGTTCGGCGGCGCGGTGGCCCTCCATTGAGGGCTTTGCCGTAGCGAACCGACAATGCGCCATGGCGGCCGAACTCTTTGGCCGCGGAGTTCGCGGTCCAGTCCACGATGTCCAACATCGCTGCCTCGCGGCGACGCAGCCCCCAGGCATAGATGACCTTGAACAACGTCGCGTCTCGGTAACTGGCAAGCCATCCCTTGCGGCCGGACAACCCAACCCGGTTCACCCGCTCATCGCAGTAGTCGAAGAAGGCCTGTAACTCGTCCCTCGTCAGTGGCCGGTTTCCTGGTCGACCTTCGTACTCCCCGCGGTGGACGACGGTGTTCCATTCGTGGAAAACCTGCACCGGGTGAACGCGAAAGTATCGCTGACACACTTCATCCCACCGATATCGGACATCAGTGATGTAGGCGCAGAACAGCGACGCGGCCATCTGGTAGAGCCGCACAGTCGAGTGAGCGACCCCCGAATCGACAAGATGTGCGGTCCACTCCTCGACGTCCATCGACGACCAGTTCCAGGGGTAGTCGTTCGTGAATGCGACCAGCCTCCGCACGATCTGTGTCCGTCGCTCGATCGTCAAGTTTGCGAGCATCCGCGCACGTTGCTGCGTCTCCCATCCGTCGATCATTCCTTCCAGGACCGTTTCCTCCGGAACCAGTAATACGACGCCATCACTGAGGAAGCGGTCGGCGGAACCTTTGGCGTCGGACGCGGGCTTTTTGGCAACAGGGTCGACCGGCACTGGATGAATGTAACAGTCATTCGATGCATGTTCACGTGATGCTCTTCAGCTGCTGATGACCGACGAGCCCGCGGCCGCCCCCGGAGATCGACGCAGATGCAAGTAGGCGGTTGTGACATGGATGCCCCCTTTTCAACGGTACGGGGAGGGGGTATGGTCCGAATCGTCGCAAGATACCCCCTGGGGGTATCACTCAAGATGAAGGAGTACCTCATGATCACCACGAATTACCGAGTCACCGGCATGACCTGCGGACACTGCGAGGCGTCGGTCCGGGAAGAAGTCGGTGCTGTGGCCGGGGTCGACACGGTCGAAGCATCGGCGTCGGCGGGGACGCTGACGGTGACAAGCGCCGATGAGCCCGACCACGCCCAGGTCGTCGCCGCCGTTCGCGATGCCGGATACACAGCCGAACCGCAACCCGCAGATTCACGCACCGCGTAGCCGCTGAACTCGGTGGAGAGAAGGATTCGCACGATGAACAACCACACACACGCCGATGTCGGCGTGGCCGAGACAGCGGGCACACAGTCGGGCCACGACCCGTCTGGACACAGCGCAGCCCACACCGGACACGGCGAGCAGACTGAACACGAAGGCCATACCGGGCACGGTGGCCATGCCGGTCACGGCGATCACGTCGGCATGTTCCGTCGCCTGTTCGCGATCATGCTGGTCCTCGCCGTCCCGGTGATCGTTGCCTCGAACATGTTCGCGATGCTCCTCGGATACTCGCTGCCCGACGCAGCGTGGATCGCGTGGGTCTCCCCGGTACTGGGCACCGTGATGTATGTCTGGGGCGGTTCCCCGTTCCTCACCGGCGCAGTCAGCGAAATCCGTTCACGTGCACCAGGAATGATGCTGCTCATCGCCCTCGCGATTACCGTCGCATTCGTCGCGTCGATGGGAGCGAGCCTCGGCCTGCTCGATCATCAGCTCGACTTCTGGTGGGAACTTGCCCTGCTGATCGTGATCATGTTGCTCGGGCACTGGATCGAAATGCGATCCCTCGCTCAGACCACCTCCGCCCTGGACTCGTTGGCAGCACTGCTCCCGGACACCGCCGAACGCGTCGACGGCGACGACGTAGTGCAGGTATCCCCGGCCGAGCTGCAGCTCGGTGATCTCGTCGTCGTCCGCCCCGGCGGACGCGTACCCGCGGACGGCACCATCGTCTCCGGATCGGCGAGCATGGACGAATCGATGATCACCGGCGAATCACGCACCGTCCGCCGCAGCGACGGCGACCAGGTCATCGCCGGCACTGTCGCCACCGACTCCGGCCTGCGCATCCAGGTCACCGCAGTAGGGGAGGACACCGCCCTCGCCGGCATCGGCCGGCTCGTCGCCGACGCCCAGAACTCGACCTCGCGCGCTCAGCGCATCGCCGACACCGCCGCCGGCTGGCTGTTCTGGTTCGCTCTCGGATCCGCGATCATCACCGCCGCCGTGTGGACCCTGGTCGGGATGCCCGACGACGCCGTCATCCGCACCATCACCGTGCTGGTCATCGCCTGCCCGCACGCACTCGGACTCGCGATCCCGCTGGTGGTCTCCATCGCCACCGAACGCGCTGCCCGCGGCGGCGTTCTGGTCAAGGACCGGCTCGCACTCGAAACCATGCGCACAGTGGACACCGTGCTCTTCGACAAGACCGGGACCCTCACCAAGGGTGAACCCACCGTCACCGCAATCGAGGTGACGAACGGGCGCACCGCCGACAATGTCCTCGCTTTGGCTGCTGCCGCAGAAGCCGACTCAGAGCACCCACTCGCACGCGCCATCATCGGTGCCGCACGATCACGGAACCTGACCGTCCCGGCGGCCACTGACTTCCAGTCGTCCCCCGCTGTCGGGGTCTCTGCGAATGTCGACGGTACCCGCGTACAGGTCGGCGGGCCCGCGCTGCTCGAGCAGGAACACGGATCCGAACTCGCCGTCGCCGACCGGTGGCGCGGTGACGGGGCGATCATCCTGCACGTCCTCGCCGACGGGGCCGTGATCGGTGCACTCGCGCTCGCCGACGAGATCCGGTCAGAATCACGCACCGCGATCGATGCACTCCACGCCCGCGGAATCACCGTCGTGATGATCACCGGTGATGCCGATGCCGTCGCGAAGTCCGTCGCGACCGAACTCGGTGTGGACCGCTACTTCGCCGGGGTGAAACCGGAAGACAAGTCCCACACCGTCGCTGCACTCCAGAGCGAAGGACGCACCGTGGCGATGGTCGGCGACGGAGTCAACGACGCCCCAGCGCTCGCGCAAGCGGACGTCGGTATCGCGATCGGGGCCGGCACCGACGTCGCTATCGCATCGGCCGGAGTGATCCTCGCCAGCGACGACCCGCGGTCGGTGCTGTCGGTAATCGAACTCTCGCGCGCCTCGTACCGAAAGATGAAGCAAAACCTCTGGTGGGCAGCGGGATACAACCTCATCTCAGTCCCACTCGCGGCAGGAGTGCTCGCACCGGTCGGGTTCGTACTGCCCATGTCCATCGGCGCGATCCTGATGTCGCTGTCGACGATCATCGTCGCCGCGAACGCGCAGCTGCTCCGGCGACTCGACCTCACGCCCGACACCATCGCCGGAGCGCTGAACGAGGGGAGTTCCAATCCTCCGTCGCAGCGCACACCGTCACTGTGAGAGCTGATCTCGTACCGGAAACGCAGCCCTGACGACTGCGAAACGCTGATGGCCGCACCCTCTCCGCCGGAGAGGATGCGGCCATTGTTTTGTGTGGCGGGCCGGGTCAGCCGAGCAGCCGCTGCATGGTCTCGATTTCCTGCTGCTGAGTGGCGACGATGGCGCGTGCCATCTCCAGGGCGTCAGGA
>NZ_NPFV01000054.1:0-2559 GCF_002259365.1 Rhodococcus sp. 14-2496-1d | reverse complement strand
TGTCAATGGCCAAGTTGAAGTCCCCGCTGGTGGCCAGGTTAAAGGCCCCGGCCCGTGTTGATGTTTCCGGTTTGTCAGGGGCGGTCCTTTCGGTGTTGTGCGTCTTTCATGCGGTAAGACTCGCCGTCGGTGACGACGATGGTGGCGTGGTGGAGTAGCCGGTCGAGGATCGAGGCGGCGGTGGTGTGCTCTGGGAGGAACCGTCCCCATTGCTCGAACGGCCAGTGCGATCCGATCGCCAACGAGCGGCGTTCGTAGGCTCCGGCGACGAGACGGAACAGCAACTGGGTGCCGGTGTCGTCGAGTGGGGCGAAGCCCATTTCGTCGATGATGATCAGGTCGACTCGAAGCAGGGATTCGATGATCTTGCCGACGGTGTTGTCGGCCAAGCCGCGATAGAGGGTTTCGACGAGGTCGGCGGCGGTGAAGTAGCGGACCTTGTGGCCGGCGTGGACGGCGGCGACTCCGAGTCCGATCAAGGTATGCGACTTGCCTGTCCCGGCGGGTCCGATCATCGCCAGGTTCGACTGTGCCCGAACCCATTCCAGGCTGGAGAGGTAGTCGAACACTTTTGGTCGGATCGACGACGCAGCGACATCGAAGGATTCCAACGTTTTTGTCACCGGGAACGCCGCTGCTTTGAGTCGGTTGACGATGTTGGAGGCATCGCGTGCGGCGAGTTCGGACTCGATGAGCGTCCGCAGCACTTCTTCCGGGGTCCAGCGTTGCGTCTTCGCGGTGATCAACACCTCCGGTGCGGTTCGGCGGATCGCAGCCAGTTTGAGGCGCCGCAGTCCGGCGTCGAGATCAGCAGCGAGTTCGGGAACATGCTGGGGCGCAGCAGTCTTCGGGGACTGCTCAGTGGTGGTGGTGTCGGTCATGACGGCACCTGTGTTTCGGGTGCGGGGGTCCGGATGGCGTAGGCATCGAGTGAACGTGTCGGTGCGGTCGGCAGGTCCAGAATCAACGCGTCCCCGGCCGGCCTGGGCTGCGGCGTTCCGGCACCGGCAGCGAGTATCGATCGGACATCAGCGGCTCGGAATCGTCGGAACGCCACCGCCCGGGTCAACGCCGCCACCAACTGTGCGGTGCCGTGCGCCGCACCGAGTGCCAGCAGTACCTCGAGTTCGGATCCGAGTCTGGTGTTGCCGATCGCAGCGGCACCGACAAGGAATGCTTCTGCTTCAGGTCCGAGTGCGCAGAACTGTTGCTCGACAGTGGTTCTCGGCCTGGGTCCGCGATGGGGTGCGGGGCGGGCACCGCCGTAATGCTCGTCGAGTACCGACGCGGTTCCCGGCTGGCCCAGGTCGTGTTCGGCGACGACCTCACCGGTGGTGGGCTCGACGACCACCAGTCGGCCTTCGGTTTGGACGAGGGTGACCGTCGCGCCGATCAACCGGACGGGCACCGAATACCGCGCGGACGCGAACCGCACACAGGACAGGCGGTCGACTTTGCGGGTCACCGGTGGTGGACCGATCTCCAGTCGTAGCGATGGCAACGGCGACAGCAACTCTCGCTCTTCGTCGAGGCTGTCGTTCGGGACCGCGCATATCTCCGAATGCACCCTGGCGTTGACTTCCGTGCACCAGAGTTTCGCGGCGGCGTTGGCGGTATGGACGTCGACGGTGGTGCCGGCGATGGTTGCTTCGGTGATCAACGGGACAGCGAGATCGCGTTGGGCGTAGCCGACGAGGTTCTCCACCACTCCTTTCGATTGTGGGTCGTTCGCATGGCAGAAGTCCGGTGCGAACCCGTAATGAGCAGCGAAGCGGACGTAGTCCGGGGTGGGGATGACGACGTTCGCGACGACGCCTCCTTTGAGGCATGCCATGCGGTCGGCGAGAACTTTCGCTGGTACACCTCCGACAGCGGCAAGCGCTTCGGCGATCAATCCCATTGTGGTGGTTGCTTTCTCGTCGGCGGCGAATGCAGCGAACCGCCACCGCGAGTACGCCATGACAGCGCAGAACAGATGCAGACCACCCACAGTGGCCCAGTCGATGACCAGATAGTCACCCGGTGCCCACACCGCGGGCCGTCGTCCGCGGTGATGGTCGGTGCGCCAGCGTTGCTTCTCCTCGGCCACGAGGCGGCGGAAGTTGCGGTCCGAACCGGTGTAACCGGCTTTGCGGGCGATCGGCAGGATCCGTTTCGCCGAGATTCGGCCTTGAGATTTGTCGACCCGTTCGGCTACCAGGTCGGTGACGGCGGCGTAGTTGTGTTCACGCTCAGCCCGCGGTGGTGGTGATTGGCCGGCCTGGTCGGCCTCGAATTTGTCGATGGTGCGTTTGACGGTCTTGTGGGTGGTGCCGACGAGTTCGGCGGCTCCTCGGTACGACCCGACTTCGCGGTAAGCGGAAATGATGTCCATGCGTTCCTTCGCAGACTTCAATGGAACTCCCCGGGCGGTGCGGTGTGTGGTTGGCACCTTCACCGTCACCGCTCGGGCCACGAGTTCCTGATCGACACGACGAACACGGGGCGGGGACTTTCAGTTGGCCACCAGTGGGGACCTCGACCTGGCCACCAGTGGGTACTTTTTCATGGCCACGGACA
>NZ_NPFV01000052.1:1918-3561 GCF_002259365.1 Rhodococcus sp. 14-2496-1d | reverse complement strand
TTCATCGCTTCCAGGACGGCGATGAGGTCCCCGGCCTCGACGGTGTGGCCTTCGTCGACAGCGACTTTGACCACGGTGCCCTGCATCGGTGCGGTCACCGCGTCACCGGATGCCGCGCCGGCTCCGGCACCACCACGAGTACGCGGTTTCGGCTTACGCCGCACCGCACCCGCGGGCCCACCACCGTTGCCGTTGCCGCCGCCGAGGGACAGTTCCCCGGGCAGGGAGACCTCGACACGTCGGCCACCGACCTCGACGACGACGGACTGCCGCGGCAGCACCTCCTCGTCGCCGATCGGTTGTCCGGCGGTGAACGGGGCAACCTGGTTGTCCCATTCGGTTTCGATCCACCGGGTGTGCACCGAGAACGACTCCCCGTCGCCGATGAACGCCGGATCGGAGACCACCGCAGCATGGAACGGGATCACCGTCGCCAACCCCTCGACGGTGAACTCGGCCAACGCCCGACGCGACCGCGCGAGGGCTTCCTCGCGGGTGGCTCCGGTGACGATGAGCTTGGCGAGCATCGAATCGAACTGGCCCCCGATCACACTGCCGGATTCGACACCGGAATCGACGCGCACACCCGGACCCGACGGGGCAATGAACGTGGTGACCGGGCCCGGTGCGGGCAGGAACCCACGGCCGGCGTCTTCGCCGTTGATCCGGAACTCGAACGAATGCCCCCGCGGTTCGGGATCTTCGGTGATCGACAGTTCCTCACCGTTGGCGATACGGAACTGCTGCAACACCAGATCGATGCCGGAGGTTTCCTCGGTGACCGGGTGTTCGACCTGCAGGCGGGTGTTGACCTCCAAGAACGAGACCAGGCCGTCCTGGCCGACGAGGTATTCCACCGTCCCGGCACCGTAGTAGCCGGCTTCGAGGCAGATCGCCTTCGCCGACGAGTGGATTTCCTTGCGTTGGGCGTCGGTGAGGAACGGGGCGGGGGCTTCTTCGACGAGTTTCTGGAAGCGGCGTTGCAGCGAGCAGTCGCGGGTGCCGGCAACGACGACGTTGCCGTGCTGGTCGGCGATGACCTGCGCTTCGACGTGGCGGGGCTTGTCGAGGTACCGCTCGACGAAGCATTCCCCCCGCCCGAACGCCGCGACCGCTTCGCGGGTGGCCGAATCGAACAACTCGGGGATCTCCTCGCGGGTGCGGGCGACCTTCATGCCGCGTCCGCCGCCACCGAACGCGGCTTTGATCGCGATCGGCAGACCGTGCTCGTCGGCGAAGGCGAGGATCTCGTCGGCGTTCTTCACCGGTTCGGAGGTGCCCGGAACGGAAGGGGCTTTCGCGCGGGCGGCGATGTGGCGGGCGGTGACCTTGTCACCGAGGTCGCGGATCGACTGCGGAGACGGCCCGATCCAGATCAGCCCGGCATCGATCACGGCCTGGGCGAAGTCGGCGTTCTCGGAGAGGAACCCGTAGCCGGGGTGGATGGCGTCGGCACCGGACTTGGCGGCGGCGTCGAGGATCTTGTCGATCACCAGATACGACTCCGCCGAGGTCTGACCCCCGAGGGCGAACGCCTCGTCGGCCAACCGAACGAACGGGGCATCGGCATCGGGCTCGGCGTACACAGCGACACTGGCCAACCCGGCATCGGCGGCCGCCCGGATCACCCGCACCGCGATCTC
>NZ_NPFV01000052.1:0-1534 GCF_002259365.1 Rhodococcus sp. 14-2496-1d | reverse complement strand
GCGTCGTCGTTCGTTTCGCTCATAGTGGGATGTTTCCGTGTTTCTTGGGTGGGAGGGTGACTTGTTTGCGTTCGAGTAGTCGTAGTGCGGTGACGATCTGGCCGCGGGTGTGGCTCGGGGGGATGACGGCGTCGAGGTAGCCGCGTTCGGCGGCGATGTAGGGGTTGACGAGGGTGTCTTCGTATTCCTGCTGCAGCGTCAGGCGGAGGGCGTCGACGTCGTCACCGTTCTTCGCGGCTTCGAGCAACTGTTTGCGGTAGACGAACCCGACCGCGCCGGAGGCTCCCATGACCGCGATCTGCGCGGTCGGCCAGGCGAGGTTGACATCGGCTCCCATGTGCTTGGACCCCATCACGTCGTACGCCCCGCCGTACGCTTTGCGGGTGATGACGGTGATCTTCCCGACCGTGGCCTCGCCGTAGGCGTAGAGCAGTTTCGCGCCGCGTCGGATGATGCCGTTGTATTCCTGGCCGGTGCCGGGCAGGAACCCGGGCACATCGACCAGGGTGATGATCGGGACGTTGAAGCAGTCACACGTGCGCACGAACCGGGCCGCTTTCTCGGAAGCATCGATGTCGAGTGTGCCCGCGAACTGGGTGGGTTGATTGGCCACGATCCCCACCGACCGGCCGTCGATGCGCCCGAACCCGACGATGATGTTGCGGGCCCGCCCTTCCTGGACTTCGAGGAATTCGTCGTCGTCGAGGATCCGACGAATCACCTCGTGCATGTCGTACGGGGTGTTCGGTGAATCGGGGATCAGGGTGTCGAGTTCGAGATCCTCCGCGGTGAGCGAGTCCTCGATGGACCCGACGACCGGATCGGAGGGTGCGGTGCGGGGGGCGTCGGCGCGATTGTTGCTCGGTAGGTACGAGAGCAGGTCGCGGACGTAGTCCAGTGCGTCCTGTTCTCCGGAGGCGACGTAGTGCGCGACCCCGGATTTCTCCATGTGGGTGTGCGCGCCGCCGAGTTCTTCCATGGTGACGTTCTCACCGGTGACGGTTTTGATCACGTCGGGTCCGGTGACGAACATCTGGGAGGTGCCGTCGACCATGACCACGAAGTCGGTCAGGGCCGGGGAGTAGACGTGCCCGCCCGCAGCGGGTCCCATGATCACCGAGATCTGCGGGATCACCCCGGACGCGCGGACGTTGCGGTGGAAGATCTCGCCGTACAACCCGAGGGAGACCACCCCTTCCTGGATGCGGGCTCCGGCACCTTCGTTGATGCCGACCAACGGTCGGCCGGTTTTGACGGCCAGGTCCATCACCTTGACGATCTTCTCGCCGTAGATCTCCCCGAGCGAGCCGCCGAAGACGGTGGCGTCCTGGGAGAACACGCACACATCGCGGCCGTCGACGGTGCCGTAGCCGGTGACCACACCGTCACCGAAGGGCCGGTTCTCGCCCAACCCGAAGTTCTGGGAGCGGTGGCGGGCGAGGGCGTCGAGTTCGACGAACGAGCCCTCGTCGAGCAGGGCGGTGATCCGCTCACGGGCGGTCAGCTTGCCTTTGGCGTGGACCTTGTCCACCGC
>NZ_NPFV01000048.1:0-4707 GCF_002259365.1 Rhodococcus sp. 14-2496-1d | reverse complement strand
GCTGACACTCGTTATGCCCCGCAGTTTCCGGCAGCCACAGTCATTGTCACCGACCCAGCCACCGGCAACGTGACCCGCGTGACGACGAACGGGGTTGTCACCGACTACACGTACAACTCGGACGGCTCGGTTGCAACCGACGTGTCGGGTGGCATTACCCGCGACTACAGCTACGACAGTGCAGGAACCCTACTCAGCATCACAGCTCGTCCGTGATGGGCACAGAGGTAGTCGATACCGCGAGCGGCCGCGCGCCCGGAATGGAACTGATCGCGACGTGGCCGAGGAGCAGCTTCAATGCCTCAGCGTTCGAATCAAGTGTGTCGTCCCAACTCAACGACAATGCAGGGTTGGCCTGCCGTGCCTTGAATCCAGCGCTCCGCAGCGTCATCTCGTCAGTGACCTCTACGTCGAACGTGGTCGTGACACGAATCTTTTCTCCCATGCTCGACATTCTGCACGCCAGGAGGCTCTGATGGACCCTGTAACCCTCGGCATGGCCAAGGCCGACGCCCGCAAGCGGTTCACGTCTCTTTCGACAGTCCCAAAGGGCACGATGGGCGAACGCAAACTGTGTGGCCGTGTGACGTCGATCGACAACTCGGATGCGAAGAGCTTCCATCTCGTCGCAGAACTGCCGATCCACGCAGACGCAATCCGCCTCGTCATCGCCAACAACCAGCCCCGATTCTCGGACATCTGCTATATCGCCAAGGCCGTCGCGCTGCCCTCCACTGCAGACCTGAACGGCTCCGGGTTGGCATGGTCACCGGTCACGCAGGGCGGTCAGGCGTACATCCCCACCACCGTCGCGGCGCAGTCGTACCAGCCCGAGTTCACCTTCTCGGACCTGATACCGCTGCGGACCATCCCACGGACCGATTCCGGCACCAAGCCACTCGTCGCCGTGCGCGGATGGTTCTCGGGCAACGCGACACTTCCCGCATCCGGGATCTCGACCGACGACTTCACCAACTGGGCCAGCCGTACGGACGGTCTGCTGTGGGTCATGCGGCATCAGGCAGGCAACGCCGTGACCGATCCGACTCTGTTCACCTCCACCGTCAACCGCTCGCAGTCGCCCATCGTCGGCATCCAGTTCCTCGCACGCGGCCGGGTCGTCCGCACTGCCCGGTTCGGGGACTCGAACACCGAAGGTCGCGGAACATGGATCGGGGAGGGGTTCGTCGGCAAGGCCATCCAGGCGGTGTCGACCGCAACCAAGCCGCTGACCGACTCGAACAATGGCTTTTCCGGGCAGCCCATGAACTACATCACCGACCGGGCGATCGACTTCATCGAGAACCCACGGTCACGTCCCGACATAGCGATCATCCCGTCCGGTTCGCCGAACGACGAGACGTCGTCCCTGACTGCTGCGGGCATCGCCAATCAACGATCCTGCTTGCTCCGCATCCTCGCTGCGTGCAAGGCCAATGGGGTCACCCCGGTGGTCTGGACGATGCTGCCGGTCAACACTGCCGTCAATCCATGGGGCGCGACCGATGCACTCCGAGTTGCGCACAACGCCGACGTTCTCGCCCTGCGAGACAAGGGAATTCTTGTAGCCGACACCGCGGCAGCGATCTCGGGTGCGACATCGGGCGGGCAGGTCCAGATGGCCAGCGGTACGACGATCGATGGCATTCACCCCGACAGCAACGGCGAGAACGTGCTCGCGCCACCACTGCAAGCCGAAATCGCGAAGGCGGCCTGATGTACAACGACACCCGCAAGCCCATCATGTCCACCCGGACCACGGACTACATCACCGAGTCTCGGCCGTACTTCTACGTCGGTGCTGCGGCGGCGACGTGGTACCTACCCGCTCGCACGCTGTTGCCACCACTGCGCCGCAGTGAGCGTCCGGTGTTCGTGGTCACCTGCGAACCCGGTGCGGGACCGCTGACGATCTCCGGGACCGACGCCAACTTCAGTTACGGACCTTCGGCGTCGACGACCATCACCCTCATGCCCGGTGAGTCGGTCATGATCCACGACGACGGCGGATTCTGGATCGCCAGCTTCATGCCCACGGCGTCGCTGTATCGCCGGGTGGCGTCAGCGCAGACCGGTGCGGCGGTGACGCTCACGCGGGCTGCATCGGTGTGGCCGTTCACCGGGACGGCAGCCTCTGCGTGGACGTTGCCGGCCGTGTCGCTCAACCGCGGCATGGAGTACCTGATCCACAATCGGGGCACCGCGTCGATCACCCTCGCACCCAACGGCTCGGACACCATCAATACCGGGGCTGTGACAGTGCCGTCGGTGATCATCGCGCCTGGCCAGTCAATGAGGGTGTTCAACGATGGATCGACGTGGGTGGCCGATCTGCCACCTGTCCGACGCCTGCGATCGGGCAAGTACTACGGCGATTCGGGCGTCGCGTTCGGCACTGCAACCCCGACCGCCGATCGGCTCCGAGTCACCCCGTGGATCGTGCCCGAGTCCGGTGTCTACGACCGAATCGCCTCTGAGGTGACCGCAGCTGTCGCGGCGACGACCCTGCGGTGGGGTCTGTACCGCGACGGCGGCGGGTATCCCGGCGCGCTGATTCTTGACTCCGGTGCTGTGGGCGACGCGTCGACGGTCGGAGTCAAGGAAGCCACCATAGCGGCGACCCTCACCGCTGGTGAACGGATCTGGAAAGGTGTCGCACCACAGGGCGGGAACCCGACGATGCGGACGCTGTCCGGGTCGATTTCGCTCCCCGACGTGGGGGTCGATCTCGCCGATATCAGTACGTTCTCGGGGGTGGCCGTCGGATACTTCACCAGCGCGGCAGGTGCACTGCCGTCACCATTCACCGCCGGCGCGAGCGTGCAGAACACCGCTCCCGCCATCTGGCTCAGGAAGGCGTGATTGTCATGGACAAGTGCGATCTCTGCGGGGCTCCGCTTTTCGAGTACGACGACGGTGTCACCAGGCATGTCCGATCTCAAACGGTCGAGTGCGCTGACGAGCCATCGGAACCGGCCCTATTGGTCGAACTACCGGATCTCCCGAGCGACGCGGACGCTTAGTCGCGGGTCCAGCAGCAGGCGGAGCAGGTGCACTCTCGGGTGTGCTTGCGCGGCTCTGCCTGTGCAGGCTTCCGGAGTCCGAGAAGCGACAGTGCAGCGAGCAGCGCCGCTCGTATTGTGGTCACAAACGAGATAATCGCACGTTTCTCGTTATCTGTTACAACACTTTGCAGGTCCGTCATTCGGGCGAATGACCCCTCATGAGCGCTCCCGCTACCCGCCCATAACACCAAGACTGTCCCCACAATGGGACACCTTTCGGGTAGGGTTCCCCGCATGGACGTAGTCGAATTTCTGTTGGCTCGCCTCGGCGAGGACGAGCAGGTCGCACGAGCAATCGATAGCAAGCAGCTCGACTCGGGATGGTCGGCGAGCTACAACCAGTTCGGCCTCGCCGACACTCCACCCGGTTGGTACATCACCCCGCACATCGGGCTGGCGTACGAGGAAGAGGGCGCGCGGCACATCGAGCGCTTCAACCCCGAACGTGTTCTGCGTGAGGTGACAGCAAAGCGAGCGCTCATCAAATCGACGATCAAGCGCATTGAGGAGGGATGGGGCTACCACGGCAACGAGGGCATCATCTGCGCTGATCTCCGGCCAATGGCTGAGGTGTACTCCGACCACCCAGATTTCACTTCGATCGTGTGGGAGTAGTGACACCGCAGCGGAAGGGGCTCGTCCCGGATGCTCTCGCGGTCCGGCTCCGTGCCGCTGTCGCCGCTCAGTCGGAGGCGGTCGAGGAGTTGCATGCTGCGATTGCTGCGGCGCTCTTGGCAGGCGGTTCGGTGCGTGAGGTTGAACGGATCTCGGGTGTTCCTCGGAACACGGTGGAGCGTTGGGGCCGTCGTGGCGGCTGGCCCAGTGCCGAGCAGAAGGCGCAGTGGGCCGAGGAAAAACGCAGGCGCGCCCAGCTGGCCGCAAAGTTCGAGGCAGCGCGCAGGCAACTGGACGAACAAGGGGAGCAGTAGATGCCGCACTACATCGTCAAGATCAGTCCCGACGAAGATCTGTACGTCGACTGGTCGACCATCACCGACTGCCCGGCAGTGTGCGGCGACCGTGCCGCTCTGACCGAGGCGCTCGGCCCGGAGTCATCCGGCCCCGAAAGGTGGGAGCGAGCGGACCGCACGGGTAGCTCCTCCCGTGACGGCTTCTACGACTGGACCGTCGACGAGTTCATCGCGGAACAGCGGGGCATCGTCAAGCGGAAGGATCTGCCGGAGATGGCCCGATGTCTGTACGCAGGCCTGCCGTACCCGCACATCCTGCACCCACTCGAAGATGGGCACATCAACGACAAATGGCCGACCAATGGCTGACCCCCACGTCGATCAGGACATGCGCGAGCTTGGCACGATTTCCTGGTTCGCGGGTCAAGGACCGCGGGCCAATCAGGTGCCGTACGTCGGAGACTGCGATCATTCCCTGCAGCGGGTGGTGGGCTGGGGACCGGACGAGAAGCACTACGAGTTGTGCGAGTGCGGCGACTGCGGTGCTCGAGCATGGTCGGACGGCAGGGCTCGCGACACGACGCCGTGGCTCGTACCCGCAGTTCTCGGCAAGCTCGCGTATCGCGAGGCCTTCCCCGAAGTGCCTCCGGGGGACTACTCACTCGCCAGTCTTCCCATCATCGAACGACCGAAGCGTCGCGGCTGACGCGACATCAGCGCGAGCATTTATG
>NZ_NPFV01000050.1:1910-5362 GCF_002259365.1 Rhodococcus sp. 14-2496-1d | reverse complement strand
GTGTTCGGCGGTGTCCTACTCTCCCACACCCTGTCGAGTGCAGTACCATCGGCGCTGGAGGGCTTAGCTTCCGGGTTCGGAATGGGACCGGGCGTTTCCCCTCCGCTATGGCCGCCGTAACTCTGCGAAACAGTTACACACGGAACATCAGCGGTGCCACCGGATCTGGATCGGTGACGTACTGGGTTCATTCAATTGTTGTGCTGAAACGTGTGTTGTTTCAGATATTGCACAGTGGACGCGTAGCTTCTTTGTGGTAAGTCCTCGGCCTATTAGTACCAGTCACCTGCACCCATTACTGGGCTTCCAGTTCTGGCCTATCAACCCGGTGGTCTGCCGGGGGCCTTACCCCCTCGAGGGGGTGAGAAACCTCATCTTGGAACAGGCTTCCCGCTTAGATGCTTTCAGCGGTTATCCCTTCCGAACGTAGCCAACCAGCGGTGCTCCTGGTGGAACAACTGGCACACCAGAGGTTCGTCCGTCCCGGTCCTCTCGTACTAGGGACAGCCTTCCTCAAGTTTCTTACGCGCGCGGCGGATAGAGACCGAACTGTCTCACGACGTTCTAAACCCAGCTCGCGTGCCGCTTTAATGGGCGAACAGCCCAACCCTTGGGACCTACTCCAGCCCCAGGATGCGACGAGCCGACATCGAGGTGCCAAACCATCCCGTCGATATGGACTCTTGGGGAAGATCAGCCTGTTATCCCCGGGGTACCTTTTATCCGTTGAGCGACACCGCTTCCACTTGCCGGTGCCGGATCACTAGTCCCGACTTTCGTCCCTGCTCGACTTGTCAGTCTCACAGTCAAGCTCCCTTGTGCACTTGCACTCGACACCTGATTGCCAACCAGGCTGAGGGAACCTTTGGGCGCCTCCGTTACATTTTAGGAGGCAACCGCCCCAGTTAAACTACCCACCAGGCACTGTCCCTGAACCAGATCATGGTCCGAGGTTGAGGTATCCAATACGATCAGAGTGGTATTTCAACAACGACTCCACAGTAACTGGCGTCACCGCTTCACAGTCTCCCACCTATCCTACACAAACCGAACCGAACACCAATACCAAGCTGTAGTGAAGGTCCCGGGGTCTTTTCGTCCTGCCGCGCGTAACGAGCATCTTTACTCGTAATGCAATTTCGCCGAGTCTATGGTTGAGACAGCTGAGAAGTCGTTACGCCATTCGTGCAGGTCGGAACTTACCCGACAAGGAATTTCGCTACCTTAGGATGGTTATAGTTACCACCGCCGTTTACTGGGGCTTAAATTCTCAGCTTCGCCATCACTGGCTAACCGGTCCTCTTAACCTTCCAGCACCGGGCAGGCGTCAGTCCGTATACATCGTCTTACGACTTCGCACGGACCTGTGTTTTTAGTAAACAGTCGCTTCTCACTGGTCTCTGCGGCCCACACCAGCTCACACTGCAAGAGTGATCACCGGCAGGGGCCCCCCTTCTCCCGAAGTTACGGGGGCATTTTGCCGAGTTCCTTAACCATAGTTATCTCGATCGCCTTAGTATTCTCTACCTGACCACCTGTGTCGGTTTGGGGTACGGGCCGTGTAACAACTCACTAGAGGCTTTTCTCGGCAGCATAGGATCACTGAATTCGCCTCAATCGGCTACGCATCACCTCTCAGGCTGTGTGAACGGCGGATTTGCCTACCGTTCGCCCTACAGGCTTACACCAGTACAACCACTGACTGGCCCAGCTACCTTCCTGCGTCACCCCATCGCTTGGCTACTACCAGATCAGGTCCCACGCATCCACCCGCCCCCGCACACCCGAAGGCGTGAAGTAAGCGAGATTCAGGGTGGTTAGTATCACTGATTCACCATGGGCGCGGTTACACGGGTACGGGAATATCAACCCGTTGTCCATCGGCTACGCCTGTCGGCCTCGTCTTAGGTCCCGACTCACCCTGGGCGGATTAACCTGGCCCAGGAACCCTTGGTCATTCGGCGGACGAGTTTCTCACTCGTCTTTCGCTACTCATGCCTGCATTCTCACTCGCGCAGCCTCCACACCTGGATCACTCCGATGCTTCCATGGCTGCACGACGCTCCCCTACCCACCCACACACCTGCACACAGATCCGCAGACCTGCATGGGGCTGTTGTGTGAGTGCCGCAGCTTCGGTGGTGTACTTGAGCCCCGCTACATTGTCGGCGCAGGATCACTTGACCAGTGAGCTATTACGCACTCTTTCAAGGGTGGCTGCTTCTAAGCCAACCTCCTGGTTGTCTTCGCGACCCCACATCCTTTTCCACTTAGTACACGCTTAGGGACCTTAGCTGGCGATCTGGGCTGTTTCCCTCTCGACTACGAACCTTATCGCCCGCAGTCTCACTGCCACGCTCTCACTCACCGGCATTCGGAGTTTGGCTGATTTCGGTAAGCTTGTAGGCCCCCTAGACCATCCAGTAGCTCTACCTCCGGTGAGAAACACGTGACGCTGCACCTAAATGCATTTCGGGGAGAACCAGCTATCACGGAGTTTGATTGGCCTTTCACCCCTACCCACAACTCATCCCCTCAGTTTTCAACCTAAGTGGGTTCGGTCCTCCACGACGTCTTACCGTCGCTTCAACCTGGCCATGGGTAGATCACTCCGCTTCGGGTCTAGAACACGCCACTACACACCTTGCGGTGATACGCCCTATTCGGACTCGCTTTCGCTACGGCTACCCCACACGGGTTAACCTCGCGACATGCCACTAACTCGCAGGCTCATTCTTCAAAAGGCACGCCATCACCAGCCATGACGAATCATGCACCGGCTTTGACGGATTGTAAGCGCACGGTTTCAGGTACTATTTCACTCCCCTCCCGGGGTACTTTTCACCTTTCCCTCACGGTACTAGTCCGCTATCGGTCACCAGGGAGTATTCAGGCTTATCGGGTGGTCCCGACAGATTCACAGCAGATTTCACGGGCCCGCTGCTACTTGGGTATCCACAACGACAGTTGCAATGTTTTCGTCTACGGGACTCTCACCCTCTACGACAGGCCGTTCCAGACCACTTCGACTAACACCACAATTTCTCACTGTCGGCCGATCCGGCAGAATCGACAATGCAAACCCCACAACCCTCCATACGCAACCCCTGCCGGGTATCACACGCACAAAGTTTGGCCTCATCCGCTTTCGCTCGCCACTACTCACGGAATCACTATTGTTTTCTCTTCCTGTGGGTACTGAGATGTTTCACTTCCCCACGTTCCCTCCACACACCCTATATATTCAGGTGCAGGTAACACGACATCACTCGTGCTGGGTTTCCCCATTCGGACACCCTCGGATCACAGCTCGGTTGACAGCTCCCCGAGGCTTATCGCAGCCTCCTACGTCCTTCATCGGCTCCTGGTGCCAAGGCATCCACCGTACGCTCTTCATTACTTACAACAAAGATGCTCGCGTCCACTGTGCAATTCTCAAACAACACACACAC
>NZ_NPFV01000036.1:0-5738 GCF_002259365.1 Rhodococcus sp. 14-2496-1d | reverse complement strand
TGTTGGATCCCACACTCGACGGCGACATGTCTGGGTGCGCAGCGTTCACCGTGTGGTCGATCTCCGGCACCACCTCTCAGGCAGCGGGTAGCGATGGGGTCGTCAAACGTGCCGACGTCGCAAGGATTCTTCTCGACACTCGGATGAGCCTCGACGCCGCCACGATGTTGGTCGAGGTCGGTTTGTGGCACGCACCGGGGCACGACTGCCCTCGGTGCCCGCCTGTCGCGGACGGGACATTCCTGTTCCACGACTGGTTCGACTTGAAGTACGACACGGGCGCAGCGGTCCGGCTCAAGCGGCGCAAGGCCGCCGAGCTGAAGACCGAGAAGATAGTTGCGGCCGTGTGGGCGCGGGATTGCATCGATCCCAAGGTCCCGGCGAAGCAGATGTCGGCGCACTGCCGTTACTGCGGCGTCGTGGTCAAGCGCATGGACAACAAGTCGCCCGTCAAAGCCCACCTCGAGCACGTAGACCCCGCAGTGGCGAACGGTGCACGCAATATCGTGATCGCGTGCTCGCCCTGCAATCAGGGCAAGGGCAACCGAACCCCGCAGGCCGCTGGCATGACGCTACGTCCGGCCCCGCGCCCAGGTCCTGAGCAGCACAGTTCCACCGTGGTCTCGCCGCCACGTTCCGATGACGGGTTGGTTTCGTCTCCGCGGTCCGACGCCGGGTTGTCTTCGACGGGTAGCTCCCGCGAAGGCGTACTCGCCGGCCGCGACGCAGACGATGCGGTACTCGCCGGAACGGACGACGCAGGGACGCGGACTGCCGCCCAGGACCGCGGCACGCGGCCGCAGGTGGCCGACCCGTCAGCAGTTGTCACGCCAGGCTCACCGGGGCAACCCGTCGCTGGGACAGTGCACGACGACGCCGACGAGTCGGCCACCACCCGGCCAGCGGGTGACGAGGCGACCAAACCGGATCAACCGTCGATCAAACCGGCACGGCCAGTGTCGAATCCGGAACAAACCCCGATCAAACCGGATCAACCCGGAAATCAACTTTCGGGAGCTGTGCTCGGGCGCGTGCGGGCGCAGGTGCGCCAGGCAGGGTCAGGGCAGGGTGATGGTTTGGGTAGGGGTCTGGGGGAGGGTCACTCGTCTGGGTCACCCGATCACCATCCGTCCGGAGACACCGCTCGTAAACGTGGCCGCCGCAGATCTCGTGGTCGTTCCCGTAGCTCCACGAAACAGGCCAGTGAAGATGCATCTCCTGACCGACCTGTGAATCCATTCCCACCGAGATCAGTCACCACCGCCCAGATCCTCGATCCCTCGATGGACGCGGGCGCTGCACCCGATGTCGAAGTACCGGCCAGATTCGGCTCGCCGTGGCACGGGTGGCGGGGCCCGGCGTCGACGGTGACGGAAACCATCTGCGAGATCCACGGTCAGCACGAACCGTGTTCGACCTGCAAGACGAGCGAGGAGTGACCGTGAGCGATTACCCATCCGACCTGACACTGCGGCCGATCGAGCATTGGCCGGCACCGAGAACCGAACAACCCGGCCCGTCACCGTTCTCCGCTCCGTGGCGATCGACCCTGCAGCTCCTCGACCGCGAACTCCGGGCGATCGGCGCAGGCAACCGACCCGCGACCGCGATCCTGCAGATCGCGATGCGCGAGCAGGACTTCCGAAACGACGGGCTTCCGAGAGCGAACGCGGTACCGAGGCATCCGGGTGTGATCCTCTCGATCGAATCGAGCAAAGGCCCGCTGTCGTTCCCGTGCGATCGATTCACTCACTGGCAGGACAACCTGCGTGCGATCGCACTGTCGTTGGAGGCACTGCGCAAGGTCGACCGATTCGGTACGACCCCGAACGCCGAGCAGTACACCGGATTCCGCGCAATCGGATCGGCCAGCTCGACACCCATAGAGTCGACAGCTCAGGCATTGCGGGCACTCGAACTGATCGCCTTCCCGGACACCGACGGCGTCGACCCCTCCGGCATCGCCTCGTCCGACCGGATCAAGCGACTGGCGAAGGCGAACACCCATCCGGATCGAACCGGTGGCGACAGCGACGCGTTCCAACGCGTGCAGGACCTAATCAAGATCCTCGGCTGGGATGAGGGCCGCGCATGAGCATCGACGTCGCCGCAACCACCTGCGTGTGCTCCCTCCCGCACAAGCGCACCCCCGACAAGGGCGAGCCGTTCACCGCGGCCGACGGCAAGACCGGAGTCGGAGATGGGATGACCGCGGTGTGGGAACGAGCAGTCGACGGCGGCCGCGCGGTCACCGCATCCCACGACGGTTCGACCCTTTGCCGCGGGCACCTGACCCGATTGCAGGATCTAATCGCGTCGACTCCCCGGACGGTGGAGTGGATGCGCGAGCAGATCGAGCCGTCTAACACCGCTCCGGATCGCAGTGCCGGATACACGAAACCGTCGAAGAAGGAACCGCCCCTGCCGATCTCGGCGGCCGCCGTCGACGCAGCGGACGAGGAGCTGATTTTCCTGTGTGAGTGGGCCGACCAGATCTCGGCCGGGCGCGGCGAGATCGGCCCGGACTTGACCGGAGCACGAACCACGTGGCGGTCGACGTACCGGCCGCTCGCGCCGCTGCAGCAGGACCGCCGCGTCGTCGGGTTCCGTGCGATCGAGCCAGTCCTGGTGAACCGCACCGTCAACTCGGTCACGAAGTACCTGCTCGATCGCCTCGACTGGATCGCCGAGCAGGAGTGGGCGGGGGAGATGATGGCCGAGCTCGGAGCGAATCGACGCTCGCACACCAATCGGTGGCCACTCGGTGATACCTCGCGCCGCGCCAAGGGATTCCGGTGCATGGACTGCAACCGCGAATCCATCGTCGTTCACCCACCCGCGCATGCGCCGATGTACGAGGAGATCCCGGTTCTGAGGGAGCCACCCGAGCACTACCCGCCTGGTGGCGTCGGGCCGAGGATGGAGCCGGCCCCGTTCCCTCGCCTCGACGAGTACGGGCACCCGCTCCTCGACGACGCCGGCAAACCGGTCCTGCACATCATCCGCCGAGAGCTGTACGCGCACCCGATGCTCGTCGCCTGCTCGGACCTCCGCTGCGGCGGCCGGGTCGACGAAGTGTATTGGAACTGGGCCAGTCTCGTCGCCGAGTCCGGCGCAGACATCCGAGACAAGGACATCCGAAGCCGAGCGATGGGCACCACGTCCGGAGCGAGCATCTACGAAGGGAACGGTTGGTCATGAGCGCCCAGGAGATAGTCGCGGCCGCACTCGCGAAGCACGCTGATGCCGGATCTCGACTGGTCGAGATCGATCCACCAGAAGGGCCTGCCGAAATGGACGCCTACCGGTTCCGGGTGTCCTGCCGCTGCGGGTGGTTCGCGTTGGTCCCGGTCGATCAGACAAAGCGGTCCGAAGGCGAGCGGAATTTTGCGGATGTGCACGCGGATCATCAGGCGTCTGTGGTTGCTGAACTGCCCGACGTCGCCCTCGTAGAACTCCCGAAGCCGGAACCGGATCACAATGGCGAGCGGTATTACGACGGTGTCAGCTACCGAGTCTCAGCCGATGGAGCATTCCACAAGCGTGCGCTGATCGATGGTGTTTGGGAGTGGGCGCTCGCGAGCCCGCGCCGGGTGAAGAACCATGCAGCAGAGCTTCTCGCTGCTGCTCACGCTGCGGAAGAACAACAGTGAGCCCGCAGCGGATTCAGCGGAAGCGGACGAAGGGCTGGCGGATGCCCGAAGGTGCCATCTACGTCGGCCGGCCAACGAAGTGGGGCAACCCGTTTCGCGTGATCGAGTCGCCGTGCTGTCCCACGGTAGATGTCATTGACGAGAACGGTGTCACATACGTGATTGACCACGAATGGGCACACTCTGAACAGTGGTCAGATGTTGAGCGGCCCGGTGCATGGAAGTGGGCACGTGGCGAATCGGTGCGTCTATATCGAGCGGACCTCACTGAGTGGCTGATCAACCCACCGCTGATCGCAATGCTGCCGGAGTTGCGTGGCTACGATCTCGCGTGCTGGTGCCCGCTGGACCAACCGTGCCACGCAGACGTCCTCCTCGAACTAGCGAACGGTGAGGTGTCTGCACGTGATCCGATCATGAGCGCATCGGATCCGTTGAATAGTCCGATCGCAGTCATCGCGCGATCGACAGTGCTCTCCGTCGCCGACGCCGCCAACGTGGTGTCGAAGCTGACGGACGCCGGCTACAGCATCGTGCCCACACCGCCATTGACTGCTGAGCAGCGCGACCCCGACGGCAACCACATCTTCGACCAAGGCGGCGACCTCGCCATCTGCATCGAGTGCGGCGTCACTCGCTCCGAACACCAGAGAGCCAGCGCGGCTGCCGCTACTGAGAACGCAGCAGTCGACCCCGATGAAACTGCGGGGCAATACATGCTACGCACCGGCGAGATCCCGCCCTGGTTCCCTGCTGCCACTGATGGGGAGAAGCCATGAGCGCAGGGCAGGTCGCCGATTCGATTGGCCGCGCTTTGTTCTCGGTTGTCCGCGCCGAGGAGATGGACCGAAGACGGGGCGATGCATGGGAGGAACTGAACGACCTTCGATGCCTTGATTGCGAGATTCGGTACGCAGAGCGCCAGCAGTACCGCTGCGAGTATCCCGGCACGCACACCGACGCATACCCGATTTACGGGGCAGGTCACTGCTACGAGAAAGCGGAAGTTGATCGGCTGATCATTGCAACAGGGGAGACGTCGTGAGCGTCGATCCTTTGGATGTGGATTCGGATCAGTACGTGACGCTGGCCGTCGCTGTGCGCCGGACCTCCCGATCTCGCCAGACGATCCTGCGGTGGGTGAAGGCGGGCACTGTGCGCACTATCAAGCGAGAAGGTGTCCGCGGATTCCATCTCGCCGACCTCGTGGACGCCGAAGCGTCGGCACACTACAACGCGGCTCGGACACGAAAACAGTAAGAGCGCTGTGACCAGCGTGTGGACATGCGGTGGTGTACTCTTCGCGTAAGCGATCGGTGACTCCACGTCCCGGTCGCTTTGTCGTTCCCGAACGAGGAGCTCGTATGTCCCGCAGTGAGGAGCAGCGCGACGCGGACGATGCACTGACTGCAGCGATCGAGCGCGTGTGGTTTGCGTACTACCCGGACACGGAGCCAGGGATCTTGATGGAGTATGTCGTCAATGCGAGGCGACGGACGTTCGACGAAGACGATGGCAGTCCGCTTACATCGAACGCGACAATGCCTCGTGATGGCAACGTCCCACTCGACACCCTGCTCGGTCTCCAGATGTACGGAGCTCTCCGTACTCAGGCACAGATACAGCAGGACTGATGGCACGTGCATCGAAGCGTGTGTGCTCGGTGCCTGGCTGTCCGTCGATACAGGCTGGACCGCTGTGCACGGTGCATGCGAGGGAGCGGGAACGCTACCAACGAGCAACGGTGCCGACCAAGGTAACTCGTGATTGGGCCGAGCAGAGGCGTCGCGCGCAGGCGGTCACGGACTGGGTTGCGCGGCATGGCTATTGGTGCCCCGGTGTTCGCCGGCCAGGGCATAGCTCGCGCGACCTCACCGCGGCCCACGATCCACCGATCGCACTCGGTGGCGACCCGCATGGGCCGCTGAAGGTGCACTGTCGGAGCTGCAATAGCAGGCAGGCTGCACGCTTCTGACCAGCGGAAACGTAAATGGTTCGCGTTGGTAACCAATGCTCTGACCTGCGGCGATGCACCCCAGGGGGGTGCCCCTAAGCCCCCCTCCTCGAGGTTCGCCGTGGGGGAGG
>NZ_NPFV01000012.1:0-302467 GCF_002259365.1 Rhodococcus sp. 14-2496-1d | reverse complement strand
CCTGATCGACACGACGAACACGGGGCGGGGACTTTCAGTTGGCCACCAGTGGGGACCTCGACCTGGCCACCAGTGGGTACTTTTTCATGGCCACGGACACAGAGTGCCGTCGAGTTCCGTCAACAGCTCTTCATGATCGAGAACACGCGTCATCTGCGGGACTCCTTAGAGATTCGAGATGCCCGAACCGCCAACCGATTCGAGACAGTGGCGAACAGCGTCCGCCGAGATCGGACGACGGCACACCCCCCTGCGGTGCGCCGTCGCGACCATCCACATCGATCCGAGAACCGACGTGCTTTGCACAGCGACCACGCTAAGGATCGAAATACGGATACGACACAGAACCGGCGACTGTCTGGACATGTGGGCGCCGAAGCACAGACCGCCTTGGGTCCGATCACAACCGGGCCGCCGAATCCGCTTCGAACCTCTCGGCACTCGAGGGCACTCGATGTCACATTCAGTGGACTTTTGGGGGGTCGATGTCACATCGAGTGGACGTGGGGCCGGTGGAGAAACGAAAAAGGACGCCCACCGAAGTGGACGTCCTATTTCTTGTGGAGCCTAGGAGATTCGAACTCCTGACATCTGCCTTGCAAAGGCAGCGCTCTACCAACTGAGCTAAGGCCCCGGGTGTTGCCGGTAATCGTAGACGAACCTTACACGTCCACTCCGAGCGATTGTCACGCGGTGGGGATGCTGTGCCAGACGCCGTCTGCGCTGCGCTGCGAGCGCACCTTCGATAGTGTCAGCACTGCAATCACCGCCGATGCGACCAGAAGAAGGATTTTCACGTCCTGCCTCTTTTCGTTCGTTCGGTGTGGGCCTAGGAGGACTTGAACCTCCGACCTCTTCCTTATCAGGGAAGCGCTCTAACCGCCTGAGCTATAGGCCCTCATCACTACTTCGGACCGAAGAAAACCTCTCCTCGAACCGAGGGATGAGATTACCGTATCGGGCCGCTGTCTTCCAAAACGGCCCGATACAGCTGTCGATGATGCAGGTCAGTCGCGGTCTGCCAGTGTCACTTCGACGCCACCGACCAGGTCCGACGACAGGTTGTAGATGAAGGCGCCGATGGTCGTCAGAGCGGTGAAGAGTACGACATTGATCACACCGATCACCGCCGCGTAGCCGAATACCTGCCCGGCGCTGACGAGTCCGCCGTCGCCGGATTCGTTGACGATCTCGGTGAACGCACTGTTGAGCCGTTCCCAGACGCCCATGCCGTCGAGCACTGCGTACAGCAGGCCGACCGACACCATCCACACGAAGAACAGTGACACTGCGATCACGAGGGCGATCTTGAGCGTCGACCACGGATCGATCTTGCGGATCTGGATGGTCGCCCGCAGGGGATCGCCGTCGGCACTGGGCACGGCCGTGATCGATGCAGGTGCCGCACGCTCGGACAGGGACGGCTCCGGGTGCCGCACCGCGGACAGATCCGGCATGTCCTTCGCCAGATCCTTGCGTTCGATGTGCCGTGTCGGTCCGTCGATGACCGCGGCCTTCGACCTGGCGGCTTCTCGCCGTTCGGTCTTGTCCTCGGTCGATTCGCGCTGGATCGGCTCGGCGGACGTGCGAGCCGATCGATCGAACTCACCGGTCGGAGGCAGTGCCGCACCGCGTCCGGAGAGGTTGGTCTGCGGCTGATTCTGCGGCTGCTGCCGATCGTCGGTTCCCTGCGATGCGGGACGCTGACCGCGCTGCCAGGGCGGGGTTCCCGAGCCACCTTGCGGACCGTCGTTCTGCTGGGCCGGCATCGCCTGAGTTGCTGCCGGACCGGCCTGGTCCTGACCCCGAGCGGCTTCCGGCGCGCGTGACGCCTCGCCGGTGGCCGTCGACTCGGCGGAGACCTCCGCAGTGCGCGCAGTCTCTCCTGGTGCCGATCGCTGTGGAGCCGAGGGCTGTGGAGCCTGCTGTCGTGGAGGTTGACCGCCCGGTGCCTGCCGCTGTGGCGGCTGGCCGTTCTGCGGCGGACCAGCGTTGGGTCGACCGGCCGGTTGCTGACCGGGTCCGGGCGGACGGCCGGGAGCCTGGGGCGGCTGGGCCTGCGCCGGACCGGCAGGAGCCTGTCCCTGCCGAGGCGCACCCTGCTCGGTAGCCCCCGGAGGAGCCTGAGGCGGCGGTCCCTGAGGTGCAGGCGGCCGCTGCGGCGGGGGTCCCTGGGCCGGACGTGCCGGACCGTTCGGAGCACCCGGTGCGGGTCGCATCGGTGGGCGTGCACCCCCCTGCGGGGCCGGACCACGGCCTGCGGCGGGCGCGGGACGAGTGGCCGGCTGCGGGCGGTTGCCCGGGCGAGCTCCCTCGGGCGGCGCGGGACGCGCGGGCTGCTCGGCCCGCGCGGCATCCCGGCTGTCCGGTCCACCGCTGGGGCCGGGCCTGCTACCAGGCCGGTTGGGAGTGCTCACTTACGACTCCTTCGCTGCATCGTCTTCGGTGCCCAGAGAATCCGGTTCGATCTCGTCGGCGTTGCGCGCGATCGCGAGCAGTGTGTCGCCTTCACCGAGATTCATCAACCGCACGCCCTTGGTCTGTCGGCCGGCCTTCCGAACCTGCTTGGCAGCGGTCCGGATCACGCCACCACTGGACGTGATGGCGTACAGCTCGTCCTCGTCGTCGACGATGAGAGCTCCCACCAGCGTGCCACGCTTCGGGTCGTACTGGATTGTCAGCACTCCCTTTCCGCCGCGGCCCTGCTGGGGGTAGTCCTCCATCGCGGTGCGCTTGGAGTATCCACCCGAGGTCGCGACCAGCAGGAACTTGTTCTCGCTGACGACGTTGAGCGAGAGCAACGCGTCCTCGCCGTTGAAGCGCATGCCCTGCACGCCCGAGGTGGCGCGGCCCATCGGGCGCAACACCTCGTCGGTGGCAGAGAACCGGATGGACTGTCCCTGCGCCGAGACCAGCAGCAGATCGTCGTCCGAGGACGCGAGAACGGCCCCGACCAACTCGTCCTCGCCGCGCAGGTTGACGGCCACGATGCCGCCGCTGCGGTTGGAGTCGAAGTCGGTCAGTCGTGACTTCTTGACCAGACCGCCCTTGGTGGCGAGCACCAGGTACGGCGCATCCTCGTAGGTCTTGATCTGGATGACCTGGGCGATGCGTTCGTCCGGCTGGAAGGCGAGCAGGTTCGCGACGTGCTGACCGCGGGCGGTCCGGTTGGCCTCGGGCAGTTCGTAGGCCTTGGCCCGGTAGACGCGCCCCTTGGTGGTGAAGAACAGGATCCAGTCGTGCGTCGAGCAGACGAAGAACTTGCTGACGATGTCGTCCTGCTTGAGCCCCGCTCCCATCACACCCTTGCCGCCGCGCTTCTGCGAGCGGTAGAGGTCGGTCTTGGTGCGCTTGGCGTAACCGGTCTCGGTGATCGTCACGACCACGTTCTCCCGGGCGATCAGATCCTCGTCGTTGACGTCCCCGTCGGCGGCGATGATGCGCGTGCGACGGTCGTCGCCGAACTTCTCGACGATCTCGGCGAGCTCGTCGCGCACGATCTGTCGCTGCCGTTCCGGCTTGGCCAGAATGTCCTGCAGGTCGGCAATGGTGCGTTCGAGTTCGGCCAGCTCGTCGATGATCTTCTGACGCTCGAGGGCTGCGAGGCGCCGCAGCTGCATGTCGAGGATGGCCTGGGCCTGAATGTCGTCGATGTCGAGCAGCGAGATCAGGCCCTGCCGCGCGTCGTCGACCGTCGGAGATGCCCGGATCAGCGCGATGACCTCGTCGAGCGCATCCAGAGCCTTGACCAGGCCGCGCAGAATGTGGGCGCGCTCTTCGGCCTTGCGCAGGCGATACCGCGTACGTCGCACGATCACGTCGAGTTGGTGAGTGACGTAGAAGCGGATCATCTGATCCAGGCGCAGCGTCCGCGGAACGCCGTCGACGATCGAGAGCATGTTCGCGCCGAAGCTCGTCTGCAGCTGCGAGTGCTTGTAGAGATTGTTGAGCACGACCTTCGCGACGGCGTCGCGCTTGATCGTGACGACGATGCGCATGCCGACACGGTCGGAGGACTCGTCGTCGATCTTGGAGATGCCCGAGAGCTTGCCGTCTCGGACCTGCTCGGCGATCGAGGTGATCAGGTTGTCCGGGTTGACCTGGTAGGGCAGCTCGGTGATGACGATCGTGGTGCGACCGTTGGAATCTTCTTCGATCTCGACGACGCCGCGCATGCGGATCGAGCCACGGCCGGTGGAGTACGCATCCTGGATGCCCTGGCCACCGACGATGAGGCCGTGGGTCGGGAAGTCGGGGCCCTTGACGCGTTCCATGCAGGCCGCGAGCGTCGCTTCTTCGTCGGCCTCGAAGTTGTCGAGGGCCCAGAACACCGCGTCGCCCAGTTCACGCAGGTTGTGCGGCGGAATGTTGGTGGCCATACCGACGGCGATGCCGTTGGAGCCGTTCATCAACAGGTTCGGCACGCGGGACGGAAGGACCGTCGGCTCTTGGGTTTTGCCGTCGTAGTTGGGGATGAAGTCGACGGTTTCCTCGTCGATGTCGCGCAACATCTCCATCGCGAGCGGAGTCAGCCGGGCCTCGGTGTAACGCATGGCAGCGGCACCGTCGTTGCCGCGGGATCCGAAGTTGCCCTGGCCGTCGACCAGCGGGTACCGCATCGACCACGGCTGGGCCAGACGCACCAGTGCGTCGTAGATCGAGGTGTCGCCGTGGGGGTGGTAGTTACCCATCGTCTCGGCAACGGGGCGTGCGGATTTGACGTAGCTGCGGTCGGGCCGGAAGCCGGAGTCGTACATCGCGTACAGCACGCGGCGGTGCACCGGCTTGAGTCCGTCACGCACCTCGGGCAGTGCGCGCCCGACGATGACGCTCATCGCGTAATCGATGTAGCTGCGCTGCATTTCCTGCTGGATGTCGACCGGATCGATCCGGTCGCCGCCCTCGGCGTTGGTGGTCGAACCCGGCGGGGGTCCTACCGGCGGTTCGGTGATGTCAGACATGCAAATCTCCTCGAGAAACGGTCACCGTCACGCACCGAGAGAACTCATCGGTGCGTGAAGGGAAGTGACTAAACGTCAAGAAAGCGAACATCTTTCGCGTTGCGGGCGATGAAGCTGCGACGCGCGGACACGTCCTCGCCCATCAGCACGCTGAACAGCTCGTCGGCTGCCGCCGCGTCGTCCAGTGTCACCAGACGCAGGACGCGCACCGACGGATCCATGGTGGTCTCCCACAGTTCCTTGGCGTTCATCTCGCCGAGGCCCTTGTAGCGCTGGACGCCGTCCTCGACGTTGATCTTGCGCTTGTTGGCGATGCCGGCCTCGAGCAGACCGTCGCGCTCGCGGTCGGAGTAGGCGAAGTCGGGTTCACCCCGGCTCCACTTCAACTTGTACAGCGGCGGCATGGCCAGGTAGACGTGGCCGTGCTCGATCAACGGTCGCATGAAGCGGAACAGCAGCGTCATCAGCAGGGTCGAGATGTGCTGGCCGTCGACGTCGGCGTCGGCCATCAGCACGATCTTGTGATAGCGAAGCTTGGTGATGTCGAACTCGTCGTGGATGCCGGTGCCGAAGGCGGTGATGATCGACTGGACCTCGTTGTTCTTGAGGACGCGGTCGATGCGAGCCTTCTCGACGTTGATGATCTTTCCGCGCAGCGGCAGGATCGCCTGGAACATCGAATCGCGTCCCGATTTGGCCGAGCCGCCGGCGGAGTCGCCCTCCACGATGTAGATCTCGGACTTGCTCGGATCGTTCGAGCGGCAGTCGGCGAGCTTGCCCGGCAGGCCTCCGATATCGGTTGCGCTCTTGCGGCGCACCAATTCTCGCGCCTTGCGTGCGGCCATCCGGGCCTGCGCGGAGGAGACCGCCTTGTTGATGATGGTCTTGGCGTCGGCAGGGTTCGATTCGAACCAGTGCGCCAGGTGCTCGTTGCATGCCTTCTGCACGAACGACCTGATCTCGGTGTTGCCGAGCTTGGTCTTGGTCTGTCCCTCGAACTGCGGCTCGCCGACCCGCACCGAGATGACTGCGGCCAGACCCTCACGGATGTCGTCGCCGGTGAGCTTGACGTCCTTCTCCTTGACGAGCTTCTTCTCGAGTGCGTACTTGTTCACCGTCGAAGTGAGCGCGGTTCGGAAGCCCTCTTCGTGGGTGCCGCCCTCGTGCGTGTTGATGGTGTTGGCGAAGGTGTGTACCGACTCGGAGTACCCGGCGTTCCACTGCATGGCGATCTCGACCTCGTGGCCCTCACCCTTACCGGTGAAGCCGACGACCGAATTGTGGATCGCGGTCTTGGTCCTGTTGATGTGCTTGACGAAGTCGACCAGGCCGTCCGGGTAGTGATAGGTCCGCTTGCGCACCTTGGCCGGCTTGGCGACGGCCGCGTCGGCCTGTTCTTCCTCGGCGGTCTTGGGTGCCTCGGCCGTCTCACCGAGTTCTTCCTCGGTGGCGTCGGTGGCTGCCACCCGCTCGTCGGTGAAGTTGATGGTCAGTCCCTTGTTCAGGAACGCCATCTCCTGCAGGCGACGATGTACGGTCTCGAAGCTGTAGTCGAGGGTCTCGAAGATCTTGCCGTCGGCCCAGAATCGTACGGTGGTGCCGGTCTCGTCGGTATCGCCGACGGTCTCGAGCGGGCTGGGCTTGGCGTAGTCGTAGGTCTGCTTGTAGCGATGACCGTCGCGCGCGATCTGCAGTTCCACCTTGGTGGAGAGTGCGTTCACCACCGAGATGCCGACGCCGTGCAGTCCACCGGAGACGGCATAGGAGTCGGAGTCGAACTTGCCGCCTGCGTGCAGCTGTGTCATGACGACCTCGACGGTGGGAACACCGGAGGCGTGCATGGCGACGGGAATTCCTCGACCGTCGTCCTTGACCTCGACGCTGCCGTCCTCGTGGATGGTGACGTCGACGGTGGACGCATAGCCGGCCATGGCCTCGTCGACGGAGTTGTCGACGACCTCCCAGATCAGGTGATGCAGGCCTCGTTCACCGGTGGAGCCGATGTACATACCGGGCCTCTTACGAACCGCTTCCAGGCCCTCGAGGACCGTGATGGACGAAGCGCCGTAATCCTTGCTGTTGTCGTTGGTACCTGACTTCTGGGCAGCCACGGTTAGCTGGTTCTCCTTCTACGCGTCCACTACCCCGCTCACACCCCGCAGGGTGCTACCGCAGGGATGGGCGCAGTCGGTTCCGGCCGCGCCCGAGTCCATGCGTTTTTTCCGGGCTTGATGTCGTACCGGTCCATAGTACTGGTTGCCTGCGACAGCATGGGCACGATGACACCCCTAAAAGGCCCCTGATTGCTTCACAGACGCATTTTTTCGATACCGGACGGCAAAGATGAAGGGTAAAACCGGCGATTCGGCTACAGATCGAGCACGATCCGTTCGCCCTCGGAACGCGACACGCAGATCAACATCTCACGCTGCTGCTCCTCGGCCGTGAGCCGATTCTCCCGATGCTGCGGTGTTCCGCTCAGTACTCGAACGCGACACGTCCCGCAGAAACCCTGCTGACAGGAGTACGCCACATCCGGGCGCAGCCGCCGAATGGCATGCAGCGCAGTCTCTTCCGGGCCGACCGTGACGATGTCACCGGAGTCGACGAGTTGGACCTCGAATTCGGCACCGTTCTTCACCGGTGGCGGCGAGAACCGCTCGAAGTGCAGATGCGTTGCGGGCAAGGAGTCGAACGAGGCCCGAACCAGGTCGATCATCGGCGGCGGCCCGCACACGTAGACCGAACCACCCGGTGCCGCGGCACCGAGCAGATCCATGCTCGACGGCATGCCGTCCACATCGTCGGTCCGCACCGTGACACGATCGGCCTCCCAGCCGGCGATCTCGTCGAGGAACGGCATCGATTCGCGCGAACGGCCGCAGTAGACCAAGTGCCAGTCCATTCCCGTCCGGCGAGCGCGACGGACCATCGAGATGATCGCGGTGATACCGATTCCTCCCGCCACGAACAGTGCATGCTCGGACTGTACGAACGGAAAACCGTTGCGCGGCCCCCGAATCGAGACTTCGGTGCCGACCGGGAGATCGTGCATCTCGCGCGACCCGCCGCCGCCGTCGGGCACCAGGCGCACCGCGATGGAGTACGCGTCGGCATCCGGATCGCCACACAACGAGTACTGCCGACGGCGGCCGGACGGGAGATAGAAGTCCAGATGCATTCCCGGTGCCCACGCAGGCAACACCGCTCCGTCGGCCGCGGCGAACGTCAGTCGGACCACGTGCTCGTCCACGCAGAGCACTTCGCGTGAGACCAAGGTCAGTACGCGGGTCCGTACGACGGGCGGTGCCGCGAACGACGCGTCGTAGTCGTCACCGTCGAGCAGCGCGAACCATTTGTCGAGCGCGTCGGTCACCAGTGACACGGTCTGATCGGGCTCGTCGCGGCCGTACAGATTCTTCGGAATCGTGCGTCCCAGTCGGAACGAGTCCACCTTCTGCGCCATTGCGCCGAGCTTGCTCCGCAACGTGCGTTTGGTCATCGATCGGCGGACCGAGCTGCCGGTGAGGTGGCCAGATACTGCACTGCCTGCGCCGTCGACCCTTCCTGCGAAGGGTGGTACGTGCGCTTGAAGTAGCGCAGCGACGCTTTCACCATCGACATCGGGGTCGGGAACAGACCCGCAGCGGCCACTCGGCGAAACTCTCGGAACGACGGTGTGCGCTGCTTGGCGGGAAGGTGCGCCAGCGTCGGATCCTGGCTCATGAGAAAGCGAACACCGCGGGTCCAGAACCACACGAGCGTGGGCGCGATGACGACGTAGGTTCGGATCCGGCGGGCCGGGCGGACGTCGAAGTACCGCATCACCTCGTAGGCCACCGATCGATGCTCGACTTCTTCGGCTCCGTGCCACCGCAGCAGGTCCAGCATGATCGGATCGATGTCCGCCTCGTCCAACGCCGTGGCATTGAGAACCCAATCGCCGAGAAAAGCGGTCAAGTGCTCGGCGGCGGCGATCAGGGCGAGACGTTCGACAAGGCTGTTCTGGCCGTGGCCGGTCCGGTTGCCGAGAGCACGGCCGAACAGGAACTTCATCTGATCGACGTACGGATCGACGTCGATGCCGTGGGCCCGAAGCTGATCGTGCACATCGGTGTGCGCCTGCGCGTGCATCGCTTCCTGACCGATGAATCCGATCACGTCGTCGCGCAGCTGATCGTCGTGGATGAGTGGCAGCGCCTCCTTGAACGTGCGCACGAACCACTCCTCACCCTCGGGCAGGAGCAGGTGCATCACGTTGATCAGGTGCGTCGCGAGTGGGTTGCCATCCATGTAATGCAGCGGCAGCGAGTTCCAATCGAACTCCACGTTCCGCGCGTGCAGGATGACGCGATCTTCGGGGGTTCCGTCCACATCGACGGCTGCTGTCGATGTCTTCTTCGTTGGTGCAGACACAACTTCTCCTCGTCCGATGCGCACAGAACAGTAAATCGGTCCCCCGACCGTTGCGTGTCCCGAATCACGCTACGCACATCGACCATGTCACAGCAACACTGGCCCCAACATCTGTTGAGAATCACCTGGACCAGGAGATTCCGAAAGCGAAGGTTGGGACCTCTCACTATCCGTACGTGTCCCGCGGCCCTCGTCCCCGGACGTGCCGTTCGCCTTTTCTCCAACTCTGGGTCGTCGGACCGGTGATGCGTAGCGAGGTCACCACGCCGTGACCGACGGCGGCTGCGATCTTGGCCAGAATCTGCGACTGCATCAGCCTCAACTGGGTCGCCCACGCCGTGGACTCGGCGGAAATACTCAACACTCCGTCCTTGAGACCGGTGGGGTCCGCATGAGCCGAGATGTCCTCGCCGACCACGCTCGGCCACCGGCCGAGCACCGCGCCCTCCGACACCTTCGCCGACCATCCGCGCTTGGACGCGATCGAGTTCGCCAGCGCCCCGAACGCCTGGGGATCACGGTCGTCCGGCCCCGCTCCCGACCAGCCCCGGCGACGACGCCCCCGCAGTGCTCTGACTCCGCCTGTCGGTGACGACCGTCCCTGTCCCACCGATTTGCCGCTGGCCTTGGCTGCGGCTCGGGCGTCCTCGAGTGCTCGACGCGCCAGATCCACGCCTTTCAGTTCCGGTACGTCACCGTTGTCCGTGGGAGTCGCGTCGTCGTCGGTCATCGATCCTCACCTTCCGAACGTGCGATGTCGATATCGTCCGACAAGTCCGAGATACGCGAGATACGTCCTGCTGCACCGGGATCCGCGCTCTGCTTCGCTTCCACTCCGTAGCGACGAGCGTCCAGCTCGGGTGGTACGTCCTCGGGTACCGCGGCCGTGATGAGCACCTGCTCGGCACCGGCCGCCACCGTCGCCAGCGCGGCACGCCGTTTGCGGTCGAGTTCGGCGAAGACGTCGTCGAGCATCAGTACCGGGTCGGTACCGTCCTCCCGCAACAAGGCAAAGGAGCCGAGCCGCAGAGACAACGCGTACGACCACGATTCACCATGGCTGGCAAAGCCTTTCGTCGGTTGGTCACCGAGCATCAGTTCCAGGTCGTCGCGGTGCGGTCCGACCAGGCAGACCCCGCGTTCGATTTCACGCTGTCTCATCACCGAAAGTTGGTGGAGGAAGGCAGCTTCGAGAACTTCTGTGTCGTCGGGCTCGGGCGCACGGTCGGCATCGGAGAACTCCGGTGGGAGCGCCTCGGCCAGACTGCAGCGATAGGCGACGGCAGCCAACCGCGACTCGGGTGCGATCGAACTGTAGGCCTGTTGCACGAACGGCATCAGCTCGTGCACCAAAGCTATTCTGGCAGCGAGCAATCGAGCTCCGTGCGCTGCCAGATGACCATCCCAGACGTCCAGGGTGGCGAGCGCACTCGCGCCGTCGCCCGAGGACGATCCGCGACGCAGCGATCCACTCGCCGTCTTGAGCAGAGCCGATCGTTGCCGCAGCACCTTGTCGTAATCGGCACGGACGGTGGCCATTCGAGGAATCCGAGTGGTCAGTAGCTCGTCGAGATAGCGGCGTCGCTCGCCGGGATCGCCGCGCACGAGCGAAAGATCCTCGGGAGCGAACAGCACACTCTGCAACACCCCCAGAATCTCACGGGGGCGCCGCAGCGGAGACCTGTTCATCCGAGCCTTGTTGGCTCTGCCTTCGAGGAGCTCGACATCGATGATCAGTTCGCGACCGTGATTGACCACGGCACTGCCCACGAAGGCCTTGGCAGCACCGGCTCGAATCATGGGAGCGTCCGACGACACACGATGCGAGGACAACGTCGACAGATAGTTGAGCGACTCGAGCAGATTGGTCTTGCCGTGTCCGTTGGGCCCCACGAACACGGTCGAGCCCGGTCCGAGGTCGACGGTGAGATCGTCCCAGGATCGAAAATCGTGCAGCTGCAGAGACCGAACGAACACTTACTCGGTGTTCTTCGGCGCCGGGGCGCGCAGGGTCTCGTCGGCATCGGCCTTCTTCACCGCGTGCCCGCCGAACTGGTTGCGCAGTGCGGAAACAGCCTTCATTGCCGGTGAATCCTCTTGCCGCGACGCAAATCTCGCGAACAGGGCCGCGGAGATGACCGGTGCGGGGACCGCGTGACGAATGGCCTCCTCGACGGTCCAACGGCCCTCACCGGAATCCTCGGTGTAGCCGGAGATCGCACTGAATTCCGGATCCTGGCCCAGCGCTTCGACCAACAGGTCGAGCAGCCACGATCGCACGACCGTTCCCTTGCTCCAGGCTCGCAGTACGCCCTGGACATCCTGCACGAGTTCTTCGGCCTCGAGGATCTCGTAACCCTCGGCGTACGCCTGCATCAACCCGTACTCGATGCCGTTGTGCACCATCTTCGAGTAGTGGCCTGCACCGACCGGACCGGCGTGCACGAAACCGTCCGCACGCTCGCCTTCGGGACGCAAGGCGTCGAAGATCGGCATCGCCCGAGCGACGTGCTCGTCCTGACCGCCGACCATCAGGCCGTAGCCGTTCTTCAGGCCCCAGACGCCACCGGATACTCCGGCGTCGATGTAGCCGATTCCCTTGGCGTCCAACAGCTCTGCGTTGGGCTTGTCGTCGGTGAATCGAGAATTTCCGCCGTCGATCACCAGATCGCCCGGCTCGAGCACATCGGCCAGACCGGTGATGGTGTCGCGGGTGATCTTGCCCGACGGAACCATCACCCACACCACACGAGGCGCCGTCAGCGCCTGCGCCAGACCGGCCAGTGACGGAGTATCGGTCACCTCCGGTCGGGGGTCGTAGCCGACCACCTCGTGACCGTGCTCACGCAGTCTCTCGCGCATGTTGAAGCCCATTTTTCCGAGACCGACCAAGCCCAGCTGCATGATGAGGCGTCCTTGTCTGTGTCAGGTGCGAAAGTTCGCGCGGGTTCAACAGTAACCAGACCGGATCAGCCCGGCAGCCTGACCGGCATCAGCAAGTACGTGTACTCGGACTGCGGCGCCGCGAACTTGCCCGCGTCGTCGGGCACCAGTTCCTCGTCCGAGGTCGGCCGCAGCACTGCGGGTCGGCTCGGCGTCGTGAATCCGAACGTGACCTTCTCGCTGTGCAGCGACGACAGGCCGTCGATGAGGTAACCGGGGTTGAACGCGATGGTCAGAGCCTCGCCCTGGAAATCGGCAGGCAGCGCCTCCTCGGCGCGACCTGCATCGTCTCCACCTGCGGAGAGCAACACACCCTCGCCGTTGAACTCCAGTCGAACCTGCGCGCCACGCTCGGCGACGAGAGCCACACGCTTGATCGCCTCGATCAGCGATGCGATCTCGAGGGTCGCCACCGCAGTGTGTTCGGCCGGCAGCAACTGACGGAACTTCGGGAATTCGGCGTCGAGCAGACGCGTCGTGGTGCGGCGCCCATCGCTGACGATGCCGAGCAGCCCGTCACTACCGATGGTCGAACCGGAACCGAGGGCCAGTTCGACGGGTGAGCCGGAGTTACCGCCGAGGGTTTTGGCCGACTCTGACAGGGTCTTGGCCGGGATAAGCACCGCGGTGGTGGTATCGGCACCGGCGGGAGTCCACTCCACCTCTCGAACAGCCAACCGGAAACGGTCGGTGGCCGCGAGAACGACGTTGGTGCCGTCGATCTCGACGCGGATGCCGGTGAGCATCGGCAGTGTGTCGTCCTTGCCCGCCGCCACTGCGACCTGGGCAATTGCCTCGGAGAAGACATCGCCGGCCAGCGAACCGGTGTTGTTGGGCAGCTCGGGGAGCTGCGGGTAGTCCTCCACCGGCATCGTGGGCAGCGAGAACTTGGCGCTGCCGCAGTTGACCAGAACGCGGGTTCCGTCGACGGTGACGTCGACCGGCTTGTTCGGCAACGACTTGGTGATATCGGCAAGTAGCTTGCCCGACACCAGAACTCGGCCGGCAGTGGCAACTTCGGCGGAGACCTTGACCTGAGCGGAGACCTCGTAGTCGAATCCGGAGACCGTCAGACCCTGCTCGTCGGCGGCAAGAAGAACTCCACCGAGAACGGGAACGGGCGGCCGGGACGGCAGGCTACGAGCCACCCACGCGACGGAATCGGAAAAATCTTCACGAGCAACGCGAAACTTCAAACTTCCAAGCTCCATCGCTCGGCATTTCCTCTCGTTCGGTGGCGTTCGTCTTCACGATCCGGCGGTGCAACCACGATGGTTGCCGCTCGAACCGATGCAACGACGAGTGTGGCACATCCAGCGCAAGCACACCGTATGCCCTCCGAACCCAAGACGGAAGCGCGAGGGTCTCGCCGAACTCGGGATTCGGGTGTCCCCGAGGGGCCTGTGAACGGATCGTTCCCCAACACCTGTTTTCAAAGAAGTTCTTTCAAGGAGAAAACAGAAGGATTAATAGGTCCTGTGGAATCTGTGCACGGACCACTCGATCCGCTGGTGGCCGAGCGTGGTGTCGTGGGGATGAACTCGGGACCAATTCGTGGTTGACGAACCGCTGCCTGTGGACGAATCACATCGGTGCACAGGCGCCCACACTCCATCCCCAGAACTTCGATGTTGTCCACATGGTTATCCACAGGTGTGAATCAATGGTCGACGCCTCGAAAAATCACCGAATCCGCGTCGAGAATCGGTCCGCCGAACGACGAGAAAAGCACGACGGCACCGAACCCGCGATGGGATTCGGTGCCGTCCGACGAGTCGGTCCATGCCGGGTCGTCTACCTCTTCGAGCGCTGCTTGATCCGCGCCGTCAGCTCCTGAACCTGGTCGTAGACCTTGCGACGCTCGGTCATCTCCTTGCGGATCTTCTTGTCCGCGTACATCACCGTCGTGTGGTCGCGACCGAACGTCTGGCCGATCTTGGGCAGCGACAGATCGGTGAGCTCACGGCAGAGATACATCGCGATCTGCCTGGCCATGGCCAATGCTCGGGCCTTACCCGGACCGCACAGGTCCTCGATCGACGTGTTGAAGTACTCCGCGGTCACGGCCATGATCGTGGCCGCGTTGATCTCCAGACTCGACGAATCGGGGATGAGATCGCGCAGAACCACCTCGGCCAGGGTGAGGTCGAGTGCCTGTCCGTTCAGCGATGCGAAGGCCGTCACTCGAATGAGGGCACCTTCGAGCTCACGAATGTTGCGTTCGATCCGGCTGGCGATGAGCTCGAGCACGTCGTGCGGCACATCGAGCCGATCCATCCGAGCCTTCTTGCTCAGAATTGCGATTCGCGTCTCGAGCTCGGGTGGCTGCACATCGGTGATCAGGCCCCACTCGAAGCGGGTACGAAGTCGCTCCTCGAGCGTGGCCAGTTGCTTCGGTGGCCGGTCCGACGAGACGACGATCTGTTTGTTCGCGTTGTGCAAGGTGTTGAAGGTGTGGAAGAACTCCTCCTGGATGCCTTCCTTGCCCTCGATGAACTGGATGTCGTCGACGAGCAGCACGTCGGTCTCCCGGTAGCGGCGCTTGAACGCCACCTTCCGGTCGTCACGAAGACTGTTGATGAAGTCGTTGGTGAATTCCTCGGTCGAGACGTACTTGACGCGCATGCCCGGGAACAACCGCTGCGCGTAGTGGCCGGCCGCGTGCAGCAGATGCGTCTTGCCCAGACCCGACGCCCCCCAGACGAACAGTGGGTTGTAGGCGCGAGCAGGTGCCTCGGCGATGGCCACCGCGGCTGCGTGTGCGAATCGATTGGAGGCACCGATGACGAACGTGTCGAAGGTGTACTTCGAGTTGAGGCTGTTGGCGCCCGAGGACGGTGGCGTCGAGTCGGGAGGCTTGGTGAAATACGTCGGCCAGGAGTTCTGGACGCTGGCCAAGGCCTCGCGTTCGTCGTCGACCTCTTCGTAGTCGGCGGTTTCGGAGTCCGACGGCTCGTCGTCTCTGCTGGTCAGGATTCGGCGTCGGTAGGTAGGAGAACTGACTGCATCGGTGTACGTGGATCGCTCGGCCTCGATCTTCTCGTCCTCGGGAGCCGAGATACGCACACCGAGTCCCTCGACACCCTGTCCCAGGTGACGCCCGAGGGCGCCGAGGATGGGTTCGCGAAGATCTCGCTCGATCGCTTCCTGCGCGAAGGTCGACGGAACTGCGAGCAGTGCGAACCCCTGCGTCAAGGTCAGCGGTTTGACCAGCGCGAGCCAGGCCTTCTGGCCTTTGGTCAGCGGCGACCCACTGTGTCGGTCGGATGTGAGCTCCGCGACCACCTCGGGCCAGATGCGCGCGAGCGCATCCGGATCGTCGTTCACGTTGGGCCCTCCGTCGTCGAGCATTGGTCTCGGGCGGTGTTCGACGCGTGAATTCGTGCGTCGTTTCGTACCCGCGCAGCAACATCGTCGGATAGCGTCGTCGTTCGTGCGTCGCTGCGGCCGAGACCAGGGTCCGTGGGTGGACCCCGCAAGGTACGAATATGCCACCTGAACTGTGTTTCCACACAATTATCCACAGGTGTGGATAAACGACACCGATGTGACCCCAGAACGCGTTTCGGTTCGTGGTATGGCGTTTGCGACAGTCTGACCTGCATCGATGCCGACTGTCTGTCGTGCGATCGGACTAATTGTGTCGCAGTGCCTGCTCGTTCGGCGGCGATGTCGAGCACCGTCGCACCATCGGTGGCCCCGGACCGGCACTGCCTGTGCATGAACGACGGCACGGTGCGCTCGGGAGCGAGTTTGACCGGCAGTGACTCGATCAGTACTCTCGAACAGTCACCCAATAGCGAGGTGGCCGATGCTTGCTGGCTGCTCACAGTCTGTCTTCACTCGGATTTCTCGCTCGGGAGGCTAGCGACTTCATCCGAACTCGCTGAGAACCTTTACAGCAGGCGCCGACAGATCGGCGTCGTCGAATCTCGAGGAGTGTTGACCGTGGCCAAGGGCAAGCGGACGTTCCAGCCGAACAATCGCCGCCGCGCGCGCGTTCATGGCTTCCGTCTTCGTATGCGTACCCGTGCGGGTCGTGCAATCGTTTCCGCACGTCGCGGCAAGGGCCGTAAAGAACTCACAGCCTGATATCTGTTCGTCCGAAGCTTGGAGCTCGGGATGCTTCCTGAGCCGAATCGACTACACCGAGCACGTGATTTCTCCGTAGCGGTGCGTCGAGGACGCCGAATGGGTAGATCGGATCTTGTGGTTCACGCCGTCGTGCGTGACGAACAGGACATCGCATCGACCGTTCGCGGGCCACGATTCGGATTGATCGTCAGCAAGGCAGTCGGGCCGGCCGTAACTCGTCATCGAGTTGCGCGCCGGCTTCGGCATATCTGTACCGACGTCATCGGTGAGCTCCCCGAGACCACCGACGTGGTGATCCGTGCACTGCCCGGAGCCGCGCGCGCGTCCTCGGCAGATCTATCGATTCAACTGCGTTCAGGATTGAAGAAGCTCGGTCTTCTCGAAGCTCCGAAGGGTCCGCCGTCATGACATTCATGGGCAACCTTCGTTCCATTCCTGCTCGAACACTCGTCTACGTCATCGGGTTGTACCGGACATACGTGTCCCCGATGAGACCTCCCACCTGTCGCTTCTCCCCCACCTGCAGCGAGTACGCCATCGAGGCACTCCAGGTGCACGGAATGACGAAGGGCTCGTTGCTGGCAGTCGTCCGCCTCCTCAAATGTGCTCCCTGGCACTCTGGAGGGTGGGACCCGGTACCCGAACCCGGTAGGTGGCGCGCGATCGTCACCGAACCTACCGAAACCGAAGAACACCACGATCTCGTGCGAGTGGAAGAACAGAGGAGTACATAGAGCCGTGCTCGACTTCATTTACTACCCGGTTGCCTGGATTCTCTGGGTGTGGCACAAGGTGTTCGGCTTTGTGTTCCAGGATCCCAGCAATGGGTTCGCCTGGGCACTGTCCGTCGTCTTCCTGGTCTTCACCCTCCGCCTGATTCTGTACAAGCCCTTCGTCAAGCAGGTTCGCACCACGCGGCAGATGCAGGAGCTACAGCCGCAGATCAAAGCGCTGCAGAAGAAGTACGGCAAAGACAAGCAGAAGATGGCCGTCGAGATGCAGAAGCTCCAGAAGGAGCACGGCTTCAATCCGCTGATGGGCTGCTTGCCGGTGCTGGCGCAGGCGCCTGTGTTCATCGGCCTGTTCCACGTACTGCGCTCGTTCAACCGCACCGGTACCGGTTTCGGTCAGCTCGGGTTGACTCCCGAGGAGAACCGCGAGCTGTCGAACTACGCGTTCAACGTGGCGGACGTGCAGTCCTTCCTGGACGCCCGCCTGTTCGGTGCACCGATCTCGGCGTGGATCACGATGCCGCAGGACCAGCTCAATGCATTCGCCGTAGGACCGGATGCGACCATTCCGTCCACCTGGGTCATCGCAGCAGTCTCCATCCCGCTGATGATCATCGCGGCCATCATGACGCACCTGAACTCGCGCGCATCGGTCGCGCGTCAGAGCGCGGCGGCCGCAGCGAACCCGCAGTCCGCGATCATGAACAAGCTCGCGCTGTACGTCTTCCCGCTCGGTGTTCTCGTGTTCGGTGCCCTGCTGCCCGTCGCGATCCTGCTGTACTGGGTCAGCAACAACACCTGGACCTACGCGCAGCAGCACCTGGTGTTCGGAAAGATCGACAAGGAAGAAGCCGCGAAGGTCGCTGCCGCAGTGGAGAAGCGTTCCGAGAACGCGCCCAAGCCCGGTGTGAAGCCGGTATCGACCACCAAGCCGAAGCCAGGTGCTCGTCCCAAGCTCTCGAAGATGACGCCGACGAGCGATTCGTCCGTGGCGGAGACCGCCGATGGCAGTTCCGGTTCGACGACCGGTGCCACAACGCCGGCGAAACCGAGACCGCAGGCGAACCGGAACAAGTCGACCAAGCGCAAGCGGCGCTGACCGACACGTCGAGAGAAGGACGAACATGGCAGCGGACGTAGAAGAAGCACAGAACGACGAAGTACGGACAACCGGCGCGGTATCCGGGGATGGAGCGAGTGACGTGGTGGTCGAGGCCGATCAGGTGGGTGCAGTCGACGCGGAGGCAGATCAGGCTCCTGTGGTCGAGGAATCCGATGACTCGGGAGTGGTCGAGGACAAGACCGACGAGGATGACGAGGACGAGGACGACGAAGATTATCTGGTCGAGGAAGGCGAGATTGCCGGCGACTACCTCGAGCAACTTCTGGACGTCCTGGACTTCGACGGCGACATCGATCTCGACGTGGAGGGTGATCGCGCGATCGTCAGCATCGACGGCGGCGACGATCTCGCCAAGCTCGTCGGTCGCAAGGGCGAAGTTCTCGATGCACTGCAGGAGCTGACTCGCCTCGCCGTTCAGCAGTCGACGGGTGAGCGCAGCAAGCTGATGCTCGACGTCGCCGGCTGGCGCGCCAACCGGCGAACGGAACTCGGCAACCTCGGTGCCGAAGCAGCGCGGCGCGTTCTCGAATCCGGTGAACGCGAAGAACTGACCCCGATGACTCCGTTCGAGCGAAAGATCGTGCACGACGCGGTCGCCAAGATCGACGGCGTCGCGAGCGAAAGCACCGGCGTCGAGCCGGCCCGACGAGTAGTCGTCGTCAAGGCGTAACTGAGCCTCCCAGTCGATGGCCCCCACTTCGGTGGGGGCCATCGACGTATCCGGATGTAGCCGCACATCCTGGCAAATATCATCGATGTAATTTGTGCGCCGAGCAGACGACGATGTTGCCGGTTCGATCGATTTCCTCGCCGAATTACCAGATCCAGGCATCCAGTGCGCTTTCGTCACTGTGACGGCAACTATGGCGGTGTGACGCGTCGGTATCGAGCGCACATTGTGCGGAATGTTTCACGTGAAACGTGCGACATCGATGTCGTCATCGTCCAACCATGTTGCGTCCGTCGCAGTGCTGTTCTCGCGGACGCTGGTTCTAGGCACCGCGCACACTGGGCCGTCGTGACGTTCGTTCTCTGATGAAGTTGAGACATTTCGACTGCTATTCGAGACGGTCCGGAGCCGGGGCGGTTTCACGTGAAACAGTCCGATGCCAGTTGGGTGTCCGGATCGAGTTCGGCGCAGCAGTGAAACTGAGTTCGAGACACTCAGCGAAGAAATAGCGACGGGCATCGATCGCGCAGGGTGTGTGCCGACGATCCGGCCGAGGGCATATACGTGGGACAGGACATCCGGCCGTCGCTGTCGGATTCGATGTTGGCAAAGATCGGCGTTGACGGGATTCGGAGATAGACAACAGCGGGCCCGGGCTCATGAACGATCTTTCCGACGACGATGCGACTCACCCCGGACAGTCGCGCACCGATCGTTGTGAAGGTCGAGAGAATCGGTCGATTGCTGTAGCCGCGGCGGGAACTCCAGCGCGGGACGAAGTGCCCGTACCGCGAATCCGACGATGAGGCGACACTCGCGGCGTTGTGATCTTCGAAAGGTTGCCCGTCGAAATCTCCGCGGACTCGATTCGGGACATGAGCGCGGGCCGACGATGGGCTCGGGACAGTTGCACGGGAGCACTCGTCCAGCGATCGACTGTGTACGACTGCTGACCCATCCGGCTGATCCACATGCAGTGTGGGTGCGTCTGGAGTTCGGGTGCAGCGGCTGGGTGCTCGAGTCGATCGCGATGTGATCGAGATCGAAACTGTGGACTTTCCCCCGTCCGTGCCCGGCGTCGAGATCGAGGATCTCCGGAACCGGTATTGCGGCCAAGAAAGCTCTGCGGTGTGCATCGGCTACCCGCGGTCGTTCTGCTACGACCCTCTGCGCGGGGCTGAGCAACGGTGGATCGGTTTCACGTGAAACATCGATCGTTCTCAAGGATCCGTGTCGTCAAGGGGTAGCGCCACCGACTGTGATCGTTCGCCGACGGGATGAACCGTCCCGCGGTATCGGTACGGCGGTGTTGGTGTGGATCGCACCGTGCCCATTCGGTTGGATTCTCAAGGCTGCTGCCAGGTGCTGACGAAACGATCGATTTGGTCGGCTCTTCTCCCATCGGCCTGTTGCTCCGTCGACGAACGCGTGACCTATCGAGTCGGTGCGCGGTAGGCGAATGACTGCCAACCGTGGGAGGAGAAGTTTCACGTGAAACATGATGTGGGGCCGGGAGACCTCGAGTCGTCGACAGGACCGAGTCCGTCGGGGATGGATAGGTCGGCCTGATTCTGATTGGGGCTGGAGATCATTGATTCGAGCGCACGGGCGGATCGGTTTGCTCGGACGGACCTGGCCGAAAACCGGCTGGCTCGCCAATCGTGACTTGCTACGGCTCGGTCCGAAGGGAGCCCGCACGGCGCCCGTGGTGTCGCCAATTCCGGTGCGAAAGTCGCAATCCGCCGAGTTACAGCGATGTCGTTTGGCGTTCCGCGCTCGGGCACGGGAAGATGTTTCACGTGGAACAAGAAGGCTCGGACAGCAACCAAGTGATGGCCGTGGCAGAGCAGATCTTCGGTGACCGGCTCGAGTTGGCACGGAGGTATCACGACTCGTTGGCAACGGCAGGCGTCGAACGAGGACTCATCGGACCGCGTGAAGTTCCACGGCTCTGGGAGCGACACATCCTCAATTGTGCGGCGATCGGTGAGCTCATCGATGAAGGCGAGACCGTCGTGGACATCGGCAGCGGCGCGGGCTTGCCCGGGATCCCGCTGGCGATCGCGCGACCCGATCTGCGAGTGACACTCGTCGAGCCCCTCCTCCGGCGGACCGTGTATCTCGCCGAGTTCATCGAGGAACACGATCTGAACATCTTGGTCGTGCGCGGCCGCGCGGAGCAGCCCGGCGTCAAGAAGGAAGCCGGCGGCGCCGACGTGGTGACGTCGAGGGCGGTGGCACCTTTGGAAAAGCTTGCAAAGTGGTCGCTGCCGCTCGTTCACGAGCACGGTCGAATGCTGGCTCTGAAGGGTTCGAGCGCCGCTGAAGAGATCGAACGTGACCGGGCTTCCCTCGCTCGGATGGGTGCTGGCAAGCTGGAGGTAGTGGAGTGCGGAGTGGGGCTGTTGCCCACTCCCACCATTGTCGTCAGAGCGGTGCGTGAGCCGCGGAGACTGAGTCGTCACTGAAGTCGATTGCGGGCTCACACGCCGCGCGCTCGACCCGATCGATCGTATTGAACACAGTCAGTTCCGCACTAAGGAGCACATATGTCGGGTGGGTCCGATCCCGCTGTTTCACGTGAAACAGCGCCCAAGAAGAACGCCTCGAGCAACTCGGAAAACAAGTCGGGGGTGACGGCCGGCTCAGGGTTCGAGTACACCAACGCGATCTCACCGAACGACACCCCCATCGGTGCCGCGGCACATCGAGCCAGCCAGGTTCTGCATCCCGGATCGGTGTCGCTGCCGAAGCCGGCGAAGCGACGCATGCTGACCATTGCCAACCAGAAGGGTGGCGTCGGGAAGACGACGACCGCCGTGAACCTGGCTGCCGCGCTCGCGCTCCAAGGCCTGACGGTTCTCGTGGTCGATCTGGACCCTCAGGGCAACGCCAGCACCGCGTTGGGCGTCGAGCACCACTCGGGTGTGCCGTCGAGCTACGAGGTCCTCATCGGTGAGGTGAGCGCCAAGGACGCCGTGCAGAAGAGTCCGCACAGCGACCGGTTGTTCTGCATCCCGGCAACCATCGACCTCGCCGGAGCCGAGATCGAGTTGGTGTCGATGGTCGCTCGCGAAGGGCGCCTCAAGACGGCGCTGTCCGTGGAGGAGCTCGCCGGCATCGACGCGGACTTCATCCTGATCGACTGCCCGCCGTCGCTCGGTCTGCTGACTGTCAACGCGCTCGTGGCCGCGACCGAGGTACTGATTCCCATCCAGTGCGAGTACTACGCGCTCGAAGGCGTGGGTCAGCTCCTCCGCAACATCGAGCTGGTGCAGTCTCATCTGAATCCCGAACTGCACGTCTCGACCGTCATCCTGACGATGTACGACGGCCGCACCAAGTTGGCGGACCAGGTAGCAGAAGAAGTACGCAAGCATTTCGGGGACGCCGTCTTGCGCGCCGTCATCCCCCGCAGCGTGAAGGTATCCGAGGCTCCCGGGTACGGCATGACGGTGTTGGATTACGACCCCGGTTCGCGAGGTGCGATGAGCTACCTGGACGCCGGACGAGAGCTCGCTGCCCGATCGGCCGGCATCGACGAAGCACGAAAGAAGTAACCAGATGAGTTCGACACGTAAGGGTGGTCTGGGTCGCGGCCTGGCCTCACTGATCCCCACCGGACCTGACGCCGGACCACGCCTCGGTAACGCCGCGGCAGACGTGATCATCGGCGCGGATCGCAACGCCAAGGACCGTCCCGATACGTCCACCAAGCCGAAGCGAACCGCACCCGCCGACGATCTCACCGCGACAGCCACGGCGCCCACTCCGACACCACCGGTGCTGAGCGGAGACGACCTCTCCCCCGTCGGTGCCGTCTATCGCGAGATCGCACCGGACCGAATCGAAGCCAACCCGAAGCAACCGAGGCACGTCTTCGACGACGAATCGTTGGCCGAACTGGTTCACTCGATCCGTGAATTCGGACTCATGCAGCCCATCGTGGTCCGCCTCGTATCGGGTTCCGCTGGTGCCGGTGACGCAAAATATCAGCTCGTCATGGGCGAGCGTCGGTGGCGTGCAAGCCAGGAAGCCGGCCTCGAGTCGATCCCCGCGATCGTTCGGGAGACCGCCGACGATGCGATGTTGCGGGATGCATTGCTCGAGAACATCCACCGGGTACAGCTCAATCCGCTCGAAGAAGCGGCCGCGTACCAACAGTTGCTCGAGGAATTCGACGTCACGCACGAGGAACTGGCTGCGAAAATCGGTCGATCACGTCCGGTCGTCACCAACATGATTCGTCTGTTGAAGCTGCCGATTCCCGTACAACGACGAGTGGCGGCCGGAGTTCTCTCGGCCGGACACGCCCGCGCCTTGTTGTCCTTGGACGCGGGTTCCGATGCGCAGGAGTCGTTGGCTGCGCGAATCGTCGCCGAGGGTCTCTCCGTACGCGCGACGGAAGAGGCCGTCACTCTCGCCAATCGGGAGGACGGAAAGAGCCCGGATCCGGCACCTCGACGCAAGCCGATTCAGATGCCGGGCCTCCAGGACGTCGCCGATCGGCTCTCGGATTCGTTCGATACTCGGGTGACGGTCAGCCTCGGCAAGCGGAAAGGCAAGATCGTGGTCGAATTCGGTTCGGTAGACGACCTTCAGAGGATCGTCGAGATGATGGAAGCACAGAAGAAAAAGTAGTGGCGAATTTTCAGGACCAGTCATACGCGGGCGAAACGTCACTGTGACGTAGCTCGATCGGAGGCGGTCACGAATGTTCGCAAAATGGTCGAAAGATATTGTCATACAACGCATTTGAATGATTCGCTCCGCTCGACGGGTTCGACGATGGAATGGCGGGGGTGACGCCTGCGGAACAACCCATGTGACATCCTTGTCGAGGAGCGGATCGACTCCGACGGAGAATTCTCGCGTTGAACGAGTGCACGAAGGCTGAGGTAAGCGGTGTCGGCGATGGTGACCGGAGTGACGCTCGGTTCGTTCGAGCACTTGCCGACGCATTCGCGGCGGTGCAGCTTCTGGGTACTCGATCCCGCGTCGGAGAGTTCGTCGGTCGATCTCGAATTCGAGAACGAAGTATGGCTGTCGACCATCATGCTCGAGTGGGGATCGTGTGGGCAGTTGCTGTCCATCGATGGCAGGACGATCGGCTGCGCGCTCTACTGCCCACCCCGAGCAGTTCCACGGGCGGCGACGTTCCCGACTTCGCCCGTCAGCCACGATGCGGTCCTACTGACCCAACTCCGCATCGATTCGCCCGACGATGCGGATCTGCATTCGGCGACCCTGATCCAGGCAGTCGTGGGTGATCTGGTCAATCGTGGCGTCCGCGCTCTGGAAGCGTTCGGCATTCGACGCAACGCCGACGATGCTGCGCCGGTGGTTCCCAACGCCACCGCACAACTGACGTGTTCGGCATCGACGTGCATGATCGAAGCGGATTTCCTCGAGAAGGTCGGGTTCGAGGTCATCGCTCCCCACCACAGATTCCCGAGACTACGGCTCGAGCTCGATCGTGATCACGGGTGGAAGCAGGACGTCGAATCCGCACTCGAGCAGCTACTGATCGCGGCGAGTATCTCCGTCGTCGACATCGAGCAGAAGTCGACCGTCGGGGCGCGCTGAGTACTGACCGATCGACACGTTGGTACGCGGTCGGTCAGGGGCGATCGGAGGCTGCGAGTTCTTCGGCGAGCAACTCCGCGAAGGTGAACGTTCCGGTCGGCTGATCGTCCTGCCCGAGTAGATACAGACGTTTGACGGCGATCAGAATTGCTTCGGCGATGATGTCGCGAAACTTCGGGTCGCTGAGCACTTCGACATCGGATTCGTTGGTGAGGTAGCCGAGGTCGATCTGGATGGTCGGCATGTTGGTCAGACGCAACAGATCCCACGTGCGGCCGTGGCTACGGCAGTCCAGAAGCGGTGTGCGAGCGACGATTTCACGCTGCACGTAGCTGGTCAGTACCTGGCCGATCATCGAGGTGGATCCGTGCGAGTTACCGAAGTGGAAGCTTGCGACACCGTTGGCCATGGGGCTGGTGCTCGATGCGCAGCGCAACGAGATCATCAGATCGGCACCCCAGGCATTTGCGGTCTCGGCGCGGTCGGCAACCGAAGGATTGGTTCCGCGCGCACGGGAGAGGAACGTCTCCATGCCGGTCGCGGCCATGCGGCCCTCGAGCCGACTGGCCAGATCCCACAGAATCTCCGATTCGGAGACTCGGCCGAACGCTCCGTCGACGATGTGTCCGGTGTCTGCTCCGCCGAGATCGGGGTCGATGACGATGCGCTTGCCGGTCAACTGCGGGCCGGACTTACGAACGAGTTCTTCCTCGCTCATGGCGTGAGGGGATCCACCGGTGACACGAGTTCCGAGAAGGTCCAGAGAGCGCAGAGTCGCAGGCCCACAGATGCCGTCGGGGGACAGCCCGATCTCGCGCTGGAACGAGGACAGACCCTCGTGTGTGCGCGGACCGAAGAAGCCGTCGACGCGTTCGCTGTAGAAGCCGAGATCCTGAAGTCTGGTTTGCAACGAGGCGACGTCGTCGCCGTACAGCGGAGCTGACAGCTGATAGATGAGGGTTCGAGCGCCGAGGCGATACGACGCCTCTTTCAACGCGCGATACGTGGCCGGGCCCACCACGCCGTCGACCAGCAGGCCGCGGTGTTGTTGGAAGGCGCGCACGGCACCTCCGAGGGCACCGTCGAACACGGATCCGGGAGCGGTCCAGTGGCCGTCGGCCATCGGACCTGGGGGAACGACTGCTTCGTGGAGAAAGCCGAGTGCCGACAGGGTGCCGCGGACCTCGGCGACGGCGGGTCCGGAATCGCCGTGACTGAGTTCCTGCATCCTCGACAAAGCCTCTCGATCGTTCCGACGGCACTCGCACCTCGCGGCCGATGTGCCGATGCCGAAGCATCGGCACATCAGATGATTGTCGCAGAAAGACTGGCTTCCGCTGCAATCCACACGGTGTGCGGGTGAGTCAGATAACGCCTTCGAGGTCCTTGAGCAGCGCGGCCTTGCCCTTTGCGCCGACAATTTGCTTGACCGGCTTACCGCCCTGGAAGAGGATCAGCGTCGGAATCGACATGACCTTGAAGTCGCGGGCGGCCTGTGGGTTGGCGTCGATGTCGAGCTTGGCGATGGTGAGCTTGTCCTTGTGCTCGGCCGCGATCTCCTCGAGAACCGGGGCGACCATCTTGCACGGGCCGCACCAGGTGGCCCAGAAGTCGACCAGGACGGGCTTCTCACTGGTCAGAACATCGTCGACGAACGATGCGTCGGTGATGGTGACAGTGCTCTTGTCGTCGGACATATCTATCTCCTCGATATTGGAAGCTCAGTGCCTGTCAGGCGTTGACGGCGTCGACCGGTTGGTCGGCGTGTTCGAGTGTGTTGGTGGTGATATCGCCCTGCTCGGCCAACCAACGCTCGGCGTCGATCGACGCGGTGCAGCCCGTACCCGCAGCGGTGATGGCCTGCTGGTACACGTGATCGACGAGGTCTCCGGCAGCGAACACGCCTTCGACGGACGTGGCCGAAGTGGGCGACGCGACCTTGACGTAGCCGGCGTCGTCGAGCTCGACCTGGCCCTTGACCAATTCGTTGCGGGGATCGTGACCGATCGCCACGAACATTCCGGTCACGTCCAGGGTGGTCTTCTCGCCGGTGTCGGCGTGTTCGAGCGACAGTCCGGTCACGCTCGTGTCGCCGAGGACCTCGAGCACCTTGGTGTCGGTGAGGAAGCGGATCTTGTCGTTGTTCTTGGCGCGCTCGAGCATGATGCGCGACGCCCGGAACTCGCTGCGGCGGTGCACGATGGTGACACTGCGTGCGAAGCGGGTGAGGAAGGTCGCTTCCTCCATGGCCGAGTCGCCACCACCGATGACGGCGATGTCCTGATCGCGGAAGAAGAAGCCGTCACAGGTGGCGCAGGCGCTCACACCGCGTCCGAGCAGCTTCTCCTCGCCCGGGATGGACAGGTAGCGGGCTGCTGCGCCCATCGCGAGGATGATCGCGCGAGCCCGGTAGGTCTCGCCGCCGGCAGAGACGGTCTTGATCGGGCCGGTCAGGTCGAGCTCCTCGACATCCTCGGTTCGGATGTCGGCACCGAATCGCTGCGCTTGCTCGCGCATCTGTTCCATCAGATCGGGGCCCATGATGCCCTCGCGGAACCCGGGGAAATTCTCGACCTCGGTCGTGGTCATCAGCGCACCACCGAACTGCGTTCCCTCGAACAGGATCGGTTCCAGTTCCGCGCGTGCGGCGTAGACGCCGGCGGTGTAACCGGCCGGTCCCGAGCCGACGATGATGAGATCGTGAACCTTGGGGGTACTCAATGCAGACCTTCCGATCTTGTGCGGCGTGTACGTGTCGTCGACAAGCGAGTGCTCAGCGCACACGGCTCTCGACGTACATCTGGTCAACACCACCCTAGAGGCAGTTGTTCCCCGGTGAGAGATCCGTCAGCCGATATCGCGACGCGTGAGCACGTCGGGGTTGGCGGTGCCGCAGTCGTTGCCCACCGCGAGGGCGATGAACTGTGAGGGCTGTGCTCCGGCGAGGACGAGCAGGGTTCCGTCTCGGCCGTCGACGCGCACTCGACTCGAACCGAGAACGGTGGTGGCCGGATCCACATCGTTGGACCGAAGGCAGGCAGCAAGATCGGCCGGATCGGCGAGTGCTCCGGGATCGCGCTTGCCGATGATGCTGAAGGCGAAACCGGAATCGAGGTCGGCGGAATCGAGCACCAGAGACGAATCCGGAGCCTGCGACGGGTCGGCGGCGATCGATTCGGGTTCGTTCGGGGTGTACAACAGTGCCACGACGGCAACCGACCCGGCCACCAGAAGTGCTGCGGCAGCGGCAGTTCCGAGGACGACACGTCGTCCTCGGGGACGGAGCGGAACGACGACCTCCGGCGCGGATGCCGATCGCTCGACCGTCTGGACAGTGCGGTCGATCTGCCGGGCGACGTCGGGCGGGATCGACAACGTTCCGGTGGGGTCCTCGCCCATCTCGTGGAGTCGAGCCGAGACGGCGTCGAGACCGGCGAGGATCCGCATCGAATCCTCGTCGAGACGAACCAGTGGCCACAGTCGTCTGCTGACGTCCTCGGGAAGTGCATCCGCATGCAGATCGGCGAGCAGTTCCGGCGAGAACGGGGCTTGTGGAGCGTCGGTGCTCGACGACACGTTCCTGCCTCCCTCCGCCGAATCTGCTTTCCCTCTCACACGGTATAGACGCGAGAGGGTCAGATTCGGTTCCCTGCATCTTTCAGATACGCGAGCTGTGTCGAGAGCTTGAGCCGGCCGCGGGCGCATCGACTCTTGACGGTACCGGTGGGAACACCGAGCAACACGGCAGCGTCGGCCACCGAATAGCCCTCCATGTCCACGATGACGACGGCTGCGCGTTGGTCGGGTGGCAACGTCATCAGAGCCTGTCGAACGAGAATGCTCGTCTCCGTCTCGGAGATCCGGTCCCTGGGCGAAACGGGCTCGTGACTTTCGTTCTCGCTCAACGGAACCGACGGCCGAGCCTTGTTTCTTCGGATGCGGTCCAGGCAGGCATTGACGACGATCTTGTGTAACCAACTTCGCACCGCGGCGTCGGCGCGAAACGACCCGGCCGTGCGGTGAGCGGAGAGCAGTGCCTCCTGCAGAGCATCGGAGGCGTCCTCGGGCGTGTAGCTGGTGCGTCGAGCCGTCAGCCACAGATGTTCGTGATGTCGGTAGATCAGCGTGGCGAAGGCATTCGGCTCCCCGGCCGCATGGGCAGCAAGAAGCTCCGCATCCGTGCGCTCCCCTGGCGCCGAATCGAAACGTTCGGTCATACGAAAACGGCTCCCCCCGTGTTAACGCATTGGGGGGAGCCTAAGCCATCGAGACCGCGAAGTACGAAACAAGTCGGTATCGGCTACCGAAAGCCCGATCTAGGAGTCGAAACCGATCCCGGAGATCGAGGTGGCGATGCGGCCGCCCTGCTCGCCGAGTCGGGTGATCCAGACGAGCACGTTCCCGGTCGGCTCCGCGTCGCTCAGGGCGATATCGGTGCGGCCGTTCTGCAGTGTGGCTTCACCGAGGAGCGTGGTGTCGCTGAGACTGGGCGAGCCGTTCGGGGCCGACCGGATCTCGACGACAGTTCCGGGAGATGTCGACTCGATCCACGCGTTCTGCAGCGTCGAGGACGGAATGGACACGAGTAGTCCGACGCCGTTCTTGAGGGCCGGGAACTGCTGGAAGTACGAGTCGGTCGTCCACGCTGTGCTGGGGTCGTTGTCGATCGCGTTGGACGCGGTGCTGGGGTTGTCGGCGGAACCCTGAGGTGAGAACACGCTGACGTCCTCCATCGCCACGGGTCCACCGGTCTCGGCCGGCGGCGCAGCGGCCGCATCGCCCGCCGGTGGCGCCGTGGCAGGAGTGGTGAGACCGAAGTCCTGGGTGTCGAGCGGAGTGTCGGTGTCGTTGCCGGCAATCGAGGTGAACAGCCAGAAGCCGGCGAATGCGAGAACCACCACCGTCAGGGCACCGAGCACCGCGATGGCGATGTTGGTGCGCATCGACTTGGCCTTCTCGGCAGCGATCTCCTCGGGATCGGCGAGCGAATGCCCACTGGCACCTGGCGCTCGTTGGCCCAATCGCAGCGCCGGCATCAGATCCGTCTTGTCGTTGACCACTGCTGCTTGATCGAGAACGTGCTGCACGGTGGCAGCGGTCCTGATGCCGCTGTTCTGTTCCAATGCCCGCACGGCGACGGCGGAGATCTCGAACGGAACGTCCGGACGAACCTGCCTCGGCTCGAGCGGGGCACCCTTGTCGTCACGGTCGGCCGGACGCATGCCACCGACGCTGCGTGCCGGAGATGCATCACCGGACACGACGGCATCGCCGGTGGTGTCGGACAGCGGCCACTTGGCGGTGATCAGGGCGTAGAGCATCGCGCCGAGTCCGCGGACGTCCGAACTCGGGTCGGCGTCGGCCAGTGTCGCGGGGAATGCGAGGACGGCGTTGCCGCTCGAGCTGATACGCACCCGATCGGGGTGGTCGATCGACAGGGCACCTCCGCTGCGGTGCGCTGCCTCGGCCGCTGCGGCGAGGACCTTGATCGCACGCGCAGCGCCGGTCGGTGAGGGCACGGTGTCGGCCATCTCACGCAGTGAGCGGCCGGGAGTCCACTCCGCAACGACGATGCCGCCGGAGCTCCCTCGCACCACGTCGAGCACGCGGGCGAGGCCGGGCGAATTGATCCGTCCCAGACGCAGCGTGCGCGAGAGAATCGCCTGCGGTCCCTGCGTGCGGTCGTCGGTCGAGGCGGTCGATTGCTGATCGGCGTCGACGAACGTCAAGGCAACCTCGCGATCGAGCTTGACGTCGTGTGCCTGCCAGAACTTGAGTCCACGTGCTCCGCCGTGCGGTGCCAGCAGTCGGTAGCGGCCACCGGCAACGGAGGCACCGGGAATGAGCGTCGGGCCGCGAAGCGTGCGCTCGGGAGCGCCCGCCGGGGCTGCTGCAGTGGCACCCTCGTCGGTGCTGTCCGAGTCGGAGGCGTCGGGTGTGGCCGGTGCCGCTTCGGTCTTCTCGGAATCCGCATCCGCCGTGGAATCAGCGTCGGCCGCAGGCTTCGACTCCCGTGTGGCCTTCGTGTCGCTGTCGGCTTCGACCGGGAGATCGGCCTTCGAGATGGAGATGGTCTTGTCGGTCGGACGCGCCGCGAGAGCGGCCTTGGAGATGGAGACCGTCTTGTCGGCTGCCTTCTCGGCGTCCGGCTCGGGAGCTGCGGCCGACTTATTCGCTTCGGGTGCAGCCTTCGGCTCGGCCGGTGTCTCGGCCGGCTTCGGTGTCTCGGCGGGCTTCGCACTCTTCGATGGCGAGGCAGCGTCGGCCTTCACGGGTTCGGTGCGGTCCTGGGTGTCGACCTCGACGCCGCCGCCGCTCGTTCGGTCGGCTTCGCTTGCTGGAGATTGTGCCGGCCCCCCAGCAACTTCGTCGTCGGTCACTGTCACTCCTTCAGGCGAATATGCCCCGTGTTGTCCTGCAAAAGGTCGACCTGCGTTGGCTTCTGCCCCCGGGTGCCGATGACCAGGGTACGGGAGCCGATCCCGCGCAGTGTCCCATGTGGGCTCGGTTCGAATAACCGGAATCACGCCGGTTTCTGCGGCGGCCGGATCGGTGTCCGTCCGAGCGGTTGTGCCGCGGAATTTCCGAACGACGCGGCTCAGGGCCACGGTGACTGCCAGGACTTCGGGAATCTTGCCGAACCAGAGTATCGAGAAGGTGATGCCGAGCATGATGACGGCGTCGATCGCGACGCGGACGAAGTTGCCGATCCAGCCGTTCGTCATGGCGTCGAGACCCAGGATCCGGTCGATCGCGAGCATGGCCGCACCGCCGGCCAGTGAGGCGATGAGGACCAGCCAGACCGTCTTGCCGACGTTGGCCATCCGCAGGCGGCCCAGGCTCTTGTGTAGCAGGTATCCGCCGATGATCGCGCCGACCGTGTACCCGAGGCCGGTCGCTGCGCCGAGGAGCAGCACCACCTGATCCGGGTCGGACGCGACGATCGGGGCGAGCAGAGACAGTCCGATCTTGACGGCGGTGATGCCGAGGATGATCCACGTCGGCGTCCAGGCCTTCTCGCGGGCGTAGAACACGCGGAGATGGATCAGGACGAGGGCGTACGGGATGAGGGAGAACGCCGACCAGCTCACGGCCTCGCCGAGTCGGGGTGCGACATCGGCGAACCGGCCGAAGCCGTACAGCGCCTCGCCCACCCACGGGCCCGCGAAGGTCAGGAACACCACGATGGGCACCAGCGCGACCATCGTCAGGCGGGTGGCGACCGAGAGGTCGTCGACGACGGACGGGGTGTCACCGTTGGCGGCGTTGCGGCTGAGTCTGGGCATGATGGCCGTCAGAACCGTCACGCCGAGGATGCCGTAAGGCAGCTGCAGGACGATCCAGGCCTGCGAGTAGATCACGTTGCTCGCGTCGTCGGTGCCCGACGCGATCCTGGTGGCCACGATCAGCCCGATCTGGCTGATGACGACGTAGAGCACGATCGCGGCGGCCATCGCGCCGAACTTCTTCAGGCGCTCGTCGAATCCCCAGAGCGGGCGCAGGTCGATGCGTTCACGGCGCAGTGCCGGGATCAGCGCGACGACCTGGGTGATGACACCGGCAGTGACTCCGAGGCCGAGAACGAGGAGTTTGGGGTTGCCCATCTCGACCGGGTTCACGCTGATCTCGCCCGGCATGAAGAAGTACAGCGCGAAGACGCCGAGCACGATCAGGTTGTTGTACACCGGTGCCCAGGCCCCGGGCTTGAAGTTCTGCCGGGTGTTGAGCACCGCCGTGAGCAGGCCGGACAATCCGTAGAACATCAGCGCGGGCAACACCAGGTAGGTGAACGCGATGGTCAGGTCTTCGTTGACCTTCGGATCGCCGTCGAGCATCAGCCGCGCCAGCAGCGGGGCCGCGATCGTTGCGGCCAGCGCCACGGTTCCGAGCAGCGCCACCGCGATGGTGAACAGCCGTCGAACGAATGCTCGCCCGCCGTCGGCGTCCTCCTGCTCGGCGCGGACCAACACCGGAACGACGATCGCTCCGAGCACCGCACCGAGGACCAGCTCGGAGATCATGTTCGGCAGGATCGTCGAGACGGTGAACGCACTGGCCAGCGCTGGGCCGAGGGTGGCCGTCATGGCGACCTGCTTGGCGAATCCGGTGATGCGGCTGACCAGGGTCGCCACCGCGATCGAACCCGACGCAGCCAGCAGTGACTTCTGCGGTTTCGGCTCGGGTTGCGGTGCCGAGTCGGACCCCTTCGGCGGAAGATCTGTCGGCGGGACCGTTCCGGAGGGTGCCTGCGGGTAATCCTCCTCGCGGAAGCGCGGGATGAGTTGGGTGACGGTGTCGTCGGCGGCGGGCTGCCCGTCGAGCGGCGGCGGTGCCGGGTACGAGCGCAGCTCCGGCCGCGCTTGCCGTTCCCAGGGCGCGGACCGCGGTGGCGTCGTTCGTCGGAACACCTGCGACGCGGGCAGGCGTGACCGCGGCAGGTCGCCGTCGTACGGGACGTTGCCAGTCATGGTCTCTCGTACCCTTCGTCGGCCGGGTCTGGTTGACCTCTGAATCGATGCCAGAGGCGTCGACCTGCAAGTAACAGTAGGAGAGCTCCGGCGCAGGCGGTAATTATCGCCAGTGCCTGGCCGTATGCGTTCGATCGCACGGACACCGTAGACACTTCGCCGAGCCGGGAGCCGTCGAGTGTGGTGACGGAGAAGTCGACGGACAGGTTGCGCGTGTCGTCGACCTCGGCCGGGACGGTGATGGTCCGTGATCCCCGGGCCGGAAGTTGGGTGACGCCGACGTCACTGATCGTCATCTCCGGTGGTGCGTCGACCTGGAGCAGCACGTTGACCGGGACGGGGAGGTCGTTGCGGGCGACGAGCAGCAGCGGGCTCTGTTCCGAGGCGAGGGTGTAGACGCCGCCGGGGGCCAGCACGGTCACCGATCCGTAGATGGTGTCCAGTCCGATGCGGATTGCCGCGAGTCGGTCGCGCGCCATGGTGCCGGTTCGTTCGCTGGCGGCGCTCGCGCGACCTGCCGTCGACAGCGCGCGGAGCATGTCCTCGCGCAGCGGAGCGGTGTACAGGCGTGGAGTCAGCGCCGACTGCGGATCCTCGACGAGCGATTGCATCAGGGTGTCGACTCGGGCGCTCTGCGATCGCACCAGGTCGATGGTGCCGGCATCGAGTTCGGTGGCCGCGTCGATGCCGGTCACCGGAGTTCCGGTCGTGGGCTCGGTGAGCAACTCGGCCAGAGGCCGCGGCGTCGCCAGTCCGGACCGCAGCAGCGAGGACACCGTCGACAGAATCGCCGACGGTTCGTCTCCGCCCGCGGTCCAGTACTGCGGGGGCGCGACGGTGACGGTGCGTCCGGGCCGATCGGCACCGACGAGGGCGTGGAAGTTGACGGCTCCGAGCGCGTCCTGCAGGCGTGCGGTGCGCGAGTCCGTGGCGAGATCGAAGCGTTGCTCGGAGGGAGTGAGGGCAGGCGTGGACGGCGAGGCTCCGACCCCGGCCAATGCCGCTGCGGTGGCGGCGTCGTAGTGGGTGGCGGCCAGCGGTTGGGTCGGCTCGGTTCCGGTCGATGCACTGTCGGTCGTCGCCAGCAGGGAGGTCGGTGCCGAAGTCGGCGGGCTGATGCTGTTGTCGGCGACCAGGACGGTTCCGGTGCCCGCCGCACGCAGGGCGTCGGCGGTGTTCGCGTCGACCCCACCGGTGGTGCTCCAGGTGAAGCCGCGTGTCGAGGTGATGCCGAGGATGCCGTCGACGATGTCGGCCGGGGCGCTGACGGCACTGCTGAGCAGCGTGGGATCGCCGATGTCGGCCACCGCCCCCAGATCGGTCTGGGCGAACGGCATTGCCGTCACGCAGGTGCTCGATGCGATCGTTTCCAGTCGGGACAGCCACTGAGCTGCGGCTGCGCTTCCGGTGCCCTCGCGGGTCGTGCCGACAGGATCGGCCGGGTTGTCGACGACGAGGTAACCGCGGGTCATGTTCGAGACGGTGACGAGCAGGTCGGGGTCGAGGCCGATACACAGGCTCGACGCCAGTCGGCCGTCGGGATCGAGGCCGGGTTGTGTCGCGAACTCGACCGCCTTGAGGAGGGTGTCGAGTCGGCCGCCGGTGGCCAGCTCGCCGGCGAGTTCGTCGTCGATCAGCCGAACGCGCTCGTCGACCGAACCGGGCATCCCGGCAGCGAGACGTGGAATGTCGGCCAGCGGCCACAGGACCGTCATGGCGACGGGGTTGCGGGTGTTGGGAGGCAGTGGCATCGCGTCGGGAGCGGTGGGGTCCATCTCACCGGGGTTGCGGGGCAGTCCGACGACCGGGAGCAGAAAGCGGGCGTCGTCGAGTCGTGCGGTTCCGCCGTATTCGGGAGTGCCGTTGACGTTGAGCAGAAGCGGATAGACGCCAGGGGCCTCGATTCCCAGGGAGGGTTCGGTGGTGCTGCGCAGCTGCATCGACATGTCGAACTGGCGGCTCTCGTCCTTCTCCAGGGACTCGGCCACGGTGACGAAATCGCCGACACGCTCGAAGCGGTCCTGGTCGAGGGTCAGCGAGGTCCGCAGTCCGGCCGTGGTGTCGACGGCATCCGCGGCCTGCATCCGGACACTGACGTCGTCGACGCGGCGGTCCCCGGTGTTCTTCACGGTGGCGCGCACCGTCACGAACGGATCGCTGCTGGTGGTGACGGTGGAGGGGGCGACGGTTTCGATACTCAGCGTCAGGAAGGGGTTGCCGTCCTGCGTCATCGGGGTGTCCGGAACGGCGCTGGTGGTACCGCTCGTATCGCCGACGGACGAGTCGGGTTGGGCTCCGGCGTCGGGAAGTTGTGCCGGGATCAGTGCCGCGGTGCCGACCGACGGTGCCACCGCGAGAACGAACGTGGTCAATGCGGCGGCAGCGACCTTCCGGGCCCGCACGATCACTTCCCGCCGGGGATGGGTGCGCCCGAGTTGCCGCTGCTCATGTCGTCGATCAGGCGGGTGGCGATGGCGGCGAGTTTGCGTTCGTCGGCGTAGGCGAGCCTGGACGGTAGTTCGGTCAGCGGAACCCACGCGACCTCGGTCACTTCGAGGTCCTCGTCCGAGAGTTCGCCGCCCAGGAATCGGAGCAGGTAGTGGTGGACGGTCTTGTGGACGCGTCGGCCCTCGGTGACGAACCAGTAGTCGATGCTGCCCAGCGAGGCCAGGACGGTACCGCGGATGCCGGTTTCCTCGGCGACCTCGCGCATGGCGGTCTGTTCGGCCGTTTCGCCCTGCTCGATGTGTCCCTTGGGCAGGGACCAGAGGAGGCGTCCGCGACGGTCGGTGCGGCCGATCAGGGCGGCGCAGCGTTTGGCGGGCGGCCCGTCGAGGCCGTCGACCACCAGGCCTCCTGCCGAGGTTTCGCGGACGGTCCTCAGCTTGGGTGCTTCGGTGTCGGCGCGTGCCTGACGCCGCCGCGGGTTGCGGCGGCTCCTGTTCGCACGTTCGGCAGCAGACACCCAATCCATACTAGTTGCCTGTGCGCACTCTTCTACCGTGCCGCACCGCGCGGTGAAGGCCGGGACAATCGTTGGTCTCGGCGCAAGTAGGCTCTTCCACCGTGGCCGATCAGTCCCTGTCCTCCGTTTCCGCCGAGCACACCGATGCCCGCCGGGAGAGGTTGCTGGCGGGAGCTGCTGTGACGTTGCGCGAACTCGCTCCGGTGTTGACTCCGCTCGGTACCTTGTTCGCCGCAGCCGGGCACGAGCTGTACCTCGTGGGCGGCACGGTGCGCGACGCAGTTCTCGGACGACTCGGAACCGATCTGGATTTCACCACCGACGCCAGGCCCGAGGACGTTCAGGCCTTGCTCTCGGGCTGGGCGGACCATCAGTGGGACACCGGCATCGCGTTCGGGACGATCAGTGCGGCCAAGGACGGCCAGACGATCGAGATCACCACCTATCGCACCGACTCCTACGATCAGGTCTCCCGTAATCCCGAGGTGCAGTACGGCAACAGCCTCGAAGAGGATCTCGTGCGCCGCGATTTCACGGTCAACGCCATGGCTGTGCGTCTCGGAGCCGACGGCGCCCAGGAATTCGTCGATCCGCTCGGCGGGATGGATGCGCTGCTCGAGGGCGTTCTCGATACCCCGTCGGCACCGGAGGTCTCGTTCGGCGACGATCCGTTGCGGATGCTGCGGGCCGCGCGGTTCGTCTCCCAGCTGGGCTTCTCGCTGATGCCTCGTGTGCACCGAGCCATCGAGAACATGGCGGATCAGATCGATCGCATCACCGCCGAGCGAATCCAGGTGGAGCTGGACAAGCTGATCCTCGGTGCGCACCCGATCGACGGCATCGACGTGATGTGCGAGACGGGTCTGGCGCAGCGCATCCTTCCCGAGGTGCCCAACATGAAGCTCGAGATCGACGAGCACCACCAGCACAAGGACGTGTACTCGCACTCGTTGACCGTGCTGAAGCAGGCGATCGACCTGGAGGACGGCGATCCGGATCTCGTATTGCGTTGGGCTGCACTGCTGCACGACATCGGCAAGCCCGACACCAAACGCAACGAGCCGGGCGGCGGAGTCAGCTTCCACCACCACGAGGTCGTGGGTGCCAAGCTGGTGCGAAAGCGTATGCGCGCGTTGAAGTATTCGAAGAAGATGATCGAGGACGTCTCGCATCTGGTGTTCCTGCATCTGCGGTTCCACGGCTACGGCAAGGGTCAGTGGACCGACTCTGCCGTCCGCCGCTACGCCACCGATGCCGGCGAGCTACTTCCCAAGCTGCACAAGCTGGTTCGCGCGGATTCGACGACGAGAAACAAGCGACGAGCTGCGGCGCTCCAGGCCACCTACGACGACCTGGAAGAACGCATCGCCCGTATCGCCGAGCAGGAGGACCTGGCTCGGGTGCGGCCCGATCTCGACGGCAACGCGATCATGGAGCTGCTGAACATCCCGGCCGGACCCGATGTGGGCAAGGCCTGGAAGTACCTGAAAGAACTGCGCCTGGATCGGGGACCGCTCTCTCGCGAGGAGGCCGAGGCCGCGTTGCTCGAGTGGTGGCCCACCCACTAGGCGCGTCCCGCGCACGTGCGCGAAAGTTCGTAGCCCACTACGAATTTCCGCTCACGACGAGCGCAGCTCGGCTTTGACCAGATAGACGTTGTAGCTGTCCCACTCCGAGACGGTGAAGTACAGCTCGTCCGCCGTCGACCACGGGTGAACGAAGCCGCCATAGGTCTTCGGGTACTCGGCGGTGTCGATCAGGGTCGCCGGCGCGGTCCACTGCCCCTGCGGCGAATTCGCCTCGCGCAGAACGATATCGCCGCGCAGTGGATCGAGATACGTCATCCGCCAGAGGTCCCGGGCCTCGTCGTGATGGACCGACAGTTCCCCGGCCATACCGTCGGCGATGGGGGTGGCCTCGTTCGAGCCGACGGGAGCCCAGGTGCCGTTCACCCAGTACTGGTAGGCCGTCTTGTTCAGCACGTCCGCCTTCGGGACGCGCGCGAGCCCCACCTGTCCGACGCGACCGTTGACGGTGCCGAACATGTACACGTACTCCCCCGCCGGGACCATCGTCGACACCTGGAACTTCGAGAAGCCGAAGACGTTGTCCCACTTGGCATGCTCGTCCTTGACCCAGGTTGACCCGTTGTCGTCCGAGTAGGCGATACCGCCGTAGTTGGTCCACCACATGCCGGGGATCGTGCTCCAGCGTCGAATGGACATGTAGGACATGTACTGTCGATCGTCGATCGCGAACCCGGAGGTGGGGATGACCGTGGTCTCCCAGTTCTCGATCTTGCGCGAGGGCAGCAGTTCGGCTGCGTGGCAACGCGAGTCCTGCACCATCGAGTCCAGGGTCATGCCGTCGGACAGGTCGGTGTCGGTGCTGTGTCCCAGTGCGTTGGATCGCCAGTCGTCGCCGCCGACGACGCCGAATTCCCACCCTTTGCCGAACGAATCGCCGAATGCCACTGCGATCTCGCCGGGCTTGCTCTCCCACATGATGCCGAGATCGGTGCCGTCGACCTGCCAGCGCTTGTCGGTGCGGTTCTCCGATCCCGGTCCGGTCACCTGCGAGACGACCTCGACGTGTCCGACGGCAGGTGCCGCGGGTGGCATCGTCGTGGGTCCGGGCTCTGCTGGGGTGACGGCAGGAGCGGGCGGCGGGGTTCCCGGGGTTCCGCCGGGACCGGGGATCGGGATGGGAATGGTTTCGGGTTGCGGGTCGATCTCGATGCGGGGGAACGGCAGATGGTCTGCGGAGCCCGATGCCGGTGAATCGGTGTCGTCGGTGAGATCGGGGCACGGGTCCGCACACGGGTCGGTCAGCACATCGGCCTGTACGCGGGTGTTGTTCGGGGCCGGGTCGGGCACCGGCACGAGTTCGATCGACGGGTGCGGCACGGGGATCACCACGCGGTCCGGCAACGGCGGCAACTGCGGTGGATTGCCGGGTCCGATGGGTTCGGGCGGGTAATCCTTGGGGTCGAAACCGGTTTCCCCACAGGAGTTCACCGGCGGAGGCGGGGCCGCGAACGCCGGCGGCGCAGCAAGGACGGCCGTACCAGCGGCAACCGCGAGTATGCAGCCGAGCGATGTCGTACGGCCCTGCATGTGTTGCCCCCGTGATCTCCGACGATACTCATCGGTCCGGTACGAGAAGATACACCACGTCAGAGGCGTGCGCGCCTGGTGTCGATCACCGCTGCGGCCAGGCCGAGGGTATAGATTCCCGCCCCGACGAACACCAGCGCGTGTGCACTGGGGTCCTGGCTCAGATCGGTCGTGTCGGGGCCGACGGCGAAGGCCGCAGCGGCGAGGGCAGAGACGAATGCCACGTTGAACACGGTGTCCTGCAACGCGAAGACGCGTCCGCGGTGGGCGTCGTCGATCTCGATCTGCATGGCGGCGTCCCCGCTGAGCTTGACGGTCTGCCCGGCGATGCCCAGGAGGAAGGCTCCGATCAGCAAGCTGGTCTGTGTCAGGGCGGAGACGGCTCCGAGCTGCGCCGCGATGGCGAGCACGAGAGCGGAGGCAATCGTGCGGGTGCGCCCCAACCGGGGAACGACGAAGGGGGTTATGACGGCAGCGAGGAACATGCCGGTGGCGGTGGCACCCACCGCTATGCCGAAGCCGGCGAGTCCGCCGGGCAAGCTGCTCGCTGTCGTCTCGCGAAGAATCAACACCATGATCAGGGTGTTGATGCCGAACACGATGCGGTGTGCGCCGATGCCGATCATCGCGGTCGTGACGCCGGCCGAGCGCCAGACTGCCTGTGCGCCCGATTTCAATCCTGTCGCAACGTCTTTCACAGTACTATCGGTTCGGCTCGGGGTTCCCGGTCCCAGTGATCGGGGCCGAAACCGTGCCGCCGCGAGAGCGCCTGCGACCGAGCCGGTGGCCGCCAGACCCACGGCGATCCCCGAGCCGACATCGCCGGCACCGACGACGCCGATGACCGCGACAGCCAGGCCGGCACCCGCGGCGGCGAAACCGGAGCCGACGGTTGCAAGGACCGAGTTCATCGGCACCAGCCACGACTGCCGAACCACGTGAGGAAGCGACGCCGACGCTCCGGCGAGCACGAATCGGCTGAGCCCCACGGTGGCCAACGCCAGCAGAAGCAGTGGTGTGGAATCGACCCCACTGCACAGCAGTCCTGCCGTGGCCATGATCAGAACGATGCGAATCAAGTTGGCCCACAGCAGGACCGAGCGGCGATCCCAGCGGTCGAGCAATGCCCCGGCGAACGGTCCGACCACTGAATACGGGACGAGCAACACCGCGAATCCGGCCGCGATCTCGGCCGGGTTCGTCGCACGCTCCGGGTTGAACAGAATGGCACCGCTGAGCGCGGCCTGGAACAACCCGTCGCCGAACTGACCGGCGAACCGAACAGTGGTCAGCTTGCCGACTCCCGGGGACCGGCGCAGTCGGGTACGGAAGGACGCGTCGCTCACCGACGGGACTCTAGCCCCCGCGCGTCATACGGAGACAGCGGGAGTCGAGGCCCACCACGCCATCGTGGCGGCCGTACCGTCGACGAGTGACGTGGGCTGCTGCCCCAGGATGCTCTCGCTGCGGCTCGAGTCGAGGACATAGGGGTAACGGAACTGATACAGCGTGTCGCCGAGTTCCTTCATCGGGCCGGGCACCAGCCTCAATGCGCGCATCACCCAGGCCGGAATGACGCCGACCTTGGGTGCGGTGAGTCCAGCTGCAGCGGAGAACATCTCGATCATGGATCGCTGCGATACCGCGGGAGCTGTCGGGGCATGCAGGACGGTGTTCCACAGCGATGGCGACGCGGCGGCGGTGATCATCGCGGCTGCCAGATCCGGGACATAGGTGAACGAGTGGGGAAGATCGGCGGAGGCGACGACGCGGATCGGCTTGCCGGCCAGGATCGGCGCAATCACCCGCTCCCCCATGTGCGAGGCCAGCACGCGTGGCCCGTAGAAATCCGAGGCGGCGACGCTGACGGTGGGGGTCGCGTGCGCATCACGCGCAGCGAGGAGCTCGGTACGTACTCCCAATTTCCGGAACGTCGCGTCTCGGGGCGAGTCCTCGCGGATCGGTCCGTCGACCCGGCCGTATGCGTAGAGACTTTCGGGGAACGCGACGACGGTGCCCGCGGCCGCGTCGAGCACCCGCTTTTCCATCGCTTCGAGCTTGTCCCGCCACACCTTGTCCTCGTAGGCGACGTGGGTGCAGTGGTAGATCGCGGTGGCACCGCTCAGATGGGGTCGAAGATCGTCGGATTCGATGTCGACGGCGCGGCGTTCGATCATCGGATGATCCGGTCCGCTACCCGACCGGGTGAGGACGCGCACCGAGTGGCCCTGTGCAGCAAGTTGTTCGGCGACGGTCCAGCCGACGGGCCCGGCTCCGGTGACGACGTGTAGTTCGGTCATGACTGCTCCAATTCGGTAAACGAGAGCGGTGCTCTCTGATGTAACGAGTGTGCACCCGTGGCCGCAATAAAGCAAGAGCAGTGCTCTCCAAAAAGAGCGGCAGTTACTGTGAGAGCCATGGCGAGCACCCCCCGCACCCGAGCCCGTGCGCAGACCTTGGCCGACATCACGCGGATCGGACGCGAGCACCTGGCCGCCGACGGTGCCGCGGCCCTGTCGCTGCGGGCAGTCGCCCGGGACCTCGGCGTCGTGTCCTCCGCCGTCTACCGGTACGTCGCCAGCCGTGACGAGCTGCTGACCCTGCTCGTCGTCGACGGATACACCGAGCTCGGGGACGCTGTCGACGCGGCGGTGGACGCGGTGGACAGTCCCAGGGAGAAGTTCCTCGCGCTCGGCCGGACGGTTCGACAGTGGGGACTGCGGGAGCCGGCACGCTACGCGTTGCTGTTCGGCAGCCCGGTGCCCGGCTATCACGCGCCCGCGGAGCAGACCACCGGGCCGGGCACGCGCGTGATCACCACGTTGGTGGCCGTCCTCCACTCGGCGTGGCAGACACGTCGACCGGACGTCGAGGCCGATCCGCCCGAGCTGGCGTCACTGCACGGAAGCTTCGAGGACATCCGTGCGCAGATGGAGACGGATCTGCCCGACGGGCTGATCGCACTGGGAGTCATGGTGTGGGCGTCGCTGTTCGGGGCCATCAGCTTCGATGTGTTCGATCAGTACGGTGCCACGACGTTCGCCAACAGGGACGACTTGTTCGAGTATCAGTTGGGACTTCTCACCGAGATCGCCGGGCTCCGGTAGGGCCGAGGCGGGAGTGGAGCCCGCGGAACGACCCATGGAAACTGGCCGCGGTGCTTGCGCCACATCGGCGGGTGCGCGGTGCCACAATGGCTAGCGTGGCATCGCATGCGGAGGAACCCGAGGACCAGACGACATCGGCCTTGCGCGATGTCCGCCCAGGCAGCCTGTTGGTGTCGTCCATCGAACTGGTGGAGCCCACGTTTCGGCGCACCGTCATCTACATCATCGAACACAACGATGCGGGCAGCCTCGGTGTCGTGATCAACCGTCCCAGCGACACCGCGGTGCAGAACGTGCTGCCCAACTGGTCCGAGCTGGCCGCCAAGCCGCAGGCGCTGTACGTCGGTGGCCCGGTCAAGCGCGATTCGGCGCTGTGCCTGGCGACGCTGCGGACCGGCGTGTCGCTCGACGGTGTTGCCGGTCTACGACGCGTCGACGGCCGAGTGGTGATGGTCGATCTCGATTCCGATCCTGCCGATATCGCCCCACTGGTCGAAGGTGTCCGCATCTTCGCCGGGTACTCGGGGTGGACGTTCGGCCAGCTCGAAGGTGAACTGGACCGGGAAGACTGGATGGTGTTGTCTGCCTTGCCATCCGATGTGATCGGTCCACCACGCATCGACCTGTGGGCCCATGTGTTGCGTCGGCAGCCGATGCCGTTGGCGCTGCTGGCATCCCATCCGATCGACGTCGACCGGAACTGAGTGCTACGCAGTGGCGCGGTCAGGTGCCACCCAGGGCACTCAACCGCACCACTGCCGCAGGCACTCAGTGAGAGAAGGCCCTCGCGTTCGAGTGCCCGCCTGATTTCAGTCCGTCGATCACTTCGTCGATGGCGCTGCACAGCATTCTGCCCAGATCCGCGCTGAAACCCTCTCGGACAACGACTCTGAGAACTGCGACGTCGGTGGCGTCGTCGGGCATCGTGTATGCCGGCACCTGCCATCCACGGGCGCGTAGTTCGTGGGAGACGTCGAAGACCGTGAAGTCGCAGTGATCCTTCAGCATGAACGACAGCACCGGGATCGCAGATCCGTCGGTGACGACCTCGACGTCGGGATGTTCGTCGAGATGCCTGCTCACACGAACGGCCGTGTCGCGCAGTGCTTTCATGATGTCGGTGTATCCGGATCTGCCGAGTCGCAGGAAGTTGTAGTACTGCCCGATCACCTGATTACCCGGCCTGGAGAAATTCAGGGTGAAGGTGGGCATGTCTCCGCCGAGATAGTTGACCCGGAACACGAGGTCCTCGGGAAGATCTTCCTTGGTGCGCCAGACTGCGAATCCGATTCCCGGATAGGTCAATCCGTACTTGTGGCCGCTGGCATTGATCGACTTGACCCGCGGCAGCCGGAAGTCCCATTCGAGATCCGGGTCGAGAAACGGAACGACGAAGCCGCCGCTGGCCGCATCGACATGGACCGGGACGTCCGGGCCTCCGCTCGACGCGATCCTGTCCAGTTCCGCGCAGATCTCCTGCACCGGTTCGAGTTCTCCGGTGAACGTGGTGCCGAGAATCGCGACGATGCCGATGGTGTTCTCGTCCACTGCATCCCGAACCTGCTCGGGGGTGATGACGTAGCGTCCACGTTCGACGGGCAGATACTTGGGCTCGACGTCGAAGTAGCGGCAGAACTTCTCCCACACCACCTGAACGTTGCTGCCCAACACCAGATTCGGCGCGGCCGTTCCGGTGCCCTTGGCTCGCCAGCGCCACTTGAGTGCCAACCCGGCCAGCATCACGGCCTCACTGGACCCGATGGTCGACACGCCGGTGGCCGACGACGGGTCCTTTCGGTCGAGTCCGGGCGCGTGGAACAGATCGGCGACGATGTTGACGCAGCGCTCTTCGATGGCCGCGGTGGACGGGTATTCGTCCTTGTCGATCATGTTCTTGTCGAACGTCTCCGCCATGAGCTTCTCGGCCTGCGGATCCATCCACGTGGTGACGAACGTCGCCAGATTCAGGCGCGAGCTGCCGTCGAGCATCAGTTCGTCGTGGATGTAGCGGTATGCGGCTTCCGGATCGAGTTGGTCCTCGGGAAGTCGCAGTGCGGGTACGGGATTGGTGGCGAGGCGGCCGGTGTAGGCGGCAGAGACGACGCCGTCGGTGTGCAGTTTCCTGGTCATCGTCTTCTCCCGAGTTCTCGACTGGTACTCAATCTAGTCCGCGACGCGGGCCACGGGGCCCAGTTCCGATTCCGGCCGTCGCGCGAAATGCTGCGCGATCACGGTGCACACCATCAGCTGGATCTGGTGGAAGATCAACAGCGGCAGCACGATCAGTCCGACGGGTTGGCCGACGAACAGCACCGCCGCCATCGGTAGCCCGCTGGCCAGACTCTTCTTGGATCCGCAGAACAGCAGCACCAATCGATCCTCGAACGTGAAGCCCAACCACTTGCCTCCGTACCAGGTGATCGTGAGCACCAGGGCGAGCAACGCGGCGCACACGGCGACGACGACGCCGATGCGCCACACCGCCACCGACGACCACACGTTCTGGTTCATCGATTCGCTGAAGGCGGCGAAGACCACCAGCAGGATCGAACCCCGGTCGACGAGTTTCGTCGGCGCGCTGTGTCGGGTGAGCCATCCGGTCACCCAGGGCCGGATCAGCTGACCGACGGCGAACGGAAGCAGCAGTTGCAGAGCGATATCGAGTACCGAGCCGGGGTCGATGGTCACGGAACCCGTGGTGGTCATCAGGGCGATCACCAGCAGTGGGGTGACGAACACGCCGATGATGTTGGAGAACGATGCACTCACGACAGCTCCGGCGACGTTGCCGCGTGCGATGGAGGTGAAGGCGATCGAGGACTGCACGGTCGAGGGGACCAGACACAGAAACAGGATTCCGGTGTAGAGGTCGTCACTGATCACCCCGGGGACGAGAATCCGCAGCGCAAGCCCGAGCGCGGGGAACAGCAGATACGTGCACGCCAGGATCACCGAGTGCAGCCGCCAGTGTTTGACACCGTCCCAGGCGTCACGCGGCGAGAGCCGCGCTCCGTAGATGAGGAACAGCAGTGCGATGGCGATGCGCGTGATCCAGCCGAGGACGTCCTCCGCCGTGCCGGTGGCAGGGAAGAGGCTTGCCAGCGCGGCGACCGCGAAGATGCCCAGCAGGAAGGGATCCAGCACGGTATCCCGCAACAACTTCACTCGGCTAACTTAATCCATCGTGGTGCTGCGGGTCCGATCGGTGAGGGTGTTGAGGGTTCCCGCGATGATCGCCGCGTCGGCAGACCCGATGGTGAGCCGGTCCCCGTTCGCGAACGTGACGAAGGCCGCGGGCCCGGCTTCGGTGGCGACGGCGTAGTTGCCGCGTCCCTTGGCCCGTAGACCCCAACCACCGAACTCCTTCGACGGGTCCACCGTCCGAACGGACGAGCCGGTGATCTCGTCGATGTCGTAGTCGAACGCGGCCATTCCCAGACTCGATACGTACAGGCCGTCGCTGTCGACGTGCACGGTGAAGCGCAGCAGGGACAGGATGAGAATGGTCAGCGGGGCGAACAGGAAGATCGGCCACAGCGAGCTGGACAGGTAGCACGTCAGAGCAGCGCCTGCCAGAGATACCGCCGCGACGGTCGTGCCGGCGACTCGACTGGCACCGACATGGACGACCAGGGGCAATTCGGGATTGCACCGCGGCAGATCGGAGTGCGGCGGCGAGGTGGCGAGAACGCGCTCGCGGTGGTCGCGCAGCCGCGATGCGCCGAACAGTCCGGCCGCGAAGCCGGCGACGGTTCCCACCGCCATGGCCCAACCGGGGATGGTGACGCTCTGCGCGGTCGCCATATCCAGTTCACGGACGAGGGTCGCGATCTGCAGAACACCGATGGTCCCGACGACGGTCAGCCCGATGATCAGCATCGTGCGACGCATGATCAGCAGCACCCGAGCCAATGATGCGACGGCACTGCACCCGCCGCCCACCAGCACGATCACGACCGCGAGGGTCCAGGCGTTGGAGAGCGGGTCGGCGAAGTCGTCGGGTTCGGTGCCGCTGAAGTGCGTGGCGACCTGCTCCGGCAGACGGTCCTGCCACAGGTACGCGAGGACGAGACCGAGAGCAGCGACGACCAGAGGTCCGAGAACACCGAAGACGACCCCGGCGGGATCGAACGTGCGGGCAGCCCTCGATTTCATCTGCTCGGCTCAGCTCGGCTGGCAGGCGTCCTTGAGGCTGCACGAGATGCACGAGCTTCCGCATCCGTCCGCCTCGGCGGGTGGCGGAACGGCCGCTGCTGCGCGGGCCCCGATGGTCCCGCCGGCTGCGGCGATGAACAGCGCGGCCACGAGGGCAACGACGACGCCGACGATAGCGGCGATGCCGCTCAGTGCGAGAGCGGCTACGGCGCCGATGGCCAGTACCAGAGCCGATGCGGCGGTGGTGGGACCTGCGACGCGGTTGGCGAGGGTGAACGTCTCGTCGTCACGCATGGCCTCGGCGGTGCGGACACCCGCGAAACGGTTGCGTGGCAGCCGGCCCAGCAGTGACGCGACAGCGACAGCGCCGACGACGAGGGCGAGCACGAACAACACAACCGAGACGATGACCACCTGGCCAGGATACGGCGCAGCGAGGTCCTGGTACCAGGCGGGCCGCGTCACACTTTAGGCTGGTAGGTGTGACCGATTCCGTTGAAGCACCCACCGAGTCCGCCCCCGAGTACCGCTACACAGCCGAACTCGCCGGGCACATCGAGGAGCAGTGGCAGGACCTGTGGGAGACGCAGGGCACTTTCGACGCGCCCAATCCGGTCGGAAGCCTCGCCGGAGACGTCCCGAAGGACAAACTCTTCGTCCAGGACATGTTCCCGTACCCCTCGGGCAGTGGGCTGCATGTCGGTCACCCCCTCGGCTACATCGCCACCGACGTCTTCGCGCGCTATCACCGCATGCAGGGCCGCAACGTATTGCACGCGCTGGGTTACGACGCATTCGGTCTGCCGGCCGAGCAGTACGCCGTGCAGACGGGCACGCACCCGCGCAGCACCACCGAGGACAACATCACCAACATGCGACGCCAACTGCGTCGGCTGGGTCTCGGGCACGATCGCCGACGGTCCCTGGCGACGACGGACGTCGACTTCTACCACTGGACGCAGTGGATCTTCCTGCAGATCTTCAATGCCTGGTTCGACGTCGATCAGAACAAGGCGCGTCCGATCTCCGAGCTGGAGGCGACCTTCGCCTCGGGCGAGCGGACCCTCGACGACGGCCGCTCCTGGGAGTCGCTGACCGTCGGTGAACGCCGCGAGGTGATCGACGGCTTCCGTCTGGTGTACGAGTCCAACTCGATGGTCAACTGGTGCCCCGGTCTGGGTACGGTGCTCGCCAACGAGGAGGTCACCGCCGACGGACGCAGCGATCGTGGAAACTTCCCGGTGTTCCGAAAGAACCTGCGGCAGTGGATGATGCGGATCACCGCGTACTCGGACCGCTTGGTCGACGACCTCGAGTACCTGGATTGGCCCGAGAAGGTCAAGACCATGCAGCGCAACTGGATCGGGCGCTCCCGCGGTGCGCAGGTCTCCTTCTCGAACATCGAGGTGTTCACCACTCGACCGGACACGCTGTTCGGTGCCACCTACGTGGTGCTCGCCCCCGAGCACGAACTGGTCGACGCGTTGGTTGCTCCCGAGTGGCCGTCGGACGTCTCCGGCAAGTGGACCGGCGGAGCCGCAACCCCCGCGGAAGCCGTTGCCGCATACCGCGCGTCGATCGCCGCCAAGTCCGATCTGGAGCGGCAGGAGAACAAGGAGAAGACCGGCGTCTTCATCGGTGCCTACGTGAAGAACCCGGTCAACGGTGAGCAGGTGCCGGTGTTCATCGCCGACTACGTGCTGACCGGCTACGGCACCGGCGCGATCATGGCCGTCCCCGGACACGACGCACGCGACTGGGAGTTCGCCACCGCGTTCGATCTGCCTGTGCGCGAGGTCATCTCGGGCGGAGACGTCACCGAGGCCGCATACGTCGGCGACGGTGAGCTGGTGAACTCCGACTTCCTCGACGGCCTGCCGGTGGACGAGGCCAAGGCCGCCGTCATCACGCGACTGGAAGCCGACGGCACCGGCCGCGGCACCATTCAGTACAAGCTGCGCGACTGGCTGTTCGCTCGCCAGCGTTACTGGGGCGAGCCCTTCCCGATCGTCTGGGACGCAGAGGGCAACCCGCACGGGCTGCCGGATTCTGCTCTGCCGGTAGAACTTCCGGAGGTCGAGAACTACGCACCGGTCTCGTTCGATCCCGACGACGCGGGCTCCGAGCCGTCCCCGCCCCTGGCCAAGGCCTCCGAGTGGGTCAACGTCGAACTGGATCTGGGTGACGGGCTGCAGACCTACACCCGCGACACCAACGTGATGCCGCAGTGGGCCGGCAGCTCCTGGTACCAGCTGCGCTACATCGACCCCACCAACTCCGAGGCCTTCGCCGACCCGGAGAACGAGAAGTACTGGGTTGGACCGCGTCCGGAGATCCACGGACCCCACGATCCCGGCGGAGTCGATCTCTACGTCGGTGGCGTCGAGCATGCGGTGCTGCACCTGCTGTACTCGCGCTTCTGGCACAAGGTGCTGTTCGATCTGGGCCACGTCAGCTCGAGCGAGCCGTACCGCCGCCTCTACAACCAGGGCTACATCCAGGCCTACGCTTTCACCGACGCTCGCGGCGTCTACGTGCCCGCGGCCGAGGTGATCGAGCGCGACGGTGGCTACTTCCACCAGGACCAGCCCGTCAACCGTGAGTACGGAAAGATGGGTAAGTCGCTGAAGAACTCGGTCTCCCCCGACGAGATCTTCGCCGAGTACGGTGCCGACACCCTGCGCTTCTACGAGATGTCGATGGGACCGCTGGACACCTCGCGGCCGTGGGCGACCAAGGATGTCGTCGGCGCGCAGCGCTTCCTGCAGCGGGTGTGGCGACTGGTGCTCGACGAGGTGACCGGCGAGGTCCGCGTCACCGACGCCAAGCCGACCGAGGACACGTTGCGGGTACTCAACCGCGTCATCGACGGTGTGCACGCGGATTACGCTGCGCTGCGCGACAATACGGCGGGCGCCAAGCTGATCGAGCTGACCAACCACATCACCAAGGCGTACCCCGACGGTGCCCCGCGTGGGGTGGTGGAGCCGCTGATCCTGATGCTCGCTCCGCTGGCACCGCACCTGTCCGAGGAACTGTGGAGCAAGCTCGGTCACGAGAAGTCGTTGGCGCACGGGCCTTTCCCGCGCGTGGAGAAGAAGTGGCTCGTCGCCGATACCGTCGACTACCCCATCCAGGTCAACGGCAAGGTCCGCAGCCGCATCACCGTCCCCGCCGATGCGACGAAGGACGACGTCGAGAAGACTGCGCTCGCCGACGAGAAAATCGTGGCCCTGCTCGACGGCAAGGCCCCGACCAAGGTCATCGTGATCCCGGGTCGAATGGTGAACATCGTCCTGAAGTAACCCAGCCTCCGCCGAACTCGAAGTCATGGATGAAAATCTGGCGATTTCCGTCCATGACTTCGAGTTCGCGGGGGTTTAATTGTTCCATGTCACTGGCTGGTAGAGGCTTTGCAATGAGGCTGATGGCCTCGGTCGTTCTACTCCTCGGTTCCGCATCATTCGTCAGTGTCCCTGTGGCACAAGCAGATCCGGGTCCCGGCTCACCGATTCCCGCCGACGATCCGTTCTACGAGTGGGACGGCGGTCTGGACGTCTCCCCGGGAACGGTCCTTCGGTCGAGGCCCATGACGTTCCGTACCCCCAGCCAGCCGACGCCGATCACGGGTAGCCAGGTTCTGTACCGAACCACCGACCAGCAGGGTGACGGCGTCGTCACGGTCGCAACTGTGCTGCGGCCCTTGGTTCCCGGGCCGACGCGGATCGTCTCGTACCACATGGCCTACGACGCGCTCGGCTCTCAGTGCAATCCCTCGTACACGCTCAGCGGCGGGTCGACGAGTCCCATTGCCGGCGCGGAACAGGCAGTCATTGCCGGCTACCTCGCAGCCGGCTACACCGTCGTCGTACCGGATTACGAGGGTGAGGAGCTCGAGTGGACGATCGGGCGGCAGTCGGGCTACGCAGCGCTGGACGGCGTTCGTGCGGCCCAGTCCTTTCTGGGGCTTCCGTCGAGCACGCCCGTCGGCATGGTCGGGTACTCCGGTGGATCCGTGCCGACGCAGTGGGGTGCCGAAATCGCTCCCGAGTACGCCCCCGAGCTGAACCTCGTCGGTGCGGCTGCCGGCGGGCTGCCGGTCGACCTGGCTCACAACCTGCCGTACGTCAGCGGAAACAAGCAGTGGGCGGGTGTCATCCCGGCACTGGTGGTCGCCTACGAACGTGCATACGGCCTCGACCTGAACAGTTTCATCTCCGACTACGGCCTCGAGGTCATCGATCAGGTCGATCAGGAGTGCATCGCGCAGTTCGCCGACGACTATCCGACGCTCACCGACGCGTCGATGGTCAAGGCCCCGTACACCTCACTGCTGGACGTACCCGAGGTCGTGGCGGCGATCGACGACAACATCATGGGCAGTCAGGGCACTCCGCGAACGCCGATGTTCCTCGCTGTCGGGCACGCCGATCCGATCGGCGACACGATCATGATCACCGGCGACGTGCAGGGGCTGGCGTACGCATACTGCGGGCGGGGCGTCGATGTGCAGTACGCACAGTACGACGGCTTGACGCACAGTGATGCGTTCCCGGTGTTCGAGGCGCAGAGCCTGCAGTTCTTGACCGAGCGATTCGCCGGTGGGCCGACGCACAGCAACTGTGCGACCGTCCCGCCCGGCAACGCCCTGACACCGACCACCTGATTCGGGAAGGCGCTACCGGCGCGCTACCTCAGATCGCGCCCAGATCGGCCGACAGCCAATGCTCCGGCTGCAGGTAGAACACCACGTTCTCTTCGTGCTCGCTGTCGGCCATTTCGAGATAGCCGTCGACCTTCTCCGGCGGTAGGTAGCGCGCAGCCATGGCGCGTAGTAGCTCCGGCGTACTCGGCTCTTCCCGCGCAACCGGTCCCTCGACGGACACGTATTTGATGGTCGGATTCGTCTGCTCGATCATGAGCGTGAAACGCTGTGCAGCCCGGATCGATTCGGCTTTCCTGGACGTCTTGCCGGTGAGAACCCAGGCCTGGCCACCAGGTGTGTAGTCGTACCAGATGGGGACGGTCAACGGACCACGATCCGGGCCCGCGGAGACGGACAGCGCGGCGACGTGAGACTCGGCCAGAAATTCTTCGCGTTCTGCCTTCGACAGTGCCATGACACAACCGTAGGACTTTCGCAGACCGAGTTCCAGACCTGGACGCACCCTCGGGCCGGGTGATGTCAGGGCGTCCTGGTCGAGACGCCCGGCATCAGTACTCGCAGCACACCGGCGACGACGTCCGACGCCGTTTCGGTGGGACGCGTCAGGCATCGGAAGAGAACGTTGTTGGTCAGCATGATCGCCACCTCGGGTGCGGGTGCCTCGTCGCTGAACACACCGGTTTCGCGTCCGCGTTCGAGGATGGGGACGACGGCAGCGGGGAGGTAGAGGTTCTCGATCACGGTCGTGATCGTGCTCGGATGCTGGAACTGCTCGAAGCTCAGGGCGAGGAGCATCCCCGAGCTCATCGCCCGGTTGTCGATCACGAAGTCCCCCAGCGAGATCAGGGTTCGTTGCAGTGCGACTGCGGGCTCGATTCCGAGGCGTTCGTCGGCGCGGCGCAATCGTAGGACGCGATCGAACTCGGGTTTCAGTGCGGCGACGATGATGTCGACCTTGCTGGGAAACAGGCGGCGAAGATCCTCGACCCGGATCTTCGCCGCTGCGGCGATGTCGGCGAGCGTGACCAGGAAGTAGCCGTTGTCGAGGAAGAGCGTTTCCGTAGCCGCAATGACGTCGGCCTCCAGATCCGGGCGAAGGGAAGCGGCACCCTCGAGCGCATCGACGGGGTCGGGTTCGGGTGCAATTCGATCGGAGTGCACCGGGTCGATGGCCCACCGCAGGATCGAGGTGACTGCGTCGGATACCTCGTCCGTGGCAACCGAACCGGGCGTGAGCATCTCACGGAGCGCGTAGCCGTCGAGGAGTGCGCCCAGGGCAGTGGACAGGGACGTCAAGGACAACGGCCGACGCACGGACCCACCCTGGGCTTGGATCGCCTGACCGACCACTGTGCGGAGGTCTGCATCGAGCCGTTCGAATTCCGGGGTGACTGCCTTGCGGGCTCCGTCGTGGTCGGCTGCGAACAGGACGGCGATGAGTCGGCGCCGCATCAATCCCGACGTCAGGTCGTCGAACAGGGCCGACACCGGCGCAGCCGCGTCGCGCCATCCCGTCGGCGGGTCGGTGGGTGAGACGGTTCCGCTGTAATTCACGGTCAGGTTGTCCAGCAGATCCGCGACGAACGCCTCTTTGCCGCCGGAGCCACCGCTGCGTGAGTTGCCTGGGTAGGCGTTGTGGAAGGTCTGATGGGACAGACCGGCACCGTCCACGACGGCCGCGATGGAGAGCGATCGCGCCAGATCGGTGGTATCGAGTTCGTCCAGAAGCCGGTAGCCGGTCCGAAGGAACTGCTCGCGCGGGGTCGGCCTGGTGTTCAACGACTACCGCCTCTACAGACTGCACAGCTCCGGAATGGACCTCGAACCATAGCAATCCGAGTGTGTCGCCCGCATGGTTTACAACCAACTACACGTGGGGTTAGTTGGAACACTCTGATGGAGACCTGAGTCGAATTGGTTTGTGTTGCAGGGGATTCACGCGCCGTGATCAGATGCACACGGGCCGAGAGTTCGTGTGACGGCCGATATCGCAAGGAGGCACACATGGTGGTGATCGGTCATCGACCCCCCACACAGCCGCGAGCTCTGGCACCACTCGGCACCAGGCAGCCCCTGACACGTTCCACGCACCCTCCGGTGCGAGTGCAGAGGACACCGCCGCAGGCGGTGCCGGTGTACGCATCTCCCGGATTGACCGAGCGTGAGGTCACCGTCCTGAAGGCTTGGCTGGACTGCGACTCCAAAGTCGACGTCGGGGCCCGTCTTCACATCGCACTGGGAACCGTCAACACGCACCTGACGCGAATCCGCGACAAGTACTCCCGCGTGGGTAGAGCGGCTCCGACGAAGGCTGCACTGGTCGCCCGGGCACTGCAGGACGGCATCGTGACGCTCGACGACCTCTGAACGCGATCGGAGATTCCATCCCCTCCTACGAGGCCGGAGTGGAGCCTGCGCAACGGCCGAGGGCACTTCTGCTCACCTGGTGCGCAGCACCAACTCCGTGGGGTGAGCATCGGCGGGGGTATCGATGGCGTTGCGCACCGCGAGGGCAACGGTGCTGGGCTGCAGGAATTTCGAGCCGTCGTACTCCCCACCCTCGTGTGCGACGATCTCGCGCTGCATCTCGGTGTCGATACGTCCGGGATGAACCGAGGTCACACGAAGCGTCGGCTCCTCCTGTCGCAGTGCATCACCGAATGCGCGCAACGCGAACTTGCTCGCCGCGTAGCCGCCCCACCCCGGGTTCGCGCGAATGCCGGCACCCGAATTGATCAGCACCACATGGCCGTTGGCCTTCCGCAGCGCCGGTAGGAGCAGCCGAGTCAGCTCGACGACGGCGATGACGTTCACCTCGTACTGCCGACGCCAATCATCGGCCGTCGACTCCTCGACCGTCCCCAGTGCTGCGACTCCGGCGTTGTGCACCAACACGTCGAGAGAATCGATGCCCGACGCGGCTGCGGCCACCGCGTCGGGATCGGTCAGTTCCACCGGCCACGGGGTGGCTCCCGACAGTTCCGACGAGACGGCCTCGAGAGACTCGGCCGATCGTCCGCCGAGCAGGACGTGGTGATCCGGGGCGAGCAATCGGGCGATGTGGGCCCCGAGGCCACGGCTTGCCCCGGTCACCAGCGCAGTACGAGTCATGAAGCCAGACTATCTAGAAGCTCATCCCCGCCTCGGATGCCCAGGTCCGGGTGGTGTTCGCTCCGTCGAGTTCCTCGCGAATGATGTCCGCGTGCCCTGCATGCTGCGAGATTTCGCGCAGGATGTGCAGCACCGTGAATCGTGCGCTCTGCCAGATGCGTTCGGGTGCCCAGGGTGCCGTCGGGACCGGGACGGACAGATTCAGATCCAACGTCGCCAAGGCATCGGTGGTGGAGCGCGCCACCTCTTCCCACTCGGTGATGAGCCCTGCGACAGTCTCGTCGTCCGCCATGACGTATTCGCCGCCGGCGGACTCCATGTCGAACTCGGCCGTGTCGTCGAGTTCGGCGATCACCTTCATCCAGTGCCGTTCGTTGCTGATCACGTGATGCAGCAGTCCGCCGAGGGTGAGTTCGCTGGCGGTCGTGCGGGTACGCGCCTGCTCGTCGCTGATGCCGCGCACGGTGATGAGAAAGTTCGCGCGCTGTTCGTCGAGCATTCTGGTGATGTCGGTGTTCTCGGTGGTCATCGTTTCCTCCTGGATGGGCTGGTGAATCCCACACTAGAAACAATCGAGGACATATTCGGTCCTCGATTTCAAACGAGCGGAATCACGCGCGCGGACGCAAACTGTCTGCATGGGCGATCGAGGTTTCACTTCCACGCAGTTGGCGGCGCGCGCGGCATATCTGCTCAGGGGCAACGACCTGGGCACCATGACCAGCGCGGCCCCGCGACTGTATCCGCACATGTGGAGCTGGGATGCGGCGTTCGTCTCGGTCGGGCTGGCTCCGCTGAGCGTGGAGCGGGCCGTGGTGGAGATGGACACCTTGCTCTCCGCGCAGTGGAAGAACGGGATGATCCCGCACATCGTCTTCGCCAACGGTGTCGACGGCTACTTCCCCGGTCCTGCGCGGTGGGCGACCGGCACGCTCGCGTCGCACGCACCGATGAGCCCGCAGACCTCGGGGATCACCCAACCGCCGGTGCACGCGATCGCGGTGCAGCGCATCCTCGATCATTCCAAGCGCCACGGACGTACGACGCGTGCCGTCGCCGAGGAGTTCCTCGACCGCCGCTGGGGTGATCTGGTGCGGTGGCATCGCTGGCTTGCTCAGGCCCGCGATGTCGACGACAACGGACGGATCGCGGTCTTCCACGGCTGGGAGTCGGGGATGGACAATTCGCCTCGTTGGGATTCGGCCTATGCGAATGTGGTTCCCGGAGAGATGGATCCGTATTTCCGAGAGGACAAGGCGGTGATCTCCGACGCCTCCCAGCGGCCGAGCAATCTCGAGTACGACCGCTACATCTGGCTGGTGGAGGAGATGAAGCAGGTCGGGTACGACGACGATGCATTGAAGACGAAGATGAGCTTCGCCGTCGAGGACGTGTTCGTCAGCGCCATCTTCGCAGTGGCATGCGATGTGCTCGCGACCATCGGCGAGGACCATTCACGTCCCCACTCCGATGTTCGGGAGTTGCGGTCGTGGGCGGAGAAGTTCCGCAAGGGAGTCATCGCGACGACGGATGCGCGCTCCGGTGGGGCCCGTGACTTCGATCTGCGAACGGGCCAGTGGATCGGTACCGAGACGATCGCGATGTTCGCCCCGTTGCTGTGCGGCGGACTGCCCCGCGAACAGGAACGAAACTTGATCCGCATCTTCGAGGGCACGCGGTTCTGCGGACATCCGGATCTGCGCTATGCCGTTCCACCGTCCACGTCCCCGGTGTCGAAGGATTTCCGTGCCCGTGAGTACTGGCGCGGACCGGTGTGGCCGGTGATGACGTGGCTGTTCTCGTGGGCGTTCGCGCGTCGTGGGTGGTCGGAGCGGTCACTGTCGTTGCGAGACGAAGGGTTGCGCCAGGCCAGCGACGGCAGCTTCGCCGAGTACTACGAGCCGTTCACGGGCAAGCCGCTCGGCAGCATGCAGCAATCCTGGACGGCCGCGGCCGTGCTGGACTGGCTGGGGTAGCGAGCAGGGTCAGTCGAGGTAGCTCTCGACGAGAGGGCCGACGACTTCGAACGAGGTGGCGTCGGGCACGAGGTACTTGGCGACGGTGCCGCAGACGAAGGGATGCCACGCGGAACCGGAGTCGGTGCCCAGGGACGAGACGGCCAGGATGTCGCCGAAGTAGATGCCGGGCAGGTGGCGCTGGACGAGTTCGTCGTTGTGCGACGCGACGGCGAGCAGTTCCTCGACATGGCTGCGATCGATCTCGTCGCCCATGGCTCCGAGGAGATCTGCGCCCTCGGCGCGGGCCAGCACAGGGTCGCTGTCCAGCAGCGTCAGTGCGCCGACGCTGATGCCCCGGTTCTGCAGCTCGACGGCGATGGCGTGGGCGAGAACTCCACCGAACGACATGCCCAGAAGGTGGACGGCGCCGTCGGTCTGGATGCGAGCGATGTCGTCGGCGTACTGCGCCGCCAGTGCTGCGAAGGATTCGGCGCGCTCACCGGACGCGGGTACCTGGACGCCGTAGATGGGGCGGTCGTCGTCGACGTGAGCTGCCAGACCCACGTAGCAGTCGACCAGACCCACCAGGGGATGGATGCAGAACACAGGGTCGAGGTGTCCGGTGCTTCGGATCGGCGCGATGGTCGGCACCGCGTAGTCGGACGGGTCGAGTTCCGTGAGAGCCAGATGCGAGAGATCGTTCACGACAGTCATGGGTGCGCCTCCGAGCCAAGAGATGTAGTTCGTGTTTCCATTGGGTTTGTTCGTGCCGACTCTGGGTATGTCGCTGTCGGCAGCGTGAGTGTTACCCACGTCTCATTAGTGACGACTCAACCACGTCTGTGAACAGAGTGCATTAGTGACTGTTCACCATTGAGTGCCCAGGTCCGGGCCCCTAATCTCACCCGAGTGGTCTTCTCCCGCACGTTGCGTGCCCTGTTCGGATTGTTCTCGGTCGGTGTCATCGCCTGTGCTGCGCCAGGGATAGCGTCCGCCGTTCCGCAGGGACCGGACGTCTCGTCGTGGCAACACATCGACGGCACCTCGATCGATTGGCACGCCGTCAAGGCTGCAGGCCACGGATTCGCGATGGTCAAGGCCACCGAAGGGCTGGATTACGTCAACCCGTATTTCGTCGAGGATTCCATCGTCATGCGTACGGCGAACGTGGCGCGCGGGGCGTACCACTACGCCGATGTGACGCTCTCGCCAGAGTTGCAGGGCGCGTACTACTCGGCGCTGGTGCTGGGCATCAACGGACCTGGCGATCTGCCGCCCGTGCTCGACCTCGAAGATGCGAAGGGCCGGTCGCCAGCCGAGGTGATCGACTGGACGCACCGGTACCTCGACACGGTCCAGACGCTGACCGGCCGTCAGCCGATCATCTACACCTATCCGAACTTCTGGCGGACGGCGATGGCCGACACCCACGAGTTCAACAACTATCCGCTGTGGATCGCCGACTACGACGACGAGCTGGGGCCGCTGCCTGGCGGCTGGACCGACTGGTTGTTCTGGCAGTTCACCGACCGCGGCACGATTCCCGGAATCGACGGGCGAACCGACATCAATCACTACTCGGGCACACCGGAATCACTGCGAGTACTCGCTCGCTGGTGACGTTCCTGAAACTGCACGGCTGCGCACTCCGTCACCAGGGCACGCGCGTACCGTCCCACGACCACAGGGCTCCCGTGGGGCCGTCGTCGGCGAGGAGGGCGAGACGGACCACTCCCGTAGCCGCCTCGGCCGGGTCTCCGCCCGCCGACATGCCCGCGACGAGGTTGGTGTGGCGCAGCCCGGGTGCCAGGGCGTTGACCTTGACCTTCTCGCCGAGGGTCTGAGCGGTCAGCAGCGTGACGGCGTTGACGGCTGTCTTCGAGCTTCGGTAGGCCACGCCGCCGCCCTTCACTCGTTCCCAGTCGAACTGTGGGTTCGGGCTGCTGTTCCAGGTCAGGGATCCGGCTCCGCTGGACACGTTGACGATGCGTGGGTGCGCGGACCTGTGCAACGCAGGGAGAAATCCCTGAGTGACGGAGATGAGACCGAAGACGTTGGTCTCGTACGCAGTACGCAACTGCTCGAGCGTGGTGCCGACGACGTCGTCGTTGCCTGGGTTCACCCCGGCGTTGTTCACGAGTATGTCCAGTTCGCCGACCTGCTGCACGGCTGCGGCGACCGAAGACGGGTCCGTGACATCGAGCTGCACGACGCGCGCGCCCGAGCCCAGTTCTGCGGCTGCGCGTTGCCCCTTGTCGAGATCCCGCGCTCCGATCCATACGTTCACGCCGAGAGCCAGTAGCTGCCGCGCCGTCTCGAGACCGATGCCACTGTTCCCTCCCGTCACCAGAGCCACCGAGTTCGGCGCGGGCGATCGGATTTCTGCGGGAAGACTGTCGACGACGTTCATGTTTACTCTCCAACTCCAACGATGTAGTTGGAATGCTACCTCTCGAGCGCGGGGAAATTCCAACTCAGAAGTTGGTAATCTCGGCGGATGGCCTGGGACACGGACGGGACACGGCGTCGACTCCGCGATGCCGCGCTGGTGGAATTCGCAGCTCACGGGTTCGAGGGCACGACCGTCGCATCCATCGCAACTCGATCAGGCGTCAACAAGGAGAGGCTCTACAGCTACTTCGGCGACAAGAAGGCTCTCTGGGACCTCGTCCTGGCAACCGAGTTGGAGCGCCTTGCGACCGGCGTCGAACTCACAGGGGTCGACTTGGACGACATCGGCGAATTCGCCGGAGCGACGTTCGACTATCACGCATCTCATCCCGAACTGGGCCGCCTGCTGCAGTGGGAGGGTCTCCAGCCTGGCCCGCCGGCTCACGCGGAGGTGCGCACGACGCACTACCGAGAGAAGGTGGCGCGTTTCGCCGACGCCCAGCGACACGGCCTCATCGATTCGGAGATCGATCCTGCGCACTTGGTGTTCACGCTGATCGCGCTGGCCGCCTGGTGGCAGACCGTCCCGCAGCTCGCCGAAATGATCACCGGTGCTGGACCCAACGACCAGCAGGCACGGGCGGCACGTCGACGCTTTGTCGTGGAGGCAGCGAGGCGAATCGCCGCACAACCCGGGTCGTGAGGTGAAGCGTGACGCCTGGGCACTCGACCGATTCCAGCGCACCATCGATGGAGGTAAGTGAATGGAACCGCAGCCGTTCGTACTCGCAACGCCCGACGTACTACGCGAACGTCGAGAATCGTTCGACGTATATCGGGCACCCGACACGGCACCCGGCGAAGACGCTCCTCGGCCCGCTGTTGTCTTCGTCCACGGTGGTCCGCGTCCGCCGGGCGTCGAATGGCGACCCCGAGATCAACCGGTTTTCGTGGGATACGGATCCATCGCTGCGGCAGCAGGTGTCGTCGGTGTCGTACTCGAACATCACATGTCCTCGCTGGCCGAGTGTGCTGCGGCTGCCGATGAGATCGCCATCGGAGTCGACCAGGTTCGACAACTCCCCGGAGTGGATCCCAATCGAGTTGCGCTGTGGTTCTTTTCCGGGAGCGGGCTGCTCGCTGCCGACTGGTTGAAACACCCTCCGGCGTGGTTGACCTGTCTCGCATTGACATACCCGGTGCTGCAGACCCTCCCTGAATGGGGGGTCGAGCCGCGATTCGATTCCACTCTCGCCGTATCGGATTCGGGAGCACTGCCGATTCTGCTCACACGTGTGGGCCGCGATCGCCCCGAATTCGTCTCGGGGGTGAACGCTTTCGTCGAGGCTGCCCACGCTACGAACCTAGACATCATCGACGTACCCGACGGACAACACGGATTCGACATGCTCGATCACACCGGCGAATCGCGTGATGCCGTCAGCCGTGCGATGGCCTGGGTCGTCGCACGGCTGATGACAGATACGGCTGCCGACTGAGCGCCCCCGAGGACGCCTGACACAACCGAAGCGCCCGCAGTCGACTGTCTTCGACCACGGGCGCGTTCCGATCGATGCGAAACAGCTACGGCTACGCCGACTTCCACACTGCGACGACGGAGGGCCGCGGCTGGGTGTCGCCGCCGTCGGGCCAATGCGAGATCGGTGCGTCGGCGGTGGCGTCGTCGCTTTCGCCCGGGTGCTGCACGCACACCACGACCCGCTCGTCGGAGACGATGGGACCACAGGTCTCGCCGCCCGCGGGAACCGTCAGGAACTGACGAGTCTCACCACGACGTGGGCCGTCGAGCACCACGGCGAACAGGCCGTCGTTGGAGTCGAGAGCGTTGCCGTCGGTGGAGACCCACAGGTTGCCCTTCGAGTCGAAGGCGAGGTTGTCGGGGCACGAGATGGGGCTGACCTGACTCTTGTCGAAGCCGCCGAAGTACGTGTCGGCCTCGTTCGGGTCACCGCACACCAGCAGCAGGTTCCAGGTGAACGACGTGCCCGCGTGGTCGTCGTCGAGCTCGAGCACCTGGCCGTTCTTGTTGGCGTTGCGGGGGTTGGCCTCGTCGGCCGCGGCCTTGCCCTCGGTGCCTCGGTTGGTGTTGTTGGTCAGCGCGACGTAGACCTTGCCGGTCACCGGGTTGGGCTCGAAGTCCTCCGGACGGTCCATCTTGGTTGCGCCCACCTTGTCGCCCGCCTGGCGGGTGAACACCGCGACCTCCTCGGCCGACATGCCGTCGACGAGTGACGTGCCGCGGCCGTCCTCGCCGGTCTCGAGCAGAGGGATCCACGTTCCGGTGCCGCGGAACTCGCCGTTGGCGGGCAGGGTGCCCGAGCCGTCGATCTCGTCGGGAGTGTCGCCGGTGAGGTTCGCGACGTACAGCGTGCCCGCGTCCAGCAGCGTCAGGTTGTTGCGCATCGCGGCCGCGCCGGTGCCGGGCATCATCGTGCGGCTCGAGACGAACTTGTACATGTAGTCGAAGCGCTCGTCGTCACCGCTGTAGGCGACGACGGTGCCGTCGTCGGTGACGTGGATGGTGGCGGCCTCGTGCTTGAAGCGTCCCAGCGCGGTGTGCTTGATCGGAGCCGATTGCGGATCCCACGGGTTGACCTCGACGATGTACCCGAATCGGTTGGCCTCGTTGGGCTCCTGAGCGAGATCGAAGCGCTTGTCGAAGGTTTCCCACTTGCGATCGCTGGCGGCGCCCTCGATGCCGTAGCGGGCGAGGCGATCGGCGGCGACGGTCTCGGTGACCGACTCCGCGTTGCCGAAGTACTGGTTGAAGTTCTCCTCACCGGAGAGCACCGTGCCCCACGGCGTCAGACCGCCCGAGCAGTTGTTGAACGTGCCGAGCACGCGGGTACCCGTCGGGTCGGCGCTGGTCTTGAGGAAGTCACTGCCCGCGGCCGGGCCGGTGACGACGAACTCCGTCGTCCCGGTGATGCGACGGTTGTATCGGCCCATCGTCGGCGTCAGCTTGCCCGAATCAGCCTCGCCCTGAACCTGAACCACCGTCAGGCCGTGTGCGGCGAGTGCAATGTCGAACTGCTCGCGCGTCGGCTTCTCCGCGTCGTAGCCCTTGAACATCGCCGGCTCGGTGGTGTACTCGTGATTGACCGCCAGCAGGAACGCGTTCGGTGTGCCCTCCACCGGAAGCAGACCGGCGAAGTCGTTGTTGAAGCCGAACTGCATCGCCTGCGCAGCAGCGGTCTGGTTGTCGAAGTCGAACGCGGGAGCGCCCTCGACGACCGGATCGCCCCAGCGGATCACGACAGCCTGCTCGTGGCCCTCGGGTATCACGACGGCATCCTCGGTGTTCGGTTCCACCGCAACGAAATCCACGCCGTCGACCGCCGGGGTGTCGGCACCCGACGCGCTGGAGGTTCCGCTTCCGGTGGCGGCGGGCTCGTCGGTCGAGCACGCGGCGAGAGCGCTACCGGCGCCGACGGCGAGCACCGCCATGGCACCGCCCTTGATCACTCCGCGCCGCGACATCGCGGTCTTGACGATGTCGCCGAAGTATTCACCCTTCGAGGTGTTGGGAACCTCGTGGAAACACGCATCGCCGCACTTGTATTTGCACGTCAATGCCGATCGCTTGGAGCTTCCGTCGTGAACCGCGAACAAGGGTAGTGGCTTCATGAGTGGGCACGCTGTCACCCAAAAGCGAAAGTAAAGGAACGTTCAGGTGAAGTCGCGGACAACGAGGTTGCCCTAACGTGCTACAGCACCTGCGACAGAAACGCTTTCAGTCGATCGGTGTGCGGATCGTCGAACAACTGCTCCGGCGTTCCGGTTTCGACGGCGCTGCCGTGATCCATGAACAGCACCCTGTTGGACACCGATCGCGCGAAGCCCATCTCGTGGGTCACCACCACCATCGTCATGCCGCCCTTCGCGAGGTCTGCCATCAGCGCCAGCACGCCCTTGACCAACTCGGGGTCGAGAGCGGAGGTGGCCTCGTCGAAGAACATCACCTCCGGCTTCATGGCCAGTGCTCGCGCGATGGCGACGCGCTGCTGCTGTCCGCCGGAGAGATTGCCCGGACGCGAATCCGCCTTGTTGGCCAGGCCGACCAACTCGAGCTGATCCATCGCGGCCGCGCGAGCAGCCTCCTTGGACAGGCCGAGCAGCTTCTGCGGGCCGAGCGCGATGTTGTCGGCAACGCTCTTGTGCGGGAACAGGTTGAACTGCTGGAACACCATGCCGATACGTTGACGCAACTGGTCGGGGTTGTCGTTCAGCACCGACTTGCCGTCGAGCAGGATGTCGCCCTGTTCGGGTTCGTGCAGTCGATTGAGAGCACGCAGCAGCGTCGACTTGCCCGAGCCCGACGGGCCGATGACCGTGGTGGTCGTGCCGGCCGGGACGTCGATGCTCACCCCTCGAAGCACCTTGTTGGTGCCGAAGGACAGGTGGATGTCCTTGCCTACGAGCGAAACAGAAGTCATGTCAGCCTCTTTCCACGACGACGGCCTGCTCGACCGGGTCCAGCGTCTGCTCGGCCTTGCCGGTGCGCAGTCGCTTGTCGATGTAGTTCACGAGATGGGTGAGCGGCACGGTCAGCACCAGGTAGAACAATCCGGCCGCGACGAGCGGGGACAGATTTCCGGTCTGTGCGTTGAGATCTCGACCGACCGCGAACAGCTCACGTTGGGTGGCGAGCAGTCCGAGGAAGTAGATCAGCGACGAGTCCTTGATCAGCGAGATGAACTGGTTCATCAGCGCCGGCAGGACGCGTCGGACACCCTGCGGGACGACCACCAGGTTCATCGAACGACGACGGCTGAATCCGAGTGCCCGGGCTGCTTCCATCTGCCCGGCTTCGACGCTCTGGATGCCGGATCGGAAGATCTCGCCGATGTACGCGGCGGCGAGCAGCGAGAGGGCGGCAGCGCCGAGCCAGTACGGATTGCCGCCGGTCACACCTTGCACCACCGGTCCGATGCCCAGTCCGATGATCAGAATGATGACCACGGCGGGCAGTCCGCGGAAGATGTCGGTGTAGACGCGGGCGGGCCAGCGCAACCAGCGCGTGCGGGAGAGGCCGGCCAGAGCCAGCAACATGCCCAGGACCGTACCGATGATGCCCGACGCCAACGCCAGAATCAGCGTGTTGGGCAGGCCCACCTTGAACAGGTCGGGGATGGCGGACTTGTACAGCGACCAGTCGAAGAACGTGTCGCCCAACTGCGCCAGCGTCGACTTCGGCTGGACCGCAACCGCTTCGGGAGCGTTCGCGTCGTTCTGCGCGGCGATGGCGGCGAAGTCGGGTAGCTCCGGCTCCGGTGCTGCCTTGCTGCCGGGCTTGAAGCCGTCGGGCAGCTCGCGAGGAACCCAGTCGGAGTAGAGCGTGGCCCAGGTGCCGTCGGCGATCACCGCGTCGAGCCCGGAGTTCAGCGCATCGATCAGTGGTTGATTGTCACGGGCGACGGCCCAGCCGACGAAGTTGTTCAGCGAGAACGTGTTCTGTGTGATCGCGGTGCCGTCCTCGGGCTTGACCAAGCCCTCGGCCTGCTGCGACGGGGCCACCCAGGCGTCGATCTGACCGGTCCGCAGGTTCGCGTAGGCGGTGTTGTAGTCCGGGAACTTCACCGGATCGAGGCCGAGCGTGTTCACCACGTAGTCGTCCTGCACGGTGCCCTGCACCACGCCGATCCTGGTGCTCGCGTTCAGGTCCTCGAAGCGGCTGATCGGACCGCCGGTCCGAGCGACGAGGGAGAAGTAGCCGAAGTCGTATCCGTTGGTGAATCCGACGGTGTTGCGTCGCTCGTCCGTCGTCGTGATCGAGGACGACCCGACGTCGAAGCGGCGGCCCGCAACCTGGGCGAGCAGGCCCGAGAACTCGGTGCCCGAGAAGTTGATCTGCAGCCCGAGCTTGTCCGCGACGGCCTTCAGCAGTTCGTTGTCGTAGCCGGTGTACTGGCCGGCCGAGTCGAGGCAGATGCTCGGCGGGGCGTCGGAGAGAGTGCCGACGGTCAACACTCCCGGCGTCGCCAATCCCAGGGCGTTCGTGTCGATGCGGTCCAGCGGGGTGACGTTGTCCGTCGTGTATCTGTCCTCTGTCGCGGCCGCTGCGGCAGCGTCGAAGTTCGTCGGCGTGGACGACGCACTGTCGACTCCGGGAGGGGCGCACAGGTCGGTGGGACCTGCGGCCGCCTGATCATCGGAGTTCGAGGTTCCACACGCGGCGAGCGTGAGGGCCATCAACAGTCCGAGAACGAGAACCACGAGCGCGCGTGAAGCGCGTACGGCAACCATGGACAAAACCCTAAGCGGACCAGGGCCCACTCACCCAAACGGCCGACGCGCAAGGGTTTCGCTCAACGAACTGCCGTGACGTGTGACTACCGGTGCGCGTCCCGCCACGCGATGGCTTCGCCCAGTTCCGTGAGGTCGTATTCGGGGCCTCCGGTACCCACGGTGAACAGGGTGGCTCCGGCATCGACGAAGTCCTGGGCGGTGTCCGCGCCCGGCCACGAGACCGATCGAGTGATGCCCGAGACGTCGCGTCCGACGGTGGTGCCATGCTCGGCGAGGATCTCGGACTTGCGCTTCAACGCCTCGAGGTCGGCGAAGCTGTGCCAGATGTGCGCGTACTCGGCGACCATCTTCAGGGTCTTCTTCTCACCGCCACCGCCGATGAGAATCGGGATGTCGCGGGTGGGAGCCGGGTTTCCGACGTCGAGTCGGTGTCGGATTCTGGCCAGGCTCTCCTTCAGCAAGGCCAGACGCGAACCGGCCGTGCCGAATTCGTAGCCGAAGTTGTCGTAGTCCTTCTCGTTCCACCCAGCGCCGATGCCGAGAATCAGCCGGCCGCCGCTGATGTGGTCGACGGTGCGCGCCATGTCGGCCAACAGGTCCGGATTGCGGTAGCCGCCGCCGGTGACGAGCGCGCCGATCTCGACGTTCGACGTCTGCTCGGCCCAGGCACCGAGCATCGTCCAGCACTCGAAGTGCGCGCCGTCGAGGTCGCCGTACAGCGGATAGAAGTGATCCCAGTTGAAGACGATGTCGACGCCCGCATCCTCCGATCGCAACACCGCGTCGCGGATCAACTGATAGTCGGGAGCGTGCTGGGGCTGAAGCTGAACACCGATCTTGACGGCCATGTACATCTCCTCGTCGTGTGGGCTGCGTCTCCCATGATGCACCCGAATGCGATCAGCCGATGCGGACGCCGCTCTCGGCCATCATCGCGCGCAGTACGAACCCGGCCTCGGAGCCGACGATCTCGCCGACGAGGGTGATGTAGCGGTCGACGAATGCGCCGCCGTGCTGCTGCTCGTTCTCCTCGGCGAAATGGTGCGCGAGCTCGTGCAACACCACCAGCTCCCGCAGCGCCCAGGCCCTGTTACCCCGATGCAGGGGCACGGCAATGGTGGCGGTGTCCGATTCGTAATGCGCCGCAGCCGAACCCGAACGGGCCCGGACGGTGATCACAAGACCGGCCTCGGGCCAGGTGGCGGCGACCCAATCCAGCCCGAGCACCGCATCGACGTACGCCTGCACCGACTCGATGGAGGCGAATTTGCGCTCGATCGGCAGCGTGATCTGCGAACCCATCACCTCCACCATGCGAAGACCTCGCTCCTCGGCGCGATCGAACATGGTGCGGACCAGTTGCTCGGCGTCGTAGACGGCCGCTCGCTGCGCGTCCCTCGCCCTGCTCATCGGATCAGCCTAATTTGTGTCGCCTTCCCGATTCGCCTACAGTCCTCTATCGACAACGATTGTCGCATTCATAAACACCTTCAAGCCCAGGAGAAACCGTGCTCGCCGTCGATGACCTCTGCATCGACGCCGGACACTCGCGCATCGTCCGGCACGTGTCCTTCGAGATCCCCGCCGGTCGACGCCTCGGCCTTCTGGGTGCGTCGGGATCGGGAAAGTCGATGATCGCTTCGGCGTTGGTCGGAGCGCTGCCGCCGGGCATCACCTGCAGCGGCAGCATTCTCGTCGACGGCCACGACGTCACCGGGGTTCCGACGCCCCGGCGACCGCGCACCGCCCGTCCGGCGATGGTGTTCCAGGATTCGGCCACCGCGCTGAACCCGATGGTCACCGTCGGCAGGCAACTCCGCGCGCGCGACGCCTCCGCGCTGCTCGAGCGTGTGGGTCTGCGCGACACCGAACGCATCCTGGCCGCGCACCCGCTCGAGCTGTCCGGTGGTCAGCGTCAACGCGTCTGTATCGCAGTCGCATTGGCGCGCGAGAGCCCGCTGGTGATCGCGGACGAGCCGACGACGGCCCTCGATGTGGTCAGCCAGGCGCGGGTACTCGACGCTCTTCGTGAGGTGGCCTCGCTGCTGCTGATCACGCACGACATCGCCGTCGCCGCACAGCTGTGCGATCACCTGATGGTTCTCGACTCGGGACGCATCGTCGAATCAGGTTCCACGGCAGAGATTCTCGACAGTCCCAGGTCCGATCTCGTGGTGCGCATGCTCGATCGAGCTCGCGCCGCCGATCCGTTTCGTCAGCTGGTAGCGCGATGACTGCGGGATTGGCGGCGACGAACATCACGCGCACCTACGTTCGGCACGGATCGTCTCGTACCGCGCTGGACGCTGTCTCGCTTTCGCTACCGCCTGCCGGTCGCGTCGCCGTTGTCGGCGAATCCGGTTCGGGGAAAACCACTGTGCTGCGCATGCTGCTGGCACTGGACTCCCCTGATGCGGGCACCGTGGAACTGGAGGGGCGCAACGTCCGTCCGGGTTCCGCGAGATCGCTGCGGTGGTTTCGCCGATTGGTGCAGTACGTACCCCAGGACCCCGCCACCAGTCTCGACCCACGCCGCAGTGTCCTGGATCTGGTGGCTACGCCGCTGCGACTGCTCGGCATCGACGGCGATCATCGAGCCAAGGCAGGTGCCGCACTCGCTGCCGTCGGGCTGGACCAGCGTTATCTGCAGCGCCGCCCGACGGAACTGTCCGGTGGCCAGAATCAACGCGTCGCCATTGCGCGTGCGGTGGCATGCGAACCGCGGTACCTGCTGGCGGACGAGCCGGTCAGCGGACTGGACCCCGAACTGCGTGAGCAGGTCCTCTCAGTGCTGGCCGGCCTACCGAGCGCCCTGCTGATCGTGAGCCACGACCTGTCTGCGGTCGCACGACTCTGCCGCGAGGTATCGGTGATGCACGACGGCCGGATCGTCGAAACCGGCAGTGTACGAGACCTTCTCACCGACCCACAGCACCCGTACACCCGAGACCTGATCGACGCCGTACCCCGGCTCGCACCACCACAGGAGATCCATTGACCACCAAAGCCTTCCGCCTCGGCACCCTGGCAGCGGTAGGAACCCTCACGCTGACCGGCTGCTTTTCTTCGGCCCCTTCCGACGGCACCACGGACAGGGCCCGCGTTGCAATGCTGCAGCCGCCACGCTCGGGGCTCTCGCAGTTCAGCGACGATGCCTTCAAACTCTCGCGCTGGTCCACCGCCGAAACCCTGGTCACGCTCGATGATCTCGGTGACGCGCAGCCGGCTCTGGCCACCGCCTGGAACCGCGTCGACGAGCGCACCTGGAGTTTCGACCTCCGACCCGACGTGAGGTTCCACAACGGTGCGCCGCTCGACTCCGCCGCCGTCGTCACCGCACTGACCGCTGCCACCACCGCCGCGCCGAAACCGCGCATCCTCGACGGCGTCGAGCTGACGGTGACCGCCACCGACGACGATTCGGTGGAGGTGACCACCGAGGACGTCGATCCACTGGTGCCGCAACGACTCTCGAGCCCTCAGCTCGCCATCCTGGCACCCGCGGCGTACTCCGCAGGCGGCAGCGACCCCGTCGGAACCGGCACCGGACCGTTCGTGTTGACCGCTGTGAACGGCACATCCAGTGCCACGCTGGATCGCAACGAGAACTACTGGGGTGAGACCGCGACGCTCGCCGGCATCGACGTCGACTTCGTGCCCGACGGTACGGCCCGCGCAGCGGCGCTCCGCAACGGCACCGCCGATGTGGTGGAGGCGATTCCGGTATCGCAGGCCGCCAACATCGACCCGTCGCTGGTGCACGAGGTTCCGATGCCGCGTACCAACACCCTGTACCTGAACACGTCGTCCGGCGTGTTCGCCGATCCGGCCATGCGCGCCGCCGCACGGGAGTCGGTGGACAAGGATCGTCTGGTCGAGCAGGTCTACGAGGGCCGCGCGGACGCCGCGAACGGGCTGCTCGGCCCCGCGCTGCCGTGGGCGGCGGGCCGTCCCGCCCGCACCGACACACCGGCGGGTGATGCCACCGACAAGAAGATCACGCTCGCCACGTTCACCGACCGTGCCGAACTTCCCGAGGTCGCCGTGCTGCTGCAGCAGGAACTCGAGGCGAAGGGCTTCGTCGTCGAGCAGGTGGTGCGCGAATACCAGTTCATCGAAACCGACGCGCTCAGTGGCGCATTCGATGCCTTCATTCTCTCCCGCGCCACCGTGCTCGATTCCGGTGACCCCGTGGCATACATGTTCTCCGACTTCGCTTGTGAGGGATCGTTCAACATCTCCCAGTTCTGCGACCTGCAGGTCGACGCGGCGTTGGCAGACGCCTCGGCCACCGAACCCGGAGACGACCGCCGCGCCGCGATCCTGGACGCCGAGAAGCTGATCCTGGAGAAGGGTGCGGCCGTGCCGATGCTGCACGAACGCGTCATCCAGGGCGAATCCGAAGGCATCACCGGCGTCGCCCGCGATCCGAGGGAACGCACGCTCATCACCAACCAGACCGCCTTCGAGTAAGCAGTGAGAACAACCGCCTCGAGGCTGGTTGCCGTCGCCGGTGTCGTCCTCCTCGTCGGAATGCTGCCGTGGCTGTCCGATCGCGATCCGGCACTGAGCCTTCTGCGGGCCCGCTCGGCCGAGCAGGAAGCAACCCCCGAGGCCCTGGCAGCCATTCGCCGCGACATTGGCCTCGATGCCGGGCCGCTGCGAATGTTCTGGGACTGGCTCACCGGCATCGCGTCGGGCAATCCCGGAACATCCTGGAACACAGGTGAACCGGTGCTACCTGGGGCCCTCGATGCGCTGCTGGTGTCGCTGACACTGATGGGGTTCGCGATGGTCGTCGCGATCGCAGCCGCCGCCCTCGTGGTCGTTCCCAGCGTTCGGGCCGGGCTCCGCGGTACACCGAGACGGACCGGGGGCGGCGTCGCGGCCGCACTCACGTCGATGCCGGAGTTTCTGCTCGCGTCGGTACTCGTCGTTCTCGGTGCCGTGTGGTTGTCGTTTCCGGCCTACGGCTGGAACGGTCCCGAGTACGCGGTGCTGCCTGCGCTCGCACTCGGTTTGCCTGCGGGCGGGCTGATCGGGCGATTGCTCGCCGACGCGATCGCCGTCACCTTCACCGAGGGGTGGGTCATCACGTGGACGGTCGCAGGCTTCTCGCGGCCACAGATCGCCGGTGCGGTTCTGCGACGTGCCCTTCCCGGCCTCGCATCGCAGATCGGTCTGATCATGGTCGCGATGACCGGCGGGGCTGTGGCCGTCGAAAAAGTCTTCGCCATACCGGGATTGGGTCGCACCACCCTCGGCGATGCGCAATCGCAGGATCTGCCCGCCCTGCAGATCGACATCCTGTTACTGCTGGCCGTCAGTGCCGTTCTGGGGATTTCCGCCGAACTGGCCCGACGGTTTCTGCTCGGTAGCGCACTGCACGAGAAGGCGATGCCCATCCCGTCCGGCGTCTTCCACCCGTCGCCGCGACGGTGGCTGGTGCCGATCGCTGCGGCGTCGGTCCTGCTGGTCATGGTGCTTGCCGGACTCCCCCGCGACGGCCAGGCGACGACGCGGGAGAAGTTCTCGGCTCCGTCGCCGGCCCACCCGTTCGGAACTGACGCCTCGGGTCGAGATCTGTTGGCCCGCGTCGCCGACGGCGCACTGCGCTCCATCGGTCTCTCGCTTGCCGTGACGCTTGCGGCGCTGGTGGTCGGGGTGCTGATGGGACTGATTCCGCGGGCCTCCCGTGGGCTGGTCGAGGTCACCAATGCGGCACCACCCGTCGTCACCGGCATTCTGATCGCAGCGATCTGGGGTCCGAGTGCAGGCGGGGCGGCCGTTGCCGTCCTCATCGTCACGTGGGCTCCGCTCGCCGCGCACACAGCCGCTCTCGTCGAGGAGACTCGCGCTCGGCCCTACATTTCCATCCTGCCGACACTCGGGGCAGGCACTGCGCGAATCCTGTTCGGGTCCATCGTGCCCAGCGTCGTTCCGGTAGTGCTGCGACACGCCATGATTCGGCTCCCCGGTGTCGCCCTCGCTCTGGCCGCTCTCGGATTCCTCGGCCTCGGTCCGCAACCCCCCACTGCGGATTGGGGATTGATACTGTCCGACGGGGTCGCCGCCGTCGAGCGGGCACCGTGGGTCACTGCTGCTCCACTCGCGTCCTTGATCGCACTCGCCGTTCTCGCAGTCTCGATCGCCGGTGCCACCTCGGGGCGGGTGCGCAAGACCGGTAGCGTCATCGAGAAAGTCGACGCAGGAGGACGCAGTACGTGAGCACGAGGACCGACGGATCTCCGACGCGGTGGCGGTGGTCGTTTCTGGTCGATCTGCGGCGAGCCACGCCTACCGTCCGTTTGCTCGTCCTGACTCAAATGACCTTCAATATCGGCTTTTTCATGGTGTTGCCGTATCTGTCGGTGCATCTGACAGCCGATCTCGGGCTCGGGGCCGCGCTCGTCGGTGTGGTCCTCGGGATCAGGACCTTCTCGCAACAGGGACTGTTCTTCGTCGGTGGCACCCTCGCCGATCGGTGGGGAATCAAGCCGGTCGTAGTCGTCGGGTGTGTGTTGCGGGTGCTGGGATTCGTCGGTCTCGCCTTCGCCGATTCCCTGCCTGCTGTGCTGATCGCCACGGTGCTGGTGGGATTCGCAGCCGCATTGTTCTCCCCTGCAGTCGAATCCGCAGTGGCGATCGAAGCGGGCAAGAGCGAACGCGACGGCGGAGCCACGCGCGTCGAGAGCTTCGCGCTGATGTCGGTGTGCAGCCAGATCGGCTCCTTCACCGGCCCGCTCGTCGGATCGGTACTGTTGCTCGTCGATTTCAGGATCGCGTGCCTCGTGGCTGCGGCCATCTTCGTTTTGGTCATCGCCGCTCACGTGCGGTGGCTGCCGCGTGAGCGCGGCGAACATCGCGACGACCCATGGCTCTCGGGTTGGACCGACGTGGTGCGCAACCGGACCTTCGTGCTGTTCGCGGTGGCGATGAGCGCGCAGTTGGTGGCCTACAACCAGCTGTACCTGCTGTTGCCACTCGAGGTCGAACGCGCCTGGGGCTCGCAGACGGTGCTGGGCTGGTTCTTCGCGATCTCGGCAGTTCTCGTGGTGACGGCGCAACTGCCCATCACTCGACGCGTCGCGGGGGTATCACCGCGAATCACGCTGCCGATCGGATTCGCCGTCATGGCAGCATCGTTCGCACTCGTGGCGGTATTCAGTCCACTGGAGTTGGAAGGTCTCCTCGGGCTGATCCCGGCTGCGCTCTTCGTCCTGCTGCTCGCGCTGGGGCAGATGATCGCCATGCCTCAGGCGCGGGATCTGGTGCCGCGCATGGCCGCCGAACGTCGACTCGGTTCGTACTACGGTTTCATGGCCTCGCTCGGGGGCATCGGAGTGCTCATCGGATCGACCGCACTCGGCGTGGTGATCGACGCATCCCCCGCCACCGGTTGGGGCGCAGCCATCCCGTGGCTGGTCGCGGCCCTGTTCCCCATCGCCAGTGTCATCGGCCTGCGCGTGGTGCTCTCCCGCCTCGACTGACCCCGCTGCTCCGCCCCAGTTTCCGCCGCGCCCCCAGTCTCCCGCAAACGCGCGCGCGTTTGTCATCCGCGCGCAGATTCGCCCCCCAATTTCCCGCCGCGCCCCCAGTTTCCCGCAAACGCGCGCGCGTTTGTCATTCGCGCGCAGATTCGCCCCCCAATTTCCCGCCGCGCCCCCGGTTTCCCGCAAACGCGCGCGCGTTTGTCATTCGCGCGCAGATTCGCCCTCGATTCGACGCGAATCCGTGCGCACCTGGCGAATGCGCGCGCGTTTGCGGGAACGACCCGCGAGACCTGAAGCTCGGTGGCAGCGCGGCGGAAGCTGGGGACGCGCAGAACTCGACTGTGCTGCTGCACTCACCGAACATGGTTCGGTCGTAGCGGTTTCCGAAACGGTCGATACAACCGCGGTGCTCCGATTGTTCGGTACGTCGATAGCCGAGATCGATGGGACCGTTACCGACACCACCGGACCACCCGGGCGAGGTACTGCTCGCTTCTTCACCACGAACGCAGTGGTCAGCGTCCCAGCTGCCTGCTTGCTGCGTCTATTTCGGCATGACCGCCGATCTTTGCGTTTCGCCCCGCGCGGTCGCCGGCCTTTCGTGCGCCCTCGGAGTACCCGGCGTTCGCGCTCTGGCCTCGCCAGTGTCCCCGAGCAGTCGAGGTCTGACGGTAGTAGTCCCGGAGCTCGATCTCCTTGTTGCGCAACACCAGTGCTGTCCCAGCGCCCTGTGGTTCTTGTTCGATGGCTTTGGCCTCGGTCTCCTTCTTCACGTCGCCGAGCCGTTGACCGATGCGCGACGCGAATGCGGTCTGGAAGTTCAGCCGAGCCGTCACCGCAGCGACCGGCACTTCCTCGCGTCGGGTGTAGCGTCGGCGATTCTTGATCTCGGTGACGGTTCGGATGGCCGTCTCGGACCGGTACGCGCCGGATTTGATGTACGCGTCCGATGCTCGCACCATCTGGATCAACAGTGAGGAATACAGCGCCTCGGTGGTCTCGATGTCGGAGTCGAAGCCGTAGGCGAACACCTGCGTCGACGATCGAGACACATCGCACTGAACATCGTTGGCGTGCGCGATGGCCACGAACAGATGCACGTAGGTCTTGAGTCCACGCTTGCCCGGTTCTCCGATGGGGATGACCTTCTGGCTCGGCGTCGCCTGTCGCTCCCTGGACGCACTGTGCGAGCGCGCCACCGCCAGATCGACCGATGCCGACGTCGCCAAACGCTGAGCGGCCTCCATGAAGGCCTCGGCCTCGTGTGGGTTGTCGGTGGACTCGGCTTGGCGAAGCAGCCCACCGATCCGCGTCAGCATCTTGTCCGAACTCATGAGCGAGAGGCTACCGGCCCTCTCCGACACCCCCGGGTTGACCGATTCAGGAAGGCAAAAATGACCACTGCGCGGTGCGATGTGTGCCACAGTACCCATCGACATATGTGTCAGGGGGAGCATCACAGCGAGATTCTGCGTGCCCAACTCCGGGCACATACCACCGCGTAGAAGTAAGTGGAGAGAACAATGGCGTCTTTGATCACGAAGGTGGCAGTGGTTGCGACAGCAGCTACGCTGCTGACGCTCACCGGATGTTCGAGCGACAGCGGATCGAGCGGCGATTCGGGCGCTGCGTCCGAAAATGCCGACGGCCGTGGACCTATCACCTATGTAGAGGGACAGGACACCACCGAGACCGGTGTCGTCCAGCAGATCATCTCGGAGTGGAACGCCGCCAACCCCGATGAGCAGGTCACCTTCAAGGAACAGTCCGCCGACGCCGATCAGGCCCACGACGACTTCGTTCAACAGCTCCAGGCCCAGCAGAGCGACTACGACGTGATGGCACTCGATGTCGTCTGGACCGCCGAGTTCGCAGCCAAGGGCTGGCTCGTGCCGCTCGAGGGTGAATTCGCACTCGACAACGCAGGCGTTCTGCCCGCGACCGTCGCGAGTGCGACCTACAACGGCAAGCAGTACGCCGCGCCGAAGAACACCAACGGCGGACTGCTCTACTACCGCAGTGATCTGCTCCCCGAGGCACCCACCACCTGGGCCGAGCTCACCGAGGATTGCCAGGTCGCGCGCGACAACAACATCGACTGCTACGCAGGGCAATTCGCCCCCTACGAGGGTCTGACTGCCAACGCGTCGGAGATCATCAACGCGCACGGCGGATCGATTGTCGGCGAAGACGGCAAGACCCCCACCGTCGACAGCCCGGAGGCCAAGGCCGGACTGCAGACCCTGGTCACCGCGTTCGAGACAGGCGTCATCCCGGCCCAGGACACCACATTCAAGGAGTCCGAGAGCCAGCAGGCGTTCCAGGACGGAAAGACACTGTTCCTGCGCAACTGGCCGTACGTTTACGGCACCGCCGCAGAGGAGGGTTCGGCTGTGGCCGGCAAGTACGCGGTCGCACCGCTTCCCGGGGTCACCGGCGTCGGCACGTCGACGCTCGGTGGATACAACGCCGCGATCAGCGCGTACTCCGAGAACAAGGCCACTGCTGCCGACTTCCTGCGATTCATGCAGGGCGAGAAGGCTCAGCGCATCATCGCCGAGGGCGCTCTGCCGCCCGTGCTCTCGTCGCTGTACGACGATCCCGCACTGATCGCTGCGATGCCGTACCTTCCCGCATTGAAGGCGTCCATCGAGAATGCCGTCCCGCGCCCTGTCACCCCGTTCTACCCGGCCGTCTCGAAGGCTGTGCAGGACAACGTGTCTGCCGCCATCAAGGGCGAGAAGAGCGTGGACCAGGCGATCACCGACATGCAGGCCGGTATCGAAACCGCCGGCGCCAACTGATTTCGGGAGAACCAATGGCTGTACCTGCTGGTGTGACCAGTGGGGCCGGCGCAACCACCGCGGCCGGGGGCTCGTCCCCCGGCCGCGGTCGGCATGTGCGGTCCAAGAACAAGCGCTTCGGCCTGACGCCTGGTCGGGCCTGGCTGCTGATCGCACCGACGATGGTGATCCTCGCGATCGTCATCGTCTACCCGGTGATCCGAGCCCTGGTGATGTCCTTCTCCAAGGACCCAGGTCTCGATCCCGCCACCGGTATGTTCGTCACCGGTGGATCTGCCGGCTTCGACAACTACACGCATTGGATTCTGCAGCAGTGCACCTCGGCCTCGGGCACGTCGGTGCCCTGCCCGCCGGGAACTCTCGGGTCCCAGTTCTGGGGCGCGGTCGGTAACACGGCGTTCTTCACCGTCGTGACGGTGTCCATCGAGGTCGTCATCGGCTTCGCGATGGCCGTGATCATGGGCAAGACCTTCGCCGGACGCGCTCTGCTCCGCGCCGCGATCCTGATCCCCTGGGCCATCCCGACGGCTGTCACCGCCAAGCTCTGGTACTTCATCTTCGCGTACGACGGCATCGCCAATCGCATTCTGGGAACGAACATTCTGTGGACCGGCGACGCCTGGCCCGCTCGTTTTGCAGTGATCATCGCCGACGTGTGGAAGACGACGCCGTTCATGGCGCTGTTGATTCTCGCCGGGCTGCAGATGATTCCCGCCGACGTCTACGAGGCTGCTCGCGTCGACGGGGCGTCGGCGTGGCAGCGGTTCACCAAGATCACACTGCCGCTGGTCAAGCCGGCGCTCATGGTGGCAATTCTGTTCCGCACCATGGACGCACTGCGCATGTACGACTTGCCGGCCATCCTCACCGAGGGCAACCCCGCCACGCGAACCATCTCCATCCTGGTGGTGGAGCAGATACGGCAGGGGTTCAACAGCGCTGCGTCGCTGTCGACCATCTCGTTCGTCATGATCTTCATCGTGGCCTTCATCCTGGTGAAATTCCTCGGAGCCAATGCCGTTGCCACCCAGGAGAATCAGCGTAAGGGGGCCGGGCGATGAAACAGGCCCGCATCTATCTCGGTGTCGTCGTCATCCTCGTCTGGGGACTGGCACCGTTCTATTGGATGGTCGTCACTGCATTCCGCGACCCGCGTTACACCTTCGACACGACGCCGTGGCCGACGCACGTCACGTGGGAGAACTTCGAGAACGCGTTGTCGACGGCGAACGGCAACAATTTCCTGCGTGCGGTAGGGAACAGTCTGATCGTAGGCGGCGCGACCACGCTGATCGCGTTGGTCATCGGCGTCTTCACGGCATACGCGCTGTCCCGCATCGACTTCCGCTTCAAGTACGTGGTGACTGGCATCATCCTAGGTGCGTCGATGTTCCCCGTCGTCGCATTGGTGACCCCGCTGTTCCAATTCTTCACCAACATCGGGTGGATCGGCAGCTACCAGGCGATGGTCATCCCCAACATCTCGTTCGTGCTGCCGTTGACGATCTACACCTTGGCCGCGTTCTTCGCCGAATTGCCCTGGGAGCTCGAAGAAGCCGCAAGGATCGACGGTGCCGGGCGCTTCCAAGCATTCCGCCTGGTGATGCTCCCCCTTGCCGCACCTGCCCTGTTCACCACCGCGATCCTCGCGTTCATCGCAGCCGTGAACGAGTACCTGCTGGCCAGTCAGCTCTCGAGTGACGGGACCGAACCGGTCACCGTGGCCATCGCGCGGTTCACCGGCAACGATCCGTTGGTGGTGCCGTATGCCGCGATCATGGCCGCGGGCACCATCGTGGCGATTCCACTGGTGATCATGGTGCTGCTGTTCCAGCGTCGCATCATCTCCGGACTGACGGCGGGCGGCGTCAAATCGTGACCGCTCAGGACCATCTTCAGTTGCTGGCGGGCATTCTGGGATTCTTCGCGCTCGTGGCGCTGATCGTTGCGGTAGCCGGGATCATCGGGGGCAATCCCGGCGTTCTGCCGTCGGTGGCGCTGCTGGGTCTGTTGATCGCACTGTGGTTCTGCGTCAAAAAGATTCGTTGAAGCTGCGCGTTGCCACCGAAACCAATTCGGTCAGTGCCGCGTTCATCCTGGGCCGCCAGACCAGGGCCAGCAGCGCGGCGGTGTGCGAGTCCGTGAGCTCCACCGCAACGAGTGTGTCGTCGTAGGACGTCGTCATCGATGCGCTGAGGATCGCCACCCCCAGGCCGCGGGCGGCGAGGTCGGCCACGGCGGCGGGGGCGGTGGCCTGCAACGCGATCGTCGGCGCGAGTCCTACTCCGGCACAGTCCCGGTCGAAGACCGCACGGATGCCCGTGCCGGGAGGAAGGGCGATGATCGGGTGCTCGCACACCTGCGCCAACGTCGCCTCGCCCTGTGCTGCCAGAGGATGCTGCGGTGGAACGGCTGCGACGATGCGTTCGTCTATCACCACCATCGATTCCAATCCGTCCGGGACCCGAGCTGCGACACCTACGAGTGCGATGTCGAGTTCGCCTGCGCGCACATCGGCCACCAGGCGATCCGAATTACCCTCCTGCAGAGCGAGTTCGACGCCGGGGTGCGCCGAATGGAAGCGGGCCAACGCGTCGAACAGTTGTGGGACGGTGCAGGCGGTGACCATCCCGACGCGAAGCGAGCCCCGCAGGAGTCCGGCGATGTCGTCGACGGATTGTCTGACCGAGCCGGCGGCGGCCAGCGTCGCGCGGGCTTGTGTCAGCGCGGCCTGACCTGCGGTGGTCAATGTTGCTGTGCCGCCGGATCTGTCGATCAATTCGGCACCGAGTTCGCGTTCGAGCGCGCGGATCTGTGCGCTGACGCCTGATTGGCTGATGTGCACTCTGGCTGCGGCGCGAGTGAAGTTCGCTTCCTCGGCCACTGCGACGAAGTACTCCAGCTGTCTCAATTCCACTGCTGCACTCCCAGATTCGGGCCCTCACCGGCGTCGAGTCTGGCGATGTTCCGCTTCGGGGCCGTGACGCGGTAGCTGCAGTCGATCAATTCGGCTGCCTCGGCCCAGACGTCGTCGTCGGCGTCGCTCAGGTCGAAGCCCACCCAGCCGGCCGGGCCGAGGTACGCGGGGTGGAAGTAGCGGGGTTCGAGTTCGCAGGCGCGCTGCTCCTCGGCACTCTCGCATTTGACCAGGATCGAGAGGTCGTATTGGTCGCCGCCTTTGACACCGCCGCCGAAGTAGACGAACACCGAGGCGGTGCGGAAGGTCGGCCGGCCATGGGAGATCTTCTCGGACACCTCGGGATAGGCGAACGCCATCGTGCGAACACGTTCGAGGACCGGATGCTTCGAAGTGGGATCGATGGCCACGAGCACACGATAGCGCGCGAACTCCAGCTGCGGCTATGAGTAAAACTTCTGACGATCATCGCTATCAACTGTTGGACTTCTGGTCCGGTGCGTTCGAGACTCGATGTCATGACACAGACACCGAAAGAAGTTGCAGCAACCTACTTCGAGGCCTGGAAGGCGAAGGATTTCGACACGCTTGCGTCGATCCTGCACGAGGACGCGACGTTCCGGGGACCACTCGGCACAGCAGACAATGCTGCGGAATGTGTGGCCGGATTGAAAGGAATGTCGAAGATCGTCACCGATATCGACATCGCCCATGTCTTCGTGGACGGCACCAACGTGCTGACGTGGTTCGACCTGCATACGTCCATCGCATCCCCGGCGAGCACCGCCAACTGGCAGCGAATCGAGAACGGAAAAATCATGGATATCAAGGTGACCTTCGATCCACGAGAAATCACCGCGGCCGGATAGACGAATACCCGCCGGTACTCAATGTGACATTCAGTGGCCTTTTCGGGGGTCAATGTCACATCGAGTGGACCGGCGGGCGGAAGTTCGCGTCTAGCTGCGGGCCCTACGCGTCGATGATGAACGCTTCGAGTTGTTCGCGAGCGACGTCGTCGGCCAGCTGCTTCGGCGGGCTCTTCATCAGGTAGGCCGAAGCGGGGATGACGGGTCCACCGATGCCGCGGTCCTTGGCGATTTTCGCGGCGCGGACTGCGTCGATGATGACGCCTGCGGAGTTGGGCGAGTCCCATACTTCGAGCTTGTACTCGAGGCTCAGGGGAACGTCACCGAAGGCGCGGCCTTCGAGGCGGACGTAGGCCCACTTGCGGTCGTCGAGCCAGCCGACGTGGTCGGACGGTCCGATGTGGACGTCCTTGGCGTTGAATTCCTTCTGCAGGTTCGACGTGACGGCCTGGGTCTTGGAGATCTTCTTCGACTCGAGGCGGGTGCGCTCGAGCATGTTGAGGAAGTCCATGTTGCCGCCGACGTTGAGCTGCATGGTGCGGTCGAGCTGCACGCCGCGGTCTTCGAAGAGCTTCGCCATGACGCGGTGGGTGATGGTGGCACCGACCTGGCTCTTGATGTCGTCGCCGACGATGGGGACGCCTGCGTCCTCGAACTTCTTGGCCCAGACGGGATCGCTGGCGATGAAGACGGGCAGTGCGTTGACGAAGGCGACGCCTGCGTCGATGGCGGCCTGTGCGTAGAACTTGTCGGCTTCTTCGGATCCGACGGGGAGGTAGGACACGAGCACGTCCACCTTGGCGTCGCGCAGGGCCTGCGCTACGTCGACGGCGTCGCCGTCGGCCTCGGTGATGGTCTCGCGGTAGTACTTGCCGAGGCCGTCGAGCGTCGGTCCGCGGAGGACGTGGACGTCCTTCGGGGGTACGTCGGCGATCTTGATGGTGTTGTTCTCGCTGGAGAAGATGGCTTCGGAGAGGTCGAAGCCGACCTTCTTGGCGTCCACGTCGAACGCGGCGACGAATTCGACGTCGCGGACGTGGTACTTGCCGAACATGACGTGCATGAGGCCGGGGACGGTGGCGTTCTCGTCCGCGTCCTTGTAGTACTCGACACCCTGGACCAGGGATGAGGCGCAGTTGCCCACACCCACAATGGCCACGCGGATTGCGTTGTTGTTCTCACCCATGGTCGGGTTCTCCTTCTGTCTTGACTGTCCTGTTTGGTGCTGTGTGGGACGGTGCTGGGTTGGGGTCGGCCTGCTCGGCTGCGATGACTTCGTTGAGCCAGCGCACCTCGCGTTCGCTCGATTCGAGTCCGAGCTGGTGTAGCTGCCTGGTGTAGCGGTCGAGTGTCCCGTTCGCCTTGGCCACAGCGTCGCGGAGCCCTTCTCGGCGCTCCTCGACCTGGCGACGTCTGCCTTCGAGAATGCGGACTCGAGCTTCCGCGGGAGTCCGACTGAAGAAGGCAAGATGTACGCCGAAACCGTCGTCGGTGTAGTTCTGCGGTCCGGTGTCGGCCACCAGTTCGGCAAATCGTTCCCTGCCGAGCGGGGTGAGCTGATACACCCGTTTCGCTCGTCTCTTCACGAGCAAGTCGGGACCGGCGTCCTCGGCGATGAGTCCGTCGGTTTGAAGTCGACGGAGTGCCGGGTACAGCGATCCGTACGAAAACGCTCGAAAAGCTCCGAGCAGGCCGGTCAGCCGCTTGCGGAGCTCGTAACCGTGCATGGGTGATTCGAGAAGCAGTCCGAGAATTGCGAGCTCGAGCATGCAACTCCCCCTTCTCGAATCCAACGATCACATCATGGCGATGCGATTGACCGCACTATCGAAGAATGTATCGCGCCGATACATATTCTGACAACTCGGCCGTGAACGTATCCTGCGACACATGACCCCGGTCGACGCGCTCGCCGCCGCTGCCGCCCTCCACCTGGGCTTTCAGTTGGTGGTGACCGCCGTCGTCTACCCGGCGTTGGCGGAGGTGCCGCACGACGACTGGCAGCGTGCCCATGACGCTCACTCGCGGCGCATCACCCTCGTAGTCGGGCTGGTCTACGGACTACTCGCTGCTGCGTGTCTGTGGGTGTTGGTGTCCGGTTCGACCCACCTTGCTGCCCTGATCAGCGTTGCCGGCGCAGTGATCTCCGCGCTCGCGACTGCATTCGTGGCTGCTCCAGTCCATGGCGAACTGGGGCGTGCGGGACGCAACGGACACTTGATGAGTCGACTGCGATCAGCAGACCGCGTACGTCTCTGCGGTGCAGTGGTGTGTGCCCTGTTTGCTCTGTTGGCATGACCGAGCGCGGGTGAACGTGGAGTGGCTTATCGGTTCAGCGAACCGGAGCCACCATGAGCACCGCGTCGACTCGGTACTCGCCCCACTGCTGCGCAGCCGTCCCGATTCGGTGCCAGCCTCACCGGCGGTAGAAGCCGAGAGCGGCGCTACTCGGATCGACGAGCAGCACCGGTGCCCGTCCCTCGCTCCGTGCCGCATTCACTGCGTGTGCGAGCAACGCCGTTCCGCTGCCCGGCACGGAGCCGTCGGTCATCAACCGCGACACGACGGCGAGTCGATCGGCAGCGACCCCGGTTGCTCGTTGCCACTGCGCGCTCGCATCGTCCGCACCGGGATCCTGTCCCGGTGACGCCGTCGGATGCAGCGCTATGTGTCCGACGACGGTGCCCTCGTGCTCGGCGACCCAGGCTGCGAGTTCGTTGGGTGCGGCAAGCCAGTCGGCGCGCACCGCCGCTGCGCGCATGGGATAGCGCTGTGTTTCGTGCGTACGTTGCAGGATGGGTAGGAGGGTGCTCAGGTCGCCGTCCCGTCGGGGCCGCACGTGTATTCCCGATGTGGCGAACATGTGGGCGAGTGTAGGGACCGGACGGTCATGCCCACGGCGAGGATCGGCACAGTGTGCATGATCACGAACGACGGATCATCGCGTCGCAACAGGTGGAGCACTGTGTCTCGAGGCCGAAATGGGGCCTGCTCGTTGCCGAGGCGGGGTTCGCAGGTCCGCATCGGAGGGGCCGCACGTACTCTGGTCCTCGTGCGACTTCAGCGACAGGTGGTGGACTACGCCCTTCAGCGTCGGTCGCTGCTGGCCGAGGTCTACTCCGGTAAGACGGGTGTCGCAGCGGTCTGTGATGCAGATCCGTACCTGCTGCGCGCTGCCAAGTTCCACGGGCGCGGCAGCGACGTGGTGTGCCCCATCTGCCGCAAGGAGCAGCTCACGCTGGTGTCCTGGGTGTTCGGCGAGAAGCTCGGGGCGCTGTCCGGGTCGGCGAGAACTGCGGACGAACTCGTCCGCCTCGCGGCGACCCAGGAGGAGTTCTCGGTCCATGTGGTCGAGGTGTGTAGGTCGTGCAGTTGGAACCACCTCGTCCAGTCCTATGTCCCACGGGCCGTTCCCGCGCCCAAACAACCCCGTCGTCCGCGATCGGGTTCCCGACAACCGAACCGTCGAACAGCGAGTGAGTGACACAATCGCTCCGCTGATCCCATCCACCGAGAGTTCGACGCGGCCGCCGAAATTACTGGAGATTCGTACGTGAGTTCCCCCTACGACAACAACCCGGGTAGCAACGAACCGGGCCGTAGCGACTCCGGACGGCGTCCCGACGTGCCCGGGCCGCCGCGCGGCAGTCGACATTCCGATCCTCCCGGTCGTCGCCCGGTGCCTCCTCCCGGCCCGCGTCCGATGCCGCCGCAGGGTCGTCCCCCGATGCCCCCTGCCGGTCAGCGTCCGGTACCTCCTCCCGGGCAGCGACCAGGGCCTCCTCCCGGGCAGCGTCCGATGCCGCCGCAGGGTCGTCCCCCGATGCCTCCTCCCGGCCAACGTCCTGGACCTCCTCCCGGGCAGCGACCCGGACCCCCTCCGGGCCAGCGACCGATGCCGCCGCAGAGCCGACCCTTTCAGGGCAGGCCGCCGGTCGATCCGGTCAGTGGACGTCCCGCAGGTGAGCGTCCTTACGGAGAACGTCGCTACGGAGAGCCGCCCATCGCGCCTCCTGTTCGGTCTGCTGCCCCGACGGCCGTCACTCGGTCCGGCTCCGTGCCACCGCCCTACGAACCGAACGATCCATCAGTTCTCTCCTCGGGTAGCGAACCGCCCGAGCCGCCCGAAAGAGGTCCCGCCGCGAAAACGAAGAAGAAGTCCAAGTGGCGGGTCGTTCGACGCACGATGTACGCGTTGATCGCCCTGGGTCTGATCGTGCCTATCCTGGCCTTCATGGTGGCGTACACCGTCGAGGACGTGCCGCGTCCCGGCGACATCAGGACCAACCAGGTCGCCACGATCTTCGCCGCGGACGGCGCGAGTGTGCTCGGCAAGGTGGTGCCGCCCGAGGGCAACCGCACCGACGTGACGATCGACCAGATTCCGGAGCATGTGCGCAATGCCGTGCTCTCGGCCGAGGATCGCGATTTCTACTCCAATCCCGGATTCTCGGTGACCGGCTTCGGTCGAGCGCTCCGTGACAACGTGCTCGGACGCGACAGCGCAGGCGGCGGTTCGACCATCACCCAGCAGTACGTGAAGAACGCGTTGGTCGGAAACGATCGGACGCTGACCCGCAAGATGCGTGAGCTCGTCATCTCCTCGAAGATGGCGCGTCAGTGGTCGAAGGACGACATTCTCGCTGCGTATCTCAACACCATCTACTTCGGCCGTGGTGCGTACGGTATCGCTGCCGCGTCGACGGCGTACTTCGGTAAGTCCGTCGATCAGCTCTCCGTCGAGGAGGGTGCCGTCCTCGCGGCGGTCATTCAGCAGCCTTCCAATCTCGATCCCGAAACCAACCCCACCGGCGCGCAAGCTCGTTGGGACTACGTGCTCGACGGCATGGTCTCGCAGGGTCAGCTCGACGCGACCCAGCGGGCCGCGATGATGTTCCCGGTGGTGGTCCCTACGTCACAGGTGGACTCCGGTGACGCCGACGACGCCGGTCCGAACGGTCTGATCAAGGCCCAGGTGCTGCGCGAGCTGTCCGCTGCCGGGGTCAGTGAGCAGGACCTCAACACCGAGGGACTGCAGATCACGACGACCATCGATCCGAAAGCCCAGGCGGCTGCGGTCGATGCCGTGAACAGCAATCTCGAGAACGAACCGTCCGAGCTGCGCACGGCTTCGGTGTCCATCGATCCCCGTACCGGTGCGGTCCGCTCGTACTACGGCGGCGCGGACGGACGAGGATTCGACTTCGCGCAGTCCGGCTTGCAGACCGGGTCCTCGTTCAAGGTGTTCGGTCTGGCCGCTGCGCTGGATCAGGGCATTCCGCTCTCGAAGATGTACGACAGCTCGCCGCTCGACGTCAACGGCATCGAGATCAGCAACGTCGAGGGTGCCTCCTGTGGAACGTGCACCATCGCCGAAGCACTCAAGCGCTCGCTCAACACGAGCTTCTATCGCATGATGCTCGGCATGGACAACGGTCCGCAGGCCATCGCGGACATGGCGCACAAGCTCGGCATCCCGCAGGAGATCGACGGCGTCGGACCCACCCTCACCGAGCCCGACAACGCAGGCCCCAACTACGGAGTCGTGCTCGGCCAGTACCAGTCTCGCGTCATCGACATGGCTTCGGCCTACGCGACCTTGGCTGCGTCGGGCGTTTATCACACCCCGCACTTCGTGCAGAAGGTCGTCACGGCCGACGGCACAGTCCTTCTCGACCGCGCTCCCGAAGCGGGCCAGCAGGTCGTCTCGGCCGCGGTCGCGGACAACGTGACCTCGGCGATGCGTCCGATCGCCGGCTACTCCAACGGTCACAACCTCGCCGGCGGTCGCCAGTCGGCGGCCAAGACCGGTACCGCTCAGCTCGGAGACACCGGGCAGAACAAGGACGCCTGGATGGTCGGCTACACGCCGTCACTGTCCACGGCCGTGTGGGTCGGCACCGAGCAGGGTCTGCCGCTCGAGAACAGTTACGGCGGACCGATCTACGGATCGGGCATACCGTCGGACATCTGGAAAGACACGATGGACGGCACTTTGGAGGGCACCTCGAACGAGACCTTCCCGACGCCGGAGGCCATCGCAGGTCAGGCCGGGGTGCCGCAGTACTCGGCACCGGCCCCGACGGCGACGGTGGCACCGTCGACAGCTCCGCCGCAGGTGACCTTGCCGATTCCGACGGAGATCTCGCCGCCGGTGGTCATCACTCCGCGGCAGGTCGAGATTCTGCCCGGCGTCACCATCCCGCTGCCAGGGCTGGCACCGGCGCAGCCCGCGGAACCCGAACCGGCGGCACCCGAACCCGCCGCGCCCGAACCAGTGGCACCCGGGCAGTAACGACTCCAGCGGTGACGACCGAACCCGAGCGCAAGGGTCGAGCAGTGGCCAGCCCCGGTCGCCTCGACCCCGCGAGCGCAGCAGACCGCGATCTGCCCAGTCGTACCGATCCGATGACCGAGGAACTGTCCTCGGTCATCGGCGGGCCGGTCGGCAAGCACGCGCTGATCGGTCGGCAGCGCTGGTTTACCGCACTACGGGTGATTCTGCTGCTGGCGGTGGTCTTCCTATGCTTCGGTTGGTTCGCCAAGGCAGCCTGTATCCAGCAGGCACCGGTGGGACCGGGCGGCGAGCTCGGACTCGACTGGAGTGGCAGTCGTCAGTACGTGGCGATGTGCTATTCCGACACCGTGCCGCTCTACGGGGCGGAGCGACTCGATCAAGGTGCTTTCCCGTACAAGAAGTCCTGGGAAGAAACCAAGGCGGACGGGTCCAGTCAGATCAGGTACATGGAGTACCCGGTGCTCGCGGGGTTGTACCAGTACGGCTCGATGGTCGTCGGAAAAGCCTGGAACTCACTGAGTTTCCTGCCGCAGGCGCTGCCGGTCGTGGTCTACTTCAACGTGGTTGCCCTGGGATTGGCGGTCGCCTGGCTGGTCACCGTGTGGGCCACCGCAATAGCTGCCGGACGCCGCATCTGGGATGCCGCGCTCGTGGCGGCCTCGCCGCTGGTGATCGTGCACGGATTCACCAATTTCGACGCTCTCGCAACGGCTTTCGCTCTCACCGGATTGCTGGCGTGGGCCAAGAAGCGGCCGGTTCTGGCCGGAGTTCTGATCGGTCTCGGCGGTGCCACCAAGCTCTATCCCCTGCTGTTCCTCGGACCCCTGCTGGTGCTGTGCTGGCGCACCGGAAAGATGCGCGAGTGGGGCATCACCGCCTGCGCGGCGCTCGGTGCCTGGCTGGCGGTCAATCTCCCTCTCGCGCTGCTGTATCCGTCGGGATGGTACGAATTCTTCCGGCTCAATTCCGAGCGCGGTGCCGACCCGGATTCGCTGTACAACGTCGTCACCTCGTTCACCGGCTGGACCGGTTTCGACGGCCCCCTCTACCCGGGCGACAAACCGTTGGTCCTCAACGCCGTGACACTCGTGTTGTTCGCCATCGTGTGTGCGCTGATCGCATACATCGGTACGACGGCACCGACGCGGCCGCGTCTCGCGCAACTGGTGTTCCTGGTGGTGGCCGGGTTCCTGCTCACCAACAAGGTATGGAGCCCGCAGTATTCGCTGTGGCTGGTTCCGTTGGCCGTGCTGGCGCTGCCGCATCGGCGAATTCTGTTGGCGTGGATGACGATCGACGCATTCGTCTGGTTCCCGCGGATGTACTACTACCTGGGTGTGGAGAACAAGGGCCTACCCGAACAGTGGTTCACCGCGACCGTCGTGGTGCGCGATGTCGCCGTGATCGGATTGTGCGCGTTGATCGTTCGGCAGATCTACCGACCGTCCGAGGATCTCATCAGAAACGGCAGCGCCGTCGACCCGCTCGGTGGCGTGCTCGACGGCGCTGCAGATCGGACCATCTCGGATCGGACCGGGGCCCGAAAGGTCACATATAGCGGCCGAGCTGTTTGACGGCTTCACCGGCGTGCTTGGCCTGGATGCCGTCGCCGATCGCCTGGAGCTTCCACTCACTGCCCTGGCGATACACCTTGGCCATCACCAGACCGGTGAACGGCATGCCGCCCTGCAGGGTGAAGCGGGCGAGTTCGGTGTTGGTGGTGTTGTCGACCAGACGGCAGAATGCGTTCGCGACCTGCTCGAACGTCTGACCGCGGTACGAGGTGACGGTGAAGACGATGCCGGTAACGTGCTTGGGTACCCGCGTCAGGTCGACCACGATCACCTCGTCGTCGCCCTCGCCTTCGCCGGTGAGGTTGTCGCCCTGGTGCACGATCGAGCCGTCCTTGGCCTTGAGCTGGCCGTAGTAGACGACATCGTTGACGTTGCGGTCGGCGAGCATGATCGCCGACGCGTCCAGGTCGATGTTCGCGGCGCGGCCTCCGCCACCGAACAGTCCGCCCTTCTTCGGAGTGGTCACCGGATCCCAGCCGAGGCCCATGCGGATGACCGTCAGAGCCACGCCGCCGTCCTTGCGCAGGGTGACCTTCTGGCCCTTGGTGAGGCTGACGGGCTTGGATTTGGTGAGGCTGACTTCCGGAGCCTCGGTACGGACCGGGGCGGCGGGTGGTGCGGCCGGCGCAGCGGGTGGCGGTGGAGCGGCGGGTGCGGGAGGAGGCGTCGGTGCGGGTGCGGGGGCGTCGTCCACGGACACACCGTGGTCGGTCACCAGTGCGGCGAAGCCACCTGCGTAACCCTGCCCGACGGCTCGCACCTTCCAGCTGCCCTGACGTCGGTAGATCTCCAGTGCGATCACGATCGACTCCGAGCTCAAGCCGTCGATCGTGTACTCGTACAACACATTTCCGGTCGCGTCGCTCACTCGGGCGACGGGAGCGGCGGATCGACCGAAGTTGCTCGACGCGTCGTCGAGGGTGATGACAGCGCGGATCTGCTCGATGTCGGCGGGAACTGCGGCGAGCGATACGGCGAGCCGGGCCGGTCCGCCCTGGCCGGGCTCGAGGCGTACGCCGGGGCCGGTGGGCTGGTTGAAGAACACGAAATCGGCGTCGGTGCGCACTTTTCCGGCGTCGGTGACCAGTAGCGCGGACAGGTCCGCGGGTACGGCCAGCGAGATGGAGACGACGACGTCACCGACGGTGAGTGGGCCGTTCTGACCCTTGGACAACGGTTGACCGGCCGGAGCAGACAATGTGATGGACTCTCTCTCGTAGTGCTGGTTACCGTCATCCAATGTACTTGTTCGATTTGTCCGACTGGCGTCACTGGGATTCGGCGGCCGTCAGATCTGCCGCAGGGTGAACAGGTCGCCGGGTGTGCAGTCGAGGGCGCGGCACACGGCGGTGAGGGTCGAGAATCGGATTGCCTTGGCGCGGTCGTTCTTGAGCACCGACAGATTGACGACACTGACTCCGACCAGACGCGAGAGCTCGGCGAGCGTCATCCCGCGGGCGTCGAGAATCTCGCCCAGATGGCAGACGACCAGATGGTCGACGAACTCCTCCACCATCAGACCAGGCCCTCGGCATCGCGAGCGAGCTTGGTGCCCTGGGTGATGGTGGCGTAGACGAACTGCAGAAACACCGCTACTACGACTGCAACGTAGAGGCCGACGGTCGATATCGACGACGTTGCGACGTCCGATAGCTCCAGTGCGCCGACGACACTGTTCGTGCCCAGCAGATTCATGAAGCCGGTGATGGCGGGATAGACGGCGATGCAGACGCCGATCATCACCACGTCGGTGCGGGCGGCGTTGGTGAACGGGTTGCCCATGATGACGCGGTCGCAGAATCGGTAGACGAACAGCAGCCCGACCAGAATGATGACCATCCCTACGACGATGGACCCGTAGCGCAGGAAGTCGATGATGCCCATCAGTCGGGTCAGGTCCGCTTTGGGCACGCTGAGCTCGATCGAGTTGCCCGGTTCCAACCGACCGCCGAACAACTCGGCTGGTGGTGTGCCCGATTGCAGTTCCAACCGCGCGAGGACGTCCTCAGACGAGTGGTACTGCCACAGCCTCCTCCCCGACCACACCACAGCCGCAGCCGCGTAGAACGCCATCGCCCATTTGTTGGCTCGTGCCGAGCCCAGTCCGTATGCCATCCCGCCGCCTCCATATCGATAGTCGATAACAACGAATATCGATAACCTATCGAAAATCGATACGGTGTCAAGGGCGCGCAGTCATTGCCTCAGCGCGACCGCCACGTGCCCTTCGATCTGCGACGCCAAGCCGGCGGTATCGATGGGCGCTATCTCGATCGACTCTCCGGAGTGCACGATGTACCGACCGTCTCGATCGAAGTCCATCCAGAAGAACGAGACGGCGTCGGTGTCGCGGCGGTTGTCGTAGGTCTTGCCGCGCGCGACGATGACCTCGCCGACTGCCGACCGTGGGCGGTCGAAGAACGACCGGAACTGCTCGTCCGCCGTCGCGCCCCGCGTTGCGGTGGACAGATGCGTGCCACCCGATGTCGCTGCGGCAGTGGCACGTTCGAGTCGCTCGGCCGGTCGGTGACCTGCCGTGATACTCGGCACGGGCCCGAGGACCAGGGCGGGGGCACGAGCCGGGCCGGTCAGTTCGATGGTGACGGCACCACCGGAGGAGGCGTCGGGCCCCGGTTGTTGAGTCAGCACCGCGGCCGTATCGTGGCGAATCGCTGCGTGGCTGCGCACGATTGCGTTGGGGGAATCGGTTGTCTCGCCGCGACATTCGATACGAACCATCGGGTCGACGACGCTCCGAACAGCTGCGCCGAGCTCCTCGTCCATCATCGCGTCGATCCTTGCCGACGCCTCGAGCCGCAGTTGTCGCAGTTCGTCCACGGTATCGACGTCGATGGTGACCGCCAGGGGGTACGGCAGTCGGTCGCGTCCGAATCGACTGCACAGCATCATGAAATCGATGCCGGGCATGGTCCAGGTCGTCATCGTCAGCCGCCGAGTACCGGAGGTGCGACGAGGGGCAGATCGCCGATCAGTTCGCTGCCGTTGCTCACGTCCACCAGGTAACCGGGAGTCGCGTGTTCGCCGTCGTTGTCGCCCGCTCCCCGTGTGCCCGGTGCGCCCACGGCACCCATTCCCGGCATACCGTGCGCTCCCGCGCGGCCGGCCGCTGCTGCGCTGCCGAGTCCGCCGCCCGCCCCATTGCTGCCTGCCCCGCCGCCGCCCGTCCCGCCGCCGATCGGAGGGCCGAGAACCGAGCTGCCATAACCTGATCCGGCACCGGAACCGTTTCCGGATCCACCCGCGTATCCCGCGCCGCCGTAGCCCGAACCATTGGATCCTGCGAAGCCGCCACTGCCCGGTCCTGTTCCGCCGTAGCCGCCGCCGGGACCTGCGCCCAGCCCGGAACCCGCACCACCGGAAGTGCCGGGCCCGGTGGCCGATGCGGCCCGAGTGTCACCGGAGTTGTCGGCAGGAGGCAAGGAACCCGAACCGCCGGCCCCCGCCTGCTCCGACGGCGTACCGGTCCGACCCGTATCGGCACCTTCGGTGCCGCCGGGTGGTGCCTGTCCTGCAGCCGTCGGGGCCGCCGAATCTGTTCCGTTCGCGCTCCGGTTTCCGGAACTCGAACCGAGGCTGCCGTCCCCCGCGGAGTTCCCGAGTCCCCAGCCTCCGCTGGAGGGGGCACTGTCTGCGACCGGGTTGTGCGCCGCCGGTAGCACCGGCACCTCGGAATCGGACTGCAACACCCCTGGTACGTAGACCGAGCGCATGATTCGACGAGCTTCTTCCTGCTGCTCCTCGCGGGCGGACGCTGCGTCCTTCGCGGCGAAGGGAATGGGCAGAAGGGAATCGATCATGCTGCTCACGGGCGCCGCAACCACCGGCGGCATCCTCGATTGCGTCTGCGTGAATCCGGAGTGCGCCTCGAGTAATTTGTTGCTGATCAGGCTCATCGAGGTGGACAGCGCGGTCGCAGACGACACGTAGTCGGCCACGCCGCCACGGACGGCGTCGGCTGTCGGTCCCGACCAGCCCGACGTCATGGCCGCCTCGATGCCGGACCGGAAGGTGTCGGATCCGGTGGTAGCGGCAGCGGACAAGTCGTTCCAGTTCTTGGACGAGTTCCCGATGGTGTCGGTTCCCAGCGATCCGACCATGGCCACGATCTCCTCGTGCGGCATCACCTCGAACGCCTCGGTGATGACCACCTCGGTCGGCTCGAACTCGCCGCGGTAGTCGAGGGCCACGTTCGCCTTCTCGAATGCCGCTTGCAGAACGGAGCCGAGAAATTCGGGGCCAACCGGCGTCACGAACGCACTGGTGACGATGTTGTCGATCGTCGCTGCGAGTTCCTCGTACGGATCCGTCATGCCCACCCCTTGCCCCACTGCCTGTCTCCCCGACGAACAGTTAGACGCGGCGCACGGCACTTCGGTTCCGCAGCCACTCGAGAATCTCCTCGCTGGCCCGGACGCCGGAGGAGTCGGTGACGGTCAAGCCCGGCCGGGTGAATCCGAGCAGCTCCAGTTCGCCGTGCCGTGGTCGAACGGCCGAGTCGGCGGCCATGAGCATCTCGGCATCGAGTGCGCCGTCACCGGCGGCGAACAGTCGAGCGTCGGCTTCCAGCGTGCCGTCCTGGATCAGCCGAGACCGTACCTCGGCCACCGCAGAGCTCTTGCACACCGCGTTGGGCATCGTGTAGATCTTTCGACCCTGCTGCGAGACGTTCCAGTCCCGAGCGGCGCACCACTGCGACCACTGCGCGACGAAGCCCTCGGGCACGGCGGACGTGTTCACCACCAGGTAGCAGAACAGCCCGTCCGCCTCGCGGTACTTGAGGACCCACTCCTCGGAGACCCGTGACCTCAACTCTGCGCCGATTCCCACCAGATCCAACTCGAACCTGCTGCGCCACTGCATATCCGGCACACCGTCGACAAGGATGTTGCCCCCGTTGCTGGTGATGGCATATCGCCACGGTGCCCCGGGCAACGCGATCCGCCGAAACTGCTCGATGGTTCGCGTGGTGGTCGGCACCACGACCGTGGTCTCGCTCAACTCCCGAAGCAACGACACCGCGCGAGAGCTCATGTAGGACAGTGGTTTTCCCTCGTACATCTCGACGCACTCGAACGAATCGTCCAGGGGAACCCCGAGTGCGCCCTCGGAGAAGATCATCGTACGGTCGAGATCCACCGCGACCAGAGCGCTCACGACGGGTCCCCGTTCGAGACGTTCTTGATCAGCCCCATGCACGAATAGGCGAGGTCGGGCACCACGTCCACCGGCACGCCCCTGGCTGCGGCGAGCATCCGAATGTGTTCGTGCTCGGGCGCATCGGCGTCCCGCACCAGTACCCGCCACGGGACACGACGCAGCAACACCCGGGTGGTCTCGCCGACGCCCGGTTTGACGAAGTTGACGTGCGAGATTCCGTATTCTTCACGCACCTTCTCCACCGATGCCCATCCGGTCCAGGTGGGGGTTCGGTCGGAGCCCAACACCGCAGCCACCGAGGCTTCGACCTCACCGCGGACATCGTCGAACCGCGCAGCGACGGTGTCGAGCAGGTGCCGCGAGACGTCGTCGGGGGCGAGATCGGCGTAGTACTTCGCGCCGTGGAAGTCCCCGGGACGAATCAGACTGTCGTTGAGCACGGTTCGTGAAACCAGGCCCGAGACCGTCGAATTGAGACAGGCGGACGCGATGAGGAAGTCGTCGCGGGTGCCGTACGTGCGCGCGCAGTTGCCAGGATCGGCGAGCACGGCGAGGTCGTCGTCGAACTCGGCACCGGGAAAGTCGCGGAGGGCGGCGGTGAGTTCGCGGGCGATCGCACCCTTGCCGGTCCAGCCGTCGACGAACACCACCGAGCGCGAGTCGTGGTGTTCGGCGAGGTAGCGCAGTGCCACGGCGTCGATGCCTCGATCACGCACGATCGAGACGGCGTAGTGGGGAAGCTCGATGCCGTGGGCCGCGAATGCCCAGCGGCGCATCAGAATTCCGACGGGTGTACCCGCCCGAGCCAATGACGCGAGTGCGATGTCGTGTCCGCGCTCGGCCAGCACGACCTCGGTGACGGTTCCGACCGCGACCGCCAGCCGTGACGCGCTTTCCTGTAGCACCTTCTCGAACAGTTCGCGGTAGGCCAGATCCGGCTGATACTCGACCGGAAGCGATTCGGCGTAATGGGCCTCGCCGGCTTGAATGCGCTGCTCCCGCTCCTCGATTCCTGCTTCGAGGGAGACCGACGAGAGGTCCTTGAGCAGCCACGTGACTTCGTCCGCCGCGTAGGAGCCGAATTCGGGTCCGCGGAGCGGGCGTGCGCGCCGGGAAACCTCGAGCGCCACCGGGTCGGCTCCCGTCACGACCACCAGGAGTACGTCGGTGCCCGAGGCTGCCAGTGTCTCCGCCGCGGCGGCAAGGGCGTCGGTGTCGGCGGGGGCGTCGGCGACGAGCACCAGTGTGGTCTCGTGCGGGGCGGACGCGTTGTAGAGGTAGCGCAGTCCCGATTCGTCCTCGGGTGCAGCGAATTCGAAACCACGGCGCAGGGGGTAGTCGGGCACGTCCAGCACGTACGCCGGTGACCGGGTCGTGGTCTGGAACAGCGCACGGTGCCCCAGTTTCTGCAGGGCCGCCGCGAGCCGGAGGGGCAGATACATGAGCTCCTCGTGGCCGATGACGACCACCGGTGTCGATTCGGAGAGCGACGCATCCACGGTGGCTGCGAGGGCGTCGATCGCGGAGTCGAAACCTGCCGAATCGGATCGGAGGAATCCGTGGCGTCCGCCGTCCGGCAGGGTGGCCGGCCAGTGGGCGTCGACTCGATGAACCGAGCCAGGCTGTGCAGCAGTGGGATTGAATACCGGATCCGGGAGGTCCAGCACTGTCTGCGTCAGTCCCGGCTCCAGCTCGACGGATCCCTGTGCCAGGCTCACGTTGTCGATCCGAACGCCGAGTTCTGTTGCCACCGCGGCAGCTGCAGCGAGATGCTCGGCGGTGCGCATGTCCACCAGGGATGCGATGACGTAGTGCGCGCGCCCGGCCGTGGAGTGAATCTGTCGCAACGCATCCAATGCGGTCGCTCCGGTCGAGATCTCGTCGTCGACGAGTATCAACGGCAGGTCGCCGGCGAGAAGGTCGGCCGAAGTGGGCATCAGCAGGTGGTCGGTGGCGTGCGAGTGACCCTCCTCGAACTCGCCGTGCACCGTCATGCCGGGAACACCGCGGCGCGTCGAGTGCAGGTAGCAGTGCGCGCCCAGAGCCGTTGCGACCGTGTGGCCCAATCCCGTTGCAGTCTCGGCGAATCCGAGAACATCGGCATCGGAACCGTCCACCGCGGCGTGCACCAGGGCGGCCAGTTCGGTGCCTGCGGCGATCACGACGTCCGGATCCACAGGGATGTGTTTGCCGAGCACCGTCGAGACCAACAGATGGGCGCGGCGGGGATTGCGACGCAGACCTGGCCGCACCAATTGCGTGGCCGACCAGGACGACGACGAACCGGTGTCGGTGAGCGCGATTCCGTCGGCCGGGTTCGTGTTCATCGCTGTGCCAGTGCGGTCAGTAGATCCACGAACGTGATTCCCTCGTTGGTGACGCCGAACGCCCTGGCGCGCACCACCGTCTGCTTCGCCCAGTTGCGGTGCGGGCCCAGCTCGTTCATCTTGTTGCGGTAGCCGGACGCCTGGACGCCGCCCTGGTCGGAGGAGAGAATGTCGAGTGCATCGTGGTATTCCTCGTGCGTCACCGCGGACAGTGCGTGCACGGCAGGTACGTGCGAGGGGTGGATGACGGTCTTGCCCTGAATGCCGTTCGCGCGGTCGAGTGCCACCTCGCGCAGCAGGGCGTCGAGGTCGCTGCTGACCAGTTGCTGGCGGAAGCGTACGGCCTGTTGATCGACGAACGGCGTCTGACGCAGCAGGGGACGGAACATGCGTTCGTGGTCTGCGAAGTACTCCCACACCGGTCCGGTGATGACGAATCCCGAACCGTCGTAGCGGCCCAGGTGATTGACGATCGCGCTGATGACGTCGGCGACGACGCGGACGTCGTAGATCGTCAGGTCCCGGTCGCGGCGGATGCCGAACGTGCCGCACATGTCGGTGGCACCGATTCGCACCGCCAGTACGACGTCGCGGTACTCACCGAGCAGTTCGCGAATGGCAACCAGTTCCGCGTCGCGGGTCTCCCGGTGCACCACCTCCGGTGATTCGAGGACCGGCATGGCGAACAGACGGGTGCCGTGTGTCTTCGACGCAGCGACGATCTCGTCGAGGAACTCGGCTCCGCGTGCTGCCGTGAACTTCGGTACGACGAATCCGGCCAGCCCTGCGGCACCGTGGTCGAGGCCGTCGCAGATGCTGCGGATGTGGGCGGCGGTACGAGCCCGAACGAACACCAGCGATCCCGAACCCGAGAGTTCGTTCAGAGTTCGCACGGTGTTGGCCAACGCTTCTTCCAGATCATGATCTGCGACAGCGTCTTCGAGATCGATGACGATGGACCGCACACCCTCGTCGGTGCGTTTGTTCACCGTTGCCGTCAGGTCCGGACGCGTGGCCGGGATGTACAGCGTTGCGCCGAGAGCCGTTGCCACGAGGTCGTTTCCGTCGCTCGTCTCGATGTCTTCCGGTTGCATGAAGAACACTCGTCGGCGAGTGTCTGCGTCGAGATGGCGAAAGTGTTGCACCACTGTCCTTCGTGTGAATGTAGTCAGTGCGACGTTCGCATGCGGTCGATCACGCCTGCGATGAAGTCCGAAATGGTATCCAGATCCTGCAGATATGACCAGTAGTCCGGGTGGGTACCCGTCAGTGCTGTGCTCGCCCTGTCGATCCGGGCGAGCTGAGCATCCAACACCGAGCCCCATTCGGCAACCAGACCACGATTGATCGCGAGTTGTTGAGCGTCACGAAGTTTGAACCGCACCTTGTTCTCGGTCTCTTTCGGATCGGCCCTGACCGCGCGCAGCAGTCGAACTCGGTCGGTGACCGCGTCGACCAGCTGTTCGGCATCGCTCAGGTGTTGGCGCGCCTGGGTGACCAGATCCAGTGACTGCTCGGGATTGCCCGAATCGAGCGCCGAACGCGCCGCGCGCAGGTCCTCGTCGGCCTGCTCGATGTGGCGCGCACTGGATCGTTCGTTTCGGGACAGATCTGCCGAGCTCTGGGCGTTGAATTCACGAAGCAAGCTCGAGAAGGCAGGCGCAATACCCTCGGATCTGGTTCGCACCGCCTCGATTCGGGTGCGCACGGAGGCCAGCGCGGTTCGGGCCTCCTGAAGGCGTCCCGGGGCCGAGTCCACGGCAGCACGCAGCGCGGCCGCACGGTCGCGGACTTGGGCGGCGTGCTCTCGGGCGCGCAGAGGGTCGCGCTGATCGGCCTGCAATTGTGTTGTCGCAGAATCGAGTTCGCGCCACGCCTGGCGAAGTGAGGGGTAGGCGGCGAACTGCTCGTCGACGGTGGAGCGGGCTGCGTCTGCCTCGGCCAACGCGTCCTGGACCAGGCGCGGGGTCGCGGCGAACTGAGCAGATGCCTGCTCGAGCGTGCCTCGATGGGCGTCGTAGAACCGATCGACGGCGGTGCTGGCATCGTGCAGAAGCGCGGTTGCTCGGTCGAACGCCGATCTGGCGGCAGGGGTGGTGATTCCGTCGAACTGCTCGACGGCGGCGAGGTAGGCGGCTCCGGCGTCGAAACATTGCTTCTCGGTGTCGGACCATCGGCCTGCGAGTCGATCCTGAGGGCGCAGTGCGGTGGAGGCCTCGACGCCGGCCGACGCGATGGACTGACGCTTGTCCATGTCGAGGAACGCGGCGACAGCGTTGTCCTGGGATCGACGCGCGGCGGCGTCCGATTCGGCACCCCGGCGGAACACCCCAGGCCAGCGACTTGTCACCTGCTCGATAGTACTGACGGGAACCCTGGCGATGTCGCAGTCGTTGGCTGAGTACGTCCAAGAACCGGACATTCCCACTACGGTTGACCCCGTAACGGGAAACCAATTGCGAAAGGACCTCTCAATGGGCGTCAGCCTCAGCAAGGGTGGCAATGTCTCGCTCACCAAGGCAGCTCCGAACCTGACCGCGGTCGTGGTCGGTCTCGGATGGGACATCCGCACGACGACCGGCACCGACTTCGATCTCGACGCCAGCGCCATCGCTCTGAACTCGACGAAGAAGGCCTTGAGCGACGGGCACTTCGTGTTCTTCAACAACCTGAAGTCTCCCGACGGCTCCATCGAGCACACCGGGGACAACACCACGGGTGAGGGCGACGGAGACGACGAGCAGATCAAGGTCGATCTCGCCGCAGTACCGCCGGAGATCGAGACCATCGTCTTCCCCGTGTCCATCTACGATGCGGACGCACGCTCGCAGTCGTTCGGTCAGGTGCGCAACGCGTTCATCCGCGTCATCAACCAGGCCGACAACTCCGAGCTCGCACGCTACGACCTCAGCGAGGACGCCTCCACCGAGACCGCCATGGTCTTCGGTGAGCTGTATCGCAACGGCGCGGAGTGGAAGTTCCGCGCGGTCGGTCAGGGCTACGCCTCGGGACTCGCAGGAATCGCTCGCGATTTCGGAGTAAACGTGTAGTAAAGGCCTCCTCAAGATTGGGAGTACCCCCGCCTCGTCATCCATGATGGGCGGGGGTTTTTCCGTCTTTGTCTCGAGAAGGGCCACGACTGTGGTTGTCAAGATCTTCGGATGGTCGATCGCGGTCACCATCGTGTCCGTCATCGTGGCTTTTCTGTACGGCGGGATCGAGGCGATGATCCTCGTCCTCATCCTCGGTGTACTCGAGGTGTCGCTGTCCTTCGACAATGCCGTCATCAACGCCACCGTGTTGCGACGCATGAGCGAGTTCTGGCAGAAGATCTTCCTCACCATCGGCATCATCATCGCCGTGTTCGGCATGCGGCTGCTGTTCCCGCTGGTCATCGTCTGGGCTGCGTCGGGCCTCGGTCCGGTCGCCGCGATCGACCTGGCCCTCAACCCGCCCGCCGACGGTGCCGCAACGTTCCCGGACGGTTCACCCAGCTACGAGACGCTCCTCACCGACGCGCATCCGCAGATCGCTGCATTCGGTGGCATGTTCCTGCTGATGCTCTTCCTCGGATTCATCTTCGAGGATCGCGAGATCACCTGGTTGAGTTGGCTCGAAAAGCCGCTCGCCCGCATCGGTCGCCTCGATCAGCTCTCCGTGGTCGTCGCAGGCCTGCTGCTGGTCCTGAGCGCCGAATTCCTCGCCGAGGACGACAAGATCTCCACCGTCATGGTCTCCGGCGTGCTGGGCATGATCACCTACATCGCAGTGAACGGACTCGGTGAACTCTTCCACGTCGAAGAAGAGGGCGAAGAGTCCTCGGGCGGGCCGAGCGAACTGGCGAAGGCGACGGGTAAGGCCGGGTTCTTCCTGTTCCTCTACCTCGAGGTGCTCGACGCATCGTTCTCGTTCGACGGTGTCATCGGTGCGTTCGCCATCACCGCAGACCCGATCATCATCGCGCTCGGCCTGGGCTTCATCGGTGCGATGTTCGTCCGCTCGATCACGGTCTTCCTGGTTCGCAAGGGAACGTTGTCCGATTACGTGTACCTCGAGCACGGTGCGCACTGGGCGATCGGTGCGTTGTCCATCATCCTGCTGGTTTCGATCGGTGTACACATCAACGAGCTGATCACCGGCTTCGTGGGAATCCTGTTCATCGGGGCCGCCCTGCTGAGCAGTATTCGACGCAACAAACGCCTCGAGAACGAGGGCGTGGACACTGCCGTCAGCGTCTGACCGACGGCATCACCGACCCTGGTTCACAGCTCCGAGATATCGACGAGCCCGTCCTGCAGGGCGCGCGCGACGAGGGCCGCCTTGGTCGGTGCCGGCCGTCCGACGGAGGTGTACTTGGCCCGAATCCGGGTGAGGTGGGTGTTGACGGTGCCGAGCGAGAGAAACAGTGCCTTTGCCACTTCGGTCTTCGAGTCGTGTCGAATCCAGCAGAGCAGCACCTCGATCTCGCGGCCGGTCAGATCCGGTCGCGGCGGGAAGGGGCTCGTGGCGGCGGGAACGGGATGTATCTGCATCGGGGGTGGAACGAGGCTGATCGGACCGCGTGAACGGCGCGTCGTCGGGACTCCGGAGTCGTTCGCGGAGGGCAAGGGTTCGAGCAGTGCAGACATCTAATCTCCCGGACGCCGAAGTGAGTTGAGACCGACTAAACCAATGCGGTCGATTCTCACAGGTAATTCGCAGGTTTTCTGCCCTTATTATTTGGGGCATTGAACCGTCAACCGTCCTGTCAGAGTGTCACGAGGCTACGACAGACTTCTCTCCGACTGCATCGAGTTCGATCCGCACATCGGCGCTCAAGCCGCTGACCAGGATGAATACGATCTTCGCGCGTCCAGGCGGCAGTATCCGAGCGGTCACCACCCCGCCTGTCGCACCGCTGAGCGCGTCGGACACCGCGGTGCTCACTCTGTCCGAAATTGTGGGATGAGCCATAGTGAGCCCGCCGTCGTCGAGCAGAATCACCTGCACTCCCCGTGCCCTGGCAGCCCGCGCGTGCGCGGCGACCTCGTCCGTCGTCAGTCCCGGTGCCCGCAGTCGATCCGGCAGAGTTGCTTCGAGAAGTCCGCAGGCCTGCCGTTCGGCGGTATCGAGACCGGACCCGCTGGCGATTTTTTCGAGTGGGGCCTGCATCAATCCTGTGGAGGTAGCTCGGGCATGGGGAGCCAGCCGTCCTCGACCGCACGCTTGTACAGATCGGTCTTCGTCGGTGCCGGACGCCCCGCCTCGGCGTATTTGTTGCGGATCCGCACCAGGTAGTCGTTGACGGTCTGCTCGGACAGTCCGGCCAGGCGGGCGACGCGTCCGGCCTTCTCGCCCGACGCGTAGAGGGCGAGTACTTCACGTTGGCGTGGACTGAGTCCCACGTCCGGAAGCTGGGGATCGCCGTCGATCGCGGCAGCCCAGTCCGTCGTGACGACCTGTCCCCCGCTCGCGGCGCGCCGGATCGCGGAGACGATCGCTGCGGCCGGTGCCGACTTGCGAACTACGCCCAGTACGCCCGCACGAGCTGCCGAGCGAACCAGAAAGGCGTTCTCGGCACCGGTGTAGACGAGGACGCGCGCACCGGCGGCGTGCAGTTGCTCCACGTTGGAGCGGGGTGAGGACCCGTCACCGAGCCGAAGATCGAGTACCACCAGATCGAGTGTCGGCTGCTGGGCGAGCAACTCTGCGACGGTGGCGGCGGTGGACACCAGTTCCAGGTCGGGTTCGTCGGCGAGCATGGCCTTGAGTCCGAGCGCTACCGATTCGTGGTCCTCGACGAGGCCGACACGTCGTACTTCGGTGGCCCGATTTTCTGTGCTCTCCTGTGATCGCGACACCTGTGTCATGTCCCCGCCCCGCTCTGCGCCCTACTGCCCCGGTGATCCCGTCAGCGATGTCGCTGCTGGTCGGCGCGATGATACCGACTCCTGGTCTGTTTCGCCGCGCACTGGAATCCGCATGCGCGTACGGATGAGCAGCACGAACAGCACCACCAGCAGCAGCGCCCGTCCCCATACCCCCACCAGAACGAAGAACTCCTCGTCCTCGGCGTCCACCCCGGAGGCCAATGCGGCGAAGTACTTGAACACGCCGATTCCCATCGACAGATCGACGACGAGATACGCGGCGACGAGCGCCCACGGGACCCGAAGCAACACCAGGAAAGGCAGCAGCCACAGCGTGTACTGCGGCGAGTGCACCTTGTGCAGCAGCATGAATCCGCACAGCATCGACCCGCTCACCGCGACCCACGGGTACGTTCCGACAACCTTTGCCCGACGCCAGCCGAGCCACAGCGCAAGTGCGAACGCGGCGAACACCAGCAGCGGCGACGCGACATCGACCACATCCTGGAAGGACGCGTCGGCCTCCGCGTAGGCATCGGGAGTCATCTGGTCGCTGATGTAGAAGTGGCGCAGTCCCCAGTACCAGATGGAGTTGGTCGTCAGGTCTGCCTGCCGCAGCGACTGGAAGGTGAAGGATGCACGCCACCCCTCGTAACCGAGGACTGCGAACGGCAGGTTGATTGCGACGACCGTGCCGATCGCGGCACCGGCGACCATCAGACCGCCGCGGACGTCCCAGCGACCCCGGATGGTGTCGGCGGACTCGCGCCCGTCGATGCCGCCGGTGACCACATACGCGATCAGGGGCAATACGAAAGCTCCCGGGTAGAGCTTGAGGCAGAAGCCGACGGCCAACAGCACCGACGCGAGAATCGCTCTGCGCCGCAGCGGCATCGGCAGGGTCATGACGAAGATCGCGCCGACGGCAGCGGCCACGACCGGAAGTTCCCAGTTGTGGAAGGCGTACATCACCACAGGTGGGCCGATCGACCACAGCAACGCGGACCAGCCGGCCATCCGCCCGAGCATCCAGGCGGTGAGCAGACCGAACGGTGCCAGAATCAACGCCGAGGTCAGCAGGAACTGTGCATCGGTGTGGGCCGGGATGGCTCCGAGCCACATCAGCAACCCACTGAGGACGGGATACTCCACCGTCCCGCCGGTGAGGATCCCGTCGCTGGTGATGGCTCCGTGAATGTAGGGAAAGATGTGATTGTCGATGTCTCGGCCGAGCCACAGGAATTGGATGTCGGAGTAGCAGACCGAGGAATCCTTGATGGCGTCGAACACCGTGCTGCGTCCGGAGGCGTCGAACGGCGCGACCGCGCATCGGGCCTTGTTCAGATATCCCAGAATCAATCCCAGCGCAGCCATCGCGACGACCACGACGACCGTCATCGGATTGGCGCGGACCCCGGATCGCATGGTGCAAGAGTATGACGCGTGAGGGCCGGACCGTGCGCCCGACGCGAATTAGCAGGTCAGGGCCCTGTCGTGTATCTTCGAGGGGTTGCTGACGCAACGACCCTCCTGCCACGGACAGTCCGTGGCCGTTTTCACTAGTCCACAGGAGGTGATGAGGTCTTATGCGTCATTACGAATTGATGGTCATTCTCGACCCCAATCTGGACGAGCGCACTGTCGCTCCGTCGCTCGACACGTTCCTCAACGTCGTTCGCAAGGATGGCGGCACCGTCGACAAGGTCGATGTGTGGGGCAAGCGTCGTCTGGCCTACGAAATCCTCAAGCATGCCGAGGGCATCTACGCCGTTGTGAACCTCAACGCCGAGCCTGCCACCGTCAGCGAGCTCGATCGTCAGCTCGGACTCAACGAGTCCGTTCTGCGCACGAAGGTCCTGCGACAGGGCAAGTAATTGTCGTTGCCCGCCTCTAGGCTGGCATCTACAACGCTTACTACTGAAAGAGGAACCATGGCAGGCGAGACCGTCATCACCGTCATCGGAAACTTGACGGCTGATCCAGAACTTCGATTCACCCCCGCCGGTGCGGCGGTTGCCAACTTCACGGTTGCATCCACCCCGCGCACATTCGATCGTCAGACGAACGAGTGGAAAGACGGCGACGCGCTCTTCATGCGCTGCAACATCTGGCGCGAGGCAGCGGAGAACGTTGCCGAGAGCTTGACCCGAGGCTCGCGAGTGATCGTGAGCGGACGGCTGCGGCAGCGCTCGTACGAGACGCGTGAGGGTGAGAAGCGGACAGTCGTCGAGCTCGAGGTAGACGAGATCGGACCTTCACTCCGCTACGCCACCGCAAAGGTCAACAAGGCCAACCGCGGTGGAGGTGGCGGCGGAGGCGGCTTCAACTCCGGCTCCGGCTCCGGTTCCTCCGGCGGATCGAGCGGCGGCCGCTCGAACTCCTCGTCCAACTCCGGTTCCGGCGGAGACGATCCCTGGGGCAGTGCCCCGGCGGCGTCGGGCTCCTTCGGCGGACGTGGCGGAGACGAAGAGCCACCGTTCTAGATCCTTCGATCGAGAACAACCAGATGTAACGGAGAAAGACCCATGCCCAAACCGCCATTGCGCGACAAGGTGCTCAAGAAGAAAGCGTGTTCCTTCTGCAAGGAAAAGAACACGTCGATCGATTACAAGGACACGACGTTGCTGCGTAAGTACGTCAGCGATCGCGGAAAGATCCGTGCTCGCCGTGTCACCGGCAACTGCGTCCAGCATCAGCGTGACGTGGCCGTTGCCGTGAAGAACTCGCGTGAGGTAGCACTGCTGCCTTACGCCGCGACGGCTCGATAGAAAGGGGCGATTGGTATGAAACTGATCCTCACCGCTGATGTGGACAACCTCGGTGCGCCTGGCGACACCGTAGAGGTCAAGGACGGCTACGGCCGTAACTTCCTGCTGCCCCGCGGATTGGCCATCCAGGCCACCCGTGGAGCTCAGAAGCAGGTCGACGGCATCCGCCGCGCTCAGGAAGCTCGTGCCGTCCGCGGCCTCGAGCACGCCAACGAGCTCAAGCAGGCCATCGAAGGCCTCGAGGCCGTCACGCTCTCCGTGAAGACCGCGGGCGACTCGGGCAAGCTGTTCGGCTCGGTCACCGCGTCGGACGTCGCTTCTGCTCTGAAGGCTGCCGGTGGCCCGGTCGTCGACAAGCGCAGCATCGATCTGCCGAAGGCTCACGTCAAGAGCACGGGCAAGCACGACATCGTCGTGAACCTGCACCCCGACGTGACCGCCAAGTTCAAGCTGGATGTCGTCGGAAGCTGATTTCAGCTTTCGGCCCGTTTCGGTCGAACAAAGCCCCACGAACCTCGGTTCGTGGGGCTTTTTCGTGTCTTCTCACAAAGATCAACTGTCGCAATGGGTTCCGATTTGTGAAGCATCTCTCTTCGGACGTTCGTGAGCAAAGCTTTGCGTACTCTTTAGGCGGGGCGACATCGAACATCATCACCAACTGGATTCACCCGACCTGACGCCTAGACGCCCGGAGGAACGCTGCCGTGACCACGACCGTGGAACCCGATTCCGACCCCAGTCCCGAGACCCGACTCGAGCCGCAGTCTCGCGTCGGGTCGATCCTGAAATACGACGTACCGGCCTCGTTGGTCGTTTTCCTTGTTGCAGTGCCACTTTCGATCGGTATCGCCGTCGCATCGGGCGCGCCGATCATGGCCGGTCTCATTGCCGCTGTGGTCGGCGGCATTCTTGCCGGCATACTCGGCGGATCACCGCTGCAGGTCAGTGGTCCCGCGGCAGGCCTGACCGTCGTGGTTGCCGAGTTGGTCAACCAATTCGGGTGGGGCGTAACGTGCGCCATCACCGTCCTGGCCGGTGCTGTGCAGATCCTGCTGGGAATGAGCCGGATTGCGCGCAGTGCGTTGGCCATCTCGCCCGTCGTGGTGCATGCGATGCTCGCCGGAATCGGTATAACCATTGCGCTGCAACAGATTCACGTGCTTCTCGGTGGGGAATCCGAAAGTTCTGCGGTCCAGAACGTGCTCGCCATCCCTACATCCGTCGCGAACGGCCAGTGGCCGTCGATCGTCGTCGGCGGAATCGTGGTCGTGCTGATGTTCGCCTGGCCACGGTTGAGCGAGTTGTCCGCCGTGCTGGCCAAGGTCACCAAGGTGCCGGCCGCCCTGGTCGCAGTGGTCACCGCCACCGCGGTCTCGATCTTCTTCTCACTCGATGTCGAACGAATCGAATTGCCCGGCAACCTGATCGAGTCCTTGAGCCTGCCGGTCATGCCCGACGGGCAGTGGAGTGCGTTCGTCACCGGCGTCATCACCATCGCGTTGATCGCCAGTGTCGAGAGTCTGCTCTCCGCGGTGGCCGTCGACAAGATGCACAGCGGTGAGCGCACAAACTTCGACCGTGAATTGATGGCTCAGGGTGCCGGCAACATGGCCTCAGGCGCCATCGGCGGTCTGCCGATCACCGGGGTGATCGTGCGCAGTGCCACCAACGTCAAGGTCGGTGCCAAATCTCGGGCATCGGCGATTCTGCACGGCGTGTGGATTCTGATCTTCTCGGTACTGTTCATCTCGATCGTCGAACTGGTTCCCTTCGCAGCTCTGGCCGGGTTGCTGGTGATGATCGGCGTGCAGCTGATCAAGCTGGCGGACATCAAGATTGCGAACAAGACCGGAGACATCGCGGTCTATGCGGTCACTGTCGTCGGAGTGGTGGCTCTCAACCTGCTCGAGGGTGTGTTGATCGGTTTGGCACTGTCGATCATCCTCGTGCTGCGTCGGGTGGTGTGGGCGAAGGTCAGGGCCGAGGAAACCGTCGACGGCACCTGGCGTGTCACCACCGAGGGGTCGTTGAGCTTCCTCGCGCTCCCCCGGTTGACGCATGTGCTGTCCACTGTCCCGGCAGGCACGGCCGTCACGGTCCACCTCGGCGTCGACTTCCTCGACCATGCCGTGCACGACGCCTTGAACGAGTGGATGCGTCAGCACGAACTCGGTGGCGGCACAGTGAAAGTCGAAGAAGTGGGTACGGCGTCCATGGCGGCGGCTGCCGAAGGGCCACCCAAGCGTGGATCGGCGACGGTACGCAGTTCGTTGGCACCGTGGCGCGCCTGGCAGCTCAAGAGTGATGTCGCGCAGGAGGACTCGCCCGCGGCCCTGCGGCCGGTGTTGAGCGGCGTTGCGGAGTACCACCGCACGCATGCTCCCAACATCCGTCCGCACCTCGAGGGACTGACCGACAGCCAGGATCCGGACACTCTGTTTCTGTGCTGTGTGGATTCGCGAGTCATGCCGAACACGATCACCAGCAGCGGCCCGGGTGACCTGTTCACCGTCCGCAACATGGGCAACCTCGTTCCCGCTCAGGGGCAGGACTGCTCGGTGGAGGCGGCGCTGGCGTTCGGTGTCGATCAACTCGGGACGTCGTCGGTCGTGGTCTGTGGGCACTCGGGCTGCGGTGCCATGAAGGCGGTACTCAGCGGCCCTGAGAACGCCGCGGACGCCTCCGTCGCCGAGTGGTTGGGTTACGGGATGGCAAGCCTCGACGCGTATCGCAGCGGGCACGTGGTCGGTCGTCAGGCGGCGGAGCTCGGATTCGGAGAGGAGGACCAACTGGCGATGGTGAACGTCGCAGTGCAGCTGCAGACGCTCACGCGGCATCGAGTCGTCGGTCGTGCCAACGCCGAGGGGCGCCTACGAATCACCGGCCTCTTCTTCGACATTCCGTCGGCACGAGTTCTGCAGATGGGTACCCAGGAGATCACGGTCCTCGACCCGGCGGACTGCCCGCAGAAGAGTGACTCCTGACGTCTCGCCGTGAGTGTCGAGGGGCCCGATTCCAAGAATGGGATCGGGCCTCTCGCGTCTAAACGGGAGAGTGGTCTGTTTCTGTGAGTGATCCCAGTCGGTGTGACCCAATTCACCCCTGGGTTCACCCGGTATTTACTCAACACGCCCGAGTTGTCAATTCGGCCGACACGCCGCTCCCGAATCGATGCACAGGAAGAAAATTTTATGTACACCCTTTGACCTGGCGAAGAACCCGAAAACCGGAAAGTTATACCCAGGTTGTCCACAGATGGTCAACACCGTTGTTCAACACCATCCACATTTCATCCACAGTTCCATCCACAGGCCATGTTGTGACTCCTGCCGATAGCGCTTAACGTCCGTGCAGCGTCTCTCTCGATGCCGTGCAGCGGCCTCCGGAGAGTGCGTATCCGGTGCCGAGCAGGACCTGTCGGTGCCCGGGGGTAGAACTTGCTACACAGCACCGCCGGGTGATATTCGACGGTGCCGACGACAATGGGGAGAGGACGGCCGGTTCGCGTGGCAGTTGTGGACGATCGAGGACAGTCCGACTACTCCGGCCCCTCCTCCAGCGAGGGCCCCGGCGAGGATTTCGGTCGCCAGCCCCCACAGGACATGGCGGCCGAACAGTCCGTACTCGGCGGCATGCTGCTGAGCAAGGACGCCATTGCCGACGTGCTCGAGGTGCTTCGTCCCGGCGACTTCTATCGCCCGGCCCACCAGAACGTGTACGACGCGATCCTCGACCTCTACAGCCGCGGTGAGCCTGCCGACCCGGTCACCGTATCGGCCGAGCTGGACCGTCGCGGTGAGCTCAAACGCATCGGCGGCCCCCCGTACCTGATCACCCTGACGCAGACGACGCCGACGGCAGCCAATGCCGGGTACTACGCCGAGATCGTCGCGGAGAAGTCGATTCTGCGCCGGCTCGTGCAGGCCGGTACCCGCATCGTGCAGTTCGGCTACGCCGGAGCCGACGGCCAGGACGTGGCCGAGGTGGTCGACCGTGCGCAGGCCGAGGTGTACGAGGTCACCGAACGCCGCACCTCCGAGGACTTTCTGCCCCTCGAGGAACTGCTGCAGCCCACGATGGACGAAATCGACTCCATCGCCAGCCGTGGTGGCATATCCCTCGGTGTACCAACAGGATTCGCCGAACTCGACGAAATCACCAACGGCCTGCACCCGGGTCAGATGATCATCGTGGCGGCGAGGCCTGGCGTGGGTAAGTCGACCCTGAGTATGGATTTCATGCGTTCGTGCTCGATCAAGCACGGCATGCCCAGTGTCATTTTCTCCCTGGAAATGAGTCGCACCGAGATCGTCATGCGACTGTTGTCCGCCGAGGCGAAGATCAAGCTCGGCGACATGCGTTCGGGAAAGATGACCGACGACGACTGGACCAAGCTGGCCCGGCGCATGAGCGAGATCAGCGAAGCACCGCTCTTCGTCGACGACTCCCCGAACCTGACGATGATGGAGATCCGTGCCAAGGCACGTCGCCTCAAGCAGCGCAACGGACTGAAACTCATTGTGGTGGACTACCTTCAGCTGATGTCGTCGGGCAAGAAGGTCGAATCCCGTCAGCAGGAGGTCTCGGACTTCTCCCGTCAGCTCAAGCTGTTGGCCAAGGAACTCGAATGCCCGGTGGTCGCGGTCTGCCAGCTCAACCGTGGCCCGGAGCAGCGAACCGACAAGAAGCCGATGGTCTCGGACCTCCGTGAGTCCGGCTCACTGGAGCAGGACGCCGACATGGTGATTCTGCTGCACCGCCCTGACGCAATCGAGCGCGACGACCCCCGCGGGGGTGAGGCCGACCTGATCCTCGGCAAGCACCGTAACGGCCCGACCGCGACAATCACTGTGGCTCACCAGCTTCACCTGTCCAGATTCGTGGACATGGCGCGGGGCTAGGGCCGACAGCGCTGGGTCGCGTATTCTCTTCAGGAATCAACCAAGCCCTTATCGCAGCATTCGACGAAAGTAATTCATGTCAGAGGACCAGCACACAGACGTTCCACCGAATCACCTCGCGATCGATCCGCGGAGCCCCTTCTACAACGAAGAGGTTCTTCGCCGGGACGTCGGTATTCGCTTCAACGGCGTCGAGAAGACCAGTGTTCGCGAATACAACGTCACCGAGGGTTGGGTGCGAGTCGAAGTCCCCACCGCGAAGGATCGCTACGGAAATCCCATGCTCGTCAAGCTCAAGGGCACGGTCGAACCGTACTTCCGCGACGCGAAATAGCGGACTGGGTACCAAGCAGATCGCCCTCGTGTCGGGGCGTTACTGATCAGATTCGGTATCGGATCAGTCGGGAGCTGTTGCCGACCACCGCGACCGAGGACGCGTTGTGCAGAATCGCGGCGAGCACCGGAGAGAGTGCTCCACCGGCGCTGACCAGGAGGCCCAGAGCGTTCACGGCGATCGACATTCCGTAGTTCTGCCGGATCACCGATACCGAGTGCCGACCGAGATCGCGAACGTCGAGCAACCGTGTCAGGTCGTCGCTGGCCAGAGCTACATCGGCCGTTTCGACGGCAACATCGGTGCCCGCCAATCCCATTGCGATTCCGATATCCGCGACGGCGAGCGCGGGAGCGTCGTTGGTGCCGTCTCCGACCATCGCGACGACGTATCCCTCTTGTTGGAGCTTGCGGACGGCGTCGAGTTTGTCGTCGGGCATCACCTCGGCTCGCCACTCGGCGATGCCCAGTTCGGCGGCGACGGCCGCGGCGGTCTCCGGGTGATCTCCGGTGAGCATGACGATCCGTTCCACACCGTCGGCGCGGAGCGCGTTCAGTACGTCCAAAGCATTGGATCGGACCTCGTCACGCAGGCTGATCAACCCGACCAGTACGCCGTCCACCGCCAGCAGTAGCGGAGTTTCGGCCTCACGCTGCAAGCGCGAAACCCATTCGGCCGCATGGTCGGAGACGGTGACGTTCTCGCTGCGCAGCAGTGACGGGCTGCCCAGCAGCAGAGTCCGGCCGTCTGCGACGGTACGCATGCCGAGGCCGACGAGTACTTCGCATTCCTCGTGCGGAGGAATTACGATATGGCGTTCCTCGGTGCTGCGAATCACGGCCTCCGCCAACGGATGCCGAGAGTGGATCTCGGAACTGGCGGCATACGCCAGCACCTGCTCCGGCTCCCAGTCGTCCTGGAATGACACGACATTGGTGACGACCGGGCGTCCGACGGTGAGGGTCCCGGTCTTGTCGAACACGAAGGCATCGACCCTGCCTGCTTGTTCCAGATGCGATCCGCCCTTGATGAGAATCCCCCGGCGAGCACCGTTTCCGATGGCGGCGCTGATGGCCGTCGGAGTCGACAGACCCACCGCACACGGGCACGCGACGAGCAGCATGGTCATCGCCCGTCGGACATCGCGGGTGACCAGGAGCGTGAGGCCCGACAGGATGAACGACGCGGGTACGAAGCGGCGTGAGAAGTTCTCTCCCACCGTCTGAATCGGGGCGCGGTCTTCCTGTGCCTCCTCGACGCGCGAGATGATGCGGCCGATCGTCGTATCGCGGCCTACCGCAGACGCGCGGACGACGATGCGGCCACGGACAACGACGGACCCGGCATGGATCCTGTCGCCTGCAGCTATCGACACCGGCAATGTCTCACCGGTGATGGCGGATTGGTCGACCACCGCGTCACCGTCTACGACGGTCCCGTCAACGGGCACGCCGACGTGATCGTGCACGACGACGTCGTCGCCGATCTCCAGCCGATCGACGTCGACGGAGATCTCGGAACCGTCCGGAAGGCGAATCCACGCGGTGTCCTGCGTGCCGGTCAGGAGATCGGAGATCGCGCGACGAGTGCGCTTGAGCGTCAGCTCCTGCAGATATTCACCGATGTTGAGCAGCCACAGCACGGTCAGGGCAACAACGTTCTCACGGAGCACCAGACTGGCCACGGTGGCGGCGCTGACGAGTGCGTCGGTCCCGGCGGACCGGTTTCCGGTCAGCGAGCGCAGCGCTCCCTTCAGGAATGGATAGCCGGTGAAGATGGTGGCTCCGGTCGCCACGACGCGGCTGGTGGGTCCGAGGAGGGGCGGCCGTCGGAAGGCGTAGCGACGGAAGCCGAGCAGGACCAGGGCCGCTCCGCCGATGGTCATGCGTAGGACATCACCGCTGGTGACGTCCGCAGAGCGTGGGCTTCGGACGGGCACAAGTCCCCAGTCGGTGGTGCGACCTGCGTTCACGGCATCGAACAGCTCGGCCCGGTCGATGCGCGAGCGGGAGTACCAGATGACGACCGATGCGGTGCGGGGGTACGCGTGGACAGCTCGAACGCCGCGAATCTTGTCGACGTGATCTTCGACGGCGACCGCGCGACCCGGACTCGATCGAAGCCAGTCGACGCGAAGCCGCATGCGGCCGGCGGCATCGGACAGGATCTCGATGCCATCCGCGCGGTCGGGAGCTGCTTCGAGGGAATGTTCGACGAGCATCGTCATGTTCGGCCGACTGCCGTGATCAGTGCGAGTGGCCGTGGCCGACTTCGGTGGCCGAGGGTGGCGGCACTTCTTCGCCGAGCCGGTCCCGCGCCTCCGCAACAACATCGGACACGGCCAGACGTGCTGACTCGGCGTGGATTTCGGCCTTTCGTGCGGCACGGAGACCGAGCTCGGTTGCCGACACCGCGACCTTGCGGACGGGAGCCTTGTCGTACAGCTTCTTGGCACCGTTGTACGCGGCGACGCCGACTGCGCCTGTTACGACCGTCGATACTGCTTTCGCGACGATGATCGGAAACGCCATGTTGTAGCTCCTCGAAGTCGAACCTGCACCCACTTATTGGGAATCATATTCGTTTTGCTCGGATGTGGCGACTCCCGGGGTTGGGGCGTCTCACCGGCTCGGCTTCGTGGTGCGGAAAGCCCTTGTGACATAGGGCAGTTCGATCGTCCTCGATCCCTCGAGACCCAATTCGTCGAACAGTGCAGTGAGATCCCGATCGATGCGGTTGCGCTCATCGGGGGTCGCGGTGATGTAGAAGCTGCGCGACCGAACCAGATCGGTCAACTGGGACCGGCTCACCGTGCGCGACCACGCCCACCGCTCCTCGTCGAGCCGGCGGAACGGTTCTGCGATCGGCGGTGGACCGTCGTCGAACATGGTCAGCGCTCCACCGCGCGAGACCACCGAGTTCAGTCGCCGAACCCACGAGTGCGACTCGTCGCGAATGTTCCAGATGAGTCCCAGGGTGCCACCTGGGCGGAGAACCCGGCCGATCTCGCGTGACGCGGCCACCGGCTCGACCCAGTGCCACGTCTGTCCGAGCAGGACGGCATCGACGCTCTCATCATCCAGAGGCAGGGACTCGGCAGTGCCGACGTGGGCGGGAACTCCGGGCACTGCAACGCGCAGGGCGTCGAGCATGGCGGGATCAGGATCGACCGCGACGGCGTCGCACCCGGCGGCGACGATGATGCGGGTGAGCTTGCCGGTCCCGGCACCGACGTCGGCGACAAGAGGCCGCCCGCCCGACTCGAGTACGGGTTCAAGCATCCACTCGACCGCGGCCGACGGGTATTCGGGGCGAGCAGATTCGTACACGTCGGCGACGGTCCCGAACGATGTAGAGCTGTTATCTCGGCTAACCATATGGCCAGGCTACATCTCTTGCGTCAGTTCAGCTCGAGTTCGTAATACAGAGCTTTGGGTCCCTCGCCACGGCCTTCGTGGCAGTCGAAGCCACGCTTTTCGTACACGTGTCGCGCCGCCTCGTCGTCCTCGGAAGTGTTGAGGTCCATGTAGGTGGCACCCCTGCCGCGTGCGTGCTCGATGACGTCGTCGAGAAAGGTTGTTCCGTAGCCCTTCCCGCGTAGGCCAGGCCGGACGTAGAACTCGGCGAGATAGGCCTCGATATCTGCGCTCAGAGTGCCGGCCCGAAATCGCAGAATCGCCACACCGATGGCGGGAGTCCCGAATGTCAGCACGCTGGTATCGCCGGATTTCACCAGAGTATCGAGATGAGCTGCAAGCCAATCCGACTCGGGCACCGGGTAGTCGTACTCGCGATTGAAGTCGATCAACAGGATTGCGGCCTCGGTCAGTCCGGCGGGATCCTGGACGGCACGTGTACCGCTGACTGACGACATCGCCTTCTCCTCGGTCAGTGATCCGGTCGAACGAGATTCTTGGCGTCACGCAGACCGAGACCGGGATGCATCTCTCGTAACGCTTTGATGGCGTGGACAGTTCTGCCGGATTCTGCGACCACCGCTTCGACATCCCCGGCGGGTACGGCTTCGGGTCCGATCTTGTCCGGAGACGTCCAGGTTCGGCGCTCTCCGTACCAGATGAACACAGCGGCCACAGCCAGCACAGCCAGCTTCGACCAGTTCCAGGCAGAAGGATCGGACACGATGTCGCTGATTGTCGAGAATGCGAGGAAGGCCAGCAACGCGGCAATTGCATAACGCTTCCACGGGCGTTCATGTGCCTTCATCTTTCCCATGCTGTCACCGCACTCCAATCGAGGCAACGGCTCAACGGCGCAATTCGGTATCGAGTCGGGCCATGAGCACGCCGAACCTCGTGCGCCCGGCGATCGGTGGCGGAAACCGACGCAAAACCGCTCGCACAGTCGCATCGGACTGCGCGTCGATCCATTCGATCTGTTCTGCAGCAGATTCGGGGTCGGCGAGCACCAGGTGCACGGCAGAACCGAGAATGTGTTTGATCTGATGGGGGCTGTACAGCGGATGGAGAAACACAGAGCCGGCCGCGTGCATTGCGGACAGTGCTGCGTCCGTGGCCGCTGAAGTCGGCAGTTCGCGGGCCGCTTTGTGCGCGTCCCAGGCGAGCCTGCGTAACTCCGCCGTCCGGTGGCCGGTCTCGGCGAATGCCTCGGCACCCTCGATCGCCGAGCGTGGACGCGCATCCCCGGGGTGGGCCATCTCGTAGATCGGTAATGCCCGTCGGGCGCAGGTAGCCGCAAAGGCCGTCACGTGTCGAATGTCGTCGGTGCTCAGCTCCACTTGGGCAGGCCCAGCCACCTCATGCCTCTCGAGTTCGCTTGCGCGTGAGTACGAATCCGAACTTGCCGAGAACGAATCCGGCCAGTGCACCGAGAGCTGCGGTACACACAGGCACTACGTACAGCCACAGCATGGACAGGCCTCGAGTTCTTCGGTCGAACGAATCGTTCATGTCACCGACGAATTCGTCGTCCATCGTGACACCGTTCAGGGCTTGATAGCCACCGGAATACACGACGCCATTCGCGTTGGTGGTCATCTCGCCCATCAGGTACCAGCCCAACGGCACCAATCCGACGATGAATCCGAACAGCAGCAGAACGATGACGAGATTGCGCACCATCTCAGGCTATTGCCCTCGTCAACCGTCGTACACCTCCGTGGTGATGCAGAAGGGGTGCCCGGCGGGGTCGAGCAGAACTCGCCATCGGGGGTCCGGCTGCTCTGCTGCCTCCTTGGTCCCGCATTCGACTGCAAAGGCGACGGAATCGGCCAGGTCGGCTCCAGCGTCCAGATCGAAGTGCACGATGGATGTCGACGGCCATTGGGGCGGAAAGTAGTTCGTGACTTTCTGAGCAACGATGTTCAGGCCGAATTGTGTGCGGATCCCAACGCTCTCGGAGTTCTCCCACAACAACTCGCCGCCGAGAAGCGCGAGATAGAAGTGCGCTAGTTCCGCCGGATCGGCGCAGTCGATGGACGTCCCCGCTATAGCGAGGGGGTTTCGCGGCATATCTGGAGACTACGGTCGGTGGTGCCGTCAGTGTCCACAATTCGGCTCGAGAAGCGGAAATCGCCGTCCCGCCCGGGAATGTCGGACACTCACATCACCTCCCCCGCAGGACTTGACCTCGAGTGCGCTCGAGGTTGCAGGGTGGGGTCATGCAGATGACATTCGACGAGTTGCCTCGGCTCATGACTCTGATGACGGGCGACGAAAAGCACAGCACCAACGCCACTTCGACACTCGATGTGTTGTGGGTGTTGTACTCCGACATTCTGAGCCTGGACCCAGCCAATCCTGACGACCCGGACCGTGATCGGTTCTACCTGTCCAAGGGTCACGGGCCGATGGCGTACTACGCCGTGCTTGCGGCACGGGGATTCTTGACGCCGCACGAGCTCGCGTCGTTCGGCAGCTACGACTCACCGCTGGGAAATCACCCGGATCGCACGCTGGCACGCGGGGTCGATATCGGATCGGGATCGCTCGGTCATGGCTTGGCACTGGCCGCCGGAACTGCTGTTGCGCTGCGGATTCAGAACAGTATCGCCCGAGTCTTCGTACTGATCGGCGACGCCGAGCTCGACGAGGGGAGCAATATGGAAGCCGTTCAATTCGCTGCGCGATCGAATCTGGGCAATCTGACCGCGGTGGTGATCGACAACGACTCCGCCGGCCTGGGATGGCCCGGCGGTATCGCGTCGCGGTTCGCGGTCGAGGGGTGGTCCGCTTCCGACGTCGACGGCCGAGATCACACCGCTCTCAGGCGCGCGTTTCGCCTCCATCATCCACAGGGGCCGCACGTGGTGGTCGCTCACGTCGAAAAGAAGGAGAGCTGATGAAAGCAACGCTGGACCAACGCGAGCACTTCTACGGCCTGCTGCCCGATCTGTTGGCGCAGAACGAGCGAACAGCGTTGGTGCTGGCGGAGATCGGAGTTGGATATCTCGAACCGCACCTCACCGCCGGTATTCGATCGCGGGTGATCAACGTCGGCATTCGAGAGCAGGCCATGATCGGGGTCGCCGGCGGTCTGGCCCTGGCCGGAATGCGTCCGATCGTGCACACCTTCCCGCCGTTCCTGATCGAGCGGCCCTTCGAGCAGGTGAAACTCGATCTGGGACATCAGAGCGTCGGCGCAATCCTGGTGAGCTCGGGTGGGTCCTACGGGTGGCCGCAGGGCGGCGAGACACACTTCGGTCAGCGAGATGTCGCACTCCTCGACACCCTGGACGGGTGGACGGTTCACGTTCCCGGGCATGTCGACGAGGTCGAGTGGATGCTGCAGGGCGCGGCGGCAACCGACGATCGCGTCTACATCAGGCTCGACGGGGTGTGCAACGAACGTCCATACGTCCGGCCCGATGGATTGTTCACCATTGTGCAACAGGGCAATTCGGGAACAGTGATCTCCGTCGGCCCGATGACGGACCGGGTTCTCGCCGCAGCCTCGGGACGCGACCTGACGGTGCTGCATGCGTCGACGATCAGGCCGTTCGACAGCCGAACGCTGCGGGCGACGTTGACCGCGCCGGACGTCATGATCGTCGAGCCGTATCTCGCGGGAACGTCAGTGCTGCAAGTGAACAGAGCCCTCGCCGATGCGCGTCATCGGGTGTCGGGAGTCGGGGTCGAAGCAGGAGAACGACGCAAATACGGCACGGTGGCCCAACATGATCGGGCCAACGGCCTGGATATCGAGGGGCTCTCCCGATCGATGGACGATTTCTTCGGCTGATCAGGCTTGGCGGCGCTCGTATCTGCTCTTGGCACCGTGATACGCGGCGTCGAGTAGTTCCCGGACACGCGTTTCGGTCTGCGAAGACGGGTTGACCACCGACAGCCAGCCTGCGGTGCCGTACTGAGGGTGGGCAGCGAGGACGTCGTCTGTGTCGGCCTGGGGTGCGTGGGCCGCTTCGCGGGGCGGCACTCCCAGCATCCTGTGGAATTCTTGTTTTCCTGCAACGATGTTGACGCGGAACGCGTCGGGTCGGTCCAGTCGGGACAGCTCGTCGCCCGGGTAGTTCTTGGTCACGATCGTGGCGAACGGCTGAGTGTTCGTGGGGATGGACCCGTCGGGCGAGTAGTAGAAGAACGCATCGCCCCAGGCGAGTTCGGGAGTTCCGTCTCCCTCTCGAGGCCGCTGCGTCACGGTGCCTCCGAAGCTGCGGACCAGATTCACGATGTCGTCGAGTGTCATGTCCCGATCGTCACACGGTCGGCAGGATCGTTCACCCGATTTCGTACGTGGCCGGTCGAGCAACAGATCCGCATCGTCCTCGGCTCAGGTCGTTGCAGTCGCCGTCGCGCGCGAGATGATCTGCTCGATTCGGTCTGCGTCGTCGGCGTCTCTGGGTGCGTAGACGAAGACGTAGGTCTCGGGTAGTCCGAGAACCGGGCGTCCGGCCAAGGGGTGCAGTTCACCCCAACCCGCGGAGATCACGGTCTGCGCATCGTCCGGCTGCATCACCACGTGCAGCGAGCCCTCACTGTCGTGCACGTGCAGAACTTCACCCTTCGTTCGTGAGATCCAGGGCGCAGCGGCACCGATGTCCGTGACGTACAGCGCGTCGCCTCTGCGCTCGAATCGACTGCGCTCGAGGTGAAACGGCCCGCCGGATCGGGCTTCGGCGACCACCGTTGCCGTGAGCCGCTCGATGAGCTCAATGCTGCCACGGTGGGTGAGTTGCCGGTGCGGTATCGGGTAGGGCGCGATCGTCGGACGAGGTCCGGGTCGGTGATCGAGGTGCCAGTGCAGTCCTGGGCTCCCGGCACCGTCGACGGTCGTCGTGTCGCGTCGGGCGAGTGGTTTGAGGGCAGTGGTGATCAGCCAGCCACCGACGTTGGCGGGAAGGCCACCCGGCCCCAGGTCGATCCACGCGGCGTAGTCGTTCCTGACCTTCTGCACGGGATCAACATAGCTGGTGGGGCCGGGCGGGAACAGCCCGTCAGGCCGGGCAGCTCACGGTGTAGGTCCAGACTGTGCCGACCGGTCCGGTGACGCGGACCAGTACAGCGGACGCGGTGCCGGGCGGAACCGACACCACCACCGAGCCGACTCCGGTACTGCCGCCGACATAGCCGGTGTTGTGGATCGGTGCGCCCTGGTAGAAGACCTCGATCTGATCGGGAACATCGACGGTGTCGTAGCTGAGCACGAACGAGGTCGGTCCGGTTCGGCCCAGCTCGTGCAGGGTCTCAGTCACGCCCTCCTCACCCGACATCGTGGAGGCATTGCACTGCTGCGTAGCGATGCCTCCGTTGGCCGAACCGGTGTCGATGCCGAGAATGCCTCCGGCGATGGCACTTCCGCTGCCGAGGATGCGGGCACCGTTGTCGATGATGTTGCCACCGTCGAGGATTGCGCTTCCGCTGTCGACGATCGCGCTGCCACTGTCGACTATGGGTCCGAGTTCGGGTTGGGCGACCGCTGCCGCTGGGACGGCCAGGGCACATGCCCCGGTTGCCAGGGCGACTGCCATCGAACGACGAACCAGGTTCCTGCGAATTCCACTCGTGCGCGCCACATTTCCTCCACCGAAAGTATTCGACGGGCTGTCCGTCTCAGCGATGGTGACACAGTGATCGCGCGTCGAGTATCCCTTGTTCGGATGATCGTGCAGGGCCGAAGATGCTGTGCCCCAGAGGTTGCTGTCATTCGATCGACTGAACGGTCTCAGATGATCGATCCGATCGTGCGCGCCGCGTCGGCGAACTCGCCGGGGTTGGGGCCTGCATAGTTGAGCCGTAGGTACTTGCCGGTGGGTTCGGCGGGAAAGTAATCGTCGCCCGCGCCGACGATGACACCCGCTGCCTTGCATTCCTGCACAATGCGTTCCAGGTCCGAGTCGTCGCGCAGGCGCATCCAGAGATTGAGCCCACCTCGGGGCACCGCGTCGAGGTGCCCACGCGGTGCGAACTCGATGAGGCTGTTGGCCAACAAGTCTCGGCGCGATGCCAACTGAGTGCGCAACCTCCGCAGGTGAGTTCGCCAGGCGGGTTGCGTGACGACGTCCAAGGCGACGGCTTGCAGAATCCCGCTGACGTACATCGATTCGGCGCCGGTGTCGGCGAGGATGCGCTCGTGGGCGGGCCCACGGGCGATCAGGCCGGCCAGGCGAACCGAGGGCGAGACCGTCTTGGTGAGTGAGCGAAGGTAGACGACATGCCCGCCGTCGTCCCGTGCGGCCAGCGGATTCGGCTCGGAGCTGATACCGAAATCGTGGGCCGAGTCGTCCTCGATCAGGAATGCGCCGTGGCGTCGAACAGTGTCGAGGACCCGCTCGGACAACGTGGGCGACCACTGGGCCCCGGTGGGACTGGCGAAGGTGGGTTGCGCGTAGAACGCCCGAGCGCCGGTGTGCGCGAACGCTCGTGCGAGCGCGTCGGGGTCGGGCCCGTCGACGCCGCTGGGTATCGGTACCACACGGACGCCGGCCTGCGTGGCAGCAAGGATCGCACCCCAGTACGTCGGGGACTCCATGAGCAGTGGACGCCCGGCACCGACGAGTGCTCGAAACGCTGTGCTGAGTCCGGTCTGGCTGCCGGGAATGATGACGACGTCACTGGCCGACGGTGGCGTGACGCCCAACGGTGTCGACGCCCCCAACTCGGCCGCGAACCACGCCCGCAGTTCCGGCAGACCCGCGGTGGGGGGTCGGGCGATCACCGAGTCGGTCCGTGACGCACGCGTGAAGGCGGCGTGAACAAGCCTTTCCGGCAACAACTCCCGGGCCGGGTAGCCCGAATGCAACGCGATCACATCGCTCGACGTCGACTGCAGAGCCGCCGGAAGTTGTAGTCGATTGTCCGGCGCTCCCAGCGCCGCCGTCTGCCACCCGTAGTCGTTGGGGCGGGCCGTGCGCACCGTCCTGACGAATGTGCCGACGCCAGGCCGGCTCTCGATGACGCCTTGCGCGATGAGCGTGCGCAGGGCCTTCTGTACCGTGACCGGGCTGGCCGAATGCTCGGCGACCAGGGCGCGGGTGGACGGCAGCCTGGCTTCGGGAGGGGCAGTCGCAATCCAGGTTCTCAGTGCAGAGACGATCCGGGAACTGCTATCGTCGGACATGACACAGCATAGTAGCGCTACTCGTTCTGGGACGGGCCTGCTATCGCGCGCCGGATTGCTCTGGGGCCTGGCGGGCGTTACGGCGTTCTCGTTCACGGTCCCGCTGACCCGCGTCGCGGTCACCGGAGGCCTGTCCCCGCTCTTCGTGGGCTGCGGACGTGCTGTGGTCGCAGCCGCGCTGGCCGCGATAGCGCTCGCCGCTACAGGACAACGGCTCCCGCAGGGACGGCAATGGATTCGGCTCGCAGTGATCGCGGGCGGTGTCGTCGTTGGCTTCCCGGTACTGACGTCGTACGCCCTCACCACCGCATCGGCGGGACACAGTGCCGTGGTCATCGCGTTGCTGCCTGCGGCCACCGCCGCTATTGCAGTTGTCCGCGAACGGCAACCGGTGCGGCCGATGTTCTGGGTGGTCGCAGGCGTGGGGGCCGCCGTCGCGGTCGGCTTCGCTGCGCTGCAAGGCGGACAGCTGACCGGATTGCAGTGGTCGGATCTGTTGCTGCTCGGAGCGGTCGTCGCCGCAGCGGTGGGATATGCCGAAGGCGGGCTGCTGTCGCGAGAACTCGGTGCGTGGCAGACGGTGTCGTGGGCGTTGGTGGTGTCCGTGCCGGTCACCGGAGCGTTGACTGCTCTCGCGTGGTGGCAGCAACCGTCGACAGCGGGGGCAACCGAGTGGGCCGCCTTCGGCTACCTGGCGGTGGTGAGCATGTACCTCGGGTTCTTCGCCTGGTATCGGGGACTGGCGATCGGCCCGATGTCCAGCGTCAGCCAGGTCCAGTTGATCCAACCTGTGCTGACCATCTGCTGGGCCGCGGTCATCCTGCGCGAGGGCTTGACGTGGCCGGTGCTCGTGGGTGGAGCGGCGGTCATCGTGTGTGCAACAGTGGCGGTCCGGACCCGGATGTCGCCGACCGTTCGGCAGGAGGAGTTTTCGAAATGACGAGATCGATCGACCAGGCGCGCAAGCTCGAGAACGTGCGCTACGACATCCGTGGACGCATTCTGGACAAGACCGAGGAACTCGAGGAGCAAGGGCACGCCATCCTGCGACTCAACGTCGGCAATCCTGCCCCGTTCGGTTTCGAGGCACCGGACGAGATCATGATGGCGATGATCCGCAACCTTCCCACCGCACAGGGCTATTCGGATTCCCGGGGCCTGTTCTCCGCCCGCACGGCAGTGGTCCAGTACTACCAGACCAAAGGCCTGACCGATCTCGACGTCGGCGACATCTACCTCGGAAACGGGGTCTCGGAACTGATCACCATGACGATGCAGGCGCTGTGCAACCCGGAAGACGAAATCCTGATCCCGTCGCCCGACTACCCGCTGTGGACCGGCTCGGTGGCCCTGGCCGGTGGTGTGCCCGTCCATTATCTGTCCGACGAAAACCAGGATTGGGCCCCGGACTTCGATGACCTCGAAGCCAAGATCACGCCCCGCACCCGCGCGATCGTGGTGATCAACCCGAACAATCCCACCGGAGCGGTGTACTCACGAGAGGTACTGCAGCGATTCGTCGACCTGGCACGGGAGCACGATCTGGTTCTGCTCGCCGACGAGATCTACGAGAAGATCGTGTACGACGGGGCGGTGATGACCAACCTCGCCACCCTGACCGGGAAAGATGTTCTGTGCCTTACCTATTCGGGTCTGTCGAAGGCGTACCGGGTGTGCGGATTCAGGGCGGGATGGCTGGCGATCACCGGCCCGCGCCGACGCGCGGCGAGCTTCATCGAGGGCATCACGCTGCTGTCCAACATGCGCATGTGCGCGAATGTGCCGGCGCAACATGCGATACAGACCGCGCTCGGCGGCAGGCAGTCGATCGAGGATCTGCTGCTCCCGGCGGGCAGGTTGACCGCGCAGCGTGACCTGGCGCATCGCATGCTCAACTCGATCGACGGAATCAGCTGCGTCCAGGCAGCGGGGGCGCTGTACATGTTCCCCAAACTCGACACCGAACGGTTCGGGATCGTCGACGACGAGAAGTTCGTGCTCGACCTGCTCGAGTCCGAGAAAATTCTGGTCAGTCACGGCCGTGCCTTCAATTGGGATGTGCCCGATCACTTCCGACTCGTCACGTTGCCCAACGTCGACGATCTCGCGACGGCACTCGACCGCCTGGGCAATTTCATGAGCTCCTATCGGCAGTAGCTATCAGCTCTGATCCGGCTCGAACAGGTCCTCGATCGAGCAATCGAACGCCGCGGCGAGGCGAAAGGCGACAGGCAGGCTCGGGTCGAATCGCTCCTTCTCGATCGAGATGATCGTCAGTCGGGTGACGTCGATGCGCTCGGCCAGTTCGTGCTGAGACCAACCCTGCTCGGTGCGACGCCGTCGAACACTGTTCTTCACTCGGACAGTGCGCGATGTCGCGCGTAGGTGTACCGCGCGGTGAACGATGCGAACGCGGCGAGAAGCAGACCGATCAGCAAGAGGGTGGCCGGTGGTTCGGCTCGTGCGATCGAGACAACGGTCAGCGTCAGGCCCAGAGTGCACACCAGGTCGGTGGCCATCCCACTCGATGCGGCCGACGTCCAATGAGATTCGATGCTTTCGCCCGATGCATACGCCGGCTCGGTTGTCGTCGGGGCAACGAAGAGCACCCAGCCCAGCATGGCACCGAACGGAAGAGCGGTGAACCCGAACACCACCGCTGCGATCCCCGGTGCGACCGGTGAGACCAGCCAGGCCAGCAACGCCGTTGCCGAGGCGGCGGCAAGGCCGACTGCGCCGACCGACAGCCATCTGAGTGTCATGTGAGTGCTCCGATCGTAGGTATAGCTCGCTATACGTATAGGAAACCATACATCGGGCCCTCACACTCGGATGATCGGGACGGTGAGAAGACTGTCACCGACGTGCAGCATCGGTGTAGTCGATCGAAACGTGCCAGGTGGTGAGGTGGTGTCACTCAGGAAAGGACCACTGTCATGCCGGATCTCTTCAGCCCGTTCACCCTCAAGAGTGTGACGCTTCGAAATCGAATCGCCATGTCGCCGATGACGATGTACCGCGCCGTCGACGGCAAGATGAACGACTTTCACCTGATGTATCTCGGTGCGCGTGCGGCAGGAGGTTTCGGGATGGTGTTCCCGGAACAGGTTGCGATCACGCCGGACGGTCGTACGACTCCTGGCTGTGCGGGGATCTACGACGACGACCAGATCGAGGGACACGCACGCGTGACGGCAATGATCAAGGAGATGGGATCGGTCCCGGCCATTCAGCTGGGGCACACCGGACGCAAGGGCAGCGAAGTCCCACCGTGGCAGGGCGGACATCAGCTTCCGGCCGACCATCCCGACGGCTGGGAATGTGTGGCGCCATCGGCGATTCCCTACGGCGGTGACCACTCGTTCCCCGTCCACGAACTCACCGTGCCCGAGATCAAGGCCATCCACCAGAGCTACGCCGATGCAGCTGTTCGGGCCGCCGAAGCCGGGTACGAATGGCTCGAAATGCACTATGCCCACGGTTATCTCGGTGCGAGCTTCTTCTCCCCGTTGGCCAACCAGCGCACCGATCAGTACGGCGGCAGCCTGGAGAACCGGGCGCGGTTCCACCTGGAGGCGCTCGACGCGGTGCGTGAGGTGTGGCCCGAGAAGTACCCCCTCACCATGCGATTGGGCTCGGACGATCACCACCCGGACGGTGTCCAGTTCGACGAATCCATGATCGCCATCGGATGGATGAAGGAGCATGGCCTGGACATGGCCGATGTCAGCCTCGGTTTCAACACCGACGACATGGTCGATCCTCCGTTCGGGGACATGGGCTTCATGGTCGAGCGCGCCGCACGCGTCAAGCGTGAGCTGGATATCCCGGTGACCTGCAGCTGGAATCTGGGCGTACCGGAGAACGCCGACGCCGTCATCCGCGAAGGCAAGATCGATGTCGTGCTGCTCGGACGTCCGGCACTGGCCAATCCGCACTGGCCGGTCTGGGCCGCGCGTGAGCTCGGCCACGGGGATCCGTTCTCGCTGGTCCCCGAGGACTGGAGTTGGTGGCTGAAGAACTTCCGTGGACACGACCCGAGCATCGGACTGCCGCCCGCGAAAGTTCTCGACGACGAGCAGGAGAGGAAGATCGCGTAGCAGAGGGAAAGGCCGGACGGCGATCACGGACCATCCGCGGGCGGTAGGGTTCCAAGGGCTCGCATCATGAGGAGCCATGTGGTGTTCTCGTATCGACGCGGAGGTTTGTGATGGCCGGCGGACTCGTAGCCCTGCTCGACGACGTGGCAGCGCTGGCTCGCCTGGCTGCAGCGTCCATCGACGACGTCGGAGCAGCTACCGGCAAAGCGACGGCCAAGGCGGCCGGGGTCGTGATCGACGACGCCGCCGTGACGCCTCAGTACGTTCGCGGTCTCGCGGCCGAACGTGAACTGCCCATCATCAAGCGCATTGCCGTGGGCTCGCTGCGCAACAAGTTGCTGATCATTCTGCCGATCGCCTTGCTGCTCAGCCAGTTCGTGCCGTGGTTGCTCACGCCCATACTGATGCTCGGCGGCTGCTACCTCAGCTACGAGGCGGCGCACAAGATATGGGGCGCACTCTTCGGCCACGGCGATGATCACGCGGCCGCCGAGGACGAGCCGCGTGACGAGGACGCCGTCGTCTCCGGAGCGGTGCGTACCGATCTCATCCTGTCGGCCGAGATCATGGTCATCGCGCTGGACACCATTGCTGCAGAAGGCTTCTGGAGTCGGCTGATCATCCTGGCCGTCGTCGCCGTGGTCATCACGATCGTCGTCTACGGCGTCGTCGCACTGATCGTGAAGATGGACGACATCGGACTGAAATTGGCCGACGGCTCCACAGGGTTCGTCGAGAAGTTCGGCCGAGGCCTGGTCAAGGGCATGCCCAAGGTCATGTCGGTGCTCTCGGTCGTCGGCACCGCAGCGATGCTGTGGGTCGGCGGGCACATCCTGCTCGTGGGTATCGACGAGCTCGGCTTCCATCCCATCTACGAACTCGTCCACCACGGCGAAGAAGCGGTGCGAGGAGTCGCCGGCATCGGCGGAGTGCTGGCGTGGATCGTCAACACACTCGCATCGGCGATCATCGGTGCCATCGTCGGTTGCATCATCGTGGTTGCGCAGCTGGGAATCTCGAAGGCGCTCGCCAAGCGAGCTGCTGCGAAGTAGTGGCTGTACCGGCGACTTTCGCCGTCGTTCATTCCTCAAAGGTGGGGCTGCACAAAATCTTGCTCTGATCAGCGTCGAGCCAGTTCGAGAACCCGTCGCTCGGACGCGGAGACATCGGCGAGGGATGCCGTCAACTCGTCCCATGCCCTCTGAACGCGGAGTTCGTCTCGGCGGAGGCGCTTCTGCGCAGCAGCGAGTCTGCGGCGCTCGGCCAGAAGCAGATTCCGATCGCGATCCTGATCGGCGATGAAGAGGTATGTGTGCGGATCGAACGGATACATGCCAACTCCTATGGTGTGGTGGGGAATCCGTGCATCAGCACCATGACGTGTTCGCGCTCCGCCGATGGTGATTGCTCGCCGTGTCGACGCCACTTGTCGATGACGGCGCGCATTTCCGTCCCCATGGTCTTCGTCTCGTCGGCGGTGAGTCGCAGGACGTCGTCGGAACTGAACGCCGCCGCCACCCATTCCGGCCCCCAGGACTCCGAAGTTCGCCCGAAGTCGTGCAGACGCGACCACTGGTGCGCCAGCCAGGAATCCATGGATGCCTTGGCGACCGACAGCGATTCGGGTGAGTCCGAGAAGTCGTTCTCGGACCAGCTGAACCCTCCCTCGTTGGCCTCCGACCACCAGCGCTGACGTTTGTCGGATCCGTTCTCGACCTCCTTGACGAACCCGTGCTCGGCGAGTTTGCGCAGGTGATAGCTCACCGAGGCGGGTGACTCGTCCACCAGATCGCCGAGCTGGGTCGCCGTCATCGACTTGTTGGCGCGGAGTGCATAGAGCAGGCGGAGCCGAATGGGATGCGTCAGCGCCTTCAGCTCGGACATGTCCGTCAGCTTCCGGGGCGTCCTGTCGGGCGGCGGTGGGGTCATGCGACAACCATAACCCGAAAGAAATATTTCGCAATAGTTCTTTCGGAATTAGCTGCTGTGCACGGTGACGGCATACCCGTCCGGGTCTTGCAGGACGAAGGTCTTACCGAAGGGGCCGTCGAAGGGTGCGGTCAGGATGGGCACGTCGGCCGCGATCAGTGACTCGTGCAGCGCCTCGGCGTCGTTGCACACGAGCCACAGCGCAACTCCGAGTCCCGGCTGACCACTGTCGAGATCTGTTCCGGGAGCTGGGTTTCGGACTGCGAACGGAATCGGTGACGTGGTGAATACCACTGCGCCGGGTGGTGCCTGAGGCGCGCGGACGAGACCCAGACGCGATTCGTAGAAATCCGCGCTGACGGCGAGGTCGCGTACTTGGAGTGAGAGGAAGCTCGGTCCGGAAACAGCTGCAACGGTCATGATGGGTCCTTTCGAGTGGTCGTCAAGTTCTTGACGAGGGAAATGTATGTCAAGATATTGACATGAGTCAAGTGGACGTCGATTCCTCCATCGGTCTGGCCCTCAAGCGAGCCACGTCCGCCCTGCGTTCGGCGATGGACGATGCTCTGAGCGAACTCGACATCACGGTCTCGCAGTACTCGAGCCTCGAACACCTCGCGCACACACCGGGCCTGTCCAACGCCGAACTCGCTCGCGCGGTGTTCGTCAGCAGGCAGGCAACGCATCAGCTGCTGGCCGGGCTCACGCGAGACGGTTTGGTGGAGATCGAGGGCGCCGGTCGTGACCAACGCCTGTACGTGACCGCTACGGGCCGAGAGCGCTTGCGGCAAGCGTCGGCGGCGGTCGCCGCCGTGGAGCAGGCCATGATTGCGTCACTGTCGATGGGCGAGCGAAAAGTGCTGCATCGCAATCTCGTTGCGTGTGCTGAGGCGTTGGGCGGGCACCGGTCTTGACGTCACGCGATCGAGTCGAGGAACTCCAGCATCGCCGCGTTGAACTCACTGGGCCGGTCCATGTTCGCGGCGTGACCGCAGCTCTCCAAGACGACCGATCGACCGAGCGGGTTCAGGTCTACCGACTCGAAAGCATGTGCAGCAGGCCAGAACTGACTGTCACGCGCGGCGACCATCAGGTACGGCTTGTCGATACCGGCAATGGTTGCGCGCCAATCCTGCGCAGCATGATCTGCGAGCAGAGCCCTCATCGGTGGGGTGTCGGGGGACGCCAATTTCGGAATCGCACGTAATGCGAGCACAAGCCTCAGCAGCGACGGTACGGATTTCCACTGGGGCCGCCCGTGACCGGTATCGGGTATTCCGTTGTCGAAGAACGTCGTTCGATTGTCCTCGGTGAGTCCGTAGAACCCGTTGGCCCAGCCCGCGCTGTTGACCATTCTCGGTGTCTGATCCACCGACACGATGGCGCGAACGCGTTCGGTGCCGAACTGCGACACGTACGACCAGATGGTGCTCGCTCCCATCGAGCCGCCGATCAGAACGGCTTCGTCGAGGCCCACCGCCGACAGGAAGTTCGCCACATCGCGTCCGTGCCGCTCCATGGTCGCGCCGTGTGTCGGTGCCTCCGAGGCACCGTGCCCTCGTCGATCGAGCGCCAGAACGCGGTATCCGTTCGCCACCAATGTCTTCTGCTGCAGCATCCAGGTGGTCGCGGGCGCGCAGAAGCCGGCGATGAGCACCACGGCCTGGCCCCTGCCCTCGTCCAGATAGTTCAGGGTGACGGCATCGTCGGTGATGACGGTCGGCATGGACGACACTCCCTCAGGCGAACTCGGCGTGCATTTCCCAGATCATGATCTCGCTCGACGTCGATGCTGTCACACGGTGTCCGCCGGTACCGGTCAGCCGCACCGCGTCACCCTGGTCGAGATCGCCGATGTCCTCGAACACCACTGAACCGTCGGCGACGAAGACGTGACCGAACGGTGCGTCGGGAACGGTGATCGACTGTCCCGGCGCGAGCCGCGCAACATGAAGCGACACAAAGCGATTGCCGATGCGTACGCCGGTCCTACCCGGCATTCCCGATGCGACGCAGACGAGCTCGCCGGATGCCAACTCGTCCCGCACGTCCAGCTCGTCGTACGACGGCACCCGTCCGTCGGCATCCGGTGGAATCCACATCTGCACGACGCGTAGCTTGTCGCGGCTGGTCAGACTCGATGCGTTGCGTTCGGTGTGGCGGATGCCGGTGCCTGCGCTCATGCGTTGAATCAGTCCGGGGCGGATCAGCCCGCTGTGGCCCTCGGAGTCCGTGTGTTCGAGGGTGCCCTCGAGCACCCAGGTGAGGATCTCCATGTCCCGGTGCTCGTGCGAGTCGAATCCCTCGCCGGGAAAGACGGTGTCCTCGTTGTGCACCATCAGCAACCCGTGCGCGTTGGCCGCCAGGTCGTAGTTGCCGGTCGCGGGGAAGGACTGTTTGGAATCGAGCCACTCGTTCCACCAGTGATGGCGCTGCTCCCCGGGAATGTGGCTGATCACGACGCGTGGTTCCGCATGGCCGAGAAAGTCCGGGTCAGTGCCGCAAGATCGTCCGGATCCACGAGGTCGAACATGTTCTTCCGCACCGCCTCGACGTGCCCTGGACTGGCTGCGGCGAGGGTGTTCAGTCCGGCTTCGGTGAGTTCGGCGGACATGCCCCGCTTGTCGTCGTCGCATTTGACGCGCCGGACCCAACCGCAGTCGACGAGTCGGCTGATTGCCCTGGTTACGCCGCTGCGAGTGGTGGTGACGGCGTCGGCGAGTTCGTTCATGCGGCGTCGGCGATCGGGTGCTTCGGAAAGGACCACGAGCAGCTCGAAGTCGGTGAACGAGATCCCGGAGTCGCGCGTGAGCTGATTGTCGAGATCGCGAAGCAGCAGCCGAGTGGCGTCGAGGTACGCGCGCCAGGCCAGCTGTTCGTCCTGGCTGAGCCACCGTGGGGAATCCATGAGTCCATAGTAGTTGACAACGCAACTACTGGGTGTACTGTTCTTGGTAGTTGACGAAGCAACTACTTGACCCGGAGGGTGCAGCGATGACCGACGACATGACTGCCGAAGAGACACGACGCGCGCAGGAACACGAAGAGCAGCGGGACCGTATCCGTACTCAGCACCTCAAGCCCGCAGGCGAACGGCCGGCGTCGTCGGCTCGCGGCCTCCACCACACCGCGTTGGTCAGCAGTGACGTCGAAGCAACGGTCCGCTTCTATCAGGATCTGCTCGAGTTCCCGCTCACCGAGCTCATCGAGAACCGTGACTACCCGGGCTCTTCGCACTTCTTCTTCGATATCGGGAACAGCAACCTGTTGGCATTCTTCGACTTTCCCGGACTCGACGTCGGACCGTACGCCGAGGTGCTCGGCGGCCTTCATCACGTGGCGATCAGTGTCGAACCCGCCAGGTGGGAGCACCTGCGTACCAAGCTCATCGACGCCGGAGTCGAACTGATCGAGCACAGCGAGGTCTCGCTGTACTTCCGCGACCCCGACGGTGCCCGCCTGGAACTGATTGCCGATCCACTCGGCGAGATGTACGGCTCGCACGTCCTCTGAGAACACACCTACTTTCCAGATTCGAGGCAATGACATGACCTCTGCAGCAACCACACTCGACGTCCGGCGAGCCGATGACCGATTCAAGACCAAGATCGGTTGGCTCGATTCCAAGCACTCCTTCTCCTTCGGCAACCACTTCGATCGCGGCAACACCCACCACGGCGTGTTGATGGTGAACAACGACGACATCGTCGTTCCCGGCCAGGGTTTCGACACCCACCCGCACCGCGACATGGAGATCGTCACCTGGGTGCTGCAGGGCTCACTGGTGCACCAGGACTCGATGGGTCACACCGGCGTCATCTACCCCGGTCTCGCCCAACGAATGAGCGCAGGCACGGGAATCCTGCACTCGGAGAAGAACGATTCGTGGCGACTCGGGGAGACCGCCGGCTCGTACTCCGGCAAGCACGGCGATCCCGTTCGCTTCGTGCAGATGTGGGTGGTGCCCGACGAACAGGGCATCACCCCCGGCTACGAGCAGCTCGAGATCGACGGCGAATTGCTCAGTGGCGGTTTGGTTCCCGTGGCATCAGGAATGGCACACCACGCCGACCACGCAGCCATTCGCATCAAGAACAAGTACGCCGCCATGCACGTGGCGCGCTTGCAGTCCGGGCAGGCTCCCGTCGAGATACCCGACGCCCCGTTCGTGCACATCTTCGTCGCCCGGGGCGAAGCGATGCTCGAGGGCGTCGGACCACTGGCCGAGGGTGATGCCGTGCGCGTCAGCGGAGGCGGCGGTCAGAAGCTGAGCACCGCGACCGGAGCCGAAGTGATCGTGTGGGAGATGCACGCGGCGATCGCCGGCTAGTCGGTCTCTCGATGCGGGCGGAAGGAATGCTCTTCGTGATCGAGTTCGTGCTCGAGACTCCGCATGCTGTTGTCCGGCAGCCGGCCGGCGTCTCGCCAGCACAGCAGCTCCTCCCGCTCGACGTCGAGTATGCGGCGACGTGTGGTCATCGCGGCAATTTGCTCGGGTGAGATGACCGCATCGCCGATCTCGGACTCGTCGAGGTGATCCAGACGGCGATGGTAGCGGTCGATACGGTGCTCCAACTCGCGGCGCAGTATCTCGCGACCCTCGTCGTCCAGGTTCTCCTCGTCCGCAATCCGGTCCAACTGTGACAGAGCAGCTTTCGTCGAACCCTCCCGTGCTTCGTTGCGTAGACGTGCCTCTGCGGCGGGATCGGCCACGACGTTCAACCTGCGCACCAGCGGAGCGAAAGTCAATCCCTGACCGATCACCGTCACCAGCACGACGAGAAATGCACAGAACAGCAGCAGATCTCGGCTCTCGAACGGCTCGCCCGAGTCGATGGTCAGCGGCAACGTGAAGACGGCAGCGACGGTGATGACTCCGCGAGTGCCTGCCCAACTCATCACCACCGCCTCGCGGGCGGACAGCCCGGTGGTCAGGAGCCACAGCGGCCGCAGCAACAGGACGCCGGCGAGCGTCACCGTGACTGCGAGGGCGATGGTCGTCCCCGAGTAGGCCGACAGGCCGCCGACAACGGTGGGCAATTGCTCGCCGATCAACAAGAACACGAAGCCCTCGAGAAGCAGATCGATCAGCCTCCACACGGCACTGGTCTGCAGGCGACTGGCTCCGGAGATGGCGTGACGGGTGTGGTGACCGATCACCAGTGCTGCGACGACGACGGCCAACACCCCGGACGCATGCACTTCTTCGGCCGCGAGGTACGCGAGGAACGGTGTAGCCAGCGAAACGATGTTGAGCAGCAGCGAATCGTGAACGAACCGCTGTACCAGCCGAATCGCCAGTGCGACGATCAGTCCGACGACGATGCCGCCTGCTGCGGCGAGCACGAACAATCCCCCGGCGTGAGCGGCTGTCATGTCCTGACTCGAGATCGCGGCGATCGCCACGGTCAGCATCGTCAGTGCGGTCGCGTCGTTCAGCAGTCCCTCGCCCTCTATCAGGGTCACCAGTTTCGGTGGGATGCCTGCGCGTCGACCCACCGCCAGCGCCGCGACCGGGTCCGGTGGTGCCACGGCGGCACCGAGCGCCATACCAGCGGCCAGCGTGATCCCCGGAACGAGCAACCACAGACCGACGCCGACGAGGGCAGCCGTCGCCACGACGAGGGCGACCGACAAACTCAAGATGGTCCACACGTTGCGGCGGATGGCGATCAAGGAGGAGTTCAGAGCGGCGCTGTAGAGCAGCGGCGGAATCACCAGGGTCAGCACGAGCTCGGGGTCGAGAACGATGTCGGGCAACGCCGACGCCGAGACGGCCAGGCCGGCGAGCGTCAACAACGCTGCCGCGGGGAGTGTCGTCTTCTTCGAGATCACCTGTGCGGCGACGATCAGGCCTGTGGCTGCCAGGACGAGACCGAGTGTCTCTACCACGGTAGGTCGAGAGGGAAATAGTTCACCCAGCTGTATTCCCGCAGGTCAGCGGTTCAAACTACCTCTTCAGTCCGAACATCTTCGCGATCGTCTTCTCCATGAAGGTCGCAGGCAGCAGCCGCCGCGCGAGAAACACGACCGGTGCATTGCTTCCTCTGGCGTACAACGGTTTCGGCTTGTCGGCCTCGATGGCCTTCACTACTACCTCGGCGACGTCCTCGGCGGAGATGCCGGTTCCTTCCTTGCGGTCCAGCGACGAGATGGCGGTGTGGAAGTCGTCTCGATGGACCGAATCCGGTGCGATGTACTTGGTTCGGCGCTCACTGATTCCGGTGTTGATCGAGCCCGGCTCGACGGTGGTCATCCACACACCGAAGGGCGAGAGTTCCAGACGCGCCGCATCGGAGAAGCCCTTGATGGCGGCTTTCGTGGAGGCGTAGGACGAGCGATAGGCAAGCGGGAAGCTGGCCAGCATCGATCCGACCATCACGATGCGGCCGTAACCACGATCGCGCATCCCGGGAATGACACCTTGCGACAGCGTCACTGCGCCGAAGACGTTCAACTGGAAGAGTCGCTCGATGGCATCGGTCGGTAGCTCCTCGAAGGGCCCGGACTGGCTCTCACCGGCGTTGTTGACCAGGACGTCGACGTCCCCGAGATCGGCGACGAAGGTGCGGATCGAGTCGGCATCGGTGAGATCGAGAGCGCGATACTCGACACCGGTGGCTCGCTGCGCGTCGGTCATCGAGGCCGGATTGCGGGAGGTACCGATCACTCGATATCCCCGGGCGACGAGCGCCTGCGCAACCGCGCGTCCGATACCCGACGAGGCTCCGGTCACCACTGCCGTGCGATTCATGCCCAGATGGTACCGACGCGGTCAATCCGTACCACGTGACGATCCGATCCATACCGGTTAGTCTCTTATCTGTGCAAACGAATTCTGTTGCCCTGCTGACGCGCGGATGGCGGTCGACAGGCTCGTCGGCGACTCCGACAAGATCCTGCACGAGGTCATCTCACGGTAGGGCGCGGATAGCCCGGCACGGGTTGCCGGCAGCGAAGGTGTGCGACGGCACATCCCGGGTGACGACGCTGCCGGCACCGATCACCGAGTTGTCGCCGATCGTGACTCCCGGGCACACGATGACCCCGCCGCCCAGCCAGACGTTGTTCCCTATGGTGATGGGAAGAGCACTCTCCCAGCGTGTTCGGCGCGCCTCGTGATCCTCCATGGGGTGCAGCGCCGTCAGCAGTTGTGCCCGTGGGCCGATCGATACATCGTCACCGATGGTGATGGGTGCACAGTCCAACAGGATGGCGTCGTAGTTGAGGAAACTGTTGGATCCGATGGAAATGTATGTGCCGTAATCGCATTGGAACCTGGGCATGATCCACGAATCCGCTCCGATGGATCCGAGCAGCTCGCCGAGAATCTCGCGTCGTTCTTTGTTCTGATCTGCCTCGGTTGCGTTGAATCGGTCGAGCAGCTTTCCGCACGCCACCCGGGACGCAACCAGGTCGGGATCACTGTCTCGGTACAGCTCTCCGCGCAGCATCCGATCCCGGTTCTCGCCCATGGACGACAGGCTACCGATCGGTCGACTTCTCGAACAGGGCCACGCTGAACCACGCACTGCCGTCGGCGAACTCGTGTCGGCCGACGTGGCGGAAACCCTGATTCAGGTAGTAATTGCACAACGCACCGTTGGTTTCGGCGCAGTCCAGACGCAGCAACGCGCGTCCTTCCCGGTGGGTCTGCTCCGCCGCCCACTCGAGCAGCAACGCGCCGAGGCCCGTGCCCGCTTCGCTTCTGTCGATCACCAATCCGTGCACGTACCCGGCGAGCCCATCCTCTTCGGGCCAGATTGTGGGATCGGCCCAGATCAGTCTCAGCGCACCGACTATCGGGCCACTCGGATCGCGCCGGGCGACGTAGAACTCTCCTGCCTCGATGTGCGCCGCGACAGTGGACAGGGGTACCTCGCGCGGTGTCCACTGGTCGATTTCTCGAGCGAAGAGCCAGTCCTCGGCTGCGTGCCGCAGGCCGAGTATCGTTGCTGCGTCGGCGGCAGTTGCGAGTTCTACGGTGAGCACGGTGCCATCGTACGGAGGTGGCGAGTCTTGTGGTGAACGTGCTTGTGGTCGAAAGTGGTTCGGACAGAGGGTCCTTGCCCGCGATCGACGGAGTCGACTTCCGAAGCTGCACGATGGACGAGCTCGCCGGTGTGGTGTCGTGGGCAGAGGTGTTGCTGTTCCGAACGTTCGAGACCGCCGATCTGCGAACCGTGTGGCCGAATGCCGAGAATCTTCGCTGGATCCACGCATCGAGTGCCGGCGTCGATCGACTGCTCGATCCGGTTCTGCGCGAGGGCCGATGGATTCTGACGAACTCCGGCGGAATCCTCGACAGGGCGATTGCGGAGTACGTCGCAGGCGGCATTCTGGCGTCGGTCAAGAAGCTGCCGCTGGCGCTTGCTCGTCAGCGCGAGCGGGTCTGGGAACACAGAGTTACCAGTGGTATTCACGGTCGCGCCGCTCTCGTCGTCGGTCCCGGTTCGATCGGCCGCGAGATCGGCCGGGTCCTCGGCGCACTCGGTATGCGCGTCGATGCGGCGGCAACGTCGGAGCGGTCCGGTGACTCGGAGTTCGGACGAATCCGCGATGTTCGACGATTGCCGTCGTATGCGGGTGAGTACGACGTGATCGTGCTGGCGACACCGTTGACCGACGCCACCCGCGCACTGGTCGACGCGGAGGTTCTCTCGGCCATGCGTTCCGATGCAGGCCTGGTCAACATCGCCCGCGGACCGGTCGTCGACGAACGAGCCCTGTGCGATGCCCTCGCTGACGGAGGCATCGGGTGGGCCGTGCTCGACGTGTTCGAGGTCGAGCCGCTACCGGACACGAGTCCGCTGTGGCACATGGACAACGTCATCCTGACCGCGCATCTGGCGGGCGACGCCGACGACTTCGCCGAGCGCCTGTGGGCGCTGTTCGAGGACAACCTCCATCGATATGTCCGTGGTTCGGCTCTGGTGAACGTGGTGGACAAGCAGGTGGGGTACGTACGCCGCTGAAACGGACGACCAAAGTATGCGTAACACGCCGTAGCGTGTACTAAGGTGCACGAGTGCGTGAAATCAATCGTTCGGCCGTTGCGTCGACCAGTCGCGAGGCGGCGTTCGCCTACATGGACGACTTCAGGAACGTCCCGCAATGGATGTTCGGCATCACCCGTTTCGAGCCGACGAGCGAGGTCACTTCAGGACTCGGTGCCACGTACGACGCGACGATGCAGATCGGTCCGAAGGCCCTCACCTCCGTGGTGCACGTCACCGAATGGGTCCACAACGAGAGGCTCACGCTCGAGTCGGTCGAAGGCCTGTCCAACTCGTCCACGTGGTCGTTCTCGGATACGGCAGACGGCGGAACCCGTCTGGACGTTGTGTTCCGCTACAGCCTGCCCGGCGGAATCGCGGGCAAGGTGCTCGGCGCTGTTGTGGAACCCGTTGTGGGTCAGGCGATCAAGCACACGGAGTCGACACTGCGCTCACGCCTGGAAGCGGCCGACTAGTACACGTACTTGTCGAGAGCATCCAAGACCTGGTCGACGGCGAGCCACGCGAACAGGAATGCGCACACACCCAGCGTCAGGTTGGTGAACCAGCCGTTGCGCCACTGCTTCGGCACGCGATCACTGTTGAGCAGTACCAACAGTGTCACCGCCAGGAACGGCATGAACACCGCGCCGAGTACGCCGTAGGCGAGCACGAGCCCGATCGGTTGGTCGAGCCACAGCAACGCCATGGGCGGGAACGTCAGCCACGCGACATACCACCTGAAGTACTTGCCTCCCACTCGTGTTTTCGGGTGACCCTGTTCGAGCCCCTTCAGATTGCCGACGAAGTCTGCGAACATCAGGCTCACGCCGTTCCACACCCCGATCAGCGACGAGAACGACGCCGACCAGAATCCGATGAGGAACACGTAGCCGAACACCGTCCCGTAGCGGTCCGCGAGCACGTCGGAGAGTTGGATCAAGCCCTGATCGCCGGTGGAGATCGCGATCTGCGACGAGTACAGCAGTTCGGCACCGACGATGAGCATCGCGAGGACGAAGATGCCGGAGATGACGTAGGCCATCGAATTGTCGATACGCATGACGCGCATGAATTTCGGTGTGATCCAGCCTTTCTCGCGCAGCCAGTAGCCGTACGCGGCGAGCGTGATGGTGCCACCGACGCCACCGGCAAGGCCGAGGACGTACACGATGGAGCCGTCGGGAATGGTGGGGACGATGCCCTTGACGATCGCGGGGACGTTCGGAACCGCCACTACCGCAGCACCGATCACGGTCACGAACATGATGCCGACGAAGACGGTGATGATCTTCTCGAAGAATCCGTAGCTCCCCAGCCAGATCAGCGCGAAGCCGAGGAGTCCGGACGCGATGGCGACGACCTTGAGATCCAAAGCGGGGAACAGTGCGACGATCGGCAACGCGCTCGACGACATCGCTGCCGCTCCGTAGACGAACCCCCAGATCACGATGTAGGGAGCGAAATACGCCGTCGTCCACTTCCCCAGCGAACGCCAGCCCTGGAAGATCGTGTTGCCCGACGCCAACGTGTAGCGGCCGGCACCTTCCACCAGAACGACTTTCATGACGACACCGACGATGATGACCCAGAGCAGGGCGTAGCCGTAGCGCGAGCCCGCCACCAGAGTCGCGACGAGGTCGGCGGCCCCGATGCCGGTTGCGGCGACCACCAGTCCGGGGCCGACCACCTTCCACTTCGGAGGTGCAGTGGTCTCGGTCATCGATTCTCCTCGCGTGCGGGGTCTACTCAGTGACCTGTCTCACTCTTTACGAAACGCACGGTTCCTGGCAAGTCGACCCTCGGTACCGTCGATGCGGTGACCGACGGACAGCAGTCATCGCGTGCATTGAGCTTCGGCAAGGTTGCCGAGAACTACGACCGGGCCCGTCCCGGCTACCCGGCCGAGCTGTACGCGGACATCGCGGCGGGCGACGGGATGCGAGTGCTCGAGGCAGGGGCAGGTACCGGCAAAGCCACTGTTGCGTTGGCTGAACTCGGCGCGTCCGTTGTTGCGGTGGAACCGGATTCGGCTATGGCAGAGCTGGTTCGGCGGCGCACCGAGAACCTCGACGTCGAAGTGCAGGTGTCGCGGTTCGAGGATTGTGCAGCCCCGGCGGCGGCGTTCGATGTAGTCGTTGCCGCCCAATCCTGGCATTGGGTGAACCACGAGCAAGGAGCTGCAGTGGCGGCCCGCGCATTGGTCCCCGGCGGTGCCCTTCGGTTGTGGTGGAACATGCCGGGCGACCTCGATGGCCCGGCATGGGAAGCGGTCAGGGCGGCCTACGACGCAACCGAGCCCGAAGTGGCGCACCTGTTGGTGCGTTCTCTCGGTACGCAACCGGAGTCCAACGTGGCGCGCGCTGCCGGCTTCGGTCCGTGGACGACCTCGACGTACGAGTGGGTCCAGCGCTACTCCGCAGACGAGTTCTGCGCCATGGCCGCCACGTACTCGAGCCATCTCGCCCTGGACGACCGGCGCCGCGGCGAGGTCCTGGGCGCAGTGCACGCGGCCATCGCCCGCCACGGCTACGTGGACTACCGCTACGTCACGCAGATGGTGACGGCGCAGCTCGACTAGGAGATCGTCGTGGTGCAGACGACGAATTGCCTGGCGTCGTAGGCGAATCCGCCCTCGGGGCATTCGTTGGGATCGGCGGTACCGGTCTTGATTTCGGTGACCTGTTCGACGTCGGTGGCGTCGGGGTCGCCGCAGTCGACCCGTGAGGGCTCGTCCATACCCGCGGTGGGCACGCTCATGCAGCCGCCGACCACCCAGTCGACGTCGAGGCACAGTGCGCCCTGTTCCACACCGTCGAGCGTCTCGTAGTAGGTCTGATTGACGTCTGTGGGGCACTGCTCGTTCTGCTCGGCCTTGGCGATCACCTTGTAGTTCGATTCCATGCTGCCGCATTCGGCGTTGTCGATGGTGGCGGCCGTCATCGTCCCGCCGAGTTGGACGCACTGACCGATCTCGACATCGATGTCGGTGGAGCCGCCGGCGTCGATGCCCTCTTGGCCCGAGACGCCGTCGGTGGTGCTGGTAGCGGCGGACGTCGAGGCGGCTGTGGTGTCGGCAGCGACGGCGTTGCCGGCTTCGGACGATGAACAGCCTGCGGCGAACAGCAACGTGAGAGCTGCACTTGCGACGAGGAGGCTTCTGGACAAAGCAAGCATGATGTCATGACCTTCGGAACTCATCCAGGCGAGGGAGTGACCCTCGTCGGCGGCCCCACGGGCCGCCGATCACCGATTCTTTACCATCGACGGAGGTTTGAACAGCCACAGCTGGAAGTCACGAACGGAACACGATGCGAGCAACCCACTTGGTGTTGTGGACACCCGGAAGGGCAGGAACGATCACACGCGCGGGAAATCCGTGATCGAGCGAGAGATCGACACCGTTGACTTTCAAGGCCAGCAACGAATTCGGGTGCGCCGCTTGATTTCCCTGCAACACCGCACGAGTGAAGGCTCCGTTCTGCTCCAGCGAGCTCACCTCAGCCGATCGCGGTGCGGGTACGCCCGCCAGCGCAGCGAGTTCGGCCAACGGGACACCGGTCCACGTCTGCGTGGTGGACCATCCTTCGACGCACGCGATCGGCAGTTCGGCAGTGCGCTGCGGCATCGACAGCAGCCTGCCGCGGGACAGCACGATCGGGACGGCGTCCTCGGCCGCGCTGCTGATCGTCAGTTGCCAGTCGGGCCCGGTCTGCGCCTCGGTGATCCCGGCTGCTTCGGCCGTTCGGTTGATCTGAAAGTCGTTGGGGCCGTCGCCGTACGAGCGTCCGCGGGGCAGCAGGATCGCGGCCTTGCGCAGTACTCCGCCGACCGTCTGTCCTACCGTCAACACGGCAACGAAACCCATTCCGGCAGCGACCAATCCGATGGCACCGCGTCGACCCATGGTCGCCGGTCGGTCGTCGTTCTTCTGCTCGTCCGGAGCTTCGTTCCTGGCGCGCAGTACGTCCATCAACGACTCCGACCTCAGGGTCCTCCACATCAGCGGGACCTTGAGCGCGAGGTGTACGAGGAATCCGGAGATGAACACCCAGGCACCGAAGTAGTGAGCGGCGTAGAAGTCGAAACCGAACACGTAGTCGTACTGAATGTTGAGAACACCCGTCACGATCTCGAACAGCAGGCCCCCGACCAGTGCCAGCAGCGACAGTCGTTCGAGCGCATGTGCCGGCGATCGCACCGGTGGTAGTTCGAAGAGCTTGGGCATCACCGACCACAGTTTGGCGATGACGAGCGGCACGATGATCAGGCCGAGTCCGACGTGCAGACCCTGCGTGAGCTGGTAGAGCCATGCCGGATTCGTCGGCCAGTCGAAGAACGGCAAGCGCAGCCACCCGACGGCACCCGGCCTGGCCTGGCCGAACTGTGGACCGTACGCGCTGTACGAGAGCAATCCCGTCACGATGACCATCGGCAGCGCGACGAGCAGAACTGCGCCGAACAGCGACGTCAACCACGTGCCGCGCAGCGGACTGGGAAAGCGCGCGAGAGACTTGCGTGCTTCGGCCATGTAGGGCATTCGCTGCCCAGAGGGTGCCGGATGTGTCGCGGCCGACTCCCGTGCCCGGCGCATCGCCTCGTGACAACGTCCCCGCGGGGACGCGTCGGGCATCTGGGAGAGTTTCTGTCGGTGTCTCGTCGTACATTCCTCGAACATGCATTCGATGAATGGGGGCGTTCATGATCGACATGGCCGACGCGGGATCCGAGGCGGGGCGGATCGAGACGAAGGAAATCGAGACCGAAATCTGCGCTCTGGCAGGTCGGATCGCGGCGGCGTCGGCGCAGTATCTGATTCTGGTGGGCGAGTTCGATGCGCGACGCGGATGGGCGGGTTGGGAAGTGCGGTCCTGTGCGCACTGGTTGTCGTGGCGTGCGGGGGTCGATCTGCACACCGCTCGTGAGCAGGTGCGCGTGGCCAAGGCCATGCGAGAGCTGCCGCTGATCACCTCGGCGTATCGGAGCGGCACCATCTCGTACTCGAAGGTGCGCGCGATGACTCGCGTTGCGACGGCCGAGAACGAGGCGTCGTTGCTGCAGAAGGCGCTCGACGCCCCGGCTGCGCACATCGAACGCCTCTGCCGTGGTCTGAAGAAGGCGATGCGTCCGACCAAGGGAAACGGCGTCGACCTCGACCCGTGCGCTGGGCGGTGGCGCTGGGACGAGGACGACGGCTCGCTCGTGTTGACGGCCCGCTTTCGGCCCGAGGACGGTAAGCGGTTTCTCGCTGCATTGACCAGGGCGGAGTACGAGCGCACCAGGACCGACGGCGAATCCGAGGGTGACCGGGCGGCCCCGGCACCGCCCAACCCGGTGCCGGCGATGATTGCCATGGCCGAGATGGTCTGCGCTGCGATGGATTCACCGGTCGTCTCTCCTGCTGCCGAGGTGCTGGTGCACATCGGTGGGGTCGACGAAGCAGGGTCCGACCACGCTCATTTCGACGACGGGCCGGGCCTCGACGACGAGACCCTCGCTCAGGTGCTGTGTTCCGCGGTCATGCGGACCGTCGGCCACGGCCGGCTGGGTAGAACTGTGCGGTGGAGTTCGACGGCGAAAGTTCCGAGCCGAACCCAATTGCGTCAGTTGATCATTCGGGATCGATGCTGCACGGTACCCGGGTGCGGCCGCACCCGATTTCTGCATGCTCACCACGTCACCTATCGCTCACGGGGAGGTGCGACGTCACTCGACAACCTGGTCCTGCTGTGCGGCGAACACCACCGTGCGCTGCACGACGGATATTTCTTCATCGAAGCCCTCGGCGATCAACGCTTCTCGTTTCGCCATCCCTCGGGAACCGAGATCATCCACGCTCCCGCGATGTCGGGAGACGCCGACGAAATCAGGCGACAGTACGGCGGTATCGCACCCGACGCCATCGTTCCGGACTGGGGTGGCGAAGGCCTCGATCTCAGCTACGCGACCGATGTCCTGATCACCAATTGGCAGCGGGCTGCATGAAACGGCGTCGTCGAGGGCAAGTTAGTGTGACGACGAGACTCGGACAAGAAGCGGTGGGACATGAGCGTCGACAGATCATTGGGGGACGAACAGCCCTGGCCGGTGGAACGAGCACCGAGCTGCAGTGACGCGACCAGGCCCGAGGACGATCCCTTCTATGCAGCGCCCGAGGGATACGAGGCAGCTCCACCCGGGACGATTCTGAAGGTGCGGCCGGTCGAGGTCGCGATGTTCGGTCGCATACGCCAGCGCGTCGACGCGTGGCAGCTGCTCTATCGCACCGCTGATCTCGGCGGGTTTCCCCAGGCCAGCGTCACGACGGTGTTGCGTCCGCGCAACGCCGAACCGGTTCTGCTGTCGTATCAGTGTGCGATCGACGGCGTCGCGTCCTCGTGTTTCCCGTCGTACGCGCTTCGGCGTGGTTCCCGGGCGTTAGGTGCCGTTCCGCAGTTCGAGTTCCTGCTTGTACTTCATGCCTTGCGCCGTGGGTGGACCATCTCGATCCCGGATCACGAGGGTCCCGACGGACATTGGGGTTCGCCGCAGGAACCCGGGTTCTGCACGCTCGACGCCGTTCGCGCGGCGTTGTCGTTCGAGCCGCTCGACCTGCATTCGAGTACGCCGGTTGCGCTGTGGGGCTACTCGGGCGGCGGACTCGCGACGTCCTGGGCGGCGGAGATGGCACCGGAGTACGCGCCTGAGATCGAGGTGGTCGGTGCCGCTCTCGGCTCGCCCGTCGGAGATCCGGGGTCGGCGTTCACCCGGCTCAATGCGACGCTGCACGCAGCGTTGCCGACGCTGGTGGTGGCGGGCCTACGGCGCACCTACCCCGAGCTCGATCGGGTGATTCGCGAGCACGTCAACGAGGACGGAATGCGCATTCTCGATTCCGTCGAGTCGATGACGACCGTGCGTGCGGTGAGCAAACTGGCTCGACACGACCTGGACCACTACATCGACGTTCCGCTGGCCGATCTGTTGGCGCTGCCCGAGATCGTGCAGGTGTTCCTGGATATCCAGCCGGGACGAACGGCTCCGACGGCTCCGTTGCTGGTCGTCCAGTCGGTGCACGATCAGATCATCGCCGTCGACGACGTGGACGGGCAGGTGGATCGGTACATCGAGGCCGGTGCGCACGTGACCTATCTACGGGATCGGCTGAGCGAACACCTGTCGCTGCACCCGCTCAGTGCGCCACTGACGCTGGATTGGCTGGCCGATCGATTCGCCGGACTTCCGGTCGAGGAACCGTCGACGCGTACGGTGTGGTCCACGGCGTTCTCGTTCTCGGCGGTGCGTGGATTGTTGTCGCTGACCTGGACGACCATCACAGCGTTGGTCATCGGCATCCGGGCGTAGCTACCCTCGGTTCGATGCAACGAACCTGGATACGAATTCTCACCGGAACGATCGCCATTCTGGGCATCGTGACCGGGCTCGTCGCACTGGGCGTCTACTACACCGACACCCGGGTCAACGTCCTGATCGCGCTGGCGTCGTTCGTTCCGTTGATGTTCATCGCTGTCGTGGTCGGTGCCCTGGTGGCGCTGATCGGTCGGCGCTGGGTCCTGGCGGGAGTTTCTGCGCTGGTGCTTGCCGCAGGCGCATTCGCCTACGCACCGCTCTACATAGCGGACGCGGCACCCGAGGACGCGACGGGCAGCGAGGGCGTGCGGCTGCGTGTGATGCAGGCGAACCTGATGATCGGGCTGGCCGATCCGACTGTCGTGGTCGGTCAGGCCCGCGATCACTCCGTCGACGTCGTCACGATCCAGGAACTGACCGACGCGTCGGTGGTCGGCCTCCGCGACGCCGGCATGGAGGAGCTCTTCCCTTACAGCTACCTCCAGCCGTACGTGACAGGCGGCGGCGGAGCCGGAATCTACAGCCGTTACCCGATCTCGGACAACCGTGAGCTCGACGGGTACGGCCCGGTGAATCTCGCCACCGAGGTCGAGATCCCCGGTTCCGAGCCGGTCACGCTGCTGGCCGTGCATCCCGGTGCCGCCTACATCACCCCGGCCGACATCTGGACCGCCGAATTGGACACGCTCCGAAACGATCTGGCGGCGGCGGCGGGCAGCGGTCCGGTGATCGTCAGCGGCGACTTCAACACGACATATTCGCACAAGAAGTTCCGCAACCTACTCGATGCCGGATATTCCGACGTCGCAGCGCAATTGGGGAAGGGGCTGATTCCCACGTACCCCACCGACAAGGGAACCCCCGCCGTCGTCGGGATCGACCACATTCTCACCAACACCGGTCGTGCTCGTTCTCTGGAACGAATCGATCTCCCCGGATCGGACCACCATGGGTTGATCGGGGAGATCGAGTTCTCCGCAGGCGTCAGCTGACGCGAACGACCTGTTTCCGAGACTTGCCGCACTGCAGCAGGATTCGGACGGCCGCCGGTGTTCCGTCGAGGGACGTCACGATGTCGTTGCGCGTCTGCGCCGCTGCGCCTGCCACCTTGTCGAGGGACGTCACCGCGGGGTCGAGCGTCGCGGTGATCTCGACGACTCTCTGACCGCGATCGGACACCGAACGGCCGGTCGCCGATACGACGCCCTCGTGAGCGGCCAGGGATTTCGCGGCGCTCCGGGCAGCGGTTCCCAGGTCGACGCTGAGTCGGCCGTCGACATCTGCATCCGCTGACGACGCGAAGGCGACGGTGCCGACCGAACGTCGCGGCAGGTGCGCGAGGAGCCACCACAGACCGAGCAGCACGAGGACGATGGCGGCTGCTGCGAGAGCCCAGGGCCACCAGCCTGCGTCGACGGCGGTGTCGACGAAGGCCGCGTCGAGACGTTCGCGGCCGGGAAACCTTCCTTGCTCCCAGGCAATTGCTCCGCCGCCGAGGGCGATCAGGGCGAGGCCGACGACGGCGGTGCTGGTTCGGTCGACCGAAGCGGTTGCGCGTTTCACGATGCTTGTCCTGTCGTTCGCACTCGGGTGCGGACCTTGGGAGCCGACGCGAGTGGGCGGAGGGCGTCGTCCACGGAGGTGACGACCGAGGACTTCAGCTCCGCGGTGTCCGTGCCGGCGACGGTGGCCACCGCGACGGTGACCTTCTTGTTGCCGGCCTTGGCGGTTGCGGAATCGACGCCGACGCTGTCGAGTGCGGCGGTGCGGGCAACGGTTGCGATGTCGCCCTTGCGGAGCCAGACGTCCTGCTCGGAGAGGGCTCGGTGGGTGCGTCGCCGAGGACGCAGTGCAGCGATGACGAGAACGAACCCGACCACGACTGCCGCGATTCCTCCCGGCAGCATCCACGGCTGCGCGGTGAGTCCGTCCAGGCTCGTGGCGGCGGGGCCGACCCACTCGGGGCCGTCGATGGCACCCAGGTTCAGCAGCGCCTCGCGGCCGAGGACCACGCCGGCACCGATGAGGACGAGCGCGAACAGGATTGCGGGTACGGCTGCGGTGGGATTGGCTACCGGCTTCTTGCTTGCCTTCTCGCTCATTGCACTCTCCCTTCTTCACGGGTGGTCTCGGCGGGTACGCATTGGACGGTGACATCGACTCGGTCGACGGTGTAGATGCCCAGTTCGGACAGGTCTCGTGCGACTGCGGCGCGAACGTCAGCGGCTACCTTCGCCAGCGGCGAGGGCCAGGTGACCGCTACCGCGACCTGAGCGCGAACGCGGGAGCCGCTGATCGTCACGTCGGCCTTGGGTAGGTCACGCCCACCCAGGACCCGCAGTCCGGGCTGGGGTCCGGCGACCGCGTCGGTGCTGCGGGCAGCGAGGACGGCGAGTCGCTCGACGGCCTTGTGCTTGATCTCCAGAGAGCCGCGCTCACCGGGGTCTACAGCAGCTGTCTCAGTCACGACCGCGACCACGCATGATCGAGTTCAGGTCCAGTTCGCCGTCGACGTAGCGGCCGACGAAGAATCCGAGGCCGCCGAGCACGATGGCGATGAGGAAGCCGGTGAAACCGCCGGCCGCTGCGGCGATGGCCAGCAGAAGTCCCACGAACAAACCGATGGTTGCAGTGGTCATGGTGTTGATCTCCACTCAGAGTTCGAAGTAGTTGCGCCTGGTGACGCGTTTGCGGATCCGAGCGATCCGCTTGGGCAGAGTGCGTAGCGGGGACGGAATCGGCGAGGCGCGGAATGCCGTCGGCGCGCTCGCCGCACTGGTCGGAGTCGAGGGAAGTACGGCGAAGCGTCTGTCGACCTCGGCGAGTTCGGCCATGTAGCGAGCCGGATCTCCACCGAGATCCGGGTGGTGTTCGCGCGCCACAGCGCGCCGAGCCGCCTTGTAGGCGGCGGCTCGGTCGTGCGCTGCATGCTCGTTCACCTGGTCAGACTCGCACAATGTCCTCGACGGTGACGTGCACGGGCCCGTCGACCATCGCTGCCACTGTGCTGCGCACGGCGTCGGCGGTTTCGCGCACCGCTACCCCGAACTCGAGAGTGACGTGGACCTCGGTGCCTTCGTCGCCGATCCGGATGCCGGCGATGCGTCGTCCGGGAAGGTAGGTAGCTGCCTCGCCGAACATGCCGCCGTGCAGCCCGACGACACCGTCGACCGCCAGTACGGCGTCGGCGATGTCCTCGGACCTGTCACGCTCCGTCATGTGCGGATCGGTCACTGCACTCGGGTGGAGGGAGCCTCGGTGGTCTCCTCGTCGTCCGAGCCGTCGTCGAGGTAGATGTCGTGAACGACGATGTTGACCTCGGTGACCTCGAGACCGGTCATACGCTCGACGGCGTTGATGACGTTGCGACGAATGCCCGCTGCGAGGTCTGCGATGGAGACGCCGTAGTCGGCGACGATGTCGATGTCGACTGCGGCCTGACGCTCGCCGACCTCCACCGAGACGCCCTGCGACTGGTTGACGCGGGCACCGGGGATGCGCTCGCGCAGGGCACCGATCGCGCGGCTCGCTCCGCCGCCGACGGCGTGGACGCCCTGGACCTCACGGGTGGCGATACCGGCGATCTTGGAGACGACGGTGTCGGCAATGGTGGTGCGGCCCTGCGAGCTGACGAGCACGGAGTCCGACTTGGTGGTGATGTCGGTCTTTCCCTCGCCTGCTGCGGATACGGTTGCCTTGGTGTCCGTCGTGGAGCTCATGAATGCCTCTCTTCGTTGGATGTCGTGCAGAGTGTGTGACAGGAGTTGGTCGTAGCTCGATGGTCGAAACGCACGTCCGAATAAAGTGATCTACGTCATAGATTACGTCCGTTGGTAAACCGGTATCGAAGACATGCGTGATCGATGACCGCTACGTGAACTGGGGGCCCGATGGAGTGGGTTGATGCATCGGACCGCGTACTCGTCGGCGCAGCCGCGCTCGGCGAGACGGATGCGTTCGAGGAGATCGTCCGGCGCTATGGTCCGGAGATGTTTCGGTACGCGCGAAACATGCTGTCCGATCAGGGTGCGGCCGAGGAGGTGGTGCAGGACGCGTTCGTCGCAGCGTGGAAGGGGCTGGACAACTTTCGAGGCGACTCGGCTCTGCGAACATGGTTGTTCTCGTTGGTGTCGCACAAAGTGATCGATCATCGACGACGTCGCAGCGTTCCTCCCGCAGAAGATTGGGTATTCGAGCGAAAGAGCACCGGGGCGGGCAGTGATCCCGAGGCGGATGTCGAGGCCGACAGTTTCATGACCGAACTCGGAGTCGCACTGGCCGAACTGCCCTACCGCCAGCGAGCCTGCTGGCTGCTCCGCGAGGTCGAGGGCCTGACTCACCCGGAGATCGGCGCGATCATGACGTTGTCCGCAGGAGCGGTACGTGGTCAGTTGACCAGAGCACGAGCAACATTGAGCGAAAGGTTGGCAACATGGCGAACCCAGTAGAGCCGGATTCGGTTCTCGCGCGTGCTGCCACCGAACTTCGGGACGCACCTCAGGAACCGAATTGGGTGGATATCAGCGCATCCATCATCTCGAAGGTCCGTAATACGACCAGGCGTACGTGGCCCGTCGACAGCGCCTTTCCTGCCGGCTCCGGCGCCGATCCGCAGGACTCCCTGCAGGTCAGCGACCACATCGTCAAGACCACGCTCCGTCGTGCTCTGGCGGACGTTCACGGTGCGCAGCCGACCGAGATCGACCTCCATCTCGACGACCACGCCTGCATCGGTCTGTTCGTCGCGGTGATCGGGGTGTACGGCGACGACCTGCAGGCTGCGGGAGACGAGCTGGCGACCATCGCGATCGATGTCGTCTCGGATCTGCTCGGCGTCACTCTCGATCGCGATGTGGTGGAGATACGCGTCGACGACATCGAGGAGCGGTAGGCGTAAATATTGCGTCATAGCCGCTGGTTGCGGTCGTAAGAAAGCGTAAGGAAACCGGCTGTGGCCGGTAGCGGGATCCAGGATCGAGCAATGACCGAATTGCTCTGTCTCACGGTGGCCGCGTTCGTCGCGGTGTACCTGTTCGTCGCTCTCCTCGATCCGGAGAGGTTCTGACGTGGTTGGGTTCTTCCAAATCTGCGCTGTGATCGTCGTCCTGGCCGTGGCGTACGTGCCGCTCGGCGACTACATGGCCCGGGTGTTCGACTCGTCCCACGACACGCGTGTCGAGCGCCTGCTCTATCGGGTGGCCCGGGTGAATTCGTCCTCGGAACAGACGTGGGTCGGCTACTCCACCAGCCTGCTCGGGTTTTCGTTCGCCGGCGTCGTGTTCCTGTTCGTACTCCAGCGGATCCAAGGCGTGTTGCCGCTGAACGGGGGCCTGTCGGGGGTCAGCCCGGCGATGGCCTTCAACACCGCGGCGTCGTTCGTCACCAACACCAACTGGCAGTCCTACGTCCCCGAGACCACGCTGTCGAACCTGACGCAGCCGCTGGGCCTTGCGGTGCAGAACTTCGTCTCCGCCGCAGTCGGTCTCGCCGTCGCGATCGCCGTCATCCGCGGCTTCGTGCGTGTGTCCACAGGCGGTGAACTCGGCAACTTCTGGGTCGATCTCACCCGCGGAACGCTGCGCATTCTGCTGCCGCTCTCGCTGCTGGTGGCCGTCATCCTACTGACGCAGGGCACCATCATGTCCTTCTCCACCGGCTTCACCTCGACCGGCCTGGACGGACAGACGGTCACCAATGCGCTTGCGCCCGTTGCCTCCCAGGAGGCGATCAAGGAAATCGGCACCAACGGCGGCGGCATTCTCGCGGCCAACTCCGCGCATCCGTTCGAGAACCCGACCCCGCTGACCAACATCGTGCAGATCATCTCTCTGCTGTTGATCCCGGTTGCACTCACCCGCACCTTCGGCACCATGATCGGCAACCGCAAGCAGGGTCTGACGTTGCTTGCGGTGATGGCAACACTGTGGGGAGTCCTGCTGGCGGTCACCCTCTATGCCGAGTCCGGTACTCGCGGAGCCGCGGCAACGGCTGCAGGCGCGATGATGGAAGGCAAGGAAGTACGCTTCGGCATTCCGGCCTCGGCGTTGTTCGCCGTCTCCACCACCGGAACATCAACCGGTGCAGTCAATTCCGCGCACGACAGCATGTCCGCTCTCGGTGGCGGAGCCGTGCTGCTGAACATGCTGTTCGGCGAGATCGCGCCCGGCGGTGTCGGCACCGGTCTGTACGGGTTGCTGGTGTTGGCCGTGATCGCCGTCTTCGTCGGTGGGCTCCTCGTCGGCCGGACCCCGGAATTCCTGGGCAAGAAGCTGGGTCGACGCGCCATCACTATGGCCGCGCTGTCGGTACTGGTGATGCCGATCCTCGTGCTCGTCGGCACGTCCATCACCGTGATTCTCGAATCCACCACGAGTTATCAGGGCAATCCCGGCATCCACGGGTTCACCGAGGTTCTCTACGCGTATGCGTCGGCGTCCAACAACAACGGCAGCGCCTTCGGTGGACTGACGGTGACCAGCGACTGGTTCCAGATCTCCCTCGGCATCGCCATGCTGCTCGGCCGCTTCCTGCCGATCGTCTTCGTACTGGCGCTGGCCGGCTCACTGGCGACGACCAAACGCAGCGCACCGAACGCAGGAACCCTCCCCACCGACGGTCCGCTGTTCGGCAGCTTGCTGATCGGTACCGCGATTCTCGTCGCCGCCCTCACCTTCTTCCCCGCACTTGCTCTCGGACCCATAGCAGAGGCCATGCAATGAACTTGTCACTGAGAACGGCCGTACCCGGAGCGTTCCGCAAACTCGATCCACGGCACTTGGCCCGCAACCCGGTCATGTTCGTCGTCTTCCTCGGCTCCATCGTCACCACCGTCCTCTCGATCGCCGAACCGTCGGTGTTCGCGTGGTTCGTCACCGGGTGGTTGTGGTTCACCGTGCTCTTCGCCAACCTCGCCGAGTCCGTCGCCGAAGGGCGCGGCAAGGCTCAGGCAGCAAGCTTACGTAAAGTGAAGCAGGACACCGTTGCTCGACGACGCACTCCCTCCGGCGCCGAATTCGTCGTCACCGAGGTGGCCGGCGCGGAACTGAATGTCGGCGACGAGGTGATCGTCTCGGCAGGCGAGGTCATCCCCGGTGACGGTGACGTCATCGAGGGCATCGCCACCGTCGACGAATCCGCGATCACCGGCGAGTCGGCACCCGTGGTCCGCGAGTCCGGCGGCGATCGATCCGCAGTCACCGGCGGCACCATCGTGCTCTCCGACGAGATCGTCGTGAAAATCACTGCAGCCCAGGGTGAGACGTTCGTGGATCGGATGATCGCCCTCGTCGAGGGCGCGGCTCGGCAGAAGACGCCGAACGAGATCGCTCTGAACATCCTGCTCGCCTCGCTGACGATCGTGTTCCTCTTCGCGGTGGTGGCCATCGGTCCGATGTCCGATTACGCAGGGCAGCAGCAGGATCCCATCCAGCTGATCGCGCTGTTGGTCTGCCTGATTCCGACGACCATCGGGGCACTGCTCTCGGCCATCGGCATCGCGGGAATGGACCGGTTGGTGCAACGCAACGTACTGGCGATGTCCGGCCGTGCCGTGGAAGCGGCAGGTGACATCGACACGTTGCTGATGGACAAGACCGGAACCATCACCTTCGGTAATCGGCGCGCGACCGGACTGCACCCGGCTACGGGAATCGATGCCGTCGAGCTGGCGCGCGCCGCCCGGTTGTCGTCGTTGGCCGACGGTACCCCCGAGGGGCGCAGCATCGTCGAACTGGTCGAGCGTGACTTCGAATCCGTAACGACAGAAAGCGAGTCCGAGCGCGGCGAGTTCGTGGCCTTCACCGCGCAGACCCGGATGAGCGGTCTGGATCTACCGGGCATGGAGATCCGCAAGGGTGCAGCAGATTCGGTCTACGGCTGGATTCGTGAGGGCGGCGGCACAGCGGACCTCGACGCCACCGTGCACGACATCGCCCAGAACGGCGGTACCCCGCTGGTGGTTGCCATCCGCGAAACCGGTTCTGCTGCCCGCGCTCTCGGCGTCGTCGAACTCTCCGATGTGGTCAAGCCGGGCATCGCCGAGCGGTTCGCTCAACTGCGCGCCATGGGAATTCGGACGGTGATGGTCACCGGCGACAATCCACTCACCGCCAAGGCCATTGCCGCCGAGGCAGGCGTCGACGACTACCTGGCCGAGGCGACCCCCGAGGACAAGCTCACGCTCATCCGGCAGGAGCAGGAGGGCGGCAGGCTGGTCGCGATGACCGGCGACGGTACCAACGACGCCCCGGCTCTGGCGCAGGCCGACGTCGGTGTCGCGATGAACACCGGCACCTCTGCGGCCAAGGAAGCCGGCAACATGGTCGACCTCGATTCCGACCCGACCAAACTGATCGAGATCGTCGAGATCGGCAAGCAGCTCCTCATCACCCGTGGTGCGCTGACGACGTTCTCCCTCGCCAACGATCTGGCGAAGTACTTCGCGATTCTGCCGGCGATGTTCTCCACCGTCTATCCGCAGCTGGGTGGACTGAACATCATGCATCTGGCGACGCCGGAATCGGCGATCCTGTCGGCGGTGATCTTCAATGCGCTGGTGATCGTCGCACTGATTCCGTTGGCGCTCAAAGGTGTGCGGTACACCCCGGCTTCGGCGGCAGCACTGCTGCGCCGAAATCTGTTGGTGTACGGCGTCGGCGGCGTCATCAGCCCCTTCGTCGGGATCTGGCTCATCGATCTACTCGTTCGACACATTCCAGGGATAGGCTGACCATGCGCTTCGTACAGGGATTTCTCCGCCAGGTCGTGGCAGGCTTCGCAGTGCTGCTGGCATTGACCGTCATTCTCGGCATCGGCTACCCGGCCGTGGTCTGGGGCATCAGCCGCATCGGCACCGACTCCGCCGAGGGTTCGCCGCTGCGCGACGCCGAGGGCTGCGTCGTCGGAAGCTCGCTGATCGGCGTCGATCCGCAGGTCGCTCCGGGAGAGCCGGATCCGTACTTCCACACCCGCGTCACCGGGTCGGTGTCGGACGACGACCCGTTCGCCCCCGGGGATCCCGCGGCTGCGCTGCCGACCAACCAGGGACCGTCCAGCGAGGTCCTGGCGTCGTTCGTCGAGCAACGCCGCGCCGCCATCGCCGACCGCGAGAACGTCGACCCGTCGGCGGTACCGCCCGACGCCGTCACCGGTTCCGGCTCGGGTATCGATCCCGACATCAGTCCCGCGTATGCGGCCATCCAGGTCGCGCGCGTGGCGCAGGTCAACGGAGCGTCGGTGACCGATGTCGAGGCTCTGGTCGCCGAGTACACCCACGGACCGCAGTACGGTGTACTCGGTGCCGAAGCGGTGAACGTTCCGGAGTTGAACCTGGCACTACGGGACACATACCGGCCGGGTGAGGAGACAGGCTGTGGCGGACAGGGGTGAGCTGCGGATCTACCTCGGCGCGGCACCCGGCGTCGGCAAGACCTACGCCATGCTCGGCGAGGCGCACCGACTGCGGAGCCGGGGTTGCGACGTCGTGGCCGCGGTGGTCGAGACCCACGGCCGCGCGCGGACGATAGACGCACTCGACGGCATCGAAGTGCTGCCGATGGCGACCGTCCACTATCGCGGGTCCTCGGCGCAGGAACTGGACCTCGACGCCGTCCTGGCCCGACAGCCGCAGGTGGTGCTCGTCGACGAACTGGCGCACACCAACACGCCGGGGAGTGTGCACGGCAAGCGGTGGCAGGACGTCGAGGTACTGCTCGACGCGGGCATCGACGTCATCTCCACCCTCAACGTGCAGCACCTCGAATCGCTCAACGACGTGGTGCAGCAGATCACCGGAGTGCCGCAACGGGAGACGGTGCCCGACAGCGTCGTTCGAGCCGCCGACGAGGTCGAGTTGGTCGACATCACCCCCGAGGCGCTGCGCAGCAGGTTGCGACACGGCAACGTCTACGCCGCCGAGAAGGTCGACGCCGCACTGAGCAACTACTTCCGCGGTGGCAACCTCACCGCCCTGCGAGAGCTCGCACTGCTGTGGATCGCCGATCAGGTCGACGCGGCACTGGTGAAGTACCGCAAGGACAATCGCATCACCGACACGTGGGAGGCACGCGAGCGCGTGGTGGTGGCAGTGACCGGAGGACCGGAATCGGAAACGCTGCTCCGCCGAGCGAGTCGGATCGCCTCGAAGTCCAGTGCGGAGCTGATGGTGCTGCACATCGTCCGCGGTGACGGGCTGATGGGTGTGTCGGCACCGCAGATGGGTTCGGTGCGCAAGCTCGCCGCCGGTCTCGGGGCCAGCGTCCACAGCGTCGTCGGCGACGACGTGCCGTCGACCCTGCTCGACTTCGCCCGCGGCGTCAACGCGACCCAGCTGGTGATCGGCACCTCGAGACGGTCACGTGCCGCCCGAATCCTGGACGAGGGCATCGGCGCGGCAGTGGTGCAGAACTCGGGAAAGATCGACGTGCACATGGTCACTCACGCCGAGCAGGCCCGGCGATGGGGGGTGCAGGTCGACTCGGGACGGTGCCGCATTCTGGCGTGGGTCGCCGCGGTTCTGGTGCCCTGCCTGGCCGCGGCAGTGCTCAGCACGGTCGGTCCGGACTTCGACTCGAGCGGTGAGAGCGCTCTGTTCTTCATGGTGGTGCTGTGCGTTGCACTGCTGGGAGGGGTTGCGCCGGCGGCATTGTCGGCGCTGATCGCGGGCTTCCTGCTCAACTACTTCTTCACCACCCCCCGATACAGCCTCACCATCGCCGAGCCCGACAACTTCGTCGTCACCGTCGTGCTGCTCCTCGTCGCCGTCGCCGTCGCTGCCCTCGTCGACGCGGCAGCCCGACGCACGCGTCAGGCACGGCGGGCGACCCAGGAAGCCGAACTGTTGACGCTGTTCGCCGGATCGGTGCTGCGCGGAGCCGACCTGACCGCCCTGCTCGAACGCGCCCGCGAAACGTACCGCCAGAGCGGAGTGGCTCTGTGGGACAACCAGTCCGGCTCCATCGTGGGTAGCGCAGGTGCGCAGGCTCCCGTCGATCGTGCCGGGGCCGACACCGAGGTCGACGCGGGCGACTTCACGTTGTTGCTCGTCGGCGAACGCACACACGCGCACGATCGGCGGGTACTCGCGGCGGTGGCCAACCAGGCCGCCGGCATGGTTCGGCAGGGCCGTCTCGCCGAGGAGGCCAGCCGAGCCAACGCTCTCGCCGAGGCCGACGCGTTGCGTCGAGCATTGCTCTCGGCCGTCAGCCACGATCTGCGGACACCACTGTCGGCGGTCAAGGCGGCATCCTCGTCTCTGCGCAGCACCGACGTTCAGTTCTCGCCCGAGGACACCGACGAATTGCTCGCGACGATCGACGAATCGGCCGATCAGTTGACCGCTCTGGTGAGCAATCTGCTCGATTCCTCGCGGCTTCAGGCAGGCGTCGTGCAGCCGAGCCTGCGTCCGGTGTTCGTCGACGACGTGCTCGGTGGCGCGCTGGTCGGGGCGGACGACCGAGTGCGTGTCGAGGTGGGCGATGTGGAGGTACTGGCCGACCCGGGCCTGCTCGAACGTGTGCTCGCGAATCTGGTGAACAACAGTGCCCGCTACGCCCCCGTCGGCGACATCACCGTCAGTGCCGCCGCGCACGGTGAGTGGGCCAGTATCTCCGTCGCCGACCACGGACCCGGCATCGCCGAGGGTGCCGAGGACACGATGTTCGACGCGTTCCAACGTCTCGGTGATCGGGACAACTCGGTGGGCGTCGGGCTCGGATTGTCGGTGGTGCGGGGATTCGTGCGTGCGATGGGCGGTACCGTCACGGCATCGAACACCGTCGGCGGCGGGCTGACGATGACGGTCGAGTTGAAGGCGGCGGGCAGGTGAAGGTGCGGGTGCTCGTCGTCGACGACGAGCCGCAGATCGTGCGGGCGTTGCGGATCAATCTCAATGTGCGTGGGTTCGAGGTGGTCAGCGCGGCGAGCGGCGGTGAGGCGCTGCGGGTGGCCGCGAACTTCCACCCGGACATCGTGATTCTCGACCTCGGACTGCCCGACATCGACGGAATCGACGTGATCGCCGGGCTGCGCGGCTGGAGCGACGTACCGATCCTGGTGCTCTCGGCGCGCACCGATTCCGCCGATACCGTCGAAGCGCTCGACGCCGGTGCCGACGACTTCGTCACCAAGCCCTTCGGCATGGACGAGCTGCTGGCCCGATTGCGCGCAGCACTGCGCCGCGGACCGCACTCCGTCGCCGACCCCGTCGTCGTCACCGCGGACTTCACCGTCGACCTCGCTACGAAAACCGTTGTGCGAGATGGTGCGAACGTGCACCTGACCCGCACCGAGTGGGGTGTACTCGAACTGCTGGTACGCAACGAGGGCAAGCTGGTGTCGCAGAAGGACATCCTGCGCACCGTATGGGGACCCGGCCACGAGCGCGAAACGCACTATCTACGAATCTATCTCGGCCAACTGCGACAGAAACTCGAACGTGACCCGGCCTCCCCGGTACACCTCATCACCGAAACCGGTATGGGTTACCGATTCGTGCCCTGAGCGCTACCCGCGCTCGCGGCTATCCGCCGAGTACCTCACCCTCGCGGCGGGGGTCGGCTCCACCGATCCAGCCACCGTCGGTTCGCTGTAGCGCGCTCAGTCCACTGGACTGGTCTGCAACCGACACCTGGTGGCCCATCTCGCGCAGCGCCGCGACCACGGGGTCGTTCTCGCCCGAGACGTTCGGGTGTTCGCCGCCGTAATTGGTCGACGGTGTGTTGGCCGCACCGAAGTCGACCATCGACACCGCCTGCTGCGGATCCATGCCCCAATCGAGCAGTCCCACCAATGTTTTGACGACGAACTGGATGATCACCGAACCACCGGGAGAGCCGGCGACGAGTACAAGATCGCCGCGCGCACCGTCGTCGCCCCGGTCGAAGACCAGCGTCGGAGCCATCGAGCTGCGCGGACGCTTGCCCGGCTCGACGCGGTTGGCCACCGGCGTGCCGTCCTCGGCCACCGGTGATGCCGCGAAGTCGGTGAGCTGATTGTTCAGCAGGAAGCCGTCGACCATGTGGAACGAGCCGAAGGCCGACTCGACGGTCGTCGTCATCGAGGCCGCGTTGCCCTGGCTGTCGACGACGGAGATGTGGCTGGTGCCGTACTCGGGATCGGTGGACGAGGCGAACTGCACCGGGCCGAAGTCGCCGGGCTGCGCTGTGCCCATGGACCTGCCCTCGTCGATCAGTCCTGCTCGCTCGCTGAGGTATTCGGGATCGAGCAGTGCATCGGGCGACCCACCGGGCAGGGGAACGAAGTCAGGATCGGCGACGTACTTGTCACGATCGGCGTAGGCGAGGCGCTCGGCCTCGGCGATCAGGTGCATGCCCTCGGCCGTCGGGGTTCCGCCGTTGGCGTCCATCCCCGTCGGCGCGTACTGCGCCAGATCGAAGTTCGACAGAATGCCCATCGTCGACGCCACCGCGATACCGCCCGAGGACGGTCCGGGCATCCCGCAGATGTCGTGATCGCGGTACTCGGTACACACGGCCGTACGGGTCTTGGGCTCGTACGCGGCGAGATCTTCCAGCGTGATCTGTCCCGGAGTGCGACCTGCGGTGGTGTCGGCGGTCGCATCGACGATGGCCTGCGCGATGTCACCGGTGTAGAAGGCGTCGGCACCACCGGTTGCGATGGCGGAGAGCGTCTTCGACATCGCCGGGTTGTTCAGAACCGTCCCGGCCGGCTTACCGGTGCCGTCCGGCTGCAGGAAGTACTCCTTGGACGCGGGATCGAGGGCGAGCTTCGGTGCCGAGTCGGCAATGGAGGACGCCATGCGCGGGCTGATCTCGATTCCGTTGTCGGCGAGACCGATTGCGGGCTGAAACAGGTCGCCCCACTGCTTGGTCCCGTGATCGTCGTGGGCCTGCTCGAGCATGCGCAGCACTCCAGGAACGCCGATCGACCGCCCGCTGGAACGGGCATCGGGTTGCGGCAGAGTGCGATTGACGTCGTCGATGTACCGCAGATAGTCCCCGGTGGCACTCATCGGAGCGGTCTCGCGGCCGTCGTAGCTCTGTACTTCACCGGTGGCCGCGTCGTAGTACATCAGGAAGGCTCCGCCGCCGATGCCCGAGGACTGCGGCTCGACGAGGCCGAGCACGGTCTGCGCAACGATCAGGGCGTCGGCCGCGGTGCCGCCGTCGCGCAGAACCGCACACGCGGCCTCGGTGGAGACCGGGTTGGCCGTCGAGACCGAGTAAGAGGCGGTCTCCACCGGGCTCATGTTCGATCGATACCCGGTCGCCACTTCGGGATTGGTGGAGATGTCGCCCGAACTCGCGCTCGGCGTCGCGTTCACAGGCGTACCTCCACTGGCACCGAGGACACAGCTGTTCTCGGCCGCGGAGTCGGGATCGGTACTCTCGCCGCTACTGCACGCGGCGAGCGGCACCAGCAGCAGGGCACAGGCAAGGACAGTCGAGCGGTGCACTCCTATTGCAGACACCGCCCGACGCTAACATCCGGATCACCTGCCGGGACGGGTCTCGGCGGATTCGAGAAGCCAGTGTGCGACGGGTGCAGGTCTACCGAACAGAAAGCCCTGCGCGAAGCGGCATTCGAGAGCCTCGATGATCGCAGCCTGCTCCTCGGTCTCGACGCCCTCGGCCACCGTGGCCACCGGCAGCGCCGACGCCATGGCGACGATGGCGCGAATCAGCTGAGTGTCCGATTCCGAACTGCCGATCTCGTGAACGAAGGACTTGTCGATCTTCAGCAGCGCGATCGGCATCGCGCGCAGCCTGCTCAGCGAGGAGTAGCCGATACCGAAGTCGTCGAGAACGATGAGCACACCCATCGCGGCGAGTCGGTCGAGAACGCTCTTCGCCGTGCCCATGTCGTCGATCAGGACGCTCTCGGTGATCTCGAGTGCCAGATCTGCTCCGTGGAGGCCGTACGTGTCGAGCAGTCGGGCGACGATGACCGGCAACGAATCGTCTCGAAGCTGCAGCGGGGACACGTTCACCGACATGGTGACTTTCTGCCCGTTGGAACGCAGTGTCACCAGATCCGAAATCGAGGTGCGCAGCACCCATTCGCCGATCTCCTTGATGAGATTGGTCGATTCGGCGATCGGGATGAACTCGTTGGGGGTGCGCACTCGCCCCTGCCAGTTCCAGCGCACGAGTGCCTCGTAGACGACGGTGGTGCGCGAGGTGGTCTCGATGATCGGCTGGTAGTACACCTCGAGCTCGCCGCGTCTGATCGCGCCGCGCAATGCGGTGGCGGTCTCGATCGCGGACGTCGCTCGCGCACGCAGCGACTCGTCGAAGAACGCGTACCGCGCCGCACCGAGCGATTTGGCGTGATACATCGCGGTGTCGGCCTCGCGGATGGCGTCGTGCAATCGGTCCGCGTCTGCGATTCCCACCGAGGCCGTGACGTATGCCGTCGCGGCGCTCAGGGGGAACGGCTCGTTCGTCCGATCGATGATGCGTCGGGCCAACGCTTCCGCTCCACCGCGATCGCGGCGGGTCAGCACGACGAACTCGTCACCGGCGTACCTGACCACGGTGTCGGTGGCACCGACTGCGGCCCGGATGCGTCCCGCTGCGGCGACGATGAGTTCGTCGCCGACGCGGTGGCCGTACGAGTCGTTGACCATCTTGAAGTTGTCGAGGTCGACGAACAGGACGCACGTGCGTCCCGGAGTCTGGGTGCGCTCGAGCCGGGTGAACTCCTCGTCGAGCATCGTGCGGTTCGGTAGGCCGGTCAACAGGTCGTGAGCGGCCAGGTATTTCGCGTGCTCCTCGCCGACCTGCACTCGGGTCAGCGCACGCTCGCCGCGTAGGAATGCGCCCACCAGGATCGATGCGAGCAACAGGGACCGGACGATCAGATCTCCGGTGGACACTGCCGAGCCCAGCAGCGGCACCGTGGCGCAGACGACCAGCAGCGTCACCACGAACACGACGCGGCGGCTGCTGTGCGCCGGTGCAGGAGTCTGCCGCTGCGAGACGGTGCGCATCGACGGATCGAGGGCGGCCATCGCCAGGGAGAGATACGCGAAGAGGTAGATGCCGTCGAGCAATCCCGAGGACGGAGCGTCGTCGGTGGTGGCCGCGAAGGCGTACGAGACGTCGCCGACCAGTGTCGCGACGAGTGCGATCAGGGCCCACTGCAGCGCAACGGTACGGGGCTTGGACGAGAACAGCAGGTAGGTGGTCAAGGTGATCAGCGCTGCGTCGATCGCCGGATACAAACCGTTGACCACCGTCGATGCCGATGAACGAGGAGATTCGAGGCCCGGGGAGATGAACAGCAACCACGACAGGAACAGGGTGCCGAGAAAGATCAGGCCGGCGTCGACGAGCGGAGTGATGTCGTCGATCGACTGACGATCTCGGATCCACCGCGAGAGTGCGTACCCGACGAGTGCGTACCCGGTCAGTGTGAACAGATCCGGCAGCAGCGGGAACGAATGACTCAGTGCGGTGGGATCGCTGCGCAGCGAGACCCCGAACATGAACAGCACCGAGGCACCGAACAGTGCCCACCAACAGCGCGAGTCGTCGGGACGGTATCGACGGATCGCGGCGCTGATGGCCAGTACCGAACCGACGGCGACGGTCGCGAGGACACCGGCCCGCACTCCGGCGTCGCCGAGAACGAAGACGGTGCTCGCGACGACGACCACTGCCACCAGTCCGGCGATCCGTTTGGTGTGCATGGCGAAGGGCGCAGCGACCTTCGTGTTCATCGAAGGACCTACTTCCTTCTCGCGCGTGGCGTTCGCATGGCTGTTCGCGGCACCTTCATCGGTGAATATACGTCTTTGCGCAGCGTGTTCGGGTACGAAGTCGGACCTGGCGGGCGAAGAACTTCAACAGATGTTGCGATTTCATCGCGGCGTCAACCAAGTGTTGACGATTTGGAGTCGTCAACCTAGGGTTGACGAATGACCGAACCATTGAAGATGTCCAACCCCGTCCGTCTCGACGACCTCATCGAGGCCATCGAGGAAGTGCACACCGATGCGCTCGACCAGCTTTCCGGCGCGGTGATCGCCGCCGATGCCCTCGGCGAGGTCGCCGATCACCTGATCGGACATTTCGTCGACCGAGCGCGTCGCTCCGGGGCGTCCTGGACTGCCATCGGTGCGTCCATGGGGGTCAGCAAGCAGGCGGTGCAGAAGCGCTTCGTCGCCAAGGGGGGCGACGATCCCGCCGATCTCGATGCCAATCAGGGTTTCTCGCGCTTCACCCCGAGGGCTCGCAACGTGGTCGTCGGCGCGCAGAACGAGGCGCGGGCCGCCGCGAACGACCGAATCACGACCGGGCACCTGATTCTCGGCCTGCTCGGTGAACCCGAGGCAGTGGCCGTGAAACTGCTGGGCGCTCAGGGCCTCACGCCCGAACGGATCCGCACGGCAGTGGCTGCCACGCTACCGGAACCGGCGGATCCGCTGCCCGCCCTCATCCCGTTCGACGCGGGATCGAAGAAGGCTCTGGAGCTGACCTTCCGCGAGGCGCTTCGGTTGGGGCACAACTACATCGGTACCGAGCACATTCTGCTGGCACTTCTGGAGAACGAGGACGCCACCCTCGCCGAGCTCGGAGTTCGCAAGCCGGCGATCGAGGAGGGCCTGGCGGCGGCCCTCGGTAGCTAGGAAGCGATGGCCTTCGCTCGTTCGACGGCCATGCGGACCTCTTCCTCGATCAGGTCACCGTTGATCGCGGCACCTGCCTTGACTCCGGCCGCGGACGCCGCCACCACGGTGTCCATCGGAGCGGCCACGTTGCCTGCAACCCACACCCCGGGCACCGATGTGGCACCGACGGGATCGGCCTCGACATACGTGCCGAGGACGTGATCGTTCATGACCATCTCGGTCGTGCCGATCCCGAGCGACACCAGGATGTCTGCGCGGGAGGTGAAGTTGGGGCCCACGACCAGCGCATCCAGACGGATCTGCGCGCCGCTCGCGAGTGTCACTCCGACGATGGCGTCGTTGTCGACATCGACCCGAGCGATCTCCTCGTCGACCACCTCGATGCCACGGGCGGCAAGTCGCTCGAGATCCGCCTGCGCCAATTCCGTTGCCGTGTGTGCGAACACGGTGACGTGCTCGGTGAGCTGACGCCACATCTGGGCCTGGTGCCCGACCATGGCGCTGCCGATGATGCCGATCCTGCGATCGCGTACCTCCCAGCCATGGCAGTACGGGCAGTGCAACACGTCGCGCCCCCAGCGACCGGCCAGGCCGGGTATGTCGGGCAGGACATCGGTGAGACCGGTGGTGACCAGGAGGCGGCGGCCGCGGACGACGGAACCGTCGGCGAGACTCACCTCGAACCCGGTGTCGGTGCGATTCGCGGACGTCGCGATGCCCTCGACGATGCGTGCGCCGTAGTGCCGCGCCTCGTCTCGGCCGAGTCGAACCAGCTCGAGAGGCGACTCCCCGTCGCGGGTGAGGTAGTTGTGGGAATGCGCTGCCGGAGCGTTGCGGGGATCGCCCGCGTCGACGATGGCAACGGAGCGTCGGGAACGGCCGAGAGCCACGGCGGCGCTGAGTCCGGCGACTCCGCCGCCGATGATGATCGCGTCGACCGGAGTGTGTCGATCGGTGTCTGTAGTCATCTGGACAGTGTCCGACCGAGGCTGTTGGTTGGCAAGAAATATTGCCGTAGCGGCAAATGATCAAACCGAAAAATACCGCTCGGCGTGAAAGATCGCCCGAAATCGGTACATCGCCGGATTGTGATCGTGCCGACTGGCGTCGAGGCTGTGAGAGGTCGATATAAGCGCGGATGCACCGCTTGAACAGGGTGTTCGCTCGAGGTCTACTGGTCGGCAAGAATCGAGCCGGGGGGGCGTATGGGGCACTTCGAGATCGGAGAGACCGTGATCACGGTCCGCAATCTGGGCCACGTGCGGTGGCGCAGCGGAATCCCGAAGGGAACCGTGGGAATCGTCGTCGGCGTCGATTGGCTCGGCGATGCTCGCGTGAACTTCGCCGTCGACGAGTCGATGCGCACCCGAGGCGAGACGGTGGAACACATCGTTGCCGACGGCGACGTTCGCACGCTGCGGGCCGCTCCCCGCCGTCTGATCGGCTAGTTGCCTGCGGTTCGCTCGTCGTCGGTTGCCGGACCGGTTTCGACGGCTCCGCCTTCGCTCGACCAATCGTTGTCCTCGGCCGCTGCGGCCGGATCGGACGTCACATCCGGTTTTGCCTCGGGGGCAGTGTCGGCGTTCTTCTGGTCGTCGTTCTGGGTAGTCATGATGCGGGGGTACCCGCGCGGCACCGAAACAATCGTCGGCCCCGCGCGGGCGAGCGTTCCGGTGGTCTCTACAGCCCGAAGGGCAGCGTTCCCGGTGCCAGCTCGAAGCCGCTGCTACCAGCGGAAATGGAGCCGAAGCCGCTGAGGATCTGGTTGATGAACGCGGTGATCATGTAATTCCTCTGTTCGATGCGATGGACTGTATGTCCCGGACAACCCGGTCGAGATTACCGGCAGCTGTAGCGTCGAAGCTGTGAGGAGCCAGGGAATTATCGTCGGTCTTGCTGTGTCGGCCTGCGTACTGGCGGGCTGCTCCTCGAATTCACCGGTATCGCAAGCGCCCGCTGGATCGTCGGAAGCATCCGCTGGGTCGTCCGATGCGGCGGTGCCGGTGAACTACGTCGCGTTGGGTGATTCGGCCGCGTCCGGCCCACGGATCCCCGACCAGGTCGGCGCACCGGGTTGTCAGCAGTCCGACGCCAACTATCCGCACGTGCTCGCCGAGGAATTGGCCGTGGGCTCCTTCGTCGACGTCACCTGCTCGGGTGCCGTCACCGAGAACATCGTCTCCACTCCGCAGGGCACGTCCAGCGGTGAGGTACCGGTGCAACTCGATGCACTGAGCCCGGACACCGATCTGGTGACCGTCACGATCGGCGGTAACGACATCGGGCTGGTCTCGACGGCCGTGCAGTGCCTGACGTTCGCGGACACCTCGGCCACCAACGTCTGCAGGGACCGCCTCACCGCAGGCGGCGTCGACACCGTGGCCGCGGCGATCGCCGACAGCGCACCGAGCTGGGGTGCGATGCTCGACGCGGTGGCCGAGCGTGCGCCCGATGCGCGGATTCTCGTGGTCGGCTACGGCACCTACCTGCCGGACGGCGGCTGCTTCCCCACCCAACCGATGCTCCCCGAGGACGCCGACTACATCCAGGGCAGCATCACCGCGATGAACGAGGCCCTGCGGACCCAGGCCGAAGAGCACGGTGCCGAGTTCGTCGACACCGAGGCGCTGAGTGTCGGCCACGACGTGTGCGTGGCCCCCGATCAGCGGTACTTCGAGGGGGTCGTCCCGCAGAATCCCGCGGCACCGTTGCACCCGACGGCAGCCGGGATGGCAGCGATCGCCGACGGGGTGGCCACCCTCGTGCGTGCCGGATAGAGACCACGACACCGTAACTGGCTCTTCTCGGTCGGTACGTCGGCGTGAAGAGTTGTCCGCATGGTCTCGATTTCTGCTGTTGTCGGAGTGTTCGCCGTGGCTCTCGCGTTGGTTCTGACCCCGGGGCCCAACATGATCTACCTCGTCTCGCGGAGCATCTCGCAAGGGAAGCGGGCGGGACTGGTGTCGTTGGCCGGCGTCGCGCTCGGTTTCCTGGTCTATCTCACCGCCACCAATCTCGGCTTGGCAGCGGTCTTCTCGGCCGTGCCTGCGTTGTACACCGCGGTCAAGCTCGCCGGTGCCGCCTACCTCGCCTGGTTGGCTGTGCAGGCGCTGCGCGGTTCGGTGTCGGCCTTCGAACCGACCGAGCTGCAACAGGATTCGACCCGTCGGCTGTTCACGATGGGGTTGGTGACCAACCTGCTGAACCCGAAGATCGCGATCATGTACATCTCGGTCATCCCGCAGTTCGTCGATCCCGCGGCCGGACACCTTCTGCTGCAGGGATTCACGCTCGGTGGCGTACAGATCGCCGTGGCAGTAGCGGTCAATCTGGCGATCGTGGTGCTGGCCGGATCGATCGCTCAGTTCCTGGCCGTTCGGCCCACGTGGCTGAGGGTCCAGCGCTACGTCATGGGCACGGTACTCGGACTGCTCGCCGTGCGCGTGGCGACCGACGGAGGCAGACCGGTCCCGGCTTGAGCCCTGTATGCGCGCCAGCCGCCGAATTCGGTGATGTCGGTGCCGTTCTCGGCTGCGTCGTGCGCGCAGCAGAATCCGGTGACCCAGCGACCGTCGGACAACTCGACCGGACCCAGACCCATCGGCGCGGGCAATACCGCGAGGAACGTTCCGAGGGCGGCGGCGGACATGCGATACAACTCTCCCGAGATGGGAGCGCCGTGGCCCGCACGCCGTACGAGACCGGGCTTGGGCGGGGTGGTGTGCAGATCCACGAGTCGGTAGTCCGCCGTGGTCGTCACCTCGCCGATGAAGCGTGCACCGCGATCGGTCAGCTGGTGGTGCACGGGAAAGCCGCGCAGGTGCGCTCCGACGGCCAACACCTCGATACCGTCGTCGATCAGCGAGGGTGACGCGACGCCGCTCAGCTGTGCAGCGAGGTCGATCGCGATCTGATCCTCGAATGCCGGCACCACGACCATGACGCCGAACGGGTTGCCGTCGTGCGTCGAGGCTCCGGGAACGGCCACCGCGGCCATGTCGAGCAGATTGCAGAAGTTGGTGAACGTACCGAGGCGTCGGTTGATGCCGACCGGATCCGATTGCACCGCAGCGATGCTCGGATGCTCGGTGGTGGTGGGCAACAGCAGGCCGTCGAACCCGTTCAGGAGTGCGCGGGCCGCGGTCTCGGCTCCGGCGAGAGCGGCGAGATCGTCGACGTACCGGTGTGCGGACGGCGTTGCCGCCGAGCGAACGATCGCGGACACCGTGGGATCGGCACCGGCAGGCGCGGTGTCGAGGAACTCTCCGACGGCCGAATACCGCTGGGCCACAATCGCTCCGTCGTACAGCAGTGTTGCCGCGTCCAGCAGCGTCGAGATGTCGACCTCGGCGTGGGCAATACCCTTCTCGGCCAGGCCGGCCACCGTCGCCTCGAATGCCCGACGGTACGCCGGACTCAGCGACGTCAGATCCTCACCTCGTGGGACGGCGACGCGGGACTGCGGGGACGCGGCGAGCCGTACGTCGGAAGGCCAGGCCCGGCTGCGTGGATCGGTGGCGGTGGGCCCGGTCATGACTTTCATCGCCGCAGTGGCACTGTCCAGATCGCGCGCGAGAACTGTGACGCAGTCGTAGTCGGCGCAGGCGGGCACGACGCCGGTGTTCGGCACGATACCCAGTGAGCTCTTGATGCCCACCAGGCCATGGAAGGCTGCGGGCACTCGACCCGATCCGGCTGTGTCGGTGCCGATTCCGATGTCCGCGATGCCCAGTGCCACCGCGACGGCGGAACCGGAGCTCGAGCCTCCCGAGATCAGTGTCGGATCCCAAGCGCAGCGGACCGCGCCGTAGGGGCTGCGGGTGCCGACCAGTCCGGTGGCGAACTGGTCCAGGTTGGTCTTGCCGAGCACCAGTGCGCCCTGGCTCGTCAGTCGCTCGACGGCGACAGCGGAAATGCTGGGTGTGTAGGCGAATTCGGGGCATGCTGCGGTGGTGGGCAGGCCGGCGACGTCGATGTTGTCCTTGACTGCGACGAGCACACCGGCGAGCGGTAGATCCGCACCGGCCGCGACCGCCTCGTCGAGGGCGACGGCCTCGGCCAGCACGTCGTCCTCGTCACGCAGGGTGATCCACACCTCCGGCCGATCGACCTCGGCAATTCGCTTGTATGCCTGCAGAACTCGTTCTCGTACCTCAGGCTGCATCGGTCCTGCCCTTCGTCGTATCGAATTCGCCTGCTGCCGACCATGCGTCGCGTTCGGCACCGAAGGCGACGGCCTGCGTCGCGCGGAACTCGGCGATGGAGTCCGCGTTGGTGTCCAGGAAGTTCTCGTGCTCGGCGAGGGAGAACTCACCGTCGGTGATCTGCACTCCGCCGCTGCGGCCGGCTGCCAGATCTGCGCGCAGGTCCATCAGTTCCTCGGGCTCGACCGGGTACCAGGAGATTCGGTCGAAGAACCGGAGCAGCCACGGGGTGCCTTCCTCGAACGGTCCGCCGCTGTAGGCGGCGCTGTGGTTCCACACCTGCGTGGTTCGACCCACGAACTGGTATCCACCGGGACCCTCCATCCCGTAGATGCACAGGTACGCCCCACCGATGCCGACGGCGTTCTCCGGCGTCCACGTGCGCGCCGGGTTGTACTTGGTCGTCACCAGTCGGTGCCGCGGATCCAACGGTGTCGCCACCGGTGCACCCAGGTACACGTCACCGAGACCGAGGACCATGTAGTCGGCGGCGAAGACGGTGTCGAACACCTCTGCCACCGAATCGAGTCCGTTCATCCGCCGGATGAACTCGATGTTCCAGGGGCACCACGGGGCGTCGGCGCGCACACCGTGCATGTATCGCTGGATGGCCTCGCGGGTCGAGGGGTCGTCCCACGAGAGCGGCAGCCGAACCTGGCGGCTGGGGACCACGAGCTCCGAGGCCGCGGGTAGTTCGTCCTCGACCTCGGACAGCAGACCCATCAACGAATCGATGGACAGCACATCGGGATTCACCTTCACCTGCAACGAGCGGATCCCGGGAGTCAGGTCCACCAGGCCACGGGGCGCGAGGGCCTCGACGCGCTGATGGAGGGCGTGCACCCGGGCGCGCAGGGCCAGATCGAGTTTCATGTCGCCGTACTCCACGAGCACGTTGTCGTCGCCCGAGCGACGGTAGGTGACGCACGTATCGGCGTCGCGTCGAGCGATCACTCCGTCGTCGCCGTCGCCGCCTGCGGAGAACACCGCGGGCAGAGACGCGCGGCGAGCGAGACCGAGTGAACCCAGCGGCGCCGTGGACGCGGCCTTCACGGGCACGAATCGGATGGTGTCGCCCGGCCTCAATTGACCGAGCTTCCAGCGTTCGGCGGCCACGACGGTGACGGGGCAGACGAAGCCGCCCAGGCTCGGACCGTCGGGTCCGAGCAGGATCGGGGTATCGCCGGTGAAGTCCAACGCCCCGACGCTGTAGGCGTTGTCGTGGATGTTCGACGGGTGCAGTCCGGCCTCGCCGCCGTCGGGCCGAGCCCACTGTGGCCTCGGTCCGATCAGTCGGACTCCGGTGCGATCGGAGTTGAAGTGCACCTCGTAGCGGGTGGCGTAGAGGGTGTCGATGTCCTCGCGGGTGAAGAACTCCGGTGCGCCGTGTGGGCCCTCGGTGACGGCGATGTCCCAGCTCGACGTCAGCACCGGCAGGTGTTCCATGGGAATCGGACCGAGAACGGCGGAGTTGTCGGAGCGGCCGGCCAGTGCGATGACGTCGCCCTCGCCGAGCACGCCGCCGCGATGTCCGCCGAACTTGCCGAGCGTGAACGTCGCTGCACTGCCGAGGTAGTCGTCGACATCGAAGCCGCCCTGGACGAGCACGTAGACCCGCAGACCCGAACCGGTGGTGGTGCCGACGTCGAGGGTGGCACCGGCGGGTACCAGGACCGGCTTCCACTGCGGGGCCGCGCGGCCGTCGATGCGCACCGGTACCGCGGCACCGGTGACGCAGACGTAGGTGTCGGCATCGAACGTCAATGCCGGCCCGGCCATGGTGGATTCGAGTCCCGGAGTGCCCTCGGGGTTGCCCAGGGCGACGTTGCCGAGCCGGAACGACAGGTCGTCCATCGGTCCCGACGGCGGTACGCCCACCTTCCAGTAGCCGACGCGGCCCGGCCAGTCCTGCACCGTGGTGAGCATTCCCGGCCGGTGGACTGTCATCTTGGTCGCGTTCATGCCCCCGCCGACTCTCGCGTCACGATCATCCGGACCGCAGTGGGGTCGAATCCGTTGCAGGGGTTGTTGATCTGTGGGCAATTGGAGACGAGCACGAGGGTGTCGATCTCGGCACGCAGTGAGAGTTTCTTCCCGGGAGCCGAGAGACCGTCGACGATGCCGAGGGTCCCGTCGGCGTCGACGGGCACGTTCATGAAGAAGTTGATGTTGGGTGCCAGATCTCGCTTGCCGAGGCCCCACTTGGATCCCTCGATCAGGAAGTTCTCGACGCAGGCGTGCTGGTGCTGAGTGTGGTGGCCGTAGCGCAGGGTGTTCGACTCCTTGGAGCAGGCACCGCCGACGGTGTCGTGGTTGCCGACCTCGTCGTCCACGATCGTCATCAGCGGCGTCGAGTCATCGCTGCGCAGAACGGAACCGGTGGTGAGGAACAGGTTCTGTTGCGCGGAGACCGTCGCGGCGGCGGAGTATCGGATGGAACGATCGTGCGCGCCGTACAGCAGAGTGTCGACGGCTTGATTGCCGTACAGGTCGACGATCGTCAGGATGTCACCGGCTTCGACCACGGCGGACCACGGACCGAATGCGGGGGCGATCTCGTCTTTCACGATCACTGCACTGGTGGTCACTGTGCTGCCTTCCATGCGTCCTCGGTGTTCTGCACTGCGCGTAGGTATTCGGGTTCGGTGTTGTCGAGCGTGAGCAGTTCCTCGGGTGCCCGCCAGGCCAACACGTCGAGGGCGGTGGTGGGGAATTCGGACCTCGGGTCGAGTGGGTGAGCGGTGTTGGCGAGCAACACGATCACCGGCAGGTGGATCAGCAGATCCACCGACTTGCCCGCTCCTGCGGATCCGGTGCTGACCAGAGCGCCGTCGGCGGCGACGGTGACGCCGTGGAAGAACGACAGGGACGGCGCGACGTCCCGCGGTTCGAGTCCGTGCTTGGCCGCGGCGAGGGTGAACAGTTCTCGACCGGCCGGAGCCGACGAATGTGGTCCGCTGTCTCCGTATTTGGCGACGTTGGTAGCGGTCGAGGTGGTGCCGCACAGTGCGTCGTGGCGGCCGGAGGTGTCGCCGACGACGGTGGCCAGAACACGGCCCTGGTCCGAGAGCAGGGGATGACCCGAGCTCAGATACGCCTGCCACGGCACCTTGACGGTGTCGGCGGTGTTGAGCCGTTCCCATGGTGCGTCGGCGCGGTACAGCAGCAGATTGGCGCAGGCGTCACCGTTCACGTCGACGAGGCGCAGCCGGGTTCCGCGTGCGAGGACCTTGGTGGTGTAGCTGCCGCCGGGGACCGATTCGGCCCAGGTGAGTTCCGAGATGCCCGCCGGTGCAGTGGGTGCAGGCGCGACGGTGGCCTGGGATCGTGCGTGTTCCCTGGCCGAGTGGGTGGTTGCGGTTGCCGTGCTCATGGTGATTCAGGCTCCGATCGTGACGGGCTTGGGGTGGGCTTTGCCGCGGGGCAGGCAGGCGATGCCCACGACGATCACGGCGAGGACGGTCAGTGGTGCGGCCCATCGCAGGATGGGGAATTCGCCGGTGGGGTCGAAGATCTCGGCGCGGGGCCACGACAGGTTGATCACCATCAGTCCGCCGTACAGGACCGCTGCGATGTTGACGGGCAGGCCGAGGCGGCCGAGGGTGAAGAGCTTCTCGCCGTCGCTGTCCTTCTGCACTCCGCCGTGCGGCCATCCCTTGAGCCGCTGGATCAGCAACGGGACGGTCACCATCATGTAGGCGAGGTAGATCAACACGATGCAGACGCTGGACAGCGTGGTGAAGATCGCGGAGTTGCCGACGTTGACGGCCAGGATCGCCACGCAGGCCACGCCGATCAGAACCGACGGTGCGATGGGAGTTCCGGTGCGCGAGTTGACCTTCGCCAGCGCTGCCGATGCGGGCAGTCGTCCGTCCCGGGCCATGGAGAACATCAGCCGCGATGCCGCGGTCTGGATGGCGAGGGTGCAGATGAACACGGCGATGGCGACGTCGATCAGCAGGACCTTGCCCCACGGTGAGGTGAGGATCGAGTCGATGACGTACGGAAGCCCCTGTGTCGCAAGCTGACCGTCGGTCAGGCTCGGTGCGGCCATCAGGGCACCGACGATCATCAGGCCACCGCCCAGTGCCGAGGCGGACAGTGCAAGGCGGATGGTGCGGGGCGCGACGCGTCGGGGATTGCGGGTCTCCTCGGCCAGTTCGCCTGCCGAGCCGAAGCCGACCATGACATAGGCGGCCATCAGGCCCGAGACGATCCAGGCCCCGATGTAGCCGGGATCGGCTCCGGCACTTCCGGTATCGAACACCACCTGTGGTCCGCGTTCGGCGTGGGTGAAGAACACCAGGACCAGGGCGATGACTCCGACGATCTCACAGGTGACGCCGATGCTGTTGATCCGCGACATCCAGTTCACGCCGATGCAGTTGATGGTGGTGGTGAGCACCAGCAGAATCGAGCCGAGCACAACGGCATTGGCGGCACCGCTCGGTGAGGTGAGTGCGGTGTCCTCGCCGATCAGCTGGAATCCGCCCCAGATGCTGGGAAGTACCACCTGCAGGGCGATGGCGGCGGCCGAGGCGGTGACGATCTGCGCGATGATCATGAACCAACCCGCGAACCACCCGACCAGCTCACCACCCATGCGCCGCGACCAGTGGTAGATCGCGCCCGAGATGGGGTAGCGGGCAGCGAGTTCGGCGAAGTTCAGAGCCACCATGAACTGGCCGAGGAACACCAGCGGCCAGGTGAGGAAGAAGGCGGGGCCGCCGAAGCTGAAGCCGAGTCCGAAGAGCTGGAAGATGGTGGTCAGAATCGAGACGAACGAGAAGCCGGCCGCGAAGGACGCGTACTTGCCGAGGCTGCGATGGAGCTGCTGGTCGTAGCCCAGGGCGGCCAGGTCCGAATGATCCGAGGTGGCGGGTGATTCGGACCCCTGACCCGACGCGGGCAGTGTGGTCGAGCTCATGTGATCTCCTACGGGCGAGGTGGGTGGATGAGTGACCCCGCTGCATCGCCGAGGCGGGTTTTCTGTCAGTTGATAGTTTTCGGCACGGTCGTTCCCGGATCGTGTCCGTCGTGCAACAAGCTCGTTTCGTCTATTTCGATCAGATGACAGAAATCTCACCGTCATATCGACCTGACAAGATGCAGTCATGACCGGAGCAGGCAGGCCAAGGCTGAGTACGAAGAAGCGGCCCGGCGACACCGCTCGCGAGGAGATACTCGACGCCGCGGCCGAACTGTTCACCACTCGCGGCTTCACCAACACCTCGACTCGCGTCATCGCCGAGGCCGTCGGATTACGTCAGGCCTCGCTCTACCACCACTTCGCGACCAAGGACGACATCCTCGACGCACTGCTCAGCGGAACGGTCGACGCACCGCTGGCCGTCGCGCAGCGCATCCGAGACTCACAGGCCGAGCCCGCGACCCAGATGTACGCACTCGCCTACTTCGACTCCGGCCAACTCGGTGCGTCCACCTGGAATCTCGGCGCGCTCTATCTGCTGCCCGAGCTGCGCAGCGAACGCTTCGAGACTTTCTGCGACCATCGCTACACGCTCATGGGCCTGTATGCGGCGATCGCGTCGGACACGCTCGATCAACTCGACGCCGAGCGCCGTCCGGGGACGGAGGACCTGCCGTTTCGACTGGTGGAGACCGTGGTGAACGCGCGGGCCGATCGTGAGAACGGCCGGAGCGACCCGACAGCCGATGCCGCCGGTATCGCCGCGGCCGCACTGCGTGTGCTCGGCTGGACCGGCGATGTCACGGCGCTGCACGAGAGCGCAGAGGCCCTGCTCGAGTCGGTCGTCGGAATAGTCGAGGATGGACTCGCCTTGCACAGGTCATGACTTCCATAGCAATTGTCGGAGCAGGTGCAGGTCTCGGAGCAGCGGTGGCGCGCAAGTTCGGCGCGCAGGGTTTCTCGGTCGGCCTCATCTCCCGAAACCAGGCCCGTGTCGACGCTCTGGCCGATCAGCTCGCCGCCGACGGTATCTCCGCGAAGGGCTTCGTCGCCGACGTGCGTGACCCGGCCTCGATCGCCGCAGCGCTCGAGCAGGTCACCGAAACGCTCGGGCCCATCGAGGTGCTGCAGTACAGCCCCCTTCCGCAGAAGGACTTCATGCGGCCGGTGCTCGAGACCACCCCGGCCGACATGGTCGGCCCGGTCGAGTTCTCGATCTACGGACCGATCGCCGCCGTCCACCAGGTGCTCCCGGGCATGCGGTTTCTCGGCGAGAACAAGGGCACGATCCTGTTCGTCAACGGCGGCTCCGCAGTCAAGCCGGGTCGCACCGTCACCGGCACGTCCATCGCGTTCGCCGGCCAGGCAGCCTACGCGCAGCTGCTCAACGAGGAGCTGGCCGAAGAGGGAATCCAGGTGTCGCAGTTGATCATCGGTGGTGCCATCGACGGCAGCGACCCGAGGAAGAGCCCCGAGGCTCTCGCCGAGCAGCTGTGGAGCCTGCACACCGGGCGCGACACGTTCCGGGTTCAGATCGCTACGGATTAGGGTTGCGTCCATGACGTCGCTGCCTCACTGGGCTCTTGGCCTGGACCTCGCACCCCATCCCGAGGGTGGTTGGTTCCGCGAGACCTGGCGCAGCGAGGTCACCATCCCGCAGGAGTTCCTGCCCGACGGCTATCCCGGTCCGCGCGCGGCAGGCACGGCGATCCTGTTCCTGCTTATGCCCGGCCAGCAGTCGGCGTGGCACACCGTCCGCGGGACCGAGATGTGGCTGTATCACCGTGGTAGTCCGGTGCAGCTCGACCTCGGCGGCGCAGGGGACGAGCCGGGAACCGTGACTTCGCTGCTGGTCGCACCGGACGCGCCGCAGCAGATCGTGCCGCCCTCGGTGTGGCAGCGGGCGCGTCCGGTGGGCGACGAGCCGAGTCTGGTCAGCTGTACCGTCACGCCGGGATTCGATTTCGAGGACTTTCGGCTCGACGGGCCCGCGAATGGGTAGGAAGCGCGCGTCGGCACCGGCCGGCTCTTTGCAACCCGGAGTGTTCGAGATCGATTCGGGCACCTGTGAACTGGTCCGCGACGCCTTCTCCGACGACGGCTGGGTCGTCAATGTCAACGACGTCCCGAGTTCGCACATCGACATGAACGACCCCACCGTTCTCGAATTCGAGTACATGCGCTGGATCTCCGGACTGGTTCGCGCGCAGTGGGATTCGACCTTCCCGCTACGAGCGCTGCACCTCGGGGGTGGGGCGTGCACACTGGCGCGTTCCTTCACCGCCGAATTCCCCGGTGCGCGTCAGGTGGTCGTGGAACTCGACGGCAAGCTCTCGGAGCTGGTACGCGAATGGTTCGACCTCCCGCGAGCACCGCTGCTCCGTATCCGCGTCGGTGAGGCGCGGGCGGTCACCGAGACCTTGAGCGAGAACAGTCGCGACCTGATCGTGCGAGATGTGTTCGCCGGGGCGGTCACTCCGGCCCCGCTGCTGACCGCCGAGTTCACCGCCCATGTTCGACGCGTCCTCGCGCCCGGCGGCATGTACGTCGTCAATTGCGGTGATCGACGCGATCTTTCGCTCGCGAAGCAGGAGGCGTCGACTCTTCGCAGTGTCTTTCCGCATCTGGCGATCGTCGCCGATCCGGCGATGCTCAAGGGCAGGCGCTACGGCAACATCATCATCGCGGGCAGCGATGTGCCGATCGGGGATTCCCCCTCGTTGGCTCGCGAACTGCTCGGCGGCGCGGTTCCGGCTCATGTGTGGCTGACCGAGCAGGTCGAGTCCTTCGCTCGCGATGCGAGAATTCTGAAAGATTAGGGTGCGGGGTTGTTGCCCGCGAGATCTTTCGCCAGTCGCTCGGCGGCCGAGATCAGCAGGGGTACGAACTGTTCGGCCGATTCGAGCGTGACTCGCGCGGTGGGTCCGGCGATGGACATCGCCGTCAGCGTGGGTGCACCGATCACCGGTACGGCGAAGCAGCGCACGCCCACTTCCTGCTCGCCGTCGTCGATCGCGTAGCCGCGTTGGCGGATCACCGCAAGATCTTCGAGTAACGCGTCCAGCGTGGTGATGGTGTTGACGGTACGGGGTGCCATACCGAGGCGGCCGACGATCGCGCGGACGGCGTCGTCGTCCAACTGCGCGAGGAGAGCTTTGCCGACGCCGGTGGAGTGCGGCAGCACCCGCTGTCCCACCTCGTTGAACATTCTCATGGCGTGTTCGGACGGCACCTGCGCGACGTAGACCGCCATGTCGTCTTCGAGGAACGCCATGTTCGACGTCTCGTGCGTGATCCGGACCAGCTCGGCCAGGTATGGCTTGGCCCATCCGCCGATCAGTTTGGAGGCGCTGTCACCGAGCCGAATGAGCTTGGTGCCCAATGCGTATCGACGGGACGGCAGCCGCCTGACGTAGCCGAGCGAGACGAGGGTCCCGATCAGTCGATGCACGGTCGGCATCGGCAGATCGGTTCCCTCGGCGAGTTCGCTGATCCCGATGGATCCGCCCGAGGCGGCCATGATGTCGAGCAGCTCGAATGCGCGCTCCACGGACTGCACCCCGCCACCTGCCGCCACAGTCCCACCTCGCATGCTCGTAGCTTCCACCGATCTCGGTAGAACACTACTGGTGATGCCGCGTCGCCACCGGTGGAGCCGCGGTCACCACCGAGGGTGAGGCCTTCTGGCCGATCGTGACGACGTTGAAGGCGATGTTCAGCAGGACCGCGACGATGCTCGCGGCACTGATGCCCGAGTCGAGTACCACGTGGACCCAGTCGGGGAAGGCTGCATAGAAGCCCGGTACCGCGATGGGGATGACGCCGAAGCCGATGGCGACGGCCACGATGACGAGGTTGAGATTGCCGTCGAACTCCACCTTGGACAGAGTCCTGATGCCGCTGGCGGCCACCGAGCCGAACAGCACGATGCCCGCGCCGCCGAGTACCGGCAACGGAACCGATGCGACGACCAGACCGAGGATGGGAAAGAGTCCGAGGAACAGCAGCACCGAGCCGCCGGCGGCGACGACGTAGCGACTCTTGATTCCGGTGACCGCCACCAGACCGACATTCTGGGCGAACGCACTGGCGGGGAAGGTGCCGAAGACGGGAGCGATGGTGGTGGCCACCATGTCCGCACGCAACCCGTCGCCGACACGTCGGGCATCGACGTCGGTACCGACGATCTCGCCGACGGCCAGGATGTCGGCGGTGGTCTCGGTCATGATGACGAGGATGACGACCACCATCGACAGGATCGCCGCGATCTGGAAGGTCGGAGCTCCGAACGCGAACGGCTCGGGGAGGCTGAAGATGGCACCGTCACCGACACCGGAGAAGTCGGCCTTGCCGACCAGGACCGCGAACACCGTGCCGACGATGATGCCGATGAGGATCGACAGCCGCGACAGTGTGCCCTGCACCAGTCGGCTGACGAGCAGAACCACCACGAGGCTGAAGGCCGCGAGACCGATGTTGGACATCGAGCCCCAGTCGGTGGCCTGCTGATCACCGCCCATCGCCCACCGAACCGCAACGGGCAGTAGCGAGATACCGATGACGGTGATGATCGTGCCGGTCACCACCGGTGGGAAGAAGCGAACGATCTTGCTGAAGAACGGGGTGATGAGGATGCCGATGGCACCGGCGGCGATGATGGCTCCGAACACCGAGTTCAATCCGCCCGGCCCACTTGCGATGGCCACCATCGTCGACACCGAGGCGAACGAAATACCCTGCACCAGAGGGAGCTTTGCGCCGAAGTACGGCACCCCCAGGGTCTGCAGCAGGGTGGCCGCTCCGCTGACGAACAACGCGGCCGAGACCAACAGCGCGATCTCGGTGCCGGTCAACCCCGCTGCGCCGCCGACGATCAGAGGTGGTGCTATGACGCCGCCGTACATCGTCAGGATGTGCTGCAATCCGTAGAGATACGACCTACCGATCGACAACCGCTCGTCCTCGGGACGGGCGGGGTCGTGCGGTGAATGGGTCTTGGCCGCAGTGCGTTTTGTCAGCTTCATGTCGGCTCGCTCCTAGCAGAATCCGGGCACGGTATCCCAGGCGCGGCCTGCGTCCGGGGCATCGTCGCGCTGCACCGTGGCCTCGATCAGACCGTAGGGGCGATCCGCGACGTAGAAGACCTCACCGGGGTTGTCGAGTCCGAACGGCTCGAGGTCGACGAGGAAGTGATGGATGTTGGGCATCGAGAACTTGATCTCCCCGATCTCCGGGTGTGCCTCGAGAACCTGCTTGCCCATCTGGAACAGGCTCTGCTGCAACGCAAGAGAGTGAGTGGAGGCGAAGGCGTCGAGCATGATCGAGCGGACGTCGTCGAAGGTCTTGTCGAAATCGAGCTCGGTGGTGAGATACCGCCAGCGGGCACTGACCGAGGTGGCCAGTATGCGGTCGGTGGTTTCCTTCAGCGTCGTGTAGCGGTCCTTCGGGTACCCCCAGAACTCCGACGCCGTCGAGTTGAGGACCACGAGATCGCTGATTCCGGAGACGATGGAGATGTTGTCGCCGTCGACGGTGACGATCGTGTTCCGCTTCTCGTCACTCGCCTTGACGAACGAGTGGTCGTAGCCGTCTTCACCGTTCGCGATCCGCGACCACTGGTACTGCTCGATCTCCCAGCGCCCACCGGTGATCCAGTCGAAACTGCCGGTGAAGTGCGCCCCGAGACGAAGTGCGAAGCTCTCGATCGCGCCGATACCGTCCCGCGCGAACGCGTACACGGTGTTCTTCTGAGTGTCGGTCGCGACGACGTGGGCGTTGTCGCCCTCGGTGTGGACGGCCTCGAGATCTCCGCGCAGCTGCGAGGTGACGCTGACGTCGGTGATGCGGTGGCGAGGAGTCTCGCGGTCGATGCGGACGAGTCTGCATTCGGCCTTGCCGTACTGGTTTGCTCCGAGCACGATGGTCATGGGTTCTAGCTCCCTCGATAGGTGGTGAAAGCGAACGGGCTCAACAGAAGTGGGATGTGGTAGTGCTGGTCGGATGCGGTGATCTCGAAAGTGACGAGAACCTCGGGGTGGAAGCACTCGGTGTGCTGGGCGGCGAAGTACGCGCCGGTTGCGAAAGTCAGGCGGTAGACGCCCGGTTCGAGTTCGCTGGGACCGAGCGCGGCGACGCGTCCTTGCTCATCGGTGACCGCGTCGGCGACCGGGGTGCCGTGGTGATCGGCAAGCACGATCGAGACACCCTGCGCCGGAACGCCTCTCGCCGCATCGAGCACGTGAGCGGTCACATGGCTCCTCTGGTCAGACATCGCCGAGACTTCCTGTTGCCCGAATCTCGGCGATCTCCCGCAGTTCGTGTTCGACGACGACTGCCTCGGTCTCGGGGTCGTTGGCGAGCCTGCCGTGCAGAGCGTCGAGAACCGCGTGGGCATCCCGGCCTGCGGCCCTGATCAGAAACACCTGTCCGAATCGGTTCTCGTAGGCCACGTTTCCCGCTCGTAGCCGTTGTTCGATGCTCGCGTCGGAGATGTCGACGCCGGATTGCTCGGCGCTCGCGTACTCCGAACTTGCGTCGTGGCCGTCGGGTCTTTCCCCGATACGCGGATGCACGGCGAGAGCTCGCGCCACCTCCTCGGCCGTCAAAGGTCGGGCAACGCGACGGATGGCGTGACGCAGGGCCTGTGTGTCGGTGAACGGGCGGGCGCTCAGAACCCCCTCGATCCAGCGGGGTACGTCCAGGCACAGTGACAGCCTGCGTGCCGCATCGGCGTCGGAGGCCGCGTTCAGCTCGACGACTGCAGCGTCGGTTTCTGATTCCGCTATACGAAATGTTGATTCCACCAAACGAGCGTGACACCGATCACATTCACTGTCAAGGGTTGATCTCGGACTGTCTGCGTCGAGTCTTTCGGTGTTGCCGCACTGCGGTATTCGGCGCTTCGGTCGGGCAGTCCGGGTGAGCGGGTCTTGACAGATCTACGTGGTGCACGCCACACTCGAATCACAAAACGGAATCACTATTCCGCATTACGGACTTTGAGTCCGATCCGATCGAGCCCGAGAGGAACGACTTCATGACGGAGCTTTTCTGCAACGGTGGTGCGATGCGGGGCGGCAGCCTGCACCACAACGTCTCGTCCCACCCGTTCGTCGGGACAGTGCGCACCACACCGAACTACCGCTTCTTCTCGGTACGAGACGAATTCCCGGCGCTGCTGCTCGACCACACCGCAGGTGCGGCCATCGAGGGCGAGCTCTACGACATTCCGCTCGACGACATCCGCACGGCGTTCCTGCCGGACGAACCGCCGGAGCTCGAACTCACCGTGGTCGCGCTCGAGGACGGGCGCTCGGTCCTCGGCGTCGGCCTCCGCCCCGGGGTGCTCGATGCACAACCGGACGAGCTGACCGACATCACCTACACCGGCAGCTGGCGCAGGTACCGCGGCCTGCCGCAACCTCAGAACTGAAAGGCACTGTGCATGAACACCTTCGCTGATTCCAGGCTTCACTACACCGTCAACTGTTCCATTCTCTTCACCGACGTGCCTCTGCTCGATCGACCGCAGCGCGCCCGAGATGCCGGCTTCGACGCCGTCGAATTCTGGTGGCCGTTCGGGGGCCCGGTGCCGTCGGACGCCGATGTCTCTGCGTTCGTGTCCTCGATCCGCGATGCCGGGGTACAGCTGACCGGACTGAACTTCGCCGCCGGCGACATGCCGGCAGGCGACCGCGGGATTCTGTCCGATCCAGCGCAGGTGCAGGCCTTTCGCGACAACATCGACGCCACCGTCGGAATCGGCGAACAACTCGGCACCAAGGCGTTCAACGCCCTCTACGGAAACCGCATCGACGGAGTCGACCCGCTCGACCAGGACGAGGTCGCGATCGAGAACCTGGCCGCAGCCGGGAATGCCGCAGCGAAAATCGGTGCGGTCGTACTGGTCGAACCCGTCAGCGGCGCACCCGCCTACCCGCTGAAGTCCGCTGCCGGAGCCGTCGCCACCATCCGTCGAGTTGCCCGTGAACAGGACGTCCACAATCTGCGCCTGCTTGCCGACCTGTACCACCTCGCCGTCAACGGAGACGACGTTCTCGCAGCGCTCGAGGCCCACCACGACCTGATCGGGCACGTGCAGATCGCCGACTCCCCCGGCCGCGGAGAACCGGGCACCGGATCGCTCGACCTCGGCGGACAGCTCGCCGGCCTCGCCGAACGTGGTTACGACGGCTACGTCGGACTCGAATACAAAGCCACCCGCCAAGACACGTTCGACTGGCTGGAGCTGGCTCTTTCCAGCGGCACCACTACCAAGTAGGGATTGATATGAGCACCATCGCATTCATCGGCCTCGGGATCATGGGCAGCCCCATGTCCGTTCATCTCGCCAAGGCGGGCCACCAGGTGGTCGGCTACAACCTGACTCCCGATCGCACCGGGCCCCTGGTCGAAGCGGGCGGCACGGCCGCCGACTCCATCGCCAAGGCCGTCCACGACGCGGATGTCATCGCGATCATGGTTCCCGACTCCCCCGATGTGCAGGACGTCCTGGTCGGTGAGGGTGGTGTGTTCGACAATGCTCGACGCGACGCGCTGATCATCGACTTCTCCAGCATCCGTCCCGATGTCACCGCCACCTTGGCCGCCGACGCGATCTCGCGCGGCTTCCGGATCCTCGATGCCCCGGTCTCCGGAGGCCAGGCCGGTGCCGAGAACGCGACCCTGTCGATCATGGTCGGTGGCAGCGCGGACGACTTCGCCACGGCCAAGCCGATTCTCGACGTCGTCGGCAAGACCGTCGTGCACGTGGGTCCGAGTGGGTCCGGGCAGACCGTCAAGGCGGCCAACCAGCTGATCGTGGCAGGCAACATTCAGGTGCTCGCGGAGGCCATCGCGTTCCTCGAGGCGTACGGCGTGGACCTGGCAGCGTCGGTCGAGGTTCTCGGCGGCGGCCTCGCCGGCTCGGCAGTGTTGAACCAGAAGGCGCAGAAGATGCTGGACCGCTCGTTCGAGCCCGGGTTCCGCATCGACCTGCACCACAAGGATCTCGGCATCGTCACCTCGGCTGCGCGTGAGGCGGGGGTCGTGATCCCGATGGGCGCGGTGCTGGCGCAGCTGATGGCCTCGGCCCGCGCCAATGGTGATGGTGGACTGGATCATTCGGCGCTGTACCGCGGCGTCGCTCGGCTCTCCGGTAAGGGAAACTGATATGCCCAGGATGCGCGCGGCCGATGCCGCAGTGAAGATACTCGAACTCGAAGGTGCCACAACCGCATTCGGTCTCCCCGGTGCGGCCATCAATCCCTTCTACGCGGCGATGCGCGATCACGGTGGGATCCGCCACGTGCTGGCCCGCCACGTCGAGGGTGCCTCGCACATGGCGGAGGGGTTCACCAGAGCGGCACCGGGCAACATCGGCATCTGCATCGGAACCTCCGGCCCGGCCGGTACCGACATGATCACCGGGCTGTACTCGGCCATGGCCGACTCGATTCCGATCCTCGCCATCACCGGCCAGGCCCCGGTTGCGCGGCTGCACAAGGAGGACTTCCAGGCCGTCGACATCGCGGCGATCGCCGCACCGGTGACCAAGATGGCGATGACCGTGCTCGAACCGGCGCAGGTTCCCGGTGCGTTCGCGCAGGCGTTCCACCTGATGCGATCCGGCCGTCCGGGACCGGTGTTGATCGACCTGCCCATCGACGTGCAGCTGGCCGAGATCGACTTCGATCCCGACACCTACCAATCGCTGCCCGTGCACAAGCCCGTCGCCTCGCGCGCACAGGCCGAGAAGGCCATCGACATGCTCCTCGCGGCCGAGCGCCCGTTGATCGTGGCCGGCGGCGGCATCATCAACGCCGATGCCTCGGACCTGCTCGTCCAGCTCGCCGAGATACTCGACGTCCCGGTCATCCCGACCCTGATGGGCTGGGGCACGATCCCGGACGATCACCGTCTCGCCGCAGGCATGGTCGGGCTGCAGACCGCGCACCGGTACGGCAACGCGACCCTGCTGGCCTCGGACTTCGTGCTCGGCATCGGAAACCGCTGGGCCAATCGGCATACCGGCGGACTGGACACGTACCGCAAGGGCCGCAAGTTCGTCCACGTCGACATCGAGCCGACCCAGATCGGACGCGTCTTCGCACCGGACTACGGCATCATCTCCGACGCCAAGGCCGCCCTCGAGCAGTTCGTGGCCGTTGCCGAAGAACGTCGGGCGGCAGGCACGGTGCGTGATCTCTCGGGCTGGGTCGAGGACTGTGCGACCCGCAAGCGGACGATGCATCGCCGCACCCACTTCGACAACGTGCCGATCAAGCCGCAGCGCGTGTACGAGGAGATGAACAAGGTCTTCGACCGAGACACCCGCTACGTCAGCACCATCGGGCTCTCGCAGATCGCGGGCGGTCAGTTCCTGCACGTCTACTCCCCACGCAACTGGATCAACTGCGGGCAGGCCGGCCCGCTCGGTTGGACCATTCCCGCGGCACTGGGTGCGGTGGCAGCCGACCCCAAGGCGAATGTCGTTGCACTGTCGGGAGATTACGATTTCCAGTTCATGATCGAAGAACTCGCTGTCGGCGCGCAGTTCAACCTGCCGTACGTGCACGTGGTGGTGAACAACTCGTACCTCGGGCTGATCCGGCAGGCGCAGCGCGCGTTCGACATGGACTTCTGCGTGCAGCTGGGGTTCGACAACATCAATACTCAGGAATCCCAGGACACGCAGCCCGGTATCCCCAAGGGCTACGGCGTCGACCATGTTCGGGTGGCAGAAGGATTGGGCTGCAAAGCGCTTCGCGTCACCGATCCCGACCTCATCGGCGAGACGCTGGTGCGGGCCAGGACTCTGGCCAACGAGCACAAGGTTCCCGTCGTCGTGGAGATCATCCTCGAGCGGGTCACCAACATCTCGATGGGCACCGAGATCGACAACGTCGGCGAGTTCGAGGAGCTGGCAACCACCTCGTCCGACGCGCCGACCGCGTTGCTTCTGCTGGACTAGAGATGACGCGCATTCTGCTCGCTCCGGACAAGTTCAAGGGCTCGCTGTCGGCGGCCGAGGTCGCGCGGGCGTTGGCGTCGGGGATGCTCTCGGTCGACTCGTCCCTCGAGACGGTGTGCCTGCCCGTCGCCGATGGGGGTGACGGCACCGTCGACGCTGCCGTCACCGCCGGGTGGGATCGAGTCGCCGTCACGTGTGCGGGGCCGACGGGTGAGCCGGTAAAGACGTCGTATGCCCGTCGCGGTGACACCGCTGTTGTCGAGCTGGCGTCGGCGGTTGGGCTCGAGCTCCTGCCCGGCGGTGGGCCGGATGCATTGGGAGCGAGCACATTCGGTCTCGGTACCGTAATCGCGCACGCACTCGAGTCAGGTGCCGGGTCTGGTTCGGGTGCGCGGCGTATCGTCGTCGGGCTCGGGGGCAGTGCCTCCACCGACGGCGGCGCGGGCATGCTCGTCGCGCTCGGTGCGCGCATCCTCGATGCCGGCGGAGGCGAGGTGGCGCGCGGTGGTGGTCCGCTGCGCGGTGCAGTCCACCTCGATCTGAGCGGATTGCTGCCGTCGGCTCGGAACGCGGTGTTCGAGCTGGCGTGTGACGTCGACAATCCGTTGCTCGGTGTCACCGGAGCCGCGGCGGTCTACGGCCCGCAGAAGGGTGCTGGACCGCAGGAGTTGCTGTATCTGGAGCACGGGATGCGGCAGTGGTCGCATCTGGTGCGCAACGCAATCGGCCGTGACCTCAGCGGCCTGGCGGGCGCAGGGGCGGCCGGCGGAACCGCCTTCGGTGCCATGGCCGTACTGGGTGCCGCGGCCAAGCCGGGGATCGAGACGGTGCTCGAACTGATCGACTTCGGTAGCGCTCTGGCGTCGGCCGATCTGGTCGTCACCGGTGAGGGCTCGCTGGACGAGCAGAGCCTGCACGGCAAGGCACCGATCGGTGTCGCGAACACCGCACGTGCAGCCGGTGTCCCGGTGATCACCGTCGCCGGACGGAGCACCGTCGGTTTGGATCGATTGCGTCCCTACGGAATCACCGCCTCCTATGCACTGACCGACCTGGAGCCGGACCCTCGGATCTCGATGCGTGACGCGGCCAGGCTGTTGCACGAGGTGGGCCGAACCTTGGCCACCACACACATTTTGGAAGGAACTTCATGACCGGAACCGATTTCACCACTCTGACCGATCTGGCTTCTCGGGCGCTCGGCGGCAGCGTCTCCGCAGCGAACGACGAATTGTTCGCCCAGCGCGAGAACCTGATCAAGCCCGATGCTCCGCTGTTCGATCCAGCGGACTTCGGCCACAAGGGAAAGGTGTACGACGGGTGGGAGACTCGCCGTCGCCGTGACGAGGGCGGTCACGACTGGGCGATCGTGCGACTGGGCTCTCCGGGCATCGTGCACGGCGTCGTGGTCGACACCGCTCACTTCACCGGCAACTACCCGCCGTTCGTGTCCGTCGAGGCTGCGTCGATCGAGGGCTATCCGTCCATCGAGGATGTGCAGAATGCGGAGTGGCACACCATCGTCGACAGGTCTCCTGCAACCGGAGACACCGCGAACAGGTACGAGGTGGCCGATCGGCACCGGTGGACGCATGTGCGTCTGTCGATCTACCCCGACGGCGGCGTCGCCCGGTTCCGTGTGCACGGCCAGGTGGTGCAGGATCCGCGGTTCCTCGCAGGCACCGTCGACCTGCTGGCCGCGGAGAACGGCGCTCGGCTCACCGATTGCTCCGACGCCTTCTACTCCTCGCCGGCCAACATCATCCTGCCCGGGCGTGCTCGCAACATGGGCGAAGGCTGGGAGAACTCTCGACGACGCAACGGCGGCAACGATTTCGCAGTGTTCGCTCTCGCATCGCCCGGTGCCCCACGCCACGCGGAGGTCGACACCAGCTACTACGTCGGGAACGCGCCGGGGTGGATTCGGCTCAGCGCCATCGATTCTCGTCGCCGACACATCACGGATCCGACGGCATGGACCGAGATTCTGCCCCGCACCGCCGTGCAACCGGATACGCGCCACCGGTTCCTGCTGAACGAGGCCGACGCGTACACGCACCTGCGACTGGACGTGTACCCCGATGGCGGACTGTCCCGGTTGCGGTTGTTCGGTGAGCTCGACGCCGAAGCTCTCGATGCGGCCGACATCGCGTGGAAGTCCTCGGAGCTCCAGAGTGTCTCCAGTGCAGTCTGATCTGCTTGTTCGCGCGTCGCGGGCGGTGATCGGCGGACGGGAGGTTGCGGCCTCGATCTCCGTTCGTGACGGCCGAATCGTGGCCATCGACTCCGTGGATGCCCGCGCGTCCGCGGAGGTGGCGGTCGAGCTGGGGCCGGACGAGGTGCTGCTGCCGGGTTTGGTGGACACCCATGTGCACGTCAACGAGCCGGGGCGCACCGAATGGGAAGGGTTCGCCAGCGCGACCCGAGCCGCGGCCGCGGGAGGCATCACGACCATCGTCGATATGCCGCTCAACAGCATCCCGCCGACGGTGGACGTCGCGGCCTTGGAGATCAAGCGGCGGGTGGCGGCGGATCAGTCGGTCGTCAACGTCGGCTTCTGGGGTGGTGCCGTTCCGGGAAATGTCGAGCAGCTGCGGCCGCTGCACGAGGCGGGGGTGTTCGGCTTCAAGTGCTTTCTGCTCGCGTCGGGCGTGGACGAATTTCCGCCGCTGACGATTCCGGAGCTCGAGAAAGCTCTGATCGAGATCGCGTCGTTCGACGGGTTGATGATCGTGCACGCCGAGAACGCCGAGGTGATCGCCGAGGCACCGTCGGCGACGGGTCGTGAGTACTCGGGATTCTTGGAATCGCGTCCACGTGCCGCCGAGAACCGGGCCATCGAGCAGGTGATCGAGTTGTCGCGGAGGACGGGGTGCCGGGTGCATATTCTGCATCTGTCGAGTGCCGATGCGTTGCCGATGATTGCGGCGGCGAAGCGCGACGGGGTGCGGGTGACCGTCGAGACCTGCCCGCATTACCTGTGTTTCGATGCGGAAGCAGTGCCGGCGGGTGCCACCCAGTTCAAGTGTTGCCCGCCGATCCGCGAGGCCGGCAATCGAGAGTTGTTGTGGCAGGGTTTGTCCGACGGCACGATCGATACCATCGTCACCGACCACTCCCCCTGCACGCCGGATCTGAAGAGGTTCGACACCGGAGACTTCGGTGATGCGTGGGGCGGGATCGCGTCGTTGCAGGTCTCGCTCGCTGCGGTGTGGACGGAGGCGCGTGCCCGTGGGTTCGCACTGACCGACATCGTGCGGTGGATGGCCACGAATACTGCCGATCAGGTCGGTATGGCCGATCGCGGACGCATCGATATCGGTTGCGCTGCAGATCTTGTGGTGTTCGCACCCGACGAACGGTTCACCGTCGACGTCGCGCAGCTGTACCACCGTAATCCGGTGACGGCGTACGACCGACTCGGGCTGTCGGGTGTGGTGCGGCGGTCCTGGATCGCGGGATCGGAATCCTCGACCGGGCGTTTGTTGGCGCGCGCCTAGAACGGCGGTGCTGCCGTGTCGTCTGTCTCCTGCTCCTGGTTGTCGGGTGGGTTGGGGTAGGCGATGATGCCGGAGTTTCTCGGTTGGGTGGGGATGTGTGGTCTGAGGTCGTTGCCGAGGATGGGGACGGCGGTGCCGTTGGCGGGAAGGGTGATTCGGGTGGTCTTCGATGTCGATGTCCACAGGATCGCTCCGCCGGGGAGCATGACGGCTTTCCAGTAGCCGGCGGTTTTGACGGTGTGGTGGTATTCGCAGAGGCACTGCAGATTGTTGACGGTGGTCCAGCCGCCGCCGAGCGGGTTGGTGTGGTCGAACGGGTTGATGTGGTCGAGTTGGCAGCGGGCGGCGGGGCGGTGGCAGCCGGGGAAGCGGCAGTGTTTGTCGCGGAGTCGGACCGCTGCGGTGGTGAGAGTGTCGGGGCGGTAGATCAGGGCCCGGTCGGTCAGGGGGTCGCGGGAGACCGACTTTCCGAGGGTGGGGTCGGCGGCGATAGCGGCTTCGAGTGCGGCGGCAAGGGAGGCGTTGCCGATATAGAGGCCGGAGGGAGTGTGGCTTGCAGTGGGGATCGTTCGGTTGTTGCGCCGGATCGCAGAGGCCAGGTCGAGGGCAGAGCTGTGCCGTGTACCCCTGCCGACAGGGGTGTGGGTGCAGAACAGCGCTGCGGCGGAGGTCAACGATTGCAGGCGGCGCGGAGGTCGATCCTCGGTATCGGTACCCGCATCCGGGCGAGTACTCGGTGCCGGACTACCGATCGGTGTGGGCTCGGATCCACTGATAGTTTCCTCGTCACTGCCGGTTTCGTGGTTCCTGGTGGTATCGGATGGTGCAGTGGGAGATTGGTTTTCGTTCGTATCTGGCGCTGGATCAGCGGTCGGCCTCTGTTGGACAGGTGTCGACGAAGTCGGTGCGGGTGTTGGTGACGCCACTGGCTCTGGGCCGGTCGCCTTACACGGCTCCGGTAGCGGCGTGGTTATAGCCGCCGAAGCGGTTGTTGCTGCGTGCTTATGGGCTGGGCCTGAGCCTGGGGTGGTAGCTGCTGCCGGGTCGGTCGCGGGCTCGGTGATAGGCACCGGATTGTCGACCTGATCGACCCTATCTCCTGCCGGCGAGCTGTGTTCGGGTGCAGGAGAACTGGGCCCGGTTGGTTCCGACGCCGAAGCTGTCTCCGCACTCGAATCAGCCGTCGATGCATTCTGTGCACCTGCACCTGCACCTGCACCTGCACCTGCGTTCGCGTCCGTGGGTGTCTCGGCAGTCGTGTCGGTGCCCGCAGAGGCATCCGCATCCGAATCCGGTACCGCCCCCGCCGCCGTGCCCGGAACGGCGCCCGCTGGCGCTGACTTGTCGGTGTCCGTGTCCGATGTCGCAGCCGACCCTGGGTCCGACTCCTGCTCTTGCTCTTTCGGTGTTCGTTCCCATTCCCCTGTCTCCGGGTTCTGGACGGCGAGGCCGAGGGATTCGGCGAGGGTGATCGCTTCGGTCAGCAGGACCTGCCACTGACTGTTGCGTGCGAGTTCCCGGGCGAGGTCGGGGTCGATGGAACCATGACCGGCCAGATACGCAGGGTTCGAGAGCAGGCCGATCAGGGTGGCGATGTCGACGGTGATCATCGTGAGCGGCACCCGCCGATCCGGCAGCACCGCATCCTTCTTCGGGCAGTTCTCCCGTTGGCACAAGCATTCCAGGCGGGGTTCGCCGTGCATGCGGGCCATGAAGGCATCGCACAGGCGTTCCTTCTTCCCACGCGGGTCTTTCGGGCAGAGGGTGTCGGCCATCTCCTCGAGCAGCTGCCATGCGGCGGCGGCTTCGGGTGCGGTCAACTCCGCCCGAATGCGGGCCAGTTCCCCGGCCGGGGTGTAGGTGACGGTGCGGAACTTCTTCGCGAACTCCCGCAACGCTGCTGCCTCCTCGGGTGCGACCCGCAGCAGGATGTCCCAGATCTCCTTCTCGAGCGGGCCCGGTGACAACCGGTGGGCCGCCTCGACGATCTCGTCCTCGACCTTCTTCACGATGTCGTCGCTCAGGTTGTCGAGGATCCGGCATACCGTCCGAACCCGCGCAAGGTCGACCTCACCGGTCTCGAACGCCGCGCGCAACAGTGGCAATCGGGTGTGCAAAGCGACGGCGATCGAGACGTACGATTCGGCGACCGTCGCCGAACATCCCAACGCGACCGCCATTTCGGTGCGCCCGTATCGGCTGTACTGCTTGTGCTCGGTGTCGAGGGTGATCCAACTCCGATGGACGTCGTAGCAGGCGGAGATCTTGCGGGCGGCCTGCCGATTCTCCTCACACGCGGCCGCGGTCAACGCCTCCAGCGACACGGTCGGTACTGCCATCCCCATTCACCCCCCCGGTGAGCAACAATTCAGAACGCATGTTCGAACTGAACAAAGAGTATCGCGACCCTCCGACAAGAAACGAAAGCCCGCGGTTCAAGGCCGCTGAATGCATTGTTTCGTGCAGGGTCCGGCGAAGTGATCCGTGCCGGAGGCGATCAGGTTACGACCGGGCGTCGTCTTCCTGGATCTCTGAACCGTATTGGTCACGAGAGTGGGTCGATCGATCGGCGTCACGCCAAGGATCACGATGTCGTACACAGCCGAGGCAACCGAGGGGCTCACCAGAAAGCTTGTATGAGCGCCGCTGAGTCCAAAAAACCCTGCGTTACAAGCACTTCCGAGACCAGTGATCGGCTCCGGCGGCTGAAACGGCACGCAGCGCTGGTCTCGCAAGCCGAGCGAACTCGCGAGGCAACCCGGCCCGACTGCGTCGGACAGTTCTCCTGACGAGACTGGCTCGACTAGTCGTTCGTAACGATCGACAGCAGGATCCTCCGAAAGTCGGCTCTGTCTTGTTCATCCAACTTGTCCATCATCGCGCCGAACTCTTTCGCCAGAGCAGCAAGCGCACGCTCCAAGACCAGCCGGCCTTCCGTCGTTGTCGATAGTCGATGACGACGTAGATCGGTTTCATCGATCTCTCGGGTAACTAAGCCTTTGGCGACAAGTGCACGAAGATAGACCGTGACACTGGCTTTGGGCAGCATCAATTGTGCGGCCAGCTCGGCGGGGTGTTTGCAGTTGTCCACCTCGTCGAGAACGAAGAACTCCTTGGTCTCGATCCCGAGATCGTCGAACTGCGGCGCTGCCGCGTTCATCACTCGCGTCAAGAGCCGGTGGTTCAATTTCCACAACTGTGCCGAATCGGTCGACTGCATGCGCCCTCCTCAACTGGTACAGTTTCGTACTAGTTTCATATCGAACAATCATGCTTTGCATGCATTGCGAAGCTGAACAAGAATACGAGAGACGCTTTCATGATCGAGCATCTATCCATCCCTCGAGGCACCCTCACCCTGGCAGCCGATCTCCACCTACCCAGCAATTTCGATCAGACGCAGCCGCATCCACTCATCGTGCTGTCCACGCCGGGCAGCAGCGTCAAGGAGCAGATCGGTGCCAACTATGCAGCAGCGCTCGCCCGCCGGGGAATCGCAGCCATCACGTTCGACCCCGCCTACCAAGGCGAGAGCAGCGGCGAACCACGCGATCTCGAAGATCCCTACCGTCGGGGCGAGGACATCTCGTACGTGATCGACGAAGTAACGAAACTCGACATGATCGATGCCGAACGCATCGGAACCCTCGGGATCTGCGCTGGAGGCGGATACGCAGTCCACACGGCCCGCACCGACCACCGCATCAAAGCCGTCGGCACCGTCGTCGCGAGCAACATCGGAGCGGCCTGGCGCGCGGGCTCAGCCCTCAACGGCCCAGCCGTAGCCCTCGACGAACTCGCCGCGGCCCGATCAGCGCACGTGGCCGCAGGTACGGTCGAGCGCGTGAACTGGCTGCCCGACACTCCCGAAGATGCAGTTGCACTTGGTATCACGGACATCGACAGCACTCAGGCGATCGCCTTTTACCGGACCCCGCGCGGCAGCCACGAACGTTCTACCAACCGCCGACTGTCACGAAGCGATTCACTTCTGATGGGCTACGACGCATTTCACCTCGTCGATCCGCTGCTCACCCAACCCCTCCAAGTGATCATCGCCGGTCGGAAGGGCAACACCGGCCAGTACGAAGCAGGAATGGCATTGTGGGACATGGCCCCGAACCCCGTCGACCTGCTCATCGTCGACGGTGCCGGCCACTACGAAATGTACGACGAGCCGAGGTATGTGGATCAGGCAGTCGACAGGCTCTCGAACTTTTACAACCAGAACCTCTGATCGCCGAGCGGAGCCCGATAATCGAGGAGTCGGCTTACGGATGCCCCGAATCAGGAATGGGCCGAGCGGCCTTGGCGAGACGGTCGATGAACCGCGGCAGCGATACCGCATGTGGCTCCGAGCCCTGGCGCATCGAACTATGCGTACTTGGCGTCCGCCCCGTCGTGGTGAATCGGACCGGCCGTACGTGTCAGTGGCAGCGCACTACCCCCGCGTCGCACGGCGACGAATTCCGCCGCGATGGCCAGCGCAGTTTCCTCGGGTGTTCTGGCTCCCAGGTCCAGTCCGATCGGCGACTTCAAGCGTGCGAGCTCCTGCTCGGTCAATCCGACGTCACGCAACCGGGCCGCGCGATCGTCGTGAGTCCGGCGCGATCCCATAGCCCCCACGAATGCGACGGGCAGTCGCAACGCTACTTCGAGCAGCGGCACATCGAACTTGGCGTCGTGGGTGAGCACGCAGATCACTGTCCGGGCATCGACTGCCGTCCGCGCCAGATAGCTGTGCGGCCATTCGGTCACCACCTCGTCGGCATCGGGAAACCGTGCAGCAGTGGCAAATACGGGCCGGGCATCGCACACCGTGACGTGGTAGCCGAGAAACTTGCCCACCCGAGCGAGTGCTCCGGCGTAGTCGATGGCTCCGAAGATCAGTAGCCGCGGGGCGGTTGCGTAGGACTGCACGAACACGTCGAGATCCGGCCGACACCGCACCGACCGAATGCCGGTGCCGCCGGAGTCCAACATCGCCTGCGCTTCGCCGACGACCACCGCGTCGACGTCGGCGAAACCGGTGCTGCCGATCGTTGCCGTCGAAGACACCGCGAGCGACTCCCCGGACTCGGAGAGCACCGTCACCGTGGCCACTGCAGTATCCGACGCGATGGCCGCGAGCACCGCCCGCGAAGGGCCGAGGCGGACGAAGACCTCGATCACACCCCCGCAGGTCAAGCCGACCGCGAACGCGTCGATATCGCTGTAGCCGAACGACTCTCGTTTGGACTCGCCGGTCTCGAGTACCTGCAGACACAATTCGTACACCGCGCCTTCGACGCACCCGCCGGAGACACTGCCGACGGCCTCACCGTCGGCGCACACCGCCATCGCGGCACCCGGAAGTCGTGGAGCACTTCCGGACACCGCGATGACTGTCGCCACCGCGTAGGGAACACCCGCGTGGTCCCAGGCGGTCAGACGATCGACGATTTCTTTCACGTTACGAGATTCCCAACGCTTCTTCGATCGGGTGCAGGGCGAAGTAGATCAGGAAGATGCCCGACATCAGATACAGCAGCCAATGCGTCTGACGCGCTTTACCTTTGGCGAGGCGGACGAGGGTGTACGCGATGACACCCGCCGCGACTCCGACGGTGATCGAGTACGTGAAGGGCATCAGCACGATGGTCAGGAAGGCCGGGATCGCGATTTCGGTGTTCTCCCAGTCGATCTTGCGTACGTGCGTCATCATGAGCGCACCGACCAGAACCAGGGCCGGGGCCGCGGCACCGACCGGAACCACGCCGGCCAGCGGAGTGAAGAAGATCAGGCTCGTCAACAATCCGCCGGTGACGACGCTGGCGAGGCCAGTTCGCGCACCCTCGGTGACCCCCGCCGCGGACTCCACGACGGCAGTGTTCGCAGATCCGTTGATCGCACCACCGACGATGGCACCGATGCCGTCGACGGTGAGGATGCGGCTCAGGCCGGGCATCCTGCCCTGCTTGTCGACCAGTCCGGCCTCTTCACCGACTCCGAGGATGGTACCCATCGCGTCGAAGAAGCCCGAGAGAACGAGAGTGAACAGAACGACCGACGCGGTGACGATTCCGGCCCGAGCGAACCCGCCGAACAGGTCGACGTTGAACAGCAGGTCGAATTGTGGTGTGGCGACGATGGAATCGGGCACCTTCGGAACAACCGGTCCCCAGGCTTCCGGTGCGATGTCGAACACCGAGTTCAGGACGATCGCCAGATTGGTGGCCACGAAGATTCCGATGAGCATCGCACCCGGCACCTTCCGCACGAACAGCATGATCATCAAGATCAGGCCGACACAGAAGACGAACACGGGCCAGCCGGCGAGCTTGCCGAACGTGCCGAGGGTGACCGCGGTGGCTGCTGACTCGTGGTGCCCGACGAACCCGGCGTCGACGAGTCCGATGAGCGCGATGAACGCGCCGATTCCGACACCGATCGCCTGTTTGAGGACCAGAGGTATGGCATCCATGATGAGTTGACGCACGCCGGTGAGAGCGAAGACCACGATGACGACGCCCTCGAGAACCACCAGTCCCATCGCCTGCGGCCAGGTCATGTACGGGGCTGCCTGGAACACCACGATGGGCGTCACCCCGAGGCCGGCCGCCATGGCGAGGGGCGCGTTTCCGACGACCCCCATCAGGATGGTCGTCAGACCGGCCGACAATGCCACCATGGTCGACAGCTGAGCCGGATCGAGCGTGGCACCGGTGACATCGCGGGCATCACCGATGATCAGCGGAATGAGGACGATCAGGTAGGCCATGGCCACGAATGTGGTGACGCCACCGCGAACTTCGCGTGAGAGCGTCGAACCGCGGCCGGTGATGTCGAAGAACTTGTCGATCTGGGATCGACCTCGTCCACTCTGGCGAGTGCTGGATGTGCGTACGTCGGTCATGATCGGCCCTCCCAGGGCGTGATCAACCTCGTCGAGCGTGGGGCCGGGCCGACGAGCCGGGGGAGTTGGCGTCGGTGCGGTTGTGCCGGATAAGGTTTCGTCGAATGGTGATGGAACTCGGATCAGCTGTTGATGATGTGTTCGGGTCGAACGGGCACGCGGGTCAACGCGAGCCCGGTGGCATTGCGGATGGCTGCGACCACTGCGGGCGTCGACGAGAGGGTGGGTGGCTCGCCCGCACCGCGAAGACCGTACGGTGCCAGGGGATCCGGGTTCTCGAGGATGTCCAGCTTCATGGGCGGCATGTCCAGAATGGTCGGAATCAGGTAGTCGGTGAACGACGGGTTCTTCACCAGACCGTCCACGACGACTATTTCCTCCATCACCGCCAGACCGAGGCCCTGCGCTGTGCCGCCGTGGATCTGGCCCTCGAGCGAGAGGCGGTTGAGAATCTTGCCGACGTCCTGCACGGCCGCCATCTCGACGACCTTGACCAGGCCGAGTTCGACGTCGACGTCCACCACGGCGCGATGGACACACAGTGCGAGCTGGGTGTGGCTCGCGCCCTGTCCGGTGACCGGATCCATTCCGCTGGTGGGGCGATGGTGGAATTCGCGGGTCTGCTCGATGACTCGGTCGCCGAGCACATCCTCGATCGTCGCCAGCACACCGTCGGTGGCCGAGACGATCTTGCCGCCGTCGAGGCTCAGGTCTGCCACCGCGCGACCCAGGTACAGGCCGGTCAGGACGAACACCGCCTCGCGCACGGCCTCGCAGGCGGTCTTGACCGCCCCGCCGGTCATGTACGACTGCCGTGACGCAGAGGACGATCCGGCGTTGCCGACCTTGGTGTCGGCGGGGTGAATGACGACCTTGGTGACACCGAGCTCGGTGCGTGCGATCTGCGCCTCCAACGTCACCAGACCCTGCCCGACCTCGGCAGCGGCGGTGTGCACCAATGCTGTTGCCTCGCCACCGATCACCTCCAGTCGAACGCGCGCGGTGGAGTAGTCGTCGTAGTTCTCGGAGAAGCAGATGTTCTTGATGCCGACGCCGTAACCGATCCCGCGTACGACGCCTTCGCCGTGGGTGGTCTGCGATGCCCCACCCGGCAAATTACGGATGTCCGACGCGTCCACGGGAGCAGGCAGTTCCATCGCCTCGGCTCGGGCGAGCATCTCGGCGAGCGGCGCGGGCGCTTCGATGACCTGGCCGGTCGCGAGGATCGATCCCTGGCTGACGGCGTTGATCTGCCGGATCGCCACCGGACCGATGCCGCAGGCCTCGCCGAGCTTGTCCATCATCGACTCGTACGCGAAACATGCTTGTACTGCGCCGAATCCACGCATAGCGCCGCACGGCGGGTTGTTGGTGTACACCCCGTACGCGTCGATCTCGATGTTGGGGATGACGTACGGTCCGACGCCCAGAGAGGCGGCGTTGCCGACCACGTTGAGGGTGGCGGAGGTGTACGCGCCGCCGTCGAGGATGATCTCGACATCGGCGAACACGAGCTTGCCGTCGCGAGTCGCACCGTACTCGTAGTGCAGCTGCGCGGGGTGGCGGTGCACGTGTCCGAAGAACGATTCGTAGCGGTTGTAGACGATCTTGACGGGCTTGCCGGTGTGCATGGCGAGCATCGCCGCGTGGATCTGCATCGACAGGTCCTCGCGGCCACCGAATGCTCCTCCGACGCCGGCGAGCGTCATCCGGATCTTCTCCTCGGGCAGTCCGAGGCAGGGCCCGATCTGCGCGAGGTCGTTGTGCATCCACTGGGTCGCCACGTACAGGTCGACGCCGCCGTCCTCGGCCGGAACAGCCAGTCCCGATTCGGGGCCCAGGAACGCCTGATCTTGAATGCCGACGGCGAAGTCGCTGCTGACGATCACGTCCGCGGTCGCCCGAGCGGCTGCGACGTTGCCGACGCGAACCGGCTGATGGCGGGCAACTCCGCCGCGTTCCTGCACCTTCGGGTAGTTCGGGTCGAGGGCTGCGCGTCGGGCATCGGTCAGGGGTTCGAGCACGTCGTAGACCACGACGATCTTTTCCATTGCACGCCTGGCAGTTTCGGGATGATCGGCCGCGATCAGGGCAATCGGTTCGCCTTCGTGCCGAACCTCGTCGAAGGCCAGCACCGGCTGGTCCCACGTGTGGTCGAGTCCGAAGCATTTGCGTCCCGGCACGTCGTCGTGGGTGAGCACGGCCTCGACGCCGGGAGTCGCCAGAGCCTGGGAGATGTCGACCGAGACGATCTTCGCCCGGGGATGAGGGCTGCGAAGCGTTGCGCCCCAGAGCATGCCGTCGATGAACAGGTCCGACGAATATGCGAACTCGCCCTTGACCTTCAGGGTGCCGTCGGGTCGCAGTGGGCTGTCTCCGACGCGACCGCGTCCCGGTGCGGGGATGTCGGCGGGAGCTTGCCGGGGTGTGGTGGTCGGGGCGCTCACAGCACGTCCTCCGCGAGTTTCATCAGGCGACGGTGCGCATCGGCTCCGGCGCGGCCTATTTCGTCCTGCGGTGCGCTGGTCAGGACATCGTTCTCGACGATCGTGCGACCGCCCACCATCAACCGCGCGAGCGGTGGTGTCTGTCCGTAGGCGAACGCGACGACGGGGTCGTCCACGGCCGAGTAGAAACCGTCCGTGCGCCAGATCGCGATGTCGGCCAGCTTGCCGACCTCGAGCGAACCGATCTCGCTCTGCCGTCCCAGTACCGTTGCTCCGCCCAGTGTTCCGATCTCGAGTGCCTGACGCGCCGTCAGTGCGGTCGGCCCGTACTTGGCTCGTTGCATGTACATCGCCTGACGGACTTCGCCGGCCAACGGCACCATTTCGGCCGATGCGGAGCCGTCGACGCCGAGGCCGACGGGCGCGCCTGCGGCGAGCAGGTCGGAAATACGAGCGATGCCCGCGCCGAGTCGTGCGTTCGAGCTCGGGCAATGAGCGGTACCGGTACCGGTGGCCGCCATCTTCGCGATATCGGAATCGTGCAGGTGTACCGCGTGGGCGAACCACACGTCGTCACCCAGCCAGCCGACCTGCTCCATGTACTCGACCGGGGTGCAGTTCATCTGAGCGAGGCAGTGCTCTTCCTCGTCGAGGGTCTCGGCCAGATGCGTATGCAGGCGAACACCTTTGGCGCGGGCAAGCCCCGCGGACTCCACGAGCAGTTCTTTGCTGATGGAGAACGGCGAGCACGGTGCGACCGCGATGCGGAGCATCGAACCGAAGGACGCGTCGTGGTAGGTGTCGATGGCCTCGGCCGTCGCGGCGAGGATGTCGTCGAGCGATTCGACCACCTCGTCCGGCGGCAACCCGCCGTCGGACACGCCTCGGTCCATCGAGCCGCGGCACGGCTGGAATCGGACGCCGATGCGTCGTGCGGCATCGATCTCGGCGGCGAACAGATCGCCTCGGCCCTTGGGGAAGATGTAGTGGTGATCGGTGCTGGTGGTGCAGCCCGACTTGGCGAGCCATCCGAGACCGGCGGCTGCGGCTCCTCCGACCACCTCGGCGTCCATCTTCGACCACGGCTTGTACAGGGCGACAAGCCATTCGAAGAGCGTGTTGTCCTTGGCCAGGCCCTGGGAAGCCCACTGGTACAGGTGGTGGTGGGTGTTGACCAGGCCGGGGGTGACGAGGCAACCCGTCGCGTCGATCGTCTCGGCCCCGGCGATCACCGGTGCGGGGCCCGAGCCGATGGCGCTGATCGTGGTGCCCTCGACCACGAGATATCCGGAGGGGATTTCGTCCCCGACGATGGGTGCGATGTACGCACCCGAGATCACCGTGGTCATTCGGCTTCGGCCTTTCGTGTAGCAGCGAGCCGAACTGCATCCAGGATCTTCTCGTATCCGGTGCAGCGGCAGAGGTTTCCAGCGAGAGATTCGCGAATTTCGACGTCCGACGGGTTGGGAACGCGCTCGATCAGGTCGTGCGCCTGGACCACCAGTCCCGGGGTGCAGAATCCGCACTGAACGGCTCCGCACTCGACGAACGCCTCTTGCATCGGGTCGAGCTTGTCGCCCTCGGCGAGACCCTCGACGGTACGGATCTCGCGGCCCTCGACCTGACCGGCCGCCACCAGGCAGGCGCAGGCCGGAATGCCGTCGAGATAGACGGTGCACGAACCGCATTCGCCCTGTTCGCACGCGTTCTTGGACCCGGGTAGTCCCATGCGCTCGCGGAGCAGGTACAGCAGACTTTCGCCCTCCCAGACGTCGTCGGCTTCCATGTCTTTACCGTTGATGGTGCAATTGACTCGCATGTTTCAGGCCACCTTCCGTGCGGCTGTGAGGTCCCGCCATGCCCAACCCAGTGTTCGCCGGGCCATCACGGACAGGGCGTGCTTGCGGTAGTCGGCAGTGCCACGTACGTCGTCGATGGGACTTGCTGCCGCACTGACCAATCGGCCGAACTCCTCCGACACCCGAGGATCGAGAGCACCGTCCCACTCGAGTTCGGCCGCGAGGTAGTTCTCGGCATCGTAAGCCCGGCGCGGCGTCGGCGCAGCGGAGCCGAGACCGGTACCGACGCGACCCTCCTGTGGAAACAGTGCGATCGAGAACGAGCAGACGGCGATGACCATGGCATTGCGGGTGCCGATCTTCGAGAAGTACTGCGGCCCTGCTGCCGGTGCCACGTGGAAGGCGCGAATGAGTTCGTCGGGCAGGCAGGAATTACGTTTGACGCCGAGGTAGAACTCGGTCGCGGGAATCATGCGCACGCCGCGCTCGGCCGATTCGACCTCGACGGTTGCGCCCGCCGCAAGCAGGGGTGCGTGCAGATCACCGGCGGGGGACGCGCCACCGAGGTTGCCGCCGACGGTGCCGCGGTTGCGGATCTGCGGCGAGCCGACCGTGCGGGACGCCTGGGCAATGCCGGGAAGCTTGTCTCCCAGCTCGGCGATGATCCGTACGTACGGAACACCGGCTCCCACCCGCAGAGTGCCGTCGGGAAGCTGCTCCCAATCGGTCAGCTCGGTGATCGGGTTCAGGTCCAGCAATCCCCCCGGACGATGCAGATCGAAGTTCATCTCGACCATGACGTCGGTGCCGCCCTGGATGGGCACCACGTCGACGTCGTCGGCCTTCGCGGCCAACGCGTCGCCCCAGGTCTGTGGTCGCAGGAAATCCATGTTCGGTGCTCCGCTCGCTGTCCATATTTCGTGTTCACCCAGTACAGCCGCCGCGTGCGATGCGAACGAGAGACAGGAACGACGAAGTATGACGCCGATCACAGTGTAGGTTTTGGAGGATCCTACGAAGAGGAGGTCGATTCACCGTGCGGCTGCGTGATCTGGCTGATCTTCCCGATCTGGAACTGCAGCCGATCGTCACCCCCGAGCACTTCGATCCGACGATCAGATGGGTCGTGACCACCGACATGCTCGATCCGAGCCGCTATCTCAGCGGCGGCGAGCTGGTGCTGACCGGTCTGATGTGGCGGACGGGCCCCGAGGACTCGATGACGTTCGTGCGGGCGGTGTCCAAGGCCGGCATCGCAGCGCTCGCGGCATCCGACGACGGCGTGGTACCCGACGATCTGGTGGACGCCTGCCTCGAGCACGGGCTACCGCTCTTTCGTGTTCCGGCCGACATCGCTTTCGCCACGGTCACCGAGAGTGTCGTCCGACAACTGTCGACGGCGAGAGCATCGGACCTGAGTCTCGTGCTCGACCGGCATCGACGCCTCGTGGCGAGCGCAGGCCCGGGCGGCGGACTGGGCCCGCTGCTGGAGATGGTCAGTTCCGATCTGGGCATGAACTGCTGGGTGGTCACTGCGTCGGGACGGGTACTCGCCGGATCCGACAACCCGCCGGACACCGAGGCCGTGGCGCAGGAATTCATGACATCGGTGCGGCTGCCGCGGTACTGCCGAGAGCAGCGAGTGTCGGTGTTCGCCGTCGATGGAGAGTCCGCACCGCGGGTCGTGGATTGGTTCGTGGCATTCGAAAGCGATTGGCAGACATGGGATGCACCGAGGCTGTCTCTGGCCGGGCAGCTGGCGTCGATCGTGGCCGTGGAGCGCGGTCGCGTCGACGACCGTATCTCGGGGTCGGGAATTCTGGCCCAGGAGTTCGTGCGCGCGATCATCGGGGGCGCGACGCCCGCCGACGTCCTCGCCCAGATGGACGTCATCGGACTCGATACCGAAACACGCTACGCTGCAGTGGCTGTGGCCACATCCGGCGAGCCGTTGCGGCTCGGTGAGCTACGTCCGTTGCTGCGAGAAGTGCTGGCGCCGTTGGAGATCACGGTCGGGATCGTCGACGGCGAGGCCATCGCGTTGGTGGAGGCGCGAACCGACCGAACCGATTCCGTTCGGCGAGCCGTCCGCACGCTGGCGCCGGGACTGATCGGTAGCGGCACCTCGATCGGTGTCAGCGCACCGACCGCGCCCGCCGACATCCGAAGTGCGATAGAGGAAGCGCGCTACGCCCGCCGGCTCGCCGAGCGCCGTGGCTCGGACTGCAGCGTCGTCGGTCACGACGAATTGGCAACGCTGACAATACTTCTCGCCAACGTTCCGGGTGACGTGCGACGCATGTTCACCTCGCGGCTGCTGACTCCCCTGGTGGACTACGACGACCTGCACAACAGCGATCTCGTCGAGACACTGTCGGTGTACCTCGACACCAACGGTGCCTGGACGCGTTGCGCCGAACAGCTGCACATGCACGTCAATTCCGTCCGATATCGCATCCAGCGCATCGAGGAACTCACCGGTCGTGATCTGTCGCGACTGGAGGATAGAATCGAGTTCTACTTGGCACTTCGGCTCAGATGACCAGTGTGGGCGGGAGCGGAGCCTGCGGAACGACGCATAGACTGGGGTCATGGCTCTCATTGCATTGTTGGATCTGACGTTCAAGCCCGAGTCCGTCGCCGAGGCCCGTTCGTTGTTGCGGACGGTACTCGCCGATACTCGCGCATTCGAGGGCTGCCTCGGAGTCGAGGTGTGGGTCGACGAGGAGAACGAGGCGCACGTGATTGCCTACGAGACGTGGGAGTCGGTCGAGGCCGATGCGAAGTACCGCGAGTTCCGCGCGGGTCCGGGCAAGATCGTCGAATTGCCGCCGCTGCTCGCCGCAGCGCCGTCGTTGACCAAGTTCACCGTCGATTCGTCGATCTGATCCCGGAAGGTTCGGTCACGTCGCCACTCGTCGGTGGGAGTGCGCGGACGCCGGTTCCGGTCGGCCGGTGAGGAAGCCCTGGACCATCTCGGCCCCGAGTTCGTTCGCCACCTGCAGTTCCCCTTCGGTCTCGACGCCTTCCAGGATGACGGCGGCGTCGATCTTCCGGGCCAAGTCGATGATCGCGGCCGCGGCCGCTCGCCGCAGGGGATCACGGTCGATTCCGTGGACCAGCGCGTAGTCCACTTTGAGGATGTCCGGGCGCAGTTCGATCACGTGACGTAGACCGGCGAATCCGGCACCGACGTCGTCGATGGAAATCTGCACTCCCGCAGCGCGGAGGGTGTCGATGGCTCGGGTGACCGCGAGGTAGTCGTCGACACGCTCGTGCTCGGTGATCTCGAGATAGAACGTCCGCGACGCCAGGTGCGGACGTAGTCGATCGAGCAGGTTCGTCGTCCGGATGGTGTCGGCCGATGCGTTGAGCGAGACGAACGATCCCGGCGGCAGCTCGTGCATCGCGTCGAGCGCCCTGTCGAGTGCGGCTCGTTCGAGGCGGGGGCCGATGCCGGCCTCGGTGGCGTCGCGGTACCACGACAGCGGAGATCCGGCACCGAAGGGAAAGCGCGAGAGCGCCTCGAAGCCGACTACGGATCCGGTGACGGTCTCGCAGATGGGCTGAAAGAAGATATCGGGGCCGCCGGATGCGATGAGTTCGTCGATCCTGATCCGCGTCTGCTCGTGCGAGTTCGTTTCGGGAAGACGATCGGACGACACCGCGTTCCCGGAGGTTCGCGACTTGAATCGGTACATCTCTATGTCGGCCAGTGCGATCAATCGTCTGACAAGGACGTGAATGCTGGTCTCCGAATCGAGTGCTTCGACCGCGGATCCGAGGCTGGTGGTGAACCGAGGTCCGTCGAACGTCTCCTCCAGGGCGGCTCGAATCCTGTTGTCCGACTGGATGATCTCCTCGCGAGTTCCGGCTCGGACAACCACGAACTCGTCGCCGCCCAATCGTGCGACCGCCGACCGATCGCCCACGGCCTCGGACAGGCGTCGGGCGACCTCGATCAGGACGGCGTCGCCCGAGGGGTGCCCGAATCTGTCGTTGATCTGCTTGAAACGGTCGATGTCGAGGACCGTCACCCCCACGGCGTCGCCTGCCTCGGAAGGCGAGACGCCGAGGGTGTCCACGGTGTCCAGCAGACCGCGGCGATTCCACAGGCCGGTCAACGGGTCGCGCAGCGCCCGTGCGGCCTTGAGTCGGAGCTGCCCGATGTAGGCCTTGATCATGAAGGGGGCGGCGTACAGGGAACCGATGGTGACGATGCGGGACGCAGCCGACCATGGATCGGCACCATCGACGACGGCCAGGACACCGAGCGTCAGCAGAGTGACGGTCGCGACGGCGAGGTGCAGCATCATCATCCGGTAGGAACTTCCGACGACGATGAAGGCGGCGACGATCGCGAACATCGCGCAACCCGGCATCGCGTCGAAGTGGGTCCGAAAGGCGAACAGAACCGAGACGATGCCGACATCGGCGTACAGGATGTAGGCCATGGCCAGGCGTGGGGATGTCCAGGGACGGAGGTACCAGGCGATGGCCACGGGCACCGTGGTGGCCGACGCGAGGAGAACCGCGATCGAGGCCGAACCGGAGAACTGCCCCGCCGGGATCATCAGCACCCCGGCCAGTCCGAACGTCAGCGTCATTCCGCTGATGAAAAGACGAACCCAACGCTCCTCGGCGGTGGGGATGAACTCTCCCAGATCGGAAATCGCAACGCCCTCCGTCGAATAAGGCCCCCCACCTGCATGAACGCTAGCACTCGCGGTGTTCACGCACCCCGAATCGGACCAATCAGACCATGTCTCGCTTGGTGAGCCACCGCAAGGTCGGCCACCCGAGAAACACCGGCAACCAGCAGGTCAGGACGCGATAGAGCAGGACCGACGGGACGGCGATGGAGGCGGGAACGCCGAAGGCCGCGAGACCGCCGATGAGCGCTGCCTCCACGGCACCCACACCGCCCGGCGTCGGCGCTGCGGAAGCCAGAGTCCCGCCGATCATGGTGACGACCGTGACCGTGACGAACGTGGTGCCGCCGCCGAAGGCCTCGATGCTCGCCCACAAGGCGAGCGCGGCACCCAACGTCGTCGCCGCGCAGCCGAGGATGATGATCGAGAAGCGTTTGGGGTCGCGGGCGAGTTCGCCCAGTTCACCGAGGACCTCTTTGATCTGCGGTCGGACGGCCACTTTCAGCCAGCGGCGCAGCTTGGGTACGAACATGAACGTACCGACGACACCGAAGGCCGCACCCGCGAGGAGATACAGCACGGTGTTGCCCGGCACCATGTTCGAGAGCCCGGACGACGTGCCTGCGACGACGCTGAAGAAGATCAGCAGGCTCACGTGCGTGATCACCTGGACGGACTGCTGCAACGCCACGGCAGCCGTCGCGCGGACCGTACCCAGCCCGCCCTTCTGCAGGAACCGAACACTCAGGGCCAGTCCGCCGACACCCGCGGGAGTCGTGGTTGCCGCGAACGTGTTGGCGACCTGCATCACCGTCAGATTCCAGAAGCTGACCTTGCCCAGTGCGCACGCCCACAACGCGGCTCCGGCACCGACGTACGTCAGTGCCGACACCGACAGACCGAGCAGAGCCCACCACCAGTTGGCCGAACCGAGTTCGGTGACGAACGCGGGAACCGCACTGATGAACGGATATGCGACGTAGACCAATCCGATCAACAACACGAGCGAGATGATCTGGTTGCGGCTGAATCGGGTGACCTGTTCGGCCTCGATCTTGGCGGTGCCGGTCTGTTCGAGGACCTCGAGCCGAACCGCCTTCATCGTCTTGTCGGCGTCGAGCACCGATTGGCGAATACGAGGCGGGATGGCGGACTTGGTCAATCGACCCGAGGCCGCGATCACGGTGTCGAAGCCGAGTACGTCGACGGCGGTGGCGACGGCGCGCCGAGAGCCGAACAGGTCTGCCGTGGTGAGCAACAACTGCGCGACGTCGGACTGCATCTGGGAATCCGACGCACCCAGTTCGGCGTGGCCGAAACCGCAGAAGAGGGCCTTACCGTCGTGGATCCTCAGCTCGCCACGGTGCAGGTCGCCGTGGGAGATCTGATTCTCGTGCAGGGTGTTCAGGGCCGACCACAGAGCGCCCAGGGTGGCGTCGTCGTGCTCGGCCTCGACCGGATCACCGATGGGCAGACTGTGCGCGTACAGGGTCCATCCTCTGTCGAGCGCTGCCACCGCCAACGGGTGACTGCCTGCCGCTCCCAACCCCTTGATGGCCAGACCCATCAGGGCGCGATGCTCGACTGCCCGACGCATCGACGCGTGCAAGGGCGCAGTCTCGCTGCCGCGCAGCGTGATCCACCGCCAGGACTGGCGCAGGGCACCGCCGCTGCGCTGATTCTGCCCGTACAACTCGACCACCACATCGGCGTCGGGAGTGTGCGCGTTCAACACCAACGGGCCGGGGCCGGCCGGACGGACGACAGTGAAGCTGCGAACGGTGACACCGCGGCTGTGGAACAGACGAACCGCCGCGTCGAGCGGAACCTCCAGCGCCGGTGTGCCGACGAGCAACACGATGACGGCTCCGACGAGCCAGCCGACCGCGAGTCCGAGCATCGAGCGAGCCGGAACCACGGTGGAGACGACCAGGTGGATCGGTACGAACGCGAGCAACAGCGTCCACCATGCCCGACGCCACTTCGCGGGGAGACCGGGGCCGGAGACCGTCAGCGCCGCAGCCAACATCGCGATCCAGCGCGAATCGTCGAGGAACTGCGCGAGGAACGTGTCGAGCCGCTCGGGAACGTCGAGGTCCCAGGTGGGAGTGGAGATCCCGGTTCCGGTGATCGACAGCGCCAGCGCGGCCAGCAGCGCCGCGGCCGCGTAGCCGGCGAGCAGTTTCCATTTGCGGCCCGCGATCAGTCCGATCAGGACGCCGAACGGAAGCGCGAGAATGGCGACTCCGTAGACGATGTAGACCGCATTGGATTGGTCGGGGCTGAGCACACCGACGATGTTCGACACCGATTGCTCGAGCGCATCCCACTGATTTCTGGTGATCAGCGAACCGGCGATCACCACGCCCAGCAGAGCCGAGGCCGACACGACCCGAATGATGTCGCTGGTTCTTCGCACCAGCGGCTGAAGCAGGCTTCCCGCTACGGGAATGTCCCGCCCATCCACACGCATGGGGTCAACCTACCGTGCGGTACGCCTGCGGAGTTCGTTGCGGACGGTTGGCCATTCGGATTCGATGATCGAGAACACGACGGTGTCACGCAACGAACCGTCGGACATGCGTTGATGATTGCGCAGAATCCCGTCCTGCTTGGCACCCAGTTTCGCGATCGCCGTCCGCGATTGCAGGTTCATCCAGTGGGTACGAAATTCGACGGCGATGCATCCCAGTTCCTCGAACGCATGCGTCAACAGCAGCAGTTTGCTCGCGGGATTGGTGCCGGTTCCGTGCGCGGAGCGGGCATTCCAGGTGTATCCGATTTCGACGCGACGGTTGGTGGCGTCGGCGTTGCAGAATGTCGTCGCTCCGATGATCTGCCCGGTGTCGTTGCGGCGCAGTGTGAACGGAAGCATCGTGCCCGCGTCGAGCAGCCCGAGTCGACGGTCGATCTCGGCCGCCATCTCCTCGGGCTTCGGGACGCTGGTGTACCAGAGGTTCCACAGCTCGCCGTCGCGCGCGGCGTCGCACAGACCTTCGAGGTGATCGTGGCTCAGCGGCTCGAGGGTCACGAGATCGTCAGTGAGGGTCACCGGCTGCAGAAAGGACATTCGCCGACGATACGTCGGATCTGCCCGTCCGGGAAAGCGCGATGATCAGTGCTGCCGTGACGGCAACGGCCACCACGACGAGGGCGATCACTTCGGTGAAGGCATGGGCGTAGGCATCGGCGAACCCTTGCCGGCCGGCCGCCGCTGCCTCGGCGTCGGCGTCGTCGGGCACTCGGTCCCGGACGAAGATCGCCAGCAGCCAGGCGTAGCCGGCGACCATCACGGCCTCGCCACCGATGCGGAAGAGATTGAGCACTCCTGCTGCGGTGCCGCTGCTGTGCGGCGGAACTGCCGCGAGCGCTTCGCCGTCGACCAGACCGATCGGCAGCCCGAAACCGAGCCCCAACACGATCATCGGGACCACGACGGCGGCCAGCGACAGGCCGGGTTGCAGGGCCAACATGCCGAGATTCCCGAGAACCAGGAAGCCGAGGCTCGTCAGGATCACACGGTCGGGGGTGACGGCCTCGAAGACGACGATGGACCTGGCGACCGCCAGCGGGGCGATCAGCACCGGAATCGTCATCGCCAGCATGAACAGTCCGGCTCGTCCGGGAGTCAGGGACGCGACGGCACCGAGCGCGGTGGGCAAGTAGGTGAGCAGGGTGACGAATCCGATGGCTCCGGCGACCGGGACCAGGCACAGCGCGAGGAAGCGGCGGTTTCGCAGCAGGCCGAAATCCGGCAGTTTCGATGGTGTGGATGTGCTTCGCACGGCAGGAAGAGCCAGCGTCCCGACGGCCGCGACGAGCAGAACGAGGGCCTGAGCTGCGAACACTCCTCGCCAATCGAGCACGGCGATCAGCAGTCCGGAAATGGTCGGCCCGAGGGCCAGCCCCAGTCCGTTCACGGTGCCGAACAGGGCGAACGCGGTTGCTCGTTCGGTCCCCTGGAAATGGAGCGAGAGAATCGACGTCGAGCCCACCAGGACAGCCGCGGCACCCGTGCCGGCGAGGACCCTCGCGGCGTCGAGCAGAAGCAGCGAGGACGCCAGAGCGCTGACCAGGCTGGCGACGGCAGTCAGCACGACGCCGATGCGAAACGACGTGCGGTGTCCGATGCGATCCGAGACCGCACCCCAGACGACGGTGAACAGCGCGAACGCGACGTTGAAGCCGTTGACGACCCACTGGAGCTGCGTCGGGTCGGAGCCGAGATCGGCAGCGATCACCGGGATCGCGATGGCTGTGCCCGAGATGGACATCGGTACGACGAACTGTGCCGCGAGTACGACCGGCAGAACCGCTCTCATGGATCCCCCTGCGCTGACGTAGGTACGATGACTTTCGTACTAGAACAGGTTTGAAGGTACGACGCAAGTCGTACCTAGCGAAAGGTGACGTCGATGGCGGACGAGAACGGGCACCCCGAACCCGACGAGATGCAACTCGGTGCAGTGATGTCTGCACTGGCGGATCCACTGCGCCGGAAGGTGGTCACCGAACTCGTCGGCGACGACGACGGTGCCGAGCGCACCTGCATGTCGTTCGAGCTCGGCGTCACGAAATCGACTCTGACGCATCACTTTCGCGTGCTGCGCGAAGCGGGTCTGGTGTTCCAGGTCGACCGCGGCAACAGTCGCAAGGTGACGCTGCGACGCCAGGAGCTCAACGATCGATTCCCCGGCCTGCTGGATCTGATCGCCAACGAAATCCACTAGCTCGCTGCCCCGAGTGGGCTCTACGGTGGCAATCATGCACATCGCCATGATCGGCACGACTGCCCCCAGTCACATCTACCCATCGCTGGCCGTGATTGCCGAGCTGGTCCGGCGAGGGCATCGCGTCACCTATGCCGTCGGTGACTCTCTGCGGCATGTGGTCGAACCCGCGGGCGTCGAGGTGGTGCCGTTCTCCTCGATACTTCCCGACGGAGAGGGCTCGTGGCCGGACGATCCGGCGGCGGCGATGCAGGTCTTCCTCGACGAGGCCATTGCGTCGTATCCCGTGCTCACCGCGTTCTACGACGACGATCAGCCGGATCTGTTCCTCTACGACATCGGCGGAATGACCGCTCCCGTACTCGGCGTGCGTTACGGCGTGACGGCCGTACAACTCTCGCCGACCTACGTGGCGTGGGACGGATACGTCGCGGATCTCGGTGATGCGATGACCTCTGTTCGGGAGTCGACGACGGGCGTTGCGTATCGCGACACCTACGCATCGTGGTTGCGAGACAACGACATCGACGCCGATCCCTGGGAGTGGATCACCTATCCGACGCACTGCCTGTCACTGATTCCACGAGTGATGCAACCCAACGCGGATCGGGTGGCCGACTCGGTGCAGTTCGTCGGACCGTGCCTCGATCCGGTACGCCTGAACGACCGCAGCTGGACCGCGCCCGAAGGACCGATCCTGTACATCTCCTTCGGTACGGGCTACAACGAGCGACCCGACTTCTACCGACTGTGTATCGAGACCTTCGCCGACACCGACTGGCACGTGGTGATCTCCATCGGCCGACGCGTCGATCCGGCCGCGCTCGGCGAGATTCCTGCCAATGTGGAACTGCACGAACATCTTCCGCAGCTCGCCGTGCTCGATTCGGCCACGGTGTTCGTCACCCACGCCGGGATGGGTGGGTGCACCGAGGCCCTGTGGTTCGGCGTACCGACCGTGGCGGTCCCGCAGGCGGTCGATCAATTCGGCAACGCGGCGATGCTCGCCGAACTCGGCGTCGGCGTACACCTCGAATTCGAGAAGGTGACCTCCGCGAGCCTCGCAGGCGCTGTCGCGGGCGCGCGCGAATTGACCTCGCGCGCAGCCGAGATCAGTGCGGAGGTGCGATCACACGGAGGCGTCGACCAGGCCGCGGATGCGGTAGAGGCCTTCCTCGGCTGACCTCAGTCGAACGCGCTGCCGCTGCCGGGGAACGACGAGGCGGTCTCGACGGTGACCACGGTGGATTCCTGTTGCACCTTGTACGAGGTCCACGGGAGCGGAGTCAAGAATTCGTCGAGCCCGGGGTAGTCGGAGATCCACGCGGTTGTGGTCTCGCCCTCGGTGGACGTACAGGATGCGAGGGCGACATACGAGCCCGCCGGAACATCGGCGATCGTCTGAACCGTCGTGCCCGGCTGAGTGTCCCCGTTGGTGTACAGCGACTGACCGTTCCCGATCACCTCGCCGACCGGAGGCAGTATGCCGTTCGGGGCGGGAGCCAAGGATGTTCCGCAACCGATCACCGTGCCCGATGTGTTGGTGATCGTGTTGGTCACGCTGGTTCCGTCGACAGCGAACGAGAACGTGATGTCTCCGGGTTCGGCGGCAAGGGCCGACGTAGGGGCAGCAAGGGCCAGGGTTGCGCAGGCCGTAGCAATGGTCAAGGTGCGCAATGTCGTTCGCATGAAGGATCCTCGTCGTCGAGTGGCATCGTTCGCATCAGAGTCTGCCTCAAAAGAGACCGTTTGGCACTTTTCGGGCGCAGAGCCGCAGAGGCAAACGGGAAACCTGCGAATCCTCCGTTCGAGAACGACTCGCATTGCCGGATCGCGGTTTGCGTCGGCGATCGGTACCGATGAGATTCGGGCCCAGGAGTGGTCTGTCTCTGCATGAACACATTCACAATCGATGTTCCCGGGGCAACCGTCACCTACGACGTTCATGGAGACCTGTCTGCCGGTTCGGTTCCACTGGTGTTGATCGGGTCGCCGATGGATGCCGGGGGCTTCGCCGCTCTCGCCGCGCAGTTCCAGGATCGAACGGTGGTGACGTACGACCCGCGCAACACCGGTCGAAGCACGCGGGACGATCCCACGTCGGCGGTGACACCGGCGCAGCACGCCGACGATCTCCACGTCCTTCTGCAGAACCTGGGAGTGGGGCCGGTCGATATGTTCGCCTCCAGCGGAGGGGCGGTCAACGCACTTGCCCTGGTCGCGCGCTACCCGAGAGATCTGCGCACGTTGATAGCGCACGAACCGCCTGCGGGAGGAGCACTTCCGGACCACGATGCACTGCACGCGGTGTGTACGAGGATCGTCGCCACCTACGATGCCTCCGGCATCGGACCGGCGATGGCCCAGTTCATCGCACTGGTGATGCACCGAGGAGAACTGGATTCGCAGTACCTCGAGCGCCCTGCGCCCGATCCGTCGGAGTTCGGGTTGCCCACCGAGGACGACGGCCACCGTACCGACCCGCTGATGGCGAACATGCGCGGTGGGGTCGTGAGTTTCGTGCCCGACGTCGACGCTGTGAGGGCCGCGAACACCCGCGTCGTCATCGCGGTCGGTGCGGAATCGAACGAGGAGATCGCTGCTCGCGCCGCCTACGCCGTCGCGGCACTCCTCGGCACCGAAGCGGCGGTGCTTCCTGGCGACCACTCCGCCTTCACGGGTGAGAATCCCGCCGAATTCGCGAGGGCGTTGCGCGAGGTGCTCGCATGAACGCGGTCCGGGAGCGTCTTGTCGTGAGCCGAACGATGGCCGCGAGCCCCGCCGAGATCTTTGCCGTGCTGACCGACCCCAACCGACATCAGGACACCGAACCGGGCGACTGGGTGCGGTCGGCGGTGGATGCCGATCGCATCACGGCAATGGGACAAGTCTTCGCGGTCAACATGTTTCACGAGATTGCGGGTGGCCACTACGTGGTGCACAACCTGGTGATCGCGTACGTGCAGGATCGAACCATCGCGTGGTTGCCGGGAGCGCGGAGGGAGGATGGGTCCGTCGACCATGGCGGGTGGTGGTGGCGCTACGACCTGGCGGCGGTGGCCGAAGGAACGACGGTGACTCTCACCTACGACTGGACCGACACCCCGGAGGCCGTCCGAGCCCATGTCGGTGGACTGCCGGCGGTACCAGCCGAGTTCCTCGAAGCGTCGTTGGCTTCGCTGGAGTCGAGCCTGCGTGAATCGGGTGCAGCCAGCCGCGCCTAGCGCGGCCCGATGCACCCGATTCAGTCCTCGAGAACGCTGACGCTCACGCCGTACGGCAGGAATCGGACGCGTCGACGCGGGTCGGTGTTGTCCTTGTGTGCACGGAGGGCATCGAGTTCGGTGGCGTAGAGCTGATCGATCTGCGGTGAGCCGGCGTCGTCGACGCTGTAGATCGCCCAGACTCCGTCACCTTTCTGACCTGTGGTTTCGGGCTCCGGCGGAGCTTTGGGTGCCCCGGTGCCGGAGGCGAACAGCGAGCCGACCACCTCACGCAGGCCCTCGGTTGCCTCACGGGCGAACTTGTCGAAGTCGTCGGATCCGAATCCGAAGGGTCCTTGGTTGGCCATGGCTGTACCTCCTCAGGTGATACTCCAGTATGCGCGTTTTTCCCGAACAGCCGCCGAGCGTCCGAACGTTCACCTTGCCGGGCAGCACCGATCCGGCCATGGTGTTCCTGCACGGGCTCGGCTCGGCGGGCGTCCCGGCGTTCGGGGCGATCGCCGCGGACATTGCTTTCGAGGGCAGGGAACGGTTGCTGCCGGATCTGCTCGGGTTCGGATTCAGCGACCGTCCGCACGACATCGGCTACTCGCTCGACGACCATGCCGCTGCCGTTGCCGGCCTGCTCGATCAGCGGAATCTGACCTCGGTCGACCTCGTCGGCCACAGCCTGGGTGGATCGATCGCCACCGTGCTCGCGTACCGGAGGCCGGATCTGGTGGGCCGACTGATCGTGCTCGAACCCAATCTGCTGCCGTGGGACGGCACCGCGAGCGTGGAGATCGCCCGGCAGTCGGAGAGCGAGTTCGTCGACACCGGTGTGGCCGAGCTGATCGCCGACGCCGATCCGGAGTGGGCGTCCACCCTGCGCGTTGCCGATCCGGTCGCCCTTCACCGCACTGCGGTCGGGCTGTGTGTGGGACCGGAGCCGACGATTCGGTCCATGCTCGAGTCGGCAACTGTCCCCAGGGTATTCGTGTACGGAGATCGCACGGGCCCGCCGAGTCGGGAGGCCGAACTGATCAGCGCTGGAGTCGAGGTCGTACGAGTCGCCGATGCCGGGCACGTCATGATGGCCGACAACCCTGCCGGTGTGGTCGAGGTACTACGCGCCGCCCTGCTGTAGTCGTGCTCCGATCGAGTTGTGCAGAGATCTCAGGGAGTTCTGGCCGAGCGAGACCGTCTGCGACTCGACGTACCGCAACAGATGTGAATCGTCGAGAACCTTCTCGCTCGATTGGATCAGCACCGTGCCGGCACCGGTGAAGTCGAACTGGCGCTCCTCGCCGCTGTTGGCACCGAGAAATCCACGCGCCGCGCCGAGGAAGTTCTGCATCCAGTCGGCGTCGAAGTGATGCGAGGGTGACGGGCAATCAGCCCATCCCACAAGCGCTTCCGGGTCGATGCGCAGCGGCGGCTCGGCGAACATGACGGTGCCGTTGGACGAGGCCAGGAACTTGCCGGTTCCGAGCAGAGTGAGAAATCCCGGGACGATGGACTGCTTGAGATCCAGAGTCGGCTCGAACGCAAGGAGATTCGACGCCCGGATGGTGAGGTTGCCGTCGTCGAGGTCGTAGCTGTTGATGTTGAATCCGCGGTCGCCGAGGATGAGCTTGCCCTGGCCCTGCGCCAGTACCCAGTCGTTCGAGTACAGCGGAGACGAGAACCGTGCCGCGACGATGGCGGGCATGGAGGTCTGCCCGAGCGGCTCGAAGCGAACGTTGCCGTAGTAGGCGATCATCGCGCCCTTCGAGGTGAACCACGGCTGGCCTGCCAGTTCGACGCAGAACGCGTAGTCGTTGCCGGGGACGTTGTCGTTGACCGGCAGCGTGTACGGGGTGTGGATGTCGAGACCCATGAGATTGCTCCTCAGAACTTCTGCTCGGACGCCTGCACCCACACGGTGCCCATACCGGTCATCTTCAGCTGAATCGCCTCACCGCTGCCCTTGCCGACGGCGTCTCGCCACCCGACGTTCGCCGAGATGTCGACGTTGATGTTGCCGATGTGGCAGACGTACGCCTGCGGATCCACCACGACCTGAGGGTGATTCGGTCCGACCTGCAGCGGAGTCGCGCCGCCGTGCGAGAGAACTGCGACGCTGCCCTGACCGGTCAGTTGGGTCGTGAACAAACCCTGCCCGGTCATCGCGCCGCGCACCGCTCCGCGAACACCGCCCTGTGAGGTCAGGGCCACGATGGAACTCTGAAGGTAGCCGTCGTGCACCAGAAGTCGATCGGCTTCGACGGTGAGCATCGAGGACCCGTCGAGATGGATCACCTCGATGTACAGCCCGGCGTGGCCGTAGAAGACCTCACCCTGACCCTCGGCGGCCATCATCGCCACGTGCTCGCCTGCCATCATCCGGCCGGCCATCCCCGCCATGCCGCCCATGCCCGGCATGGCTCCGGCCGAACCGCCCATCGAGTGCGGAACGAACCGTACGTCGCCGGTGTAGTAGAGCATCGATCCACGACGCGCGAGCACGCTCTGATTGGGTGCCAGAACGGATTTCACGACTTTGCTGTTGACGAGTTCGAGCGGCACGTCAGCGCTCCTCGGGTTGGATGTAGACGACGCCCTGGCCGTCGAAACGGAGGGAGAACGCCTCGCCGCTGCCGCCGCCGATGGCGGAGCGCCACGTGACGTCGGTGACGAAGCTCTGATTCAGTTGGCCGCGGTGGGCAACGAACGCGTCGGGATCGACGACCAAGGGATACTGGGGGTCGACGGCGAGGGCGATGATCGGCCCACCCTTCGACAGCAATGCCACCGTTCCCGATCCGCTGACGACGGTGGTGAACAAACCTTGCCCCGACGATGCGCCGCGAAGGCCGGAGAACTTGACGTCGGTGCGCAGTTGCCCTGTGAGAGCGAGCAACTGGGAGGATTCGACGTGGAGGTTGTCGCCTTGGACCTCGACGAGAGTGATGTCCTGAGCGTCGACGGCGAAGTAGACGGTGCCCTTGCCCGACACGTCCATCAGCGACAGCGACTCGCCGGTCACCTTCTGTTTGAGTGCGGCGCGAAATCCGCCGCCGCCGCCCATGCCTGCGTTCTTGAAGGTGACGTCGCCCTCGTACGCCACCATGGAACCCGACATCGCGCGCAGGGAATCGCCGGTCAGGTCGGCGACCAAGACACGGTGCCCGTTCATCCTCAGCTGAGCCACGGGGGAACTATGCCACTGCACGCGCCCCCGCGGCTACCGCTGGAGAAAAATCTAGACGAGCGGCTTCAGGGCCTTACCTGCCAGTTCGACGGCTCCCGGCTGGTGTCCGTTGGTGATCAGGTTGATGATGATGCCGTCGATGCCGTGATCGAGCACGCGCTTCTGCACCTGCTCGGCCACGTCGTCGGGGGTTCCGCAGAAGTGGCGATCGGTGGCCTTCGCCGCGTCCTCCTCCGACAGGTTCGTCAGGTCGAGGCCCTGCTTCAGCACGAACTCGCGCTGCAGCTCCTTGGCCTTGTCGCCGTCCTCGTCGACGATGACGAACGCGAGGAAACTCGTTTCGAGATCCTTGGGATCGCGGTCGACCTCCTCGCAGCGCGCTTGGACCGCAGCGATCTTGCGGGGCAATTCGTTTGCGTCGCAGATGATGTTGAGATGGTCGGCGAATTGTGCGGCCAGTCCGAACGTCTTCTTCTCGCCGCCGCCACCGAGCATGATCGGCAGATCGTCGCGGATGCGAGGCTCGTTGATCGCGTCCTCCACCTGGTACCAGAGGCCGTCGAACGTGGGGCGCTGGCCGCGAAGCATCGGCTCGATGATCTGCAGGGCTTCGTCCAGTCGCTCGAAACGGTCGGTGAAGGTGCCGAACTCGAGTCCGAAGCTCTGGTGCTCGAGCTCGTACCAGCCGGCACCGATACCGAGGATCGCGCGACCGCCACTGACGACATCCAGTGTGGTGACGGTCTTGGCCAGGATCGCGGGATTGCGATAGGTGTTTCCGGTGACCAGCGCGGAGAGCTGGATGGTGTCGGTGGCCGTCGCGAGGGCGGACAGCGCGGAGTAGGCCTCGAGCATCGGCTCGTCGGGCTTGCCGATTCCGGGAAGTTGGTAGAAGTGATCCATCACGAATGCGGTGTCGAACCCGGCCGCTTCGGCCTCACGCGCCTGCGCGATGACCTGGGGAAAGAGCTCTGCGACCGAACCGTCGTAGCTGAAGTTGGGCATCTGGTAACCGAGGCGAATAGTCACGAGATCCACGCTACTCGGATATCGGCCCCTGGCACGCGTGAGAGCGCGATAATTCGACGATGACAATCTTGGAACTGACCAGGCAGCCGTTCTCCGGGTTCTCGGTCGACGACCTACAGGCGGCGCGCGCGTTCTACGGCGAGACCCTCGGACTGACGGTCACCGAGAACGAGATGGGCATGCTCGAGCTGCACCTCGCCGCCGGGGCGATCGTGCTGATCTATCCACGTCCCGGGCACGTGCCCGCTCGGTACACGATTCTGAACTTCCCGGTTGCCGACATGGACAGTGCGGTCGACACACTGATCGCCAAAGGGATTGTGTTCGAGCAGTATCCGGACATGGGCACCGACGAGAAAGGAATCTTTCGACACGGCGGCCCGCTCATCGCATGGTTCACCGACCCGGCGGGCAACGTGTTGTCGGTGCTGCAGGGCTGAACTCGGGCCGTCGGGAGTGGAGCCTGCGGAACGACTTCAGGCTGTCGGGAGTGGAGCCTGCGGAACGACCTCACGCCGTCGGGAGTGGAGCCTGCGGAACGACCTCACGCCGTCGGCAATCCGGCGTCGAGAGTGACTGTGCCGGAGCTGGTCACACCCGCATCGTCGACCCATTCGACGACGGCGGAATCGCCCGGGCGTCGTCCGATGAGTGCCTGCGACAGGTCCGACGAGGATTCGATCTGCGTGCCGTCGAACGTCACGATCACGTCCGCGGCGGACAACCCCAGGGACTCGGCCGGGGAATCGGAGGTCACCGAGACGACGGCCGCTCCGATCGCCGGCCTGTTCTCGAAGACCGACACATCGCGTACCGAGACACCGAAATACGGTGTGGGGCCTACGTGGACCGTGCCGCCCGATTGCCCGGCGAGTACCTGATCGAGTACCGAGACCGCCTCGGCGATGGGGACGGCATACGCCTCGGGTGCCTGTGGGGGCGAGAATTCGGTGCCGTTGCGGGCCTCGTCGGACAACCCGGCGGTGTTCACGCCCACCACACGGCCCCAGGCGTCGAACAGAGGCCCACCCGAATCCCCCGCTCGCACATCGGCATCGACGCGAATCATCCGCTCCAACGTATTTCGTGACCCGTCCACCGAACTGCGCGTACGCACCTGCTGATCGAGGGCGGTCACCGCCCCCGGCGCAGGCACCAATACCCCTGCACCCGAGGCATTCCCGACGGCTGTCACCGCATCACCCACCTCGGGAAGTGGGTCCGGGGCAAGCTCGACCACCGGCAGGTCGGCCGCGGTGATCAACTGCACGACCGCCACGTCACGGGACTTGTCGTAACCCAGCACGGTGGCGTCGTAGATCAGTCCGTTGCCCATGTGCACTGCGCTGATCTCGGTGGCGTTCTCGACGACGTGGAAGTTGGTGACTACGATTCCATCCGGCGCGACGACGAAGCCGGTGCCCGCGACCCCGGTGAAGCCGGCCGATGCCGACAGTGTGACAACGGTGGGATCGACCCGAGCCGAGAGCTCGTCGAGCGTCAGCGGCGGCGGTTCGACGACGGGAGCAGCCGGCGCGATGGGCTCCGGCGTGGCCACGAAGTCTGCGGTCCCTGGATCGAGTTGCGGCGTCGCGAAGAGCCACACGCCGGCAGCGACCAGCGTCAGCACCACCGCTCGTCCACCCGACCGCATAGGAACCGATTATGGTCCGACGGTGATGGTGGTGCCAGCTGGTTGCAGCTGATTGCGCCGAACGTCTGGGAACTGCCCGTCTACAGTCTGCTCATGTCCGCGTCGCATCGACCTCGAGTTCTGATCGGTATCTCCGGGTGGACGTACGCGCCGTGGCGAGGTGATTTCTATCCGGCGGGCTTGGCCCATCGCAAGGAGCTCGGGTACGCGTCGGAGAAACTGACGTCGATCGAGATCAACGGCACCTTCTATGCGATGCAGAAGCCGTCGAGCTTCACCAAATGGCACGACGAGACCCCGGACGACTTCGTGTTCTCGATCAAAGGCGGTCGCTACGTCACCCATATCAAACGGCTCGTCGGGGTCGAGGCAGCGCTCGCGAACTTCTTCGCCACCGGCGTGTTGACGCTGGGCGACAAGCTCGGACCGTTCTTGTGGCAGTTGCCACCGAACCTCGAATTCGACGCGCGGAAGATGGCGGACTTCTTTGCCGTGTTGCCCCGAACAGTGTCTGCTGCAGTCACTCTGGCACATTCTCGCGACGACAAACTCGCCGAGGATCGAGTGTTGCTGCCTCCGCCATCGTCTCGGCCGCTTCGGCACTGCGTGGAAGCTCGGCATCAGAGTTTCGCCACCGATGAAGCCGTGGAGTTGTTGCGAGAGAACGATATTGCGGTCGTCGTCGCCGATACTGCCGGTAAGTATCCGTACGTCGACACTCCGACGGCCGATTTCATGTACGCCCGCCTGCACGGCGACCAGGAGCTGTACGCCAGCGGCTACACCGATGACGCTCTCGACCGATGGGCTGCGAAGATCTCGGACTGGACGGCCACGGGCCGAGACGTCCACGTGTATTTCGACAACGACATCAAGGGACACGCACCCTTCGATGCCATGAGACTGATCGAGCGAATCGGTAGATGAGTATTCGGCTCTCTAGCTGATCGGGTAGATGTACGAATAACTCAATGTTCTCGTCCTGGCACAGGTAGCGCTTCTGCCACACGGGACAAGCTCTGTGCGGAGGCCAGAACCGTCGCCACCTTCTCTCGCAGGGCATCGCCCTCGAAGGTCTCCGCTCGGCCGCCCACGCTGATCGATGCAACGACCGCACCGTTTCGTCCGAGGATCGGTGCTCCGACGGCCGCGACACCGGTGAGGTAATCCGAGTTGCTCAGTGCGTACCCCTGAGACCGGATCAGTTCGAGACGGGTGAGCAACTCTTCCGGCGCGGTCGGTGTTCGATCCGTGAACGCAGGTAGGTCATCGGCGAGCCACCGGTCGCGTATCCGGGTGGAGAACGCCAGCATGGCCATCGGGCCTGCAGTGGCGTGATACGGCAGTACCGAACCGATCGAAATGCCCGCAACCACCAGGGGATTGCTTCCTTCGTGACGATCGATGCAGACGGCTCCCTCTTCCGCTGGGACCATGAGATATGCAGTGTCGCCGAACTTTTCGGCAATCTCCGACAGGTATGGTTGCGCGGCACCGCGGATGTCGAGTTGGGTCAGTGCCGACGACCCGATCTCGAACACGGGCATGGCGATTCGATACGAGCCTTCGGCCGTTCGATCCACCCAACCGGCATGGATCAGCGTGGTCATCAGTCTGTGCACGGTCGTCTTGTTCATTCGACTTGCAGTCGTCAGGTCGTTGAGCGTCCACACCGGATGCGTCGTATCGAAGTGATCGAGCAATGTGCAGGCTTTGACGACGGCACCGACTATGTCGCGGCCGGCGTGGGTATCGGACTCGGTGGGAACGTCCACGTGTTGTTCCTTCCGGTCGGCTGAAGCGTCGACGCCATCCTACGAAGCGATCGGAACCGGTGAGTGCACCGACCGGTGTTGACTTGTGATCCGAGCCACTCTAAATTCGGAATACGTTCCGCATTACGAAATGGATGGTGCTCATGACCGCGACACTCAGAGATCTGACCGAACAGGGCCTGGTGTACGCCCCGGGCGTATGGGACGGACTGACGGCAAAGCTGGCCGAACAAGCCGGGTTCTCGGCCCTGTGTGCCTCCGGCTTCGCCGTGTCGGCCGCACTCGGACTCCCCGACGCCGAGCTGTACACGATGACCGAGAACCTCCAGGCGGTACGCACCATCGGCGAGGCGTCGTCCCTACCGTTGGTCGCGGATATCGATACCGGCTACGGAAACGCCGTCAACGCGGCGCGGACCGCAGGTCGATTCGCCGTCGCAGGTGTGCAGGGCGTCTTCATGGAAGATCAGCTCTCGCCCAAGAAGTGCCCCATCTGCGTGGGCGAGCCCGTGGACCTCATCAGCATCGAGGAAGCGTCGGGAAAGGTCAGAGCAGTGCGGGATTCGCTGCCGGACCACGTCCTGATGATTGCCCGCACCGATGCGCGTGGCGACGACGCGATCCGACGCGCGACGGCATACGTCGACGCCGGTGCCGACATGATCATGCCGGTCACGAAGACCTTCGAGACCGCCGACGAGTGGGCTCGCTGTCACGACGCCGTCGGTGTCCCACTGATGGCGACATTGACCGCGTCGACGTGGACCGAGCGCGAGTTCACCCCGGAGGTGTTGCAGCAGATCGGCGTTCGACTCGCTCTACTGCCGACCCAGGTGCTGATGGCTGCCACCGGAGCTGCTCGTGAGGCTCTGCGCCGACTCGCAGGCGGAGAAGCCCCGGCCGAGGTGAGCGCCGACGCGCTGCAGCACCACGAGTTCGTCGATCTCATCGGTTTTCCGGAAGTCGAAGCAGCGCAACGCAAGTACCTTCCCGCCGACTCGAAGGTGTGATCGGTATGAGTTCCGACGCACTGACGATGGTCGAGAAGATCCTCGGCCGAACCTGTGATGCCGATGTGGTGCACGCCGGAGAGAATCATGCCGTGCGACCCGCACGGATGATCGCCTACGACTTCCCGGGCTACACCGACGTGATGTTCCGGCAGATGCGCGAGGACTTCGGCATCACCGAACTCGACGACCCGGCGCGATACGTCGTCTTCATCGACCACATGCTCACCAAGAAGAACGCCAAAGAACAAGAGGTGCACCAGATCACGCGAGATTGGTGCGAGTTCTACGGCATCGAACTGCACGAGGGTCGCGGCATCGGTCATCAACTCACCGCCGAACTCGGACTCGCGACGCCAGGAGACTTCCTCGTCCACTTCGACGGGCACATCAGCGGAATCGGTGCCTTCGGTGCACTCGGTTGGGGCATCCGGCGCGATCTGATCGAGGCATGGGTGACAGGACAGCTGTACGTCGACATCCCGGCCACCACCCGGTTCGACCTCGTGGGTGAGTTCGGCCCCGGCGTCGACAGTCGCGATCTCGTCCACACGATCATCGACCTGGTCGGTGCGGACGGGTGCGCCCACCAGGTCATGGAGTTCGGTGGGTCCGGAGCGCGGTCGATGAAGATCGACCACCGCCAGGGACTGTGCGGGATGGCGATGTTCACCGGAGCGGTCTCGGCGATCTTCGAACCCGACGAGCTGTCGCTCGCCTACGTCCACGACGTCGCCCGGCACGCGTTCAGCCCCGTGCTCCCCGACGAGGGCGCCACCTACGCGGCCCGCCACACCATCGACCTGTCCACCATCGTTCCGCAGGTGGTGCAGCCCGGCTCGGCCCGTGCCGCCAACACGCATACCGCCGCCGATCTGGCCGGAATACCGATCACGAAGGCGTTCATCGGGTCCTGTGCCAGCGGCCGCATCGAAGACTTGCGCGCGGCGGCTCTGGTGCTCGACGGGCGGACGGTCGCACCCGGGGTCGAGTTGAACGTGGTGCCGACCTCGCAGAAGGTGCACGATCAAGCCGAAAGCGAAGGGCTGCTGGACATCCTGCGTTCGGCGGGCGCGCATATCGCGGTGTCGAGCTGCGACTTCTGCTTCGGATACCAGAAGCCCCTCGCGGCCGGCGAGAACTGCATTTCCACCGGGGTGCTGAACATCTCAGGGCGAATGGGTAGCTCCGACGCCAACATCTACATGGGTTCGCCCTTCACCGTCGCGGCCAGCGCCCTCGCCGGTACGATCGCGCAGGTGGGGTCATGAGCGCATACCCGCCCCCGCCCGACGTCATCGACGGCGCAGTCGCGTGGATATTCGGCGACGACTTCGACATCGATCTGGTGGTGGGTGTCGCGAACATCAAGTCCTACGACCCCGATCACCTCAGATCGGTCTGCATGGCGGCGTACGACCCGGATTTCGTCGATCGAGTTCGCCCCGGAGACATCATCGTCGGTGGGCGGAACTTCGGCTACGGACATCCGCACTATCCGCCGATGGTGGCGTTGCGCAACCTGGGCATCAGTGCCGTTGTGGCGGAATCGTTCTCGCCCGGATTCTGGCGCGGCGAGACCTTCAACGGTATGCCCCTGATCACCGTCCCCGGAATATCGGACGCGGTGGCCGTCGGTGACGTAGTCGGACTCGACTGGCGTCGGGCCGAGGTGTCGAAGGCGGACGGCACCACGATCACCGGTCATCCACCGAATGCCCGCACGGTCGCCGTCATCGAAGCAGGAGGGTCGTACGAACTGCTTCTCTCCGAACACCGAAGCAAGCAACCACTTACAGAAGGATCAGCGCGATGACGAACACCGAACACTCCCGCGCAGGAGTCGCACCGCCCAAGGCGGACACCACGACCGCGCGCCGAGCTGCGCTCGCCGGAGGTGTCGGCACGCTCATCGAGTATTACGACTTCGCGGTCTACGGCTTCCTCGCCGTCGTCATCGCACCGCTGTTCTTCCCATCCACCAGCCCCGGCGTATCGATACTGGCGACCTTGGCGGTCTTCGGCGTCGCCTACGTCGCCCGTCCGCTCGGCGGAATCTTCTTCGGAAGACTCGGAGACCGTAAGGGTCGTCGGCACGCCCTCGTCATCACCGTGGTGTGCATGGGCGTCGCCTGCGGCATTCTCGGCCTGCTGCCGACGCACTCGAGCGTCGGCGTGCTGGCCCCGGTTCTGCTGGTCATCGTCCGGCTCGCCCAGGGATTCTCGGCGGGCGGTGAGATCGGCGGTGCCGCAACCTACATCGCCGAATCGGCACCGCCGAACCGTCGTGGATTCTTCGGTTCGTTCACGCCGGTGGGATCGACACTCGGCTTCGCCGTCGCTGCCGCCGTCGTCGGGGTCGTCGCTCTGATCACGACCGACGAACAAATGTCGTCCTGGGGATGGCGCATCCCGTTCCTGCTTGCTCTGCCCCTGGCGTTCGTATGTCTCCGTGTCCGGCTGAAGCTGGAGGACAGCCCGGAGTTCGAGGAAATGGCAGCCAAGAATGAGGTAGCCAAGAGCCCGTTGAGTGACGTGGTGAGGAAGCAACCGTGGTCGGTGCTCCGCGTCGTCGGCATCGCGATCGCGATGAACGGATCCGGATACATCGGACTGACCTACTTCAGCGTGTACCTGATCAACGACCTCGGGTTCTCGAAGGACTCGGTGTACTGGACGTCGGCGGTGGCAATTGCGTTGGCCTGCGCCACTTTTCCGTTGAGCGGGATGCTGACCGACAGATTCGGCCGCAAACCGGTACTGCTGTTCGGCTATGTGGCCTACGTGATCATCGCGCTACCGGTCTTCATGATTCTCGGTGCCACGTCGAGCATTCTGATCGTCGGCGTCGTCTACTTCGTCTACATGGTGCTCAATGGCGTCGTACAGGTTCCGGCGTTCCCGCTGTTCACCGAACTGTTCCCGCGATCGGTTCGCTACACCGGAGTGTCGTTGGGCTTCAACATCGGAACGATCGCCGCAGGCGGAACTGCGCCGTACGTCGCCGCACAGTTGGTCGAATCGACCGGCAACGCGATGTCACCGGCGTACTGGGTGATGGGCGTGTGCGCCATCGGTGTTGCGACGGTGCTGACCATCAAGGAGACGGGACACAGCACGCTCCCCGTGTAAGCTGGAGCTGCTCTGCTGTCAGCAGCGATCCCATCAGGCTGGTCGACGGCAGCGCGGACCGGATGACCGGCACACTGGGTACATGAAGCTATTGGTCCTCGGCGGAAGCGACTTCGTGGGGCGATGCGCCGTCGAACACGCCCTCGATCTGCAGTGGGACGTCACGGTACTCAATCGCGGCACGACCCCGTCGGATCCCCGGGTCAACCAACTCCGTGGAGACAGACGCGCGACCGGTGGGCTGAATGCGATTCGAGAAGGTAACTGCGACATGGTGTTCGACACCTGGTCATGGGAGCCGAGCGCCGTCGAGCGGTCGTCGGCGACGCTCGTCGGTCGAGTCGATGGCTACATCTACGTCTCGAGCCGATCCGTGTACGACGCGCCCGAGGCAGGAGCGAACGAGACCTGGCCGACGGTCCACGGGCCTGGCGAGGACTATGCGCGATGCAAACTCGGCGGTGAGCGGGCCGCTGCTGCAGCGTTCGGCGCTCGAGCGCTGCTGGTCCGCGCCGGGCTGATCCTGGGACCCTACGAAAATATCGGCCGACTTCCCTGGTGGCTGAACAGAATCGAGCGCGCTGGCGATGTGCTCGCGCCCGGTCCCGCCGACCTGGCACTGCAATATGTCGATGCCCGCGATCTCGTTGCCTGGAGTCTGGATGCAGCGGTCCGGGGTCTCGGGGGCGCGTACGACGTGGTGAGCCGGCCAGGTCATGCCACGATCGACGACGTTCTGCAGGCCTGCATCCAAGCCACCCGCTCCGATGCTCGGCTGTGCTGGGTGGAGCCGGACGTACTCAGCGCTGCAGGCGTGCGGCCGTGGACGGAGCTCCCGATCTGGATTCCGCCGGGGGCCGACCATGATTCGTTGCATGCATCCGATGTCTCGAAGGCATTCGCTGCGGGGTTCCGGACTCGTCCGATTCAGGAGACCATCGCCGACACGTGGATGTGGTTGCAGTCGCTGAACGGACGGACGCCGATGAGGGACGATCGGCCGCCCGTCGGACTCTCGGCCGAGCGTGAGGCGGCAATTCTGGCGGGGCGGTGAACTCGGCAGACGCGCGCGGAATCGTCGGACGCGTTCGGAATTGCCACAGGATCGGTGTCGAAATCGCGCGCGTCTGACAAACGCGCGCGCATTTGCGGGGAAACCGGTCCCGCTACCCCACTATTCGTCTCTCTCGACCCAAAGCTAGAGAACGATAGACAACGCTACGGAGCGCAGAGTCGTCGTACCGAGCCCTCGATGATCGACGCCCGACGCTGGTGTTCGGTGTCGTCGACGGCTCCGCAGTCGTTACCCGGCGCGGTCATCCACGACGAGGTGATGCCGAAGATCATGGTGAACAGGTCGTCGACGGTGAACGCGTCCGAGATCGTCCCCTTCTTCTGTGCCGCGGCCACAGCCGTTCGTCGCTCGGCGAATACCGATCGGACCTTCTCCACGCCTGCCGCGCCCTTGCCGCCCTGAAGTTGCGTCCACAGCAGCAATCGGTGTTCCTCGGGGTGCGCGGCGAAGTGTAGATACTCGCGGGCGGCGTATCGCCCCAGATCGTCGGCGGTGAACGGAACCGATTCGAGAAATCGGGTGAATCCGTCCTCCATCACGGCTCGGAACAGAGCTTGCTTGTCGCCGAAATAGGCGTACAGGCGTTCCTTGCTGGCCTTGGCGGAGACGGCGATGCGATCCACTCGTGCTCCGGCCAGTCCGTGCTCGGAGAATTCTGCGCGAGCGGCGGCGACGATGCGGGCGCGGGTTGCGCTGGCGTCAGGCTTCATGACGGCCACGATACCGCCTACCAACTAGTTCGTTTGACACCTCGGACGGCATCGCCTACCTTTTCGATCGGGACATTTTCGTGCCCGAGAATCGACGAGTACGAGTGGGGTAGAAACATGTCGCAGCTCTCCGAGCGAGAATCGCCGGATCTCAACCCGAACTACGAGCGCCGATGGCTGGTGCTCTGCATCGTCGCCATCACTCAGCTCACGATCGTGCTGGACGGCACCATCGTCAACATCGCGCTGCCGCAGGCTCAGCTGGACCTGGGTATCAGCGACAGCAGCCGCGCCTGGGTCATCACCGCCTACGCGTTGTCGTTCGGCGCACTTCTGCTGCTCGGCGGACGCATCGCCGACTACTGGGGACGCAAGCGCTCGTTCATCGTCGGCATGGCAGGCTTCGCAGTTGCCTCCGCAATCGGCGGACTCGCCCAGGAGGGCTGGCAGCTGTTCATCGCGCGCGCCGGCCAGGGCGTCTTCGCCGCACTGCTCGCACCGGCAGCACTGGCCATCCTGACGGTCACGTTCACCGACACCAAGGAACGAGCCAAGGCATTCGGCGTGTTCGGAGCGATCGCCGGTGGCGGCGCAGCCGTCGGCCTGCTCCTCGGCGGAGTGCTCACCGAATACGCGAACTGGCGCTGGTGCCTGCTCGTCAACATCCCGGTCGCCGTGGTTGCCATCGCTGCCGCGGTGCCGTTGGTCAAGGAAAGCAAGGCGCACGGAGACACTCGCTACGACCTGCCGGGCGCGATCCTCGTCGCACTCGGGCTGGCATCGCTGGTCTACGGCTTCACCGAAGCCGAAGACGGCTGGGCGACGGTACCGACCATCTCCTTCATCGCCCTCGGCCTCGCTCTTCTCGCGGCCTTCGTCGTGGTGGAGTCGAAGTCGGACAACCCGTTGCTTCCGCTCAGTGTGCTGCTCGATCGGGACCGCGGTGCCGCGTACATCGGATCCGCCGTCATCGGTGCCGCATTGCTCGGCGGCACGTTGTACCTCACGTTCTACTTCCAGATCGTGCTCGAGATGAGCCCGGTGATCGCCGGCGTCGCGTCGCTACCGATGACCGGTGGAATCCTGATCACCGCTGCAATCGCCTCCGCGCTGGTGCCGAAGATCGGGCCCAAGCCGCTGATGACCGTCGGTCCCGTCGTCTCCGCGATCGGCCTGCTGCTGCTCACGCAGATCGGTGTCGACACCTCGTACTGGACGCACGTCCTCCCGGGCGTCGTGCTGCTCGGCCTCGGTCTCGGTCTGCTGATGGTGCCGATGCAGAACGTCGCGCTGATCGGAGTGCCCGATCACGACGCAGGTGCCGCATCCGCGCTGATCAACGCCACTCTGCAGGTCGGCGGCGCACTCGGCGCGGCGGTGTTCACCACGGTGTACACCTCGTCCAAGTCCACGTACCTGGCCGAGAACCCGGCACCGACTCCGCCTGCCGGAGTTCCTGCCGAGGCTCTCGCGAGCCAGGAGATCCCCAGCGACGAAGTACTGGCCGCGTTGCCGGAGCCGATCCGAAACTTCGTGCTGGCCACCATCGACCACGCCTTCGCAGCCGAGGTCTCGGGTTACGCCTGGGCCTTCGGGACCGCCGCGATCCTCGTCGCGCTGGTGTGCCCGGTCGTGCTGGTGCTCGTCCGCGCGAAGAAGGACGACCTGCCCGTCGGCGACACCCCGGTGCACATCGGATAGGTCACGCAGGACGAACCCCGCTGCTCACCCGTCGAGCAGCGGGGTTCGACGTTTTCGAACGTGTTCTCAGTCCGGGTCGATCGCGTCGGCCTGCGCGGTGAGCAGCATGTGCAACAACTCCGGCGGCAATGCCAACGGTGGCATCGAACCGAGGGTGATGGAGTTCTCGGCATCGCCGTTGAGCTCCGTCACCTCGTCGTGCAGTCTTTCCATCTTCTCGTCGAGCTTGTTCGCGCTCTCGGCGGCCTCGGTCAGTTCGGCCAGCAGAGTGGGCGGAATTTCTCCGCGGTACTTGTAGAAGATCTTGTGTTCCAAGCTTGCCCAGAAATCCATCGCGATGGTTCGGATCTGCAGCTCGACGAGCACCGGTTGGACGCGGTCGGACATGAACACCGGAATCTCGACGATCAGGTGCAAACTCTTGTAGCCGTTTGGTTTCGGATTCGCGATGTAGTCCTTGGTCTCGACGACGCGCACATCGCTCTGGCTACTGAGCATGTCGGCAATGCGGTAGGTGTCGGAGATGAAGCTGCAGGTGATGCGCACACCCGCGACGTCGAAGATGTTCTCGCGGATCGCGTCGAGATTGAGCGAGCACTTCTTGCGCTGCGCCTTGTCGATGATGCTCTCGGGCGTCTTCAACCTCGACGAGACGTGTTCGATGGGGCTGTAGCGGTGAATGTGGGTGAATTCCTGCTTGAGGATGTTGATCTTGGTGATCAGCTCGTCGATCCCGAACTTGTAGCTCATCATGAATCGCGTGAAATCGTGCCTGAGTCGACCCAGGTCGACCGCGGTTTCACTGTTCTTCATGACCTCGTTCATGAACACGATTGTCCACGACGGCAGGTCGGGCGCGCGCGGCGCGCGAATCGAAGCTTGCATCACTGCACGACGGGCCCAGTTCGGGGGTGAATCTCACGACGCCACAGGACTGGCACTGATGCGTCCGGTGATGTCCGAGTTCACACGAACATGCCCGCGAACCGACGAGAACCGACCCTGCGACGAGCCGATGACCGTTGCCACAACGCTTCGGTGCTCTCTCGGCCCATCGATCCCCGACGCGATAGAGCGAGCCGGCCGCAGGCTCGGGTTCGACTGCCATTGCGTGCGACCGCCTTCGAGAATCCGTACAGTCCGCTCTGGACCGCCCGAAGTGGCTCCGCTGGCCGCATCGCCAACTCCGGGGGCACGCTCAGACTAACAGAAATCGAACGTGTGTTCTAACGTGTGGGTCAAAACCACGTCTTGCGGCCACCGACTGCGCGCCCCATCGAACCGAGCAGCGTCAGAACCGCGCCGACGACCACGAGGATGATGCCGATAGTCGTCAGAATTGATATGCCGGCGAAATAACCGATGAGTGCGAGGATGATTCCGAGAACGATCATGACTACTCCTGGTGCATCTGTGAGCCCGCTACCGACGAATGCCGATGGGACCGAACGCACCCGCGTCAGGTGGAGGATCGATCACGATTGCCGTTATTTTCCGGCGTCGACTTTCGCCGCGAGGAAGGCCTCCGGGTCGATCAGATCCGCCTGCCCCACGATCGATCCCAGGTCTGCTATGCGCTCGATGCCGGTGAGAACCATCTCTTCTTCGACCGTGCCCTCGGCGTAACCGTAGTAACAGGTCGAGGTCGTGTGGTTGTGGTCCTTGTCGATTCGGTTCGCACGCCCCTCGATCTGGCGAATGTCGATCGGTGTCCACCTCGGGTCGTGAATCAGCGTCACGCGCGGGGCCAGGGTCGAGACCGTCCCCTCGGGCAGCAGTAACTCGTTGGTGTGCAGATTGATTGCACTGGTGGTGGTCGACACGATGACCGACGCCGCCCCGGTCTGGAAACGTCTGATCGATGCCTCCTGCTCGGGGCTGCTCATGGAGCCGTCGACCACGGCGACATCGAGACCCTCGTCCCGCAGAGTCTGCGCGAGCGCGGCGACCGACTCGCGGTAGAACATCGAGACGAACACCTGATTGCCTGCCTTGACCCACGTCCGTACCTGGTCTGCGGACGCGGGAATGCGCAAGTACGAGCACTTCTGGCGAAACCGCAGCGTGGCCGCGCGAGTACTCGGGTTCTTCTGCAGCACGCGCTTTCCGCCCACGGCCTTCCAGATCGGCAGCCCGACTTCCTTGCGATAGTCCACCCATGCCGAGTTGTACAGCCGCTTCTGGGCGGCAGTGAGTTCCTGCCCGAGCGGTTCGCGGGGCGTCGGTGGCGAGGGACGCGAAATCGACCACGGCACAGTGCCTCCCGACAGCCAGCCATGTACGGCCGCGATGTCACGTGCGCGGCGGGCGGCGTCCTCGGGCTCCCAGCGCCACGTCGTCAACCCCGTCGTCGCCTTGCCCGCCTTCACGGCGAACCCGGATTCGATGAGGAACTCGGCCCACTTCATCGTCACCGCGTACCCGAGGTACTCCTCGTCGCCCAGGATCTCGACGCCGCGACTGCGCTCCACCGCCCGAGCCATGTAAGCGAAGTGCAGCGGCTGATAGCCGGGCGTGGCAGACATCCACACCACCGAACGGGCCGCCTCCTGATACCGCCAGAGAATCTGCGACTGTTGGGATTCGATGTTCATCAGCGCATGCGACTCGTCGGCGATCACCACGTCCATGTCGAACCGCAATTCACCGAGCGAGATGGTCCGTTTGTTCTGTGTCCGTTTGCGTTTGCCCAGATCGGTCTCCGGCGGAACCGACAGGAGCTTCTTCGTCGATTGGTAGGTGATCAGCAGCCAACGCTTGCGCTCGGACGGCTCGATGTCTGCCTCGCTGTCTGCGATGGTGCGACGCCACCCCGGCAGCGCGCCCTTGGGTGCGACCACCAGCACCGTGCCGATCTCGGCCGCCGACATCTGCCGGACGGCCTCGCACACCGCGAGCGTCTTGCCCAGACCCGTCGAATCCATCTGCGCGAAGTACGGGAAACCGGCCTCGAGGGCGGCGAGATGGCGCCCGACGGACTCGAGTTGGGTGTCGCGAGGCTGCATCGCCCGCTCTCGCACAGCTTCGTCACGCCAATTCTCGTTCGCGTCGTCCTCGAGCCACCGCTGCAGGCTGTACGGCATCGACTCGTACGGCTGCAGATACTCCGGCAACTCGGTGCCGTAGTACGCGAACACCCGAGGGCCCGGATACCAGCGCGCTCCGGCAGCGCCTGCCGCCGACCGATCCTCGAACGGCACGTCCAGCACCCAGACGCGCTCACCGGGATCGGGTACCCGCAGATCGGGGGCAGCAGTCTTGCGCGGCGAGGTCTTGCGCGGAGCGGCCCGCTTGCGTGGTGCGGCTTTTTTCGGAGCAGCGGCCTTCTTCGGTGCCGGCTCACCGTTCTTCGCGGCCGCGAACTTTCGCGCAGCGCTGCTCTGCCCAGCCTTGACGGTGCGGGCAGTGGTGGATCGGGCTGTGCGTCTACGAGGTGGCATCGGATCCAGTCTGTCGTACGGTGTGCACGAACACCGTAAAGGAGCCCTGTGACATACACGAACGACCCGCGCGCCGTAGTACTCGTCCACGACCGGGACCCGGCTCTCGCGCGACGCGACATCGGCACCCTCGACGCCGAATTGCGCAGCAGGGGTTTCCAGTTGGACGTGCACTCCTTCGATCACAGTCCCGACACCGCGCCGCCGTCGCTGTCCGAGGCGCAGTTGCTGGTGGTCATGGGCTCGCCCGACGCTGCGTACGACGACACGCTGACCTGGCTCGCGCCGGAAATCGCATACGTACGGCAGGCCGTCGACGCGCAGGTCCCGATCCTGGGTGTCTGCTTCGGCGGTCAGTTGCTCGCTCGGGTGCTCGGCGGCAGCGTGCGCAAGTCCGAGCATCCCGAGTACGGTTTCGTCGACGTCGAGTCGTCCGATCCCGAGCTCGTCGCCGTCGGCCCGTGGATGGAGTTTCACGGAGACACCTTCGTCGCTCCCCCGGAGGCGACGGTGATCGCCCGCAACGGGGCCGCACAACAGGCGTTCGTACACGGACCGCACCTCGGACTGCAGTTCCACCCCGAAATCGACCTCGACACGTACGACGCGTGGGCGGCCGCATGGGACCGCGACGGCGTCGAACACGAGGTGGACGTGCACGAGATTCGCCGAGCCATCGCCGACGCCGAACCTGCGGCTCGGTTGCGGTGCTCGGCTCTGCTGGACTCGTTTCTCGCCCGAGCCTCGACGGTGCCCCGGTAGGGTCGAACGATGACCGAGGCCAGGCCCAGCAACTTCAGCGATCACCAACTCGGCATCTACGCCGCCGGGATGTTCGCGCAACAGACACCGTCGATCACCACCAACCTGGCGCGGTTAGAGGATCAGGCTGCCGAGAAGCTCTCGCCCGAGGCTCTCGGCTACATCGTCGCCAGTGCGGGCAGTGGCTCGACGGCTCGTGCGAACCGGGCGGCGTTCGACAGGTGGGCCATCACGCCGCGGATGCTGCGGAGCTCAGCGGCCCGCAACCACGCGTGCACCGTGCTCGGCACCGACATGCCCGCTCCGTTGCTGATCGCACCGGTGGGAATCCAGACCCTCGCCCACCCCGATGGCGAGCTCGCCACCGTCCGCGCAGCTGCGGAACTCGGTGTGCCGTACATACATTCGACGCAGGCATCGCATTCGTTCGAGCAGATCGCCGAGGCGGGTGGCGACGCTCCCCGCTGGTATCAGCTGTACTGGCCGACGGACGAATCGGTACTGCTGAGCTTTCTGCAGCGCGCGAAGGATTCCGGGTTCACCACATTGGTGCTGACCCTCGACACGACCCTGTTGGGTTGGCGGCCCGCCGATCTCGACCGAGGGTATCTTCCCTTCCTGGCCAACCTCGGCATCGAGAACTACCTCAGCGATCCGGCGTTCCAGGCCGGGCTGGCCCAGCCCGTCGAGGAGAACCCCGTTGCCGCCGCGATGCATTGGGCGCAGATGTTCCCCAACCCCGGGCTGTCGTGGAAGAACCTCTCGTTCCTGCGGGAGCACTGGGACGGTCCGATCGTGCTCAAGGGAATCTGCACCGTCGGTGACGCGCGAGAAGCCGCAGCGCACGGCGTCGACGGCATCGTCGTCTCCAATCACGGTGGTCGTCAGATCGACGGGGCCAGAGCATCACTGGACGCATTGCCCTCGATCGTCGACGCCGTGGGCGAGCAACTGACAGTGTTGTTCGACTCGGGCGTGCGCACCGGAGCCGACATGGCCAAGGCCCTCGCGCTCGGGGCCGATGCGGTACTGCTCGGCCGACCGTTCCTCTACGGACTCGCACTCGGTGGACAGGAGGGCGTGGCGCACGTATTGCGTTGCCTGCTGGCCGAATTCGATCTGGTGACCAGCCTGTCCGGCCACACCGGTGCGGGCGAGCTCGGCCGCGACTCGATCGTGGAGTCCTGATGGAGTGGACGAAGCACGCCATCTGGTGGCATCTGTACCCACTCGGATTCACCGGCGCACCGGTGCACGGCTGGGACGGGGAGTCCCAAGCGGAGCTGCACCGGCTGAACAGAATCGAGAAGTGGCTCGACTACGCACTCGAGCTCGGCGCGTCGGGCATCGCCCTCGGTCCGATCTTCGAATCCGAGAAGCACGGCTACGACACGGTCGACTACCACCACGTCGACGGCAGGCTCGGCACCGACGAGGACATCGACTCACTGATCGCCGCAGCGCACTCACGCGGCCTGAAGATCATGTTCGACGGCGTCTTCAACCATGTGGCACAGAGCTTTCCGAAGTTCCGTCAGGCCCTGGCCGAGGGACCGGACTCCGAGGCCGCCGGGTGGTTCTATCTGGATTGGTCCGGCGACGAGCCGACGCATCGCAACTTCGAGGGGCACGACGAACTGGTTGCGCTGAACCACGAGAGCCCACACGTGCAGCAGTACGTCGTGGACGTGCTCTCGCACTGGCTCGAACGCGGCGTCGACGCCTGGCGACTCGACGCGGCCTATGCGGTGTCGCCGCGCTTCTGGGCGGCGGTACTGCCGAAGGTTCGCGAAAAGCACCCGGACGCATACTTTTTGGGCGAGGTGATTCACGGTGACTACGACCGAATCGTCTCGGCCTCCACGCTGGATTCGGTCACCCAGTACGAGCTGTGGAAGGCGATATGGAGCGGTCTGAGCGAGAGGAACTTCTTCGAGCTCTCGCACGCACTGGAGCGGCACAACGGCTGGCTCGACGCCTTCGTACCCGCCACATTCGTCGGAAACCACGACGTCAATCGCATCGCGAGCGTCATCGAGGACGAGCGACATCTGCTGCACGCGTTGGTGGTTCTGTTCACCGTGGGCGGTATGCCGATGATCTACTACGGCGACGAGCAAGCGTTCCGCGGCATCAAGGAAGACCGCGTCGGCGGCGATGACGACGTGCGTCCGGAGTACCCCGAATCCCCGGACGATCTGGCCCCGTACGGCTGGCCCGTGTTCCGAATTCACCAGGAGCTGATCGGGTTACGACGCCGAAGCCCGTGGTTGTACTCCGCCCGCACCGAAACTCTCGAGCTCACCAACACCGCACTCGTTTACCGAGCTTCTGCGGACGGCGAGTCGATCACCGTGGCACTGAATCTCGGCGACGACGCGATCGACTACGCGGTCGAGGGCAGGGAGGTGCTGGCCGGGGAAGCGGGCCTGAACGACGGGCGGGTGAACGTTCCGCCGCACGGCTGGGCGGTCATCGGTTGAGGGCCCTGGCCGCTTTCGCGCGGTCGAAGAATGCCAGCAGGTGCGGCAACTTCTCGTCGGTGACAGTGAACTTCATTCGGTCGCCCGAGTAGCCGATGCTGCCGTCGGATGTTCGCAGACCGAGGACGATCTTGGTGCCGTCCCGGGTCGGCTTCGCGTCCACGCCGAGCTGATCCACATGCCACCGACAGCGCCCGCCCGATGCGATCCTCACGGCGGCGTCGAACACCTCGACGGTGCGGTGGTCGAGAACGAAGATGACGTTCTCGTCGAGGCGATACTCCAGGTAGACGCGTTCGGCCATGGCGGCACAGTAGCTTGTCATCGTCGTATTCGGGTATCTATCAACTGAGCTAGAGAGCCGTATCGACGGCAATGCAGCGTCCTGCCGAGACCGGTGGGTACAGTCGAGCGCGACACGGGGTGCCCCCAGGGGCTGAGAACACACCCGTCGAACCTGATCTGGTTAGGACCAGCGAAGGGAATGTCGTGACGTTCGGTATTCCTGTCCCCTCGTGACGGTCCCGACCTCGAACGAGAGGCGAGGCGCATGAAATTCGACGAGCAGACAGTGTTGATCACCGGCGGTGGACGCGGACTGGGGGCAGCGATCGCCGCGGCGTTCGCCGGTCAGGGTGCACGGGTGGTGATCGATTACCGCAACAGCAAAGATGCCGCCGAGGCGCTGGCAGACCGGCTCGGCGAGAACGCGATCGCAGTGCAGGGTGACGTCACCGACGAGTCGGCCGTCGCGGCGCTGTTCGGCACTGCACGTGAGCGCTTCGGCACCCCGATCACCACCGTCGTCAACAATGCTCTGGCCGATTTCTCCTTCGACGGCGATGCCCGCCCCAAGGCCGACACCATCACCTGGGAGCGTTTCGACGCGCAACTGCGCGGCAGCGTCCGCGCGGCGTTGCTCACCACCCAGGCTGCACTGCCGGGTATGCGCGAGACCGGGTTCGGCCGAATCGTCAACGTGGGCACCAACTTGTTCCAGAATCCGGTGGTGCCGTACCACGACTACACGGCGTCCAAGGCAGCGCTGCTCTCGCTGACCCGCACTCTTGCCGCCGATCTGGGCGCGGACAACATCACCGTCAACATGGTCTCGGGTGGACTGCTGCGCACCACCGACGCCAGCGCGGCCACTCCGGCCGAGGTGTTCGACTTCATCGCTGCGTCGACTCCGCTGCAACGCGTCACCACCCCCGAGGAATTCGCCGACGCACTGTTGTTCTTCGCCTCGCCGTGGGCGCGGTCGGTCACCGGTCAGAACCTCGTCGTCGACGGCGGCCTGGTCAAGGACTGACATGCACCTCAACGCTTTTCTCTACGGTTGCGGGCACCACAGTGCGGCGTGGCGGCACCCCGATTCGCGGGTGGAGGACCTGGGCGACATCTCGTACTACGAGGAACTCGCGCAACTCGCCGAACGGGGAAAGTTCGACGCCGTGTTCTTCGCCGACGGACATTCGGTTCGCGATCCCGCCGGGGCCGGCACCTGGTTCCTCGAGCCGATCACCGCGCTGTCGGCCATGGCCAGGGCCACCACGCGCATCGGGCTCGTCACCACCGTGTCGTCGACGTTCTACACCCCGTTCCATGCGGCACGCATGCTGGCGTCGCTCGATCACATCAGCGGCGGCCGGGCCGGTTGGAACGTGGTCACCTCCATGTTCGACGCCGAGGCGCGCAATCACGGAATGGACGCAATTCCGGCTCGTGAGGAGCGCTACGCGCGCGCCGAGGAATTCGTCGATACGGCTCTGGCGCTGTGGGATTCGTGGGATGCCGACGCGTTGACACTCGATCGGTGTGGCAACTACGCCGATCCGGCCAAGGTGCACTCGATCGATCACGACGGCAAGCACTTTCGGGTCGACGGTCCGTTGACGGTACCGCGGTCGCCGCAGGGTCGTCCGGTCCTGTTTCAGGCCGGAGCGTCGGGACCGGGCCGCGAACTGGCGGCCAAGTATGCCGAGGCGATCTACGCCGTCGCCTACGATCTCGTGGCAGCGCAACGCTATTACGAGGACGTGAAGACGCGAATCCGCCATGCGGGTCGCGACAGCGCGACGGTGGGAATCATGCCGGGTCTGGTGACCTATATCGGCTCGACCATGGACGAAGCCCGCCGCAAGAAAGCCGAACTGGATCGGCTGCTCCCCACCGAGCAGTCGTTGGCGATGCTGTCGACATTCACCGGGCAGGACTGCGCTGCTTGGGAACTCGATGCTCCGGTACCGACGCTGCCACCGGCAGCGGAGTTCACCGGACCGCAGGGGCGCTACGAGACGATTCTGCGGATCATCGAGAAGGATGTCCCCACCGTGCGGGAACTGCTCGGCACCCTCGCGGCGGGTGGTGGACACGCCACGATGATCGGTACACCGGAGTCGGTCGCCGACGAGATGCAGTCGTGGATCGGTCGCGGTGCCGACGGGTTCAATCTGATGTGCCCTCGCTACCCGGACTCGCTCGTCGACTTCGTCGATCAGGTGGTCCCTATATTGCAGCAGCGCAGTCTCTTTCGATCGGAGTACACCGCGTCGACGCTGCGTGGGCACCTGGCTCACTGAGTGGATTCACCGAGCGGCCGGACCGAAGACGCCCCGATCGACGAACGCCACCAGAGCGTCGAGTCCTTGCTCGGGCGAGCCCTGCCACAGCCGGGCGAAGTTCTCCGCCGCACCGCCGATCAGCATCGCGGTGGTGGCCGGGGATGCCGGTAGCTCGACGCCCGCCTTCTCGAAATTCGCGAGGCGGTTCACCCACGGCTCGAACTGGACCTGCGTGAATCGGTGCACTCGCTCGGCGAAGTCCGCATTGACGAGTGCGGCGTCGCGGAGGGCATCGATCACCACGCGGTGTCGAGTCATCAACTGCCAGAAGACTTCCACGTGTGGCCGCATCGTGGGGCGGTCGCGGGCCGTCGGATCCTGAGTGGCGACGATGATGTCCGCATCCACACCGATTTGCTCGGCCAACGCCAGCAGTAGTTCGTCCTTGCCGGAGTAATGGTTGTAGAACGACCCCGCTGCGCGGCCGGCTTGCCGGGTGATGTCGACGATCTTGGTGTTGAGGTAACCGGACCGGGCGAACACGACGCGGGCGGCGTTCTCCAGCTCGATGCGCGTCTGTTCGGCCTGCTGCGCCCGGCTCGTGGCCGCCATCGTCACACCCTCCCTGTTGACACCTCTGCCGTCACGATACACACTGAATTCCGATTCAGTGAATATCGATTCGCTTCACAGGGGGACGGATGAAAGCCGCAGTTCTGACCGAATTCGGAGTGCCCACGTACGCCGACCACGCCAACCCGGAACCGGCACCCGGCATGGAGGTGATCGACGTGGCGGCGGCAACTCTCAACGCCGTCGATATCGTCATCGCCGCGGGCACCCACTACCTCAGCCCGCAGTCACTGCCGACCGTGAGCGGTATCGAAGGCACGGGCACCACGCAGGACGGCCGCCGAGTCTATTTCTGCCCGCCGGTCCCGCCCTACGGTTCGATGGCCCAGCAGGCGCTGGTACCGACGGCGTCGCTCGTGGAACTACCCGATGGGCTGGATTTCTCGACCGCCGCGACGCTCGGCAACGCCGGACTGGCAGCGCTGATGCCGCTGACCCACGGCGGCCGGATGAAGGACGGGGAGAGCGTGGTGATTCTCGGTGGCACCGGGGTCGTCGGACGATTGGCCGTGCAGGCCGCCACGCTGCTCGGGGCCGGATCGATCACCGTGGTAGGGCGCGACGAGAGCGCACTCGACGCCACCCGGGAACTCGGTGCCACAGCGACGGTGGCCGTCGGCGACAAGAGCGTCGACGAACTGTCTTCCGCCATTCGGCACGCATCCTCCGGCGCGGACGTCGTGGTCGACTACACCTGGGGCACAGTCGCTCTGGCCGCACTGCGCGCAGGAAATCGGCTCGTTCGTCTGGTTCAGGTCGGCGACCGAGCCGGTGCGGAGGTCGCCCTACCAGCGCAGCTCCTTCGATCGCTCGGGGCGACCGTCGTCGGCTTCATGCCGCTGCACTACGGGCCCGATGCCACGGCGCAGGCCTACCGAACCCTCACCGAGTGGGCCGTGGCAGGCAAGATCACCGTGGAGTACGAGAACGTCCCGCTGGCCGAGGTGGCGAGCGCGTGGAAGCGAGCCCCACTCACCCGTCACAAACTGATATTGGTCCCCTGACCGGCTCGCGCGTCCAGCGAGTCGATGAATTCTCGCGTCAACCTCGCGATGTCGTCGGCATGGGAGATCGGCGACCAGTGTCCGGCCGGAATGTCGTTGCGGGTCAGGTCTTTCACCCACTTGCCGGTGTCGTCGTAGTGATACGGCCGCACGGCGACGTCCTCGGTGTTGACGATGAGGTGGACCGGGATGTCGATGTGTCGGTCGCGTGGATTGCCCAGAATGGGAAGAATATTCGCGCGGTACAGATTGGTGCCGTTGGTGGCGTCGGACCACAGCGTGGGGTTCTGGGTGACGAGGGAGGGATCGACGCCCGAGAACTCTTCGAGAAACGCGGGCCATCCCTTGGCGAACTGCCGTTTGATCCGCAGCTTGGCGAGGAGGGGGATGTGGAAGGTGACGGTGTACCACGACGCGCGTACCTGGGCGAGCACCTGCTTGATACCGGTGAGAGTGGGTGTGCGCAATCGCGACTGCGACCACTTGCCGAGGTGATCGAGGTTCGGGCCGGAAATGGATGTGTACGAGCGGATTCGGTCCTTCGCGCGCGGCTGGGCCGCGGCTTCCCATACCTCCACGGCACCCCAGTCGTGGGCGAGCACGTGTACCGGGGCGTCGGGGCTGACGGCGTCGGCGACAGCGTAGAAATCCGAGGCCAGACGCGCCAGCTTGTAGGCGGACTGCTCGGTGGGAACCGTGCTCTCGCCTGCTCCGCGGGAGTCGTAGCTGATCACCCGAAAGCGGTCCTCCAGCTGGGGCACGATGTGGCTCCACAAATCGTGGGTATCGGGCCACCCGTGGACGAGGACGATGGGATCACCGTCGGGGTTGCCGCTCTCGAACACCGCCAGGCGGATCCCCTCGTTGACGACCGTCGTCCGAACTGCGTTGCTGCTCAACAGTGTTTTCCGTTCTATAGATCGATTACGAGACGCCCGCTGCGTGCCCGGGAGACGCAGATGAGCATGTGATCACGTTGTTCTTCGGGAGTGAGCCGAGATTCGAGATGTTCGGGCTCACCCGAGAGCACCCGAACCTTGCAGGTACCGCAGAAGCCCTGCTGGCACGAGTATGCGATGTTCGGTTTCTGTTCCTTGACCGCGGTCAGCACCGACGCGTCGGCCGCGACGTCGAGCACGGCACCGGTGCTGATCAGCTGCACCTCGAACGGAGTGCCGTCGAGAATGGGCGGCGGGCCGAAACGCTCGAAATGCAGTGCCGTGGCCGGGCACTGGCGAAAATCGCGGCGCACGGCGTCGAGCATGGGGGTGGGGCCACAGCAGTAGACGGCACCTCCTGCGGGTGCACGCTGGAGTAGTTCGCCCTCGGTGGGGTAACCGTAGACGTCGTCGGTGCGCACGAACACGCGGTCCGACTCCCAGCTCTCGATCTCGTCGAGGAACGGCATCGTGTCGCGAGATCGACCGCAGTACACGAACTGCCAGTCCATGCCGAGAATCCGTGCCGCTCGGACCATCGCGATGATGGGAGTGATGCCGATGCCGCCTGCGACGAACAGGGCGCTGCCCTCACCGACGAACGGGAATCCGTTGCGGGGACCGCGGACGGTCACCTCGGTGCCCGGCTCGAGCCCGTGCATCTCGATGGATCCACCTGCGCCGGTGGGGATTCGACGTACCGCGATTCGGTAGGAGCTGCGATCGGCCGGGTTGCCGCACAACGAATACTGGCGGCGGCGGCCGGAGGGCAGGTGCAGATCGAGATGGCAGCCCGGATGCCAGATCGGCAGCTGATCCCCCGTCGGCGAGGCGAGCGTGATGGCCGCGACATCGTTGTCCTCGGCGACGATCTCGCGTTCGGTGACGACCAACGTCAACGCGGAATCGGGATTGTGGCCGGCGACGGCCTCGTCGTACTCCGCACCGGCAGCCGCACGCATGTATCCGTTGAGAAACGTGCCGAGAAGCTGCATCGACCGATCGGGATGTGCCCGTCCGCGCAGATCGGGCGGCGCATCCTTGGGAAGCAGCCGCGGGACGCGACGCGAGGTGAGCTTCACCTCGCCGCAGCCTGCGCGGCCGGCGAGGACGCGAGGTATCGGACGGCCTGCGCTGTCGAGCCCTCCTGGCTGGGGTGGTACGACTTCCTGAGGTAGCGCGACATGCTGCGACCGACGTGCGTCAACGCGGGCAGGGTGCCGCGTCTGACCGACTTCCGCCACAGAGCCGACCGAGGCTTGCGCACGGATCTCGGGGCGGACTGCAGCTCCGGGTCGTTCTTCATCAGGAAGATGATCCCGCGCATCCAGATGTACGCCATCAACGGCACGACCAGCACGAAGGTTCGGAGGCGACGGACCTCGCGCTTGTCGAAGTATCGGAGCGTGTCGTAGGCGACCGAGCGGTGCTCGACTTCTTCGGCACCGTGCCAGCGCAGCAGATCGAGCATGGTGGGGTGGATGCCCGCGCGGTCGAGACCGTCCGCGTTGAGCACCCAGTCGCCGAGGAACGCCGTCACGTGTTCGATGGCTGCGATCAGGGCCAAGCGCTCGACCAGGTTGTTCTTCGCCCGCAGACTCGTCACCGAATCGGCTCCGAGTACCTTGCCGAAGGTCCATTCCATCTGATCGGTGAAAGGCTTGGGGTCGAGCCCCTTGGCCTCGAGGTGAACGAGTACGCCGGTGTGGGCCTCGGCGTGCACGGCCTCCTGGCCGATGAAGCCGATGACGTCGTCGCGCAGCTTCTCGTCGTCGATGTACGGCAGGGCCTCTTTGAACGTGTCGACGAACCAGTGCTCACCGGCAGGCAGCAACAGGTGCAGCACGTTGAGGACGTGCGTGGTGTACGGGTCACCCGGCACCCAGTGCATCGGCAGATCGGTCCAGTCGAACTTCACGTTCCTGGCCTGCAGCATCACTTCGCCGGGATCCGAGGCGACGGTGTTCCGTTCGTTCATCGAGCCACTTCCTCCACATCCGCATGTGTGGCCGATGCCACAGTGCGCGCTTTAGTATAAACACCAGTTACAGGTAAAAGGAACCGTGTCGGAGTCGAGTGAGAGACTGCTGTGATGACCGACTCCTCCCCCGTGTCGATTCCCCCTGCCCCGGCGTCGACTCCCCCGAGTCGCGTCCCCATCGCCTGGCCTGCCGAATGGCCCGTCGAGGTCCGAAGAATCGCCGATGCCACGAACGATGCCCTCGCCGCCGTTGCGGCGCGGGATCCGATCGCGTTCGACGACGCCGTCGAACTACTGGGCCGCTCGGACTCGGCGCAGGCCGGGCACGTGCATGCCGAAATGGTACGCACGTTGCTCGAAGAGGTACATAGCGATGGATTGACCGGCGAGAACGTCCAGGAGGTACTGGGCCGGACCGTGCGCGGCGCGGACTGGCTGCCGAACCTGGACATCGCGGGATTCGTCGAGGTGCTCACCGGAGCCTTGGGCGTCGCCGACGTCGAACAGCAATCACGTACGAAGCCCAGGCCTGCACACGCATTGTTGGTGGTCGCGGACCTACTCGCGGTGCGTCGCGGTCGCGCCGAGACCTACCTGCGCCGTGCACTGGCCGAAGTCCACCGAGCCGAGACGATCGAGATGCCCTAGCGAGATCTTCCCCTGTCTTGCACGAGCGCTAGACAGGGGAAGAAAGCGCTACCGATGCAGGATGTTCGCCCCGGCGAGGACAGCCCTGATCGACGACAGGTCGGCGTCGGCAGCCATGCCCATCGACCATTCGCGACGACCGTCGTGCTCGGCGAGGATGAAGGTTGCCGTCTCGTCGCCGATGATCTGCTGGTGGAACGAGAGGATCTCGATCCGGAATCCGGCGTCGTGGAGCATCGACGTCAACGCCTCGATTGGACCGTATGTCGTTGCGGCACAGGCGATGATCGTGTCGCCGATGCCGAAGGTGGCGTCGAACTCGATCTTGCAACCGGTGGATTTCGTCCCGGTCCACGATCCGAGCCGAAGAGGCCCGGTGGTGGGCGAGAAGCGGTCGGTGAAGGCCGTCCACGTCATGGAGTGCCAGGTGGACTCGGCGATCTGGTCCCGCATCGTGCGCGGTAGAGCGCAGCCGAAACGGCCGTGGAAAGGGTCTGTGGCGATAGAAGAAGCAAGTGCATTCATGGGAGTGGTCTTCCGGATGTGAAGGGAGGACCGAGATAGCACGACGACCCGCAGCGAGGGGTCGGTCCGAATCAGACCCCGCTACGGCGGCGTACTACGAGAATGCGCTTCACAGCGACGAACTTAGCCGCGACCTGGACTGCCGCGCAAGTATCGAGCGAATACAGATCTCTAGGACACGAGCTAGATGTCCGCATATATCGCACGATTCGTTGTAACTTTGGCCCCATGGACCCCGTGCGTAACCCTTACGCTCCCGGCGCCGGCCAGCGCCCACCCGAGCTCGCAGGCCGAAAAAAGCAGCTCGACGCCTTCGACGTCGTGCTCGAACGCATCACCCGCGGCCGACCCGAACGCAGCGTCGTACTCACCGGGCTGCGAGGCGTCGGGAAGACGGTGCTGCTCAACCAACTCCGCTCCGCCGCGATCGCCCGCGGATGGGGCACCGGCAAGATCGAGGCTCGCCCCGACCAGGAATTGCGTCGACCGCTGTCGTCGGCGCTGCACATGGCGGTTCGTGGGATTGCGGCCTCTCACCGCGATCCCGAACGCGTCGACGAGTTCCTCGGCGTGCTCAAGGCCTTCGCACTGCGCGCCACCGCGGACAAGGGCATGCGGGAACGCTGGCAACCCGGCATCGACGTCCCGGCCAAGACCGGCCGCGCCGACTCCGGCGACATCGAGATCGACCTCGTGGAACTGCTGCTCGACGCCTCCGCGCTGGCCGGCGACGTGGGCGTGGGCATCGCCATCTTCATCGACGAGATGCAGGATCTGGGACCCGCCGATATCTCCGCGCTGTGTGCGGCCTGCCACGAGCTCAGCCAGGACACCGCGCCGCTGATCATCGTCGGGGCCGGGCTGCCGCACTTGCCCGCGGTGCTCTCGGCGTCCAAGAGCTACTCCGAGCGCCTGTTCAGCTACCACCGGATCGGCCGACTCGAACGAGCGGCGGCCGATCTGGCCCTGATCGCCCCGGCCGACCGGGAGGACGTCGAATTCACTCCGGACGCTCTGGATGCGCTGTACGCGGCCGCCGACGGCTACCCGTACTTCGTCCAGGCGTACGGCAAGGCGACGTGGGACCTCGCGGCCGACACCCCGATCACCGTCGAGGACGTGCGCGTCGCCGCCCCGACGGCGGAGGAGGAACTGGCCGTCGGATTCTTCGGTTCTCGCTACGAACGGGCAACGCCGGCCGAGCGCGAATACATGCGTGCGATGGCCGAACTGTCGGTGGACGACAGCTCGGTACCGACCTCGGCCGTGGCGACCGAGCTGGGGCGCAAGCCGGCGTCACTGTCGCCTGCGCGGGACGGACTGATCAAGAAGGGCCTGATCTACTCGGCCGAACGAGGAACCATCGCCTTCACGGTGCCGCACTTCGGCCGCTACCTGCGCGCGCAGACCGACGAACCTGCAGCGGTGTGAGCTGTCAGTGCGCCTCGGCGCGCTCGACACACAGCTGCTCGAGCTTCCGCACTGCCCTCGCGTCGGACCGATCGACGTTGACGAGGTCTGCGTCACCGTCGTAGAAGTCGACCAGACGCTGATCCATCACCGTGCGCCACAGCGGCGGAACCAGCGCACAGAAGATCATCACCGCGTAGCCGGCCGGTAGCTGCGGGGATTCGTCGACGGTGCGCAACGACTGGTATCGGCGCACCGGATTCGCATGATGGTCGCTGTGCCGTTGCAGGTGGTAGAGGAACAGGTTGCTCCACAGGTGGTCACTGTTCCAGCTGTCCCGGTGGGTCGGCTTTCCGTAGCGGCCGCTCGGCCGTTTCTGTCGCAGCAATCCGTAGTGCTCGAGGTAGTTCGCTGCCTCGTACAGCACGATGGCGATCGCGGCCTGAATCAGCAGGTACGGAACGACCACGGTGCCGAAGACGGCGATCAGTACGGCGAACAGGGCGACGCTCATCGCCCCAGCGTTGAAAAGATTGTTTCGGTACGACCACCGTGACAGGCCCTGCCGGGCGAGGCGTCGGGATTCCAGCGTCCAGGCCGAGCGCAGGCCGTGGACGATGGTGCGCGGCAGAAACTTCCAGAACGACTCGCCGAACTTCGCCGATGCCGGGTCCTCCGGGGTCGCTACACGCAGATGGTGTCCGTGGTTGTGTTCGACGTAGAAGTGTCCGTACAGGGTCTGTGCCAACGTCACCTTCGAGAGCCAACGTTCGAGGCGCGCCCGCTTGTGACCCAGTTCGTGCGCGGCGTTGATGCCCACTCCACCGACGATTCCGACGGTGATCGCGAGGCCGATTCGCTCGGGAACTCCCAATGGCCCGTGCGCCCACAGATAACAGGCCGCGACGAGCCCCGCGTACTGCAGCGGCAGGAACAGGTAAACGCACCAGCGGTAGTACGGATCGTTCTCCAGCGCGGCGATCGCCTCGTCCGGGGGATTGCTGCGATCCACCCCGGCGAACCTGTCCACCAGCGGTAGGGCGACACCCATGATCATCAGGCCGAGGGTCCAGAACGCCCCGGGGCCGAGGAGTGATACCAGCCCCCAGGCCAGGAACGGGCTCAGAGGAATGATCAACCCCAGCGGCCACAGGTAGCGTTTGGGGTCGCGCCACCGCGGCGACGTGCTCGTGGCGGACTCGTCACGCATTCTTGATTCTTCACTCCTGGTCGGTGCCGTGCCCCGGGGTGCGAGGACTGATCGGTAGTGGCGTGTCACAACTACATCGCCCGTTCCACGATGATAGTTACCCAAGCAAAAATTTGTGGGTTCGCCGATGAGCCGTCGAAGGCCCCGCCGCCCTTGTACGGTGACCGAATGAAGCATGTCGAGTCGTCGTTCGTCGGCGTTCACGGAACCCGAATCGTCTACGACGTCTGGACACCGGAGACCACGTCGACCGGGATCGTGGTGCTGGCTCACGGCTTGGCCGAGCACGCCGGCCGGTACCGGCACGTCATCGAACGACTCGGCTCCCTCGGGCTCGTCGTCTATGCACCCGACCACCGCGGCCACGGACGATCCGGCGGCAAACGGGTGTCGCTGGAGAAGTGGTCCGACTTCACCGACGACCTGCACACACTGTTCGGCATCGCCGCCGCCGAGCATCCGAATCAGCGCACCTTCCTGCTCGGCCACAGCATGGGTGGCGCCATCGCACTGTCGTACGCCCTCGACCACCAAGACGACCTCGACGGCCTGATGCTGTCCGGGCCCGCGGTGGCCCCCAGTGTCGGTCAGCCGAAAGCCCTGGTGGCCGTGGGTAAGGTCCTCGGACGTTTCGTACCGGCAGTTCCCGTGCTGAAGCTCGACCCAGCTCTCGTCTCGCGCGATCGCGACGTGGTCGATGCCTACGTCGCCGATCCGCTGGGCTACCACGGCGCGGTTTCGGCCGGCCTGGCCGCAGCCATGCTGGGCGTCGGTGAGACCTTTCCGACGCGACTGCCTGCGCTGAGGATTCCCGTGCTGTTGCAGCACGGAACTGCAGACCGATTGGCCGATGTCTCGGGCAGTGAACTGATCGCCGAGCGGGCCGGATCCGACGACCTGACCCTGAAGAAGTACGACGGACTGTTCCACGAAGTGTTCAACGAACCGGAGAAGGAGCGCGTACTCGACGACCTCATCGCTTGGCTACGTCCCCGTGTACACACCGGCGCTGTAAGTTCCTGACGGATCTTTCGAAGAAGGGGGTACGACCATGACCAGGCGAGCACTCGTATTGGGCGGCGGCGGAGTCGCAGGTATTGCGTGGCAGACGGGTGTCCTACTGGGATTGGCCGAATCGGGAGCAGACGTCAGCGACGCCGAGATGCTGCTGGGGACCTCGGCGGGGTCCTCTGTCGCAGCCCAGATCTCGAGCGGAGCCACGTTGGCCGAGCTGTTCGAGCGTCAGGCGGACGAGGCCAAGCAGGACCACGAACCGCATGCCGAGGCGACGATCGACGAGCTGGTCGCCATGCTGGCTCGGGCGGCCCAGAACTCGGACGGCAGTGCGATCGACACGCGTCGGCGTATCGGCACCGAAGCTCTGGCGGCCTCGACGATCTCCGAGCGCGAGCGCAGGGCGATCATCGAACGCCGGCTGCCGTCGCACACGTGGCCCAATCGCGATCTACGGATCGTCACCGTCGATGCCGTGACCGGTCGGCATCGGGTACTCGATCGTGGCTCGGGCGTCCAGCTGATCGACGCCGTGGCCGCGAGCTGCGCTATCCCGGGAATGTGGCCGCCGGTGACCATAGGCGATCACCGCTATGTCGACGGCGGTATCCGGGCGAGCGAGAATGCCGATCTGGCAGTCGGTTTCGAGAAGGTGCTGGTGTTCAGGGTCGGTGCCCTCGATCTGGAGCACGACCCCTTCGACGTCGAACGAGAGCGGCTGATCAAGGGTGGCTCGAAGGTGGAGGTCGTTGCCCCCGACGCCGATTCGTCGGCCGCCATCGGCCCCGATGCCACCGACATCGCAGTTCGATCGGCTGCAGCCGTGGCCGGACGAGCGCAGGGCAATGCCATCGCAGAACGCATCGCCGAGTTCTGGGTCTAGAGGACCTCTCTAGCCGAACAGTGCAGCGCCGTTTCCCCAACAGACCGAACGCACCCAGTCGTCACCGAGATCGAGTCGGCTCACGGCCTGCAGCGCATGCAGATACGGGTACGGGATGTTGGGGAAGTCGCTGCCGAACAGAATGCGATCCTGCAGTTCGAGCAGCCGTGGCCGCTCGTGTTCGGGGAACGGTGCGCCCGCCTCGGAGAAGTCGGTGAACGCCATCGTGGTGTCCAGCCGCACGTTCCGGTAGCGATCGGCCAGATCGAGGAAGTCGCTGTACTCCGGCATGCCCATGTGCGCGATGATCAGCGGAAGCGTCGGGAACCGCTGCAGCAGTGCGGCAATGGGTTCCGGTCCGGTATGGGTGCCCGGTGCCGGGCCCGAACCGCAGTGGATCACCACGGGTACCTGCGCGTCCGAGATGGCACCCCAGACGCCGTCGAGCAAGGGGTCGTTCGGTGAGTAGTTGCCGACCTGGATGTGCGACTTGAAGATTCGAGCACCGTTCGTCAACGCCTGCTCGACGTACTCGGTGGCCCCGTCCTCGGGATAGAAGGTGGCGGTCTGCAGGCAGTCGGGGGTCCGGGCCGCGAAGTCGGCACTCCACGAGTTGAGCCAGGCCGCCATCGACGGCTTGTGTGGGTAGATCATCGACGTGAACCGCCGTACTCCGAACCCCCGAATGACCTCCAGCCGTTGTTCTTCGGCGAACCGGTAGGAGATGGGCCAGACGCTGCCGGTCAGTGGACCGGCACTGTCGAAATAGCTCCACACCTTGTCCATCACGTTCTTCGGCATGAAGTGCGTGTGGACGTCGAAGAGGCCGGGCAGGGACAGCTCGGTCCAGAAGGCGACGATCCGTTCGGTCTCGTCGAGAAGTTCGGCGTCGGAGCGTGGCGGCTCAGCGTGCGACATGGGCGTCGAACCACGCGAGAGTCTTGCCCCAGGCATCGGCGGCGGCGTCGGCGTCGAACACGGCAGGGCGGTCGTCGCAGTGGAATCCGTGCTTGCCATGGGCGTAGCGAGTGATCTCGGTGGCCACCGGTGCCGTCGCGGTGATCTCGCGCAGCGTCTCCACATCCTGGAACGGGATGCCCTCGTCCAGATCCCCGAAGAACCCGTGCCACGGCGTCTGGAGTGCGTCGCCCACCGAGGTCATCGCGGGATAGCCGAAGCGGCCCTGCGTGATTCCGCCGCCGTAGAACGTCGCGGCCGCACCGAGGGGGCGTCGAACAGCGGTCTGGAACGCCACACTGCCACCCATGCAGAAGCCGACGATCGCGATGGACGAGGGCTCGAAGCCGAGTTCGGCCAGTGCGGTCGCCGCTGCGTCCACGTCGGCGTCCACCTCGTCCGCCTCGAGTTCTCCGATGGCCGCCATGGCAGAATCCATGTCCGAGTAGTCGAGCACGGTGACGCCGTCCTGCCGGTGGAACAGGTGCGGAGCGACCGCGACCCACCCTGCGGCCGCGACGCGATTGCAGACGTCGACGATGTGGTCGGTGACCCCGAAGGCCTCCTGGATGACGATGACGCCGCCGCGGGCATCACCATCGGGCCGAACGACGGTGAGGGGAGTGGTGTTCATCCCTCGATTGGAGCACAGCAGGAGTGGAGCCTGCGGAACGACCCATTCGGCCAGCACGTAGTACATGCCGGTAGCGTCGGTCGGACTCGCTGTTTTGTACGGTGGCGTGCAGGGAACGATCCCGACCGAGAGGACAACTCATGCGTGCGGTACAGATCTCCAGCCTCGACGGACCCGATTCGGTGACCGTGGTGGACGTCGACGAGCCTGCCGCGCGCGACGGATCGGTGGTCATCGAGGTTCATGCCGCCGGCGTCGCCTTTCCCGACGCGTTGCTCACCCGCGGCCTCTACCAGTACAAGCCCGAGTTGCCGTTCGTCCCCGGCAGCGAGATCGCCGGCATCGTTCGGTCGGCACCACCGGAGTCCGGCTTCTCGGCCGGGGATCGCGTCGCGGCGCTGACGGGACTGAGCGACGGTATGGCGGAGGTCGCCGTGGTCTCACCCGACACCGTCTTCGCGCTACCCGAGTCGGTGTCCCTGTCCGCGGGGGCAGGATTGTTGTTCAACGACCTGACGGTGCACTTCGCGCTTCGTGAACGCGGCCGTCTGGCTGCGGGCGAGACGGTCCTGGTGCACGGCGCAGCAGGGGGAATCGGAACCTCCGCACTGCGAATGGCTCCGGTACTCGGGGCATCTCGCGTCATCGCCGTCGTGAGCTCGCAGGCCAAGGCCGACATCGCCCGTTCCGCCGGAGCCACCGACGTGGTGCTCGTCGACGGGTGGAAGGACGCGGTCAAGGAACTGACCGGCGGCCGTGGCGTCGACGTCGTCGTCGACCCGGTCGGCGGTGACCGGTTCACCGACAGCATTCGCTCGCTCGCACCGTCGGGCCGAATCTTGGTGCTGGGCTTCACCGGTGGCGAGATCCCCACGGTCAAGGTCAACCGATTGCTGCTCAACAACGTCGACGTCGTCGGAGTCGGTTGGGGTGCATGGTGGATGACGCGCCCGGGCTACCTCGCCACGCAGTGGGCCGAGATCGAACCGCTGCTCGCCGATGGATCGCTCAGCGCACCCGAGCCGTCGGTGTTCCCGGCCGCCGACGCTGCCGCCGCTATCGCGTCACTGGAGAACCGCACTGCCGCAGGCAAAGTGGTGCTCGATTTCACGCGCTGAGTCGCGGTCGGGCTGCCGGTTCACTCCGGCAGCTCGACGCCTCTTGCCTCGGCCAGGGCTGCGATCTCCGCAGGGAAGACGTTCTTGAACACGAACGGATCGGTTCCCAGAGCCCAGTCGGGCGCGAGTTCGATTGCGTACCGCTCGAAGTAGCCGAGCTGCTTGGCCACCAGGATCAACTCCTCCGGGCTCGACGTCTTGTACTGCTTGCCCATGCCGACCAGCGCTCGAATGAAGTCCGCCAGGCTGAAGTGCGCGAGGGTTGCCGAGAGCATCGGAGCGAAGACCGACTGTAGGATCGCACCGACTTCGGCATCCGAACCCATCTGTGGGGCAACGATTCCCAGGCGTTTGACAGTGCCGGCGAGTCGGGTGAAGTCGCCGTCGATCACGGTGGCGTGGAACAGGTCGAGCAGTAGCGCGCGCCACTGCTCGTCCACCTCGCCCATGACTCCGAAGTCGAGGAACGCCACCCTGCCGTCGTCGAGAACCCAGACGTTGCCCGCATGCACGTCGCCGTGGAACAGGCCGTGCAGCACAAGGGCTTCCATCCAGACCTTGGCTGCGCGACGAACGATGAGCTCGGACTGATCCCCCGGCTCGTAGCGGTCGAGTGGTGAACCGTGCATGCGCTCCATGCAGATGACACGGCCACCGCAGTAGTCGAGGAAAACCTCGGGAGCGGTGACGTGCTCGTTGTCGCCGAACGCGCCGATTGCCGCGCGAAAGCTGTCCTGACGCTTGGCTTCCACGGCGCTGTCGAGTTCGGCGAACGTGGCAGCGTGCAAGTCGACGATGATGGCCGACGCATTGGCCGTGGCGAAGAACGGAATGAACTTCTCGAGTCCGCGGGCGATGAGGTACGCGATACGCAGGTCGATCTTCATTCGGTGGTAGATGCCTCGCCGTTGCACCTTCATGACCACTTCACGGCCGTTGTCGCGGCGCACACACAGATGCACCTGAGCGACCGAGGCGGACGAGAGCGGCACGTCGTCGAACGAGGAGAACAGCTCGTCGATTCCGCGGCCCAGATCGGCCTCGATCACGGCGCGCGCCTGTGCCCCGGGGAACGGTGGCACCTCGTCGAGGCAGCGCAGACAGGTGTCGGCGAGGACCTTGGGAAACAGCCCCGGTGAGGACCCCATCAACTGCCCGACCTTGACGAAGGTGGGACCGAGAACGAAGAAGGCGTCGACGACGGCCTCCGAGGCGTGCAGCGGCCACCCGCGCCGCGGCGCGCGCACCCAGCGGCCGATCGCGACGAATTGGAAGTACGCCAACACAGAGCCGATGACGATGAGCCGCAACAGTTCTCGTACCCCGAACTTCCTCAGCTCGGGTGCAGGCTTCGGTGTCGGGGGCTCGGGCGTCATGCGTTCACCCCTGCAGGAACCCGCGCCGCCGAGGCTTCCAGGCGCGCCAGCAGTCGATCGAACCGGGTGGCGTCGTCGGAGGCGCGCGAGAGCACCAACGCGCCCTGTATTCCGGCCACGATCTCCTCGGCCAGTTCGGCGGCCGAGTCGCCGTGTCCCAGACGGCTCAGTACCGGAGTGAGTGCGTCGATCCAGTGGGTGAAATGCGTTGCGACGCGGCCCGAGAACACGGCACGGTCGAGACCGAGTGTGAACGCTCCGAACAGGCACACCAGTCGATTGGACCGGAAGTATCGAGCGGTCTGCTCGAACATCTCGTGGGTGGTCGACGCGGCATCGGTGCCGTGTCGCAACGGCTCGAACACGTTGTGGTGGAACCACAGTTCGACGTCGTCGAGGACGGCCTCGGCCATCTCCTGCTTTCCCCGCGGAAAGTAGTGGTAGAGGCTGCCTTTCCCCAGGCCGGTCCGTTTGCTGATGACCGCGAGGGACGATCCGTCGAATCCGTGGTCGCGGAACACCCCTGCGAGTATCGGCACCACGTTGTGGCGATCGCTCATGAGCCGGTACTGTACCAATCGGTACACGCCAGGTGTATCGGGGCTCCGGGAGTGGAGCCTGCGAATGACCCATCGGGGTCGAGCCGAGATGGGTCGTACAGCTGTGAAGAGAACGACCGTCCTGGCCGCTGGTGCGTTCCTCGTCGGCGGGGTGACCTATCTGGCCGCCGAGGCCGTCGCCGCGCTGGGGTGGACCGATCGGCCGTACAGCTACTCCCGCAACAACATCAGCGACCTCGGTATCCCGGACATCTCGCCGCTGCACGCGGTGATGAACACCGGCTTCGTCGTCGACGGCACGTTGTTCGTCCTGGCGGGGCTGGGACTGGCGGTTCTCTTCGAGGGCCGCGCGCGGTGGATCGTGGTCGGCACCTCCGTTGTGCACGGTGTCGGCAGCATCGTCGTCGGGCTCGCTCACGCCTCCGTCGACGGGGCCTCGACGCCCCATGCGGTGGGTGCGGGCATGGCGATCGTCGGCGGCAATCTGGTACTGCTGGCGGCGGGCCGATACGGCGGCCGCGTCGCCGCGCCGCGTTGGTACACCGTGAGCAGTGCAACCGCAGGAGTGGCAGGCCTGGTGGGGCTGGCCCTGTTTCTCGCCGACACCGGAATCCTCGGCGGCGGAACATTCGAGCGCATTTCGGTCTACACCATCATCGGATGGGAGATCGTCACCGGCGCAACGATTCTGGCCAAGCGCCGCCTATCCGAAGTCGGGTGACTCCTTGGCGAGGAACGCGCGCACACCCTCCCTGCCGTCCGCCGACTCGAACGCCTCCTCGAACACCGGCAACGCCCGTCGCGCCGGTAGGCCGGGGGACTCTCCGAACGTGAGCGCGAGGGCCTGCTTGTTCGCTCGAACAGCAGAGCGGGATTTTCGCGCCAGCGCCTGCGCCAAGTCCAGGGCCATCGACAAGGACTGTCCACGCGGAGCGACGCGATTGATCAGGCCCCACTCCAGAGCAGTCTCGGCCGATACGGGCTCGCCGAGCAACACCAGCTCGGCGGCGCGGGCCTGACCCACCCGACGCAGCGCACGCATGGAGCCGCCGCTGCTGGGGATCACACCGAGGTCGATCTCCGGGAGTCCGAGTCGAGCTCCCGCGTCGGCGACGACGAGGTCGCAGCACATCGCCAGCTCGAGACCGCCGCCCAACGCGAATCCGTCAATTGCCGCGACGGTGGGCAGCGGCAGCTCGTCGAGCAATTCCAGGGTGGCGTTCTCGAGATTGCTCTTGCGGGCCAGCACGTCACCGTCGTTCTGCATCTCGGGCATCTCGGTGATGTCCGAACCGGCGCTGAACACCCGGTCGCCGGTGAGAACGACCGCCCGAACCGCGGCATCGTCGGCCAACTCTCGAAGGACGGCGCGCAGTCGACGCGTCGCCGGTCGGGTCAGCGCGTTCACCGGCGGGTTGCTCAAGGTGATCTGGGCGACCGCCGCGTGCGGAAAGGTCAGGACAGGAGAAGGCTCGGTGGGCATACCTGAACCGTAGAGCGTGCGGCTGACCAGGCGATTGGGAGACTGCCGAGATGGCATGTAGCGTGGTGAACACCCGACGCGGGGTGGAGCAGCTCGGTAGCTCGCTGGGCTCATAACCCAGAGGTCGCAGGTTCAAATCCTGTCCCCGCTACTACACGAGTCAGGCCCGACATCGATGATGTCGGGCCTGACTCGTCTGTGGTGCCCTCGTCTGTGGTGCCGCGGGGTTCGTCGATCAGGGCTGCAGTCTGAACTGCACGACAGCGGTCACATTCTCGATGGCGTCGTCGAGAGCGGTCATGCGTGCTCGGGCGTCCGGCGCAGACAGGATGTCCAGTCGATCGGATTGACCCATCGGAATCAGTGCTGCCAGCGACCAGATCTTCTCGGCGGCCGAGATGGGCAGGCCCAGGAAGTCCGGAACACCGGGTGTGACAACGCTTTCCGCCGATTCGAGTCGACCGATCAGCTCGTAGAGATCTTCGACCCGCGCCCAGGTGGCGTCGAATTCGGTGTCGGCGATCACCGCGTCGGTGTCCTCGTCCGGCCACGCTCGGACGTCGGCCAGTGGGTACGGATCGTCCGGCAGCCAGGCGTCGATCCTGATCCGTTCACCGCCGACGCACTCGAGCAGGTATCGGCCGTTGCCGATGGACTCGTGCCCGATGATGTGTGCGGTCGTCGCCACGTCGTGCCGTACGTCGCCGCCGCCGGCCTCGTGCCCACGCGCGATGAGCACCACACCGAAGCTCGGATCTTCTTGCTTCAGGCAGTCGTGCACCAGAGCCTGGTAGCGCGGCTCGAAGATGTGCAGTGGCAGACGTTCGCCGGGGAGCAGCACGCTGCCGAGCGGGAACATCGGGGTCACGCTCACGGGTGCTGCAACGGAACAGCCGCCGGGGCGATCGCCTCGGCTGCGCTCTTCTCGGTCCGGTTGGAGTCCAGGAATTCGTCGAGCAGTCGGAAGAAGAAGTCCGGCTCGTCGAGCTGGGGAAAGTGGCCGGCGTCGGGAAAGATCTCGACGCGACTGTTCGGGACCTCGCGTCGAATGTTGTCGGCGTGCTTGGCGGGAATCATCCGGTCCTTGCCGCCCCAGACGAGCAGCGACGGAATCGACTCGAACTTCTCGAAATGTTGCTTGGCGCTGACGGTCTGACCACGCGGGCCCACCACGGCACGCGTCGACGCCAGAAATGCGCCGCGGGTGGAGCGGTCGGCCACGGACCGGAACGACCGCCAGGTCTCGGCCATGCTGGGACCCGGCTTGACCGGCAGACCCCATCTGCCCAGCTGCGCAAGCGCGCCCTCGGTGTTCTTGCGGAACCAGTCCGATGCGAGCAGTGGCAGTACCAGCTCACTGCCGGGCAGCGTCGCGGCCTTGAGGAGCAGGCTCACTTCCGGGCCGAGGCCGCCGCTGCTGACCAGCGCCAGGCGATCGACCCGCTCGGGGAAGAGGTACGTCAGCTGCATGACGATGCCGCCGCCGAGCGAGTGACCGACCATCGGGGCCGAGTCGATGTTCAGGTGATCCATGAGGTCGCGAATGGTGGCCGAGTGCGAACTCAGCGAGTAGTCGCCGGTGGGCTTGTCGGATTCACCGTGGCCGAACAGGTCGGGCGCGACGACCCGATACTTCTGCGACAGACGCTCGAGCTGCGTGCCCCAGGACTGATGCGATCCGAGCAGGCCGTGCACCAGAATCACGGGAGGGCCGTCGCCCATGTCCACGTATCGCAGGACGTCCTTGTGTAGTTCTACCGACTGCAATTCGTACGATGAACTCATGGTCGACCTCCTCGTCGTGTGATTCCCGGGTCGTCGCGTGGCTCGGCGAGCCGCTGGCACAAACGTACAAGCTGAGCCGACACTGCGACAGACCCTCGGTCAGCGCGCGAGCCCCGCCTCGTCGAAGGTGTTCGCGATCGTCTCGGCCAAGTGTTCGGCCATCGGTTCGCGCAACATGTCGACGTGATCTCCGGGGATGTCGACGAAGCTCAGCTCACCACGGCCGACCGCCTGCCACGACCTGAGATCCTTCACGTTCTCCGCTGTGCGAACCACGGTCATCGAACCCGACCACGGTGTCGGCACGTGCTTGTTCAACGCCACGTACCCGATGCTTGCGAAGACCAACCATTCCATTGTCGTCGGGTACCGCAGCAGCCCGGCGAACCGCATCCGTACCCAGAGGGCGGCGGTGCCGATGCGACCGAGGTGGAAGCCTGCTTCTTCTCGCGTACGAGCAGGCGGCGCAGCCGGAACCTCGGTACCACCGGGCAACCTGTCCAGCAGATGCCGGAACAGCCGCGTGTCGAGAAGCAGCAGGTGCGGGGAGCCGAGGCCGGAGTCTCGGATCTCCTCCGCCATCGCGATGGCGATCCAGCCGCCGAGCGAGTGACCGACCAGATGGAACGGGCCCTCGGGTTGGACCGTACGAACAGCGTCGACGTAGCGCTTCGCGGTTCGCCGAATCGTTCGGTCCGGGCGTCCGCGCTTGCCTCGGCCGTGCGCCTGCAGCGCATACACCGGGCGGTCCTCGTCGATGTGCTTGACGAGGTTGAGAAAGGCCATCGCACCGACGCCTGCACCGCCGATCAGGAAGATCGGTGCCTTGCTGCCCTCGGTGCGCAGCGGCACGAGGACATCGTGTTCGCCGGTTGTACGCCGACGCGCAGTCGCTGCTTCCTCCAGGCGAGCATCGACTGTCACGGCCAATGCTCGAACGGTGGTCGCCGTGAACACGTCCTCCGGCGTCAGATCGATCTTCAGGCTCTCACGAAGGTGAGCCAGCATCGCCGTTGTGGTCAGCGAGTTGCCGCCCAGCGCCAGGAAATCCTCGTCCCGGCCGATGGTGTCCAGCCCGATCGCGGTGCGCGCGGCCTCGGCCACGATGTACTCGGTCGGGCCGACCGCCGTGCGCTCGACGCGTCGATCGGCGGGCTCGGGCAGTGCACTTCGGTCGAGCTTGCCGCGCTCGTTTCGCGGCATCGCGTCGAGCGCGACGATGTGGGTGGGGACCATCCATTCCGGCAGCGTCCGGCGCAGCGACGCTCGAATCTCGCCCACGGAGGGTCGCCGACCGGAACGAGCCGAGCACACGTAGGCGACCAGGTCGGTGTCGGTGCCGGAGGTCCGACCGATCACCGCTGCGTCGCCGATCTCCGGCATGGCGCGCAGTGCTGCCTCGACCTCGGCCGGCTCCACCAGGTATCCGCGCACCTTGACCGCGTCGTCGATGCGTCCGGCCAGGTGCAGCGTCCCGTGGTCGTCGAGTCGGCCCAGATCGCCGGTGCGATACCGGAACAGTCCGTCGCCGAGGGCGGTGAATCGTTGGGAGTCCAGACCGGCGCCGCCGAGGTAGCCGTCGGCCAGGCAGCTCGCCGTCACCCGTACTTCGCCGATCACGTCCGGTGCACACGTGGAACCGTCGGAGGTCACGACTTCGACGAGCTTGCCCGTGATGGGCCTGCCTGCAGGGAGAAAGCCCGACGGCAGCGCTCGTTCGGGCGGGTATTCGCTGTACGCGACGGCACCGGCTTCGGTGGTCGCGTACCAGTTGACCACCGTTGCGCGGCTGTCGAATCGCCGCCGAAAGCCGTCGGCATCGTCGGAGTGCAGGGATTCCCCGTACGTGACGACCACCCGCAGCGTGGACACGGCCCCGCGCCCGATGGGTCCGTGATCGGCTCCGGAGACTGCGCGCAGCAGCGACGACGAGCAATGCAGCGTGGTCAGGGAATGCTCGGCTGCCCACTCGACGGTGCTGCTGGGGACACCGGACCTGGGGTCGCGGCAGTACACGGCGGCACCGCTGAGCAACCCCGCGAACAGGGTGTTCAAGCCGGCACCGAAGCTGACCGGAAGGGAGTTTCCGACGCGGTCGTGTGGGCTCAGTGCCAACGCGGTGGCGACCTCGTATGCCTTGGTCAGACACATGCGGTGGCTGAGGATCACACCCTTGGCGGTGCCGGTGGATCCCGAGGTGTAATTGATCACCGCAGTGTGGTCGCCCGACAGCGTCGGCAGTGGAACACAGGAGTCGATGGCTGCGGCGACGGTGGCGGGGTCCAACGCTGTCGCGCCCGCTTGGTCGATGATCGTGGCGCGACGCTCGGCGGGAAGCATGGGGTCCAGTGGAACCAGGGGATGGCCCGCTGCGACGACGGCGAGCATCAACTCGATCGAATGCGTCGTCGCGTCGGTCTCCACGGCGAGCGGCCGAGAATCGGTGGGAAAGAGCGTGGCGATCTTCCGTGCCGACGAGTAGGCGCGATGCAGGAGCTCGTCGAAGGTGAGTGAGGTGCCGTCGACGTCGAGTGCGATGGCGTGCGGCAGAGCGTGGGCCACCTCGCGGTAGCGGGCCATCAGGGTGTCGCGACGTTCCGGCCGACACAGCGGGGCCAGCGACAGTCGGGTCGGCGCATCGATGTCCTGAATAGACATGATTCTCCTTGCACGAGCCCGACCCGTGATTGCGAAGTCGGTTTGATACCTCTAAACCGGCTCCGAGACTGTTTTACCGCTCCAAAGGTAGACGTGAACAGCCTTTTTACGCAAGCGGAAAACCGGACATTCCACAACAATCGGGTGACGTTGCGGAATGTCCGGTCGGTTTCGGGTACGCCCCTACAGGTCCGCGATGGCCTCGAGAGGCTTCGTGCGTGCTGCTCGAACGGCGGGCCACAGCGCCGCCAACACACCGACGACAGCGGATCCGAGCAGCATCGCCACCACCTGGCCCCACGGCACGGTCATGGTGCCCAGGCCCTCGTCGCGGAGAGTCTGCACGAATCCCCACCCGAACGCGATGCCGAGGACGACGCCCACGATCGCGCCGAACAGTGCGATGAGCAGCGACTCGAGATAGATGATGCGTCGTACCTGAGGCCGCTGCATGCCTATCGCGCGCAGCATGCCGATCTCCCGACGCCGCTCGACGACCGACAGGGCCAGCGTGTTGACGATGCCGAGCACGGCGATCACGACGGCCAGTGCCAGCAATCCGTACAGAACGGCGAGCAGGGTGTCGATCTGTTGACCCTGGCTACCCTTGAACTCCTCCACGTCCTGGACCTGGACGACGACGAACGGCTTGGTCGCGGCCTCGAGGTCGGACCGCAGCGTGTCCAGGTCTGTTCCGGGCGTGGCCTTGACCAGAACCAGGATGTCGGACCGGGTGATGGACGGCGTCACCTCCTGGTAGATGTCGCCCGAGACGATCCAACTCCCGATGAGCGGATTGTCGGTGAACACGCCGGTGACGGTCACCGGGACCGACGCCCCGTCCACGGTGTCGAAGGTGACCTCGGTTCCGACCGTCCACCCGCGCGTCGCCGCTTCGGTCTCCGACACCGAGAATCCCTCGCTGTCGAGGTCTGCAGTGCCCTGAACCATCGACAGCTCGAGCAGTCCCTCGGGTGAGCCGTCGATGGCGGCGCCGTACTCCTCCTGGCCGGCGATGGTGACGAATACAGGGTGCAGTACCGCTGTGCGGTCCACGCCGGTCACCTGCTGTGCTGCAGTCGTTGCACCGGTCGGAACACCGATCGACTGCGGACCGGACAGGATGTAGTCCGCCTCGACGCCGGTGTCCACGAGTGAGTCGACACTGGCCTTGGCGGTGGATCCGAGCACGCCGATGACGGTGACGAGCATGAGTCCGAGCATCAGGGCGAAGGCGGTGGCCGCGGTGCGTCGCGGGTTGCGTACCGAGTTGGTCCTGGCCAAGCGTCCGATCGCGCCGAACGGACGGGTGATGACGGCACCCAGCGCGCCGACCACCGGCCGTGACAGCGACGGTGCGGCCAGTGCGGTGGCGACGATCAGCGCGACGGCTCCCGCGCCGACCGTGGCAGCGGCAGCGCCGCCGGTCGACTGCGCGCCGATGATCAGTGCGGCTGCGCCTGCGATTCCCAGGCCGACGCCCACGAAAGTCCGGGTGCGCAGGGTGTCGCCCGCAGAGGCGAACTCCTCTCGCATCGCGGCGACCGGCGGAATCTTGGCCGCTCGTCGGGCCGGTGCGTACGCGCTCAGCACGGTGACGAGGATTCCGACGGCGAAGGCGACGACGACGGTGCGCGGCTCCAGTGCCAGCGGTCCCGACGGCAGGCCCAGGTCGAAGGCGTTCAGCAGTGCTCGTAGGCCGTAGGCGAGCCCGACTCCGCCGACGAAGCCCAGGACGCTGCCGATGACGCCCACGACGAGGGCTTCGAGGACGACCGACCGGCTGACCTGTCCGCGGCTGGCTCCGATGGCGCGCAGCAGTGCCAGTTCGCGGACGCGTTGCGCGACGATCATCGAGAACGTGTTGTAGATGATGAAGGTGCCGACCAGCAGGGCGATCCCGCCGAAGGCGAGCAGGAAGTAGTTGATGAACGACAGCGCGGACTCGACCTCGGCCTGAGTCTCGGCCTGTACGTCCGCGGCGGTCTGGACCTTCAGATCGGGAAATGCCGCGGCGATCTCGTCGCGAAGATCGCTCTGACCCAATCCCTGTGCGGCGAGATCGTTGCCCGCGACGTCGATGTACTGCACGTGAGCGCCGTCGGTGAACAGCTCGTTCGCCTGGCTCTGCACGAACTGGATTCCGATGTAGCCGCCGGATTCGGTTGCCGTGGAATAGATTCCGCTGACGGTGACGTCGGTGATGCCCTTGGACGGCACGAGGACCTGGGTTGCGTCACCCACTTTCAGGCCTGCGCGCTCGGCGCCACCGGCATTGATGGCGATCTGGCCGGGAGCGGTGGGAGCCGAACCGTCGACGAAGGTGGTCGGATCGCCGAGTCGTTGGTCGTCCGGGAGGTACGACTCACCGATGGTCGGTGCGCCGCCGGACTGGACGGCGGCACCGTCCGAGCCCAGCAGTACCAACTGTCCGCCGACGTACGGGGACACGGCGCGCACGTTCGGCAACGCCGAGATTGCTGCGATGTCCTCGTTCGGCACGCCGGAAGAGCGCGCGTCCTCGGGGCTCACTCGAACGTCCGCGCCCTGTGCGGTGTCGGCGAACAGCGAGGAGAAGGTGCGCTGGAGGGTGTCGGTGAAGACGAACGAACCCGCGACGAACGCCGTGCCGAGCACGACGGACAGCACGGTCAACGCCAACCGAACCTTGTGTGCTGCAAGGTTTCTCAACGACACCTTGCGCATGGGATTGCCCGACGGCTTTTGTCGAGGAGGTTTGTTGGAAACGGAATGCGCCATTATCGGACCGTCTCCAGCTTCTTCATCCGTTCGAGTACGGCGTCGGCCGTGGGCGAGTTCAGCTGATCGATGACCGCACCGTCGGCGAGGAACACGACGCGGTCGGCGTAGCTGGCCGCGCGTGGATCGTGCGTGACGATGACGACGGTCTGGTCGAATTCGTCTGCGGCAGTGCGCAGAATCGACAGCACCTCGCCGGACGAGCGAGAATCCAGGTTACCGGTCGGCTCGTCGCCGAACACGATGTCGGGCCTGCCCGCCAGCGCACGCGCGCACGCCACTCGCTGCTGCTGCCCGCCCGAGAGTTCGCTGGGACGGTGATCGAGGCGGTCGCGCAGGCCCAATTTGTCGACCACGGTGTCGAGCCAGGCCTGGTCCGCTGCGCGGCCCGCGATGTCGAGCGGCAACGTGATGTTCTCCAGCGCGGTCAGTGTCGGCACCAGATTGAACGCCTGGAACACGAATCCGATTCGGTCCCTGCGCAATCCGGTCATCTCCTTGTCGGAGAGTGCCGTCAACTCGGTGTCGCCGATGGTCACCGTGCCCGAGGATGCGTTGTCCAATCCGGCCAGGCAGTGCATCAGCGTCGACTTGCCCGAACCCGACGGTCCCATGATGGCGGTGAATTCGCCGCGCGCGAAGTCGACGCTCACCCCCGACAGTGCGTGAACCTGGGTGTCCCCGGATCCGTAAACCTTCGATACGTCGACCGCACGTGCGGCAATGTCGCTCATGCGTGCCAGTGTTCCAGCGTTCCGCGCCCGTCGCTATCAGGGGAGACCCTGAACACCACCCCTATGATGGGCGTCATGCGCATCGGAGCCCACGTCCGCGACAGCAGCGACCCTCTCGGTACCGCCGAGGCGCTCGGCGTCGACCTCGTCCAGATGTTCCTCACCGATCCGCAGAAGTGGAACAAACTTTCCCCGCACCCCCAGGGCGAGGCGCTGTTGACCGGCGACGTCGACGTGGTGGTGCACTCGTCCTACGTGCTCAACGTGGCGAGTTTGAACAATCGGATCCGCATTCCCTCGCGCAAGGCCGTCGTCGAGCAGGCTGCTGCTGCGGCCGAGATCGGGGCCATCGGTCTGGTCGTCCACGGCGGCCACGTTCGTGAGGGCGAGGACACCGCGAAGGGAATCGACAACTGGCGCAAGCTGTTCGAGCGCCAGGCGGAGCAGGGTGGCTTCGCTGTGCCGATCTTCGTCGAGAACACCGCGGGCGGAGACTCCGCGATGGCACGCCACTTCGACGACATCGCCCGGTTGTGGGACGCGATCGGTGAATTCGGTGCCGGATTCTGTCTGGACACCTGCCATGCGTGGGCCGGGGGTGAGGATCTGGTCGACGTGGTCGACCGAATCAAGGCCATCACCGGACGAATCGATCTGGTGCATCTGAACAATTCACGCGACGAATTCGACTCGGCGCGAGACCGGCACGCGAATCTGGGCACCGGAACGATCGACGCCGAGATCCTGACGGCCGTCGCGCTGGCGGCCGACGCGCCGGTGATCCTCGAGACTCCGCCCGAGGGGATCGAAGACGACGTCAGGCTGCTGAAGAGCCTGTAGCAGCGGGCGTCGTCGTCGCCAACTGGCGAACGGCGTCCGACCACAGTCGGATCAGCTCGTCGGCTCCCTGCAGGCCGTGCGCCCAGGTGATTCGTGCCAGGGCAATGCCTGTGTCGGTCACCGTGATTCCGATGTCGATGGCGTGGTCGCGGCTGGGCTCGGCCAGGGCAGAGTCGCGAACGATGATCTGCGCTCCCGCGCGGCAGGCCAGCGCGGGATAGTTGCGGGTCAGCGCGTAGTCGCGGCCGGCGTTCGGCACCAGGGCGAGCCGCCTCGCGACATCGTCGAGAAGGTGTTCGGCGTGGGAGGGCACGGTGAGGGCGTCGGTGTGGACCGCGGGGAGTCGGACCGGGTGAACGGCACCGGTGCGATCGAGATCGAGGTCGACCAGCGCGCCGGCCGAGGAGCCGCGACGGTTGTTTCTCTGCCACGTGGATACGGCCGAGCCCAGGGCGGCCAGCAGCAGAACGCGGCGGCGATGCGGACCGTCGGGCAGTGCGAACGTCATCGACGTCTGCTCGAATGTCGTGAACTGTTCGGTGAGCAACGGTCGCTCCGCCGGGGTCAGGACGGCGACCCAGTACGGGACCTGTTCGGCTACCTCGGTGCAGAGAGTGCGTCCGAGCTGGGCCGGGCTGATCGTCTCGCGGTGCACGAGTCTCAGCGGTCCGAACACGCTCATGCCGGCGACCCCACTTCCGATCGGATTGTCCTAGCCTTACCTAACCTTGCTCAGGTTAGCTCGAGCCGGAATCGGACGCCAGGACGCCCCCGTCGGGATCGGTTCGGTCGGTGGTGCGCAGCGCCGGAATGCCGGGAGAGGCCGGTAACCTTCCGGTCTCGAGCTCGCCGAGCAGGCCCTCGGACCAGGTCAGCAGACCGGCGACATCGACACGATGCGGAGGGTCGGCCTCGAAACCGATGAGCCGGTCGTGTCCTTGCCGGAGCAGCGAACCGGCACCGACGCGGTTGCCACGCATCAGATGGGTCAAACCGACGGCGAGTTGGGCCAGGCCCTGCCACAACGGACGCTCGTCGGGCGAGCAGCTCTTCCACGTGCCTTCCAGTACCTCGTGCGCATGGAACGGCATGTTCGCGTCGAGGAATCTCTGGGCTTCGACGAGTGCGGCGGCGGGCGGAAGCCGGAGGTCGTCGGGCACGCGTGGGGTTCCGTTGCCGCCGCGAGCGAGGGGCCGCCCGAGACCGTCCCGAGGCCTGGCGTTCAGGGGCTTACCGTGCGCATCACGTTCACGTTCGGCCATGGCGGAAACCCTAGCGGGTGGTGGCCCGCTCCGAGCTCACAGTCGCGACGACGTGCGTGCGGTGATGACACCCAGAGCTGCCAGTGCGGCGGCAGAGGTCGCGACCATCGTGGTGGACACGGCAACGGCGTCGTTTCCGAGGGCACCGACGATCGGCGCGACGATGGCACCGAGCCCGAACTGAGCTGCTCCGAGAAGGGCAGCGGCACCGCCTGCGGCCTCACCGTGCCTGGACAGCGCGAGCGCAGGTGCGTTGGGCATGACGAATCCGACGGCACCGAGCACGAACCACAGCGGAATCACGAAGCCGGCCATCCCACCGATCTCGGCGATCGCCAGCACGGCCATGACGCCGCCCGCGAGCACGGCGAACGACAGTGCGGCCAGCACGATCTGCACCGGAGCGAAGCGTCCGAGCAGGAGGACGTTGAGCTGAGATGCACCGATGAGCGAGATCGCACCGGCGGCGAAGACGATGGCGAACTGCTGCTCGTCGAGGCCGAATTCCTCCTGCAGAACGAACGACGAACCGGCGATGTACGCGAACAACGAGGACATCGCGAGGGCCGCGACGAGAACGAGCACCACGAACTGGGCGTCGCGCAGCAGAGAGCGGTAGGTGCGCAACACCGGCATGACTCCGCTCGCACGCCGACGCTCGGGCGGCAGCGTCTCGCGTAGCGACACGATCGCCAGTGTCATCAGGGCGACACCCATGATTGCCAGCGCGGCGAACACGAGACGCCACGACCCCACCAGCAGCACGGCACCGCCGAGCGAGGGTGCCAGCACGGGTGCGACGCCCATGACGAGCATCAGCCGGGACAACACGGTTGCGGCCGCGCGGCCGCTGAACAGGTCTCGCACGATGGCCATCGCGACCACTGCAGCGGCGGCGGCACCGAGACCCTGCACGACGCGTAGGCCACCGAGAACGGCGATGTTGGGAGCCACGATGCAGGCGACGGAGGCCAGGATGTGCACTCCGGTACCGACGATGAGCGGTAGTCGTCGGCCGACGATGTCCGAGAGCGGCCCGATGACGAGCTGTCCGAGGGCGAGGCCGATCAACGTGCCTGCGAGGGTGAGCTGCACCGCCGACGACGGGGTGTTCAGGTCGTCGGCGATGGCCGGAAGAGCCGGCAGATACATGTCGATGGTCAGCGGACCGAGCGCGATGAGTGCGCCGAGAACCAGGATCACCCGCAGGCGTTCCTTCGACGTCGGCTCGGGAGAGGTGTTCGTCGCTGGTGCTACGGGTGTCTCGGCTGCTGTCGTGTTCGGTGCTTGGGCCACCCGACGTTCAGCAACCGGGGTACTCGTTCTGTTCCCGGTTGCTGACTACAACTTTCGTGTCCTATGCCACGGCGTCGGACAGTACGGTCAGCTTCTCCACTTCCTGGCTGGTCAGAGCCAATGCGGGTGCGTCGAGCAGAGCCGGTAGCTGGGAGATTCTGCTCGCGCTGGCGATCGGGGCGGTGACGCCCGGTCGCGCGAGCAGCCACGCGAGGGCCACGCTCGAAATCTCCGCCGAACGTGATTCGGCGATCTCACGTAGGCCCTGCACCACGTCGAGACCGGCGTCCGAGAAGTACCCCGTGGTCAGACGTTCGCGTTGCTTGCCGGCCAGGTCCTCTCGGGTGCGGTACTTACCGGTGAGGAATCCGGCGGCGAGGGAGAAGTAGGGAAACACGCCGAGATCGTTCTCGACGGCCAGATTCTGCAGCTCGCCTTCGTAGTCACGGCGGGCGACCAGGTTGTAGTGCGGCTGCAGTGCGATCGGTGCCGCGAAACCGTTGTCTCGGGCGAGGTCGAGCCATTCACGCACCCGCGCCGGGGTGTAGTTCGAGATGGCCACGTACCGCACCTTGCCTGCCCGTACCAATGCGTCGAACGCGGCGAGGGACTCGACCAGCGGAGTCTTCTCGTCGTCGTAGTGCGCGTAGTAGACGTCGATTCGGTCGGTCTGCAGCCGAGCCAGCGACGCGTCTGCGGCGGCACGGATGTTCTCCGGGGCCAGTCCGCGGAACTCGGGATGTTGGCTGACCTTGGTGGCGATGACGACATCGTCCCGGTTTCCGCGGGCTCTGGTCCACTTGCCGATGATCGTTTCGGACTCACCGCCGGAGTTGCCGTCGGCGAATGCCGAGTACGAATCTGCGGTGTCGACGAAGTTGCCTCCGCCTGCGGTGAACGCGTCGAGGATCTCGAACGACTCGGCCTCGTCGCTGGTCCAGCCGAACGTGTTCCCGCCCAGTGCGAGCGGAAAGATCTCCAGATCGGAACTACCGATGGCAACCACAGACAAACCCCTTACGTTGGCGAACAACTCGACTGTACGAGCAGCGAAGGCTCAGTGCCACGTGTGATCCACCAGCGCGGTGCGAGGACCGAACTTGGGCTTGGTGGCCTTGCCGCTCAGATACAGCAGCCGGATCGCGCGATGCCTGTGCGGTGCCAGGGGCCGGAGATACTCGACCATCTCCGCGTCGTCGATCGGCCTACCCAACAGCGACCAGCCCACCACGGACGCCAGGTGATAGTCGCCCACCGACAATGCGTCGGGATCCCCGAGGGCGCGTTGCGCGGTCTCGGCCGCCGTCCAGACGCCGACGCCCGGGATGGCCCGCAGCCTGCGCGCAGCGTCCTCGGGTGTCATTCCCGTCGCCTCCTCCAGACGACCGGCCGCGCAGGCAACGCGGACGACGGTCTTGGACCGGGCCGGGTCGACGTTGGCGCGGTGGTACTCCCACGACGGGATGCGGCGCCACACGTCGGGTGTCGGGAAGACGAACATCGGCTTCGGCGTCGGACCCGGTGCCTTCTCGCCGAACTTGGTCACCAGGTAACGCCACGACCCGAAGGCCGAAAGTCCGTGTACTCGTTGCTCGATGATCGCCGGGATCAGGGCCTCGAGCACCAGCCCCGTTCTACCCAGTCGCAGGTGCGGCAGCCGCCGGTGGGCTTCCTGGAGAATCGGATGCTCGGGTGCGAACGTGGAGGCATCGTCGTCCACTCCGAGGAGCGCGGGTGCCGCGTCCAACAGGTCGGGTGCACCGGGGCCCCACGCTCGAACCTGGGCACTCGTCGGCGAGGTCTGGGTCAGGCGGTACGTCACCGGACCGGAGCTCATGCGCGACGTGCGCCAGATCCCGCCGTCGGGCGTCGACTCGTACGTGGGATCACCTCGGCCCCGACGCAGCGGCGACACCGACATCCGAACGTCGATCCGTTGTTCGGAGGTGACGAGTCGGACCACCCCATCGGAACCGGCGTCGTCGGGCATCGGTTCTTCACCTCCGAAGGGTCGTGGCCGTGTGGCCCGAATGGGTCCTCGGCGGGGCGTCGATCGGCACGATCGCAGTACCGACGGCAAGATACATAGTGCCCCGCGGAACGCGGGATCACCGCACGGACTCCCTCGCCGCGTCCGGTTCCATCGACACCATCAGGAGGTTCTTCGTGACTCGATCGCGCGCAGCCGCGTTCGTCGGAGTTGCCTACGCGTTCGTCGTGGCGATGATGGGCACGACGATGCCGACGCCGCTCTATGCGCTGTACGAGATCGAGTTCGGCTTCTCCGTCTTCGTCGTCACCCTGGTGTTCGCGGCGTACGCGGTCGGTGTACTCGGTGCCCTGCTGGCCTTCGGCCGCTGGTCCGATTCGCTCGGGCGTCGGCCGATGCTGTTGGCCGCCATCGCTTTCGGACTGGTCAGCGCCGTGGTGTTCGTGTTCGCCGAGTCGTTGACGGCCCTGGTGATCGGGCGCCTGCTGTCCGGAATATCGGCAGGAATCTTCGTGGGCACCGCGACGGTGACCTTGATCGAACTGGTACCGGACAAGTGGCGCGACCGAGCCCCGGCCATCGCCACCGCGGCCAACATCGGCGGACTCGGCCTCGGCCCGTCGGTTGCGGGACTGTTGGCCGAGTACCTTCCCCAACCGCTGCGCCTGACGTTCTTCGTCGATATCGTCCTGCTCGTCGTGGCAGCGGTGGCGGTGTTCCTCGCGCCCGAGACCGTCAGGGTCGCACGCGGTGCCCGGCCGCACATGCAGCGCTTGTCCGTACCGGCGGATGTCCGCGGCACGTTTCTGCGCGCCTCGATCGGTGGCTTCGCCGGGTTCGCGGTACTCGGACTGTTCACCGCGGTCTCACCGGGATTCATCGCCGGCGTGCTGCAGATCGACAACCACGCGGTGACGGGTGCCGTGGTGTTCGCAGTCTTCGCCGCATCGGCGACCGCGCAGATCACCGTGCGCAAGGCCGACCCGACGTCGGCGCAGCGGTGGGGTTGCGTGGTCCTGATGCTCGGATTGGTGTGCCTGGCAGTGTCGTTGCTGGTGGCATCGCTGACGGTGCTGATCGTTGCGGCTGTGCTGTGCGGAGTGGGGCAGGGTGTGACGTTCAGCAACGGCATGTCGGCCGTCGACGCGGAACTTCCGCCGCACCGTCGAGCAGAAGTGACGTCGACGTTCTTCGTGGTGCTCTACGTCGCCATTTCGGTCCCGGTCATCGGCGCGGGAGCTGCGGCGAGCGAGTGGGGGCTGGTGGCGGCGGGGGTACTGTTCTCGGCCGTGATCGCCGTGTTGGCAGGACTGGCGTTCGTGTTGCTCACCGTGGACGGTAGGAAATCGAGGGTCGCCCGCGTGCCCTGATACGCGGGGTCGGTCGTGCCTCGGACCCATCGGGCAAGTCCCGCGGCGTTCGTGCGCGAGTCACCCGGGCTTTGTCGGTGCCCCGACGTAGGGTCTGAGACCGTGATCATCGTGAGTACGGACGGCTCGTGTCTGCGTAACCCCGGCGGAGCAATCGGGTGGGCGTGGGTCAACCACACGGGGCCGAGCAACTCCGGCGGTGAGCCCTCGGGCACCAACCAGGTCGCCGAGCTCAGGGCCCTGCTGGAGGCGGTGCTGGCGCACCCCGGCCCCGAGCCGCTGTTGATCGAATCCGATTCGCAATACGCCATCAAGTGCGCGTCCGAGTGGCTCGCAGGCTGGAAGCGCAAGGGCTGGAAAACTGCGGGCGGTTCCCCGGTACGCAACCTCGAGCTCGTGCAGAGCATCGAGCGAGCCATCACCGAACGCGAAGGTCCGGTCCGGTTCCGGTGGGTCCGCGGACACGTCGGCAATCACTTCAACGAAGCAGCCGACGCCTTGGCAGGGGAGGCGGCACGCGCCGTGGCCGCAGGCGGTCCGACAGCGCCGGCCAAGAACGTGACCGACAAATCGACACCGGCCCCGGCGGATGCAGTTCCCTCGTCTCCGGTCCAGGCCCCGGCTGCGCGCGAGACGTCGACGTCCGACGACGCGGTTCCCACTCTGTTCTGATCGCTCATTCGCCTGGACGTCGGAATCGTCCACCGGTACTCGGTAGGATCGCGACATCCCACTCATTTCGGGATTGTCCGATACCGGAGGCGTCGAGAGCACTGTGCACTCCATAGATCCCCCTAGGCCGCCCGTGGCCGCTGCTCCATCAGAGGTCACTGCTTCGGCCGTCCGATTTCGAGTGATCGCATGGTGATCACCGCGCTGTTGTCGTTGCTCCTCGGCTTCGTACTCACCGCCGCGATCATCGCGGCCAACGGATACTTCGTGGCTCAGGAGTTCGCCTACATGTCCGTCGACCGGGCGACGCTCCGTACCGGAGCCGAGAAGGGCGACGCGTCGGCCGAGCGGGCACTGAAGGTCACCAAGCGCACCTCGTTCATGCTGTCGGGCGCGCAGCTCGGCATCACGGTCACCGGTCTGATGGTCGGCTACGTGGCCGAGCCGTTCATCGGCGAATCGCTGGGCGAGCTGCTGAGCAGCGCCGGAGTTCCCATCGCGGTGGGAATTTCGATCGGCACGGTGGGCGCTCTCGTGCTCGCGACCGTCGTGCAGATGATCTTCGGCGAGCTCTATCCGAAGAATCTCGCGATTGCGAACCCCGATCCGCTGTCCCGACGCCTCGCCCGGTCGACGCTGATCTACCTGGCTGCGTTCGGTTGGCTGATCACCTTCTTCGACAAGTCCTCCAACGCGATGCTGCGTCTGCTGCGCGTCGAACCGGTGCACGACGTGGACAGCAGTGCCACCGCCAAGGATCTCGAGAGCATCATCGACGATTCCCGGGCCAGCGGAGATCTCACCGAGGATCTGTCGTTGCTGCTCGACCGCATCCTGGACTTTCCGGAACGCGACGTCGAGCACGCCATGATCCCGCGTAGTCGGGTGGACGCAGTCACCCCCGCCACCGCCATCGGCGAGATGCGGGCGCGGATGGTGCGTGCGCACACGCGCTACCCGGTGATCGGCGACCGCGACGAGCCGATCGGTGTGGTGCAGCTGGCCGAGGTGTTGGCCGCTGCCCCCGACGACAGCCGTTCGGTCACCGAGATCATGCGAGCACCGCTGATCGTGCCGGAGCTGATGCCGCTCGAGGATGCCTTGGAGCTGTTGTCGAGCACGAAGAACGAATTGGCATGCGTGATCGATGAATACGGCGGATTCGCCGGTGTGCTGACCATCGAGGATCTCGCCGAGGAGCTGGTCGGCGAGATCACCGACGAGCACGACGAGGACATCGTCGGCGTCGAGGTTCGGAAAGACGGAGTGTGGCTCATGGACGGCGACGTCCACGTCGACGAGGTCGAACGCACCATCGGTCGCGACATGCTGTTGCCGCGAGGCGATTACGAGACACTTGCCGGCCTGCTCATCGCAGAGGGCGGAAATCTGCCCGAGGTCGGAGACACGGTGCGGATCGACCTCGCGGTGTTCGGGGCCGACCTCATGGAAGAGGTGCCGCCGCGTCCGTCGTTGGAGGTGGAGGTGCTCGAGGTCGATCGGCACGTGCCGAGTGAGCTGAGAATCAGACTCCACGAGAATTCGCCGGACGGCAGCGAGGATTCGCAGGAGTCGGACGAGGAGGCGGACCGATGAACGCATGGGTCGTCGTCGCCGTGACGGTCGCGCTCATCGCGCTGAGTGCGTTCTTCGTCGTCATCGAGTTCGCTCTGCTCGGTGCCCGAAGGCACCGACTGGAGGAGAAAGCCGGAACGAGCCGATCGGTGCGGGCGGCGCTGCGCGGAATGAACGAGTTGACGATCATGTTGGCGGGCGCGCAGCTGGGCATCACTGCCTGCACCTTCGCTCTCGGTGCCGTCACCAAGCCCGCCGTCGATTCCTGGCTGGGGCCGGTGTTCACCTCGTGGGGTGTGCCGGGTTGGTTGGCCGGAACCGCCGCGTTCGCGCTGTCGCTGTTGCTCGTCACGTTCCTGCATCTGGTGATCGGTGAGATGGCCCCCAAGTCCTGGGCCATCGCGCATCCCGAACTCGCTGCCACCATCATCGGGCTACCGTCTCGGGCGTTCATCCGCCCCTTCCGGCTGTTCCTGGTGTGGGTCAACAAGATCGCCAACAAGCTCGTCGAACGGTCGGGAGTGGAGCCGGTGGAGAGCGCCGCGGTCGGCGGACGCGACGCCGAGACCATCCGCAATCTCGTCGAGTACTCGTCGCAGGTCGGTGTACTGGAACCGGAACTGCAAACCCAGATCACCCGGGTGATCGAACTCGAGACACTGACCGTCGAGACGATCACGGTGCCCGACTCCGAGGCGACCTCGGTGCCGCACGGTGCCACCGTCTCCGATGTGCAGGCGGCCGCGCTGCGTTCCGGTCACCTTCGGGTACTGCTCACCGACAGCTCCGGCGCGACGCCCGGCGTCGTCCATGTGAGAGACACGTTGCTGGCCGACGTCGGGGAGCCGGCGGCCGACTACGCGCGGGAGGCCTACACGGTCGACGGATCGACACCGGTGTACGAGTTGCTACGGCAGATGCGCAACCGCAGCGTGCAGCTGGCGGTCGTGGAGACCGGTGGACGGTTCCTCGGCATCGTCACGCTCACCGACGTCATCAAGCGGGTACTACCCACGGCTCCTGCTGCATAGCAATGTGATTCAGCCGCGAGGTTGCATCCGGCTGTTGGGCAGAGGTGGCGCGTGCAGTCGAGATCCCGGATACCCCTCGACGGTGCCGAACTGCTCGCTCTCGCGCTCGTAGGCGGCCCGGTACTCGACGACGTCCTCGTGGCTGCGGCCGACGAAGTTCCACCACATGACGATCTGCTCGCCGAACGGCGGTCCACCGAGCAGCAGCAGTCGCACCGGCTCTCGGGTCGGGTTGTGGAGATCGAGCGTCGAACTGCCCGGTTCGCGGTAGCCCAATTCGGCTGCTGCAAGGACGGTCTCGTCCATCGTCACGGTGCCCTGATCGACGATGACGCCGTGCTCGAACGTCGAGTCGACGTCGAGGGTGACGCGGGCTCCGGCGTCGAGCACCATTTCGGCTCCGAGGAGCGGGGTGAACGTCTCCACCGGCGAGGTCTCACCGAGCAGCGAGCCGAGGAACACTCGTGCGGTCAGCCCCTGGCTCGTGTGGGTCGGTGGCACGTGGTGCTCGAAAGTGGGCGCGGTGAAGCGCGATCGAGCCGGCAGGGCAACCCACAGCTGCATGCCGTGCAGAATCTCGGTCTCCGGGGTGGAGGTCTCGGAGTGACTGATGCCGTAGCCGGCCGTCATCAGATTCAGCTCACCCGGCCGCACCATGGCATGTGATCCGACGCTGTCGCGGTGTTCGATCTCGCCGGAGAACAACCAGCTCACGGTCTGGAGTCCGGTGTGTGGATGGGGTGGCACGTCCATCGACGAGGTGTCGGGGCCGTAGTGGTCCGCGAAGCACCACGCGCCGATCAGTGAACGCTGCCGTTGCGGGAGCGTGCGCCGAACCTTCAGGGCGCGCGGGCCGCCGAGAGGAACCTCGCGTGGGGTGAGAATTTCGATCACGTCTGCTCCTGATGGCACGAAAGTCTTGGCGCTCGAATCGACTACGTGGAACAACCCGAATGCGACGAGGGCTGTTCCCGGTCCGGACTAACCGACGAGGGACGCGGTTCCGCTGAGCAGCCGCACGTCGTAGGACTCGGCCGCACCGTGCACCTCGGTCGATCCACCGTGAACCGTGTAGAGCACCGCGTAGGAGGTGAAGGTGACGGGTAGGTCGTCGTCGGAGTCGATGGTCACGCGCGGTAATACGACAAGCAGGTGGGTCCGGTTACCGTCCGAAAGATTGTCGACGACGGTGCGAATCTCGAAACCCAGGTCCGATCGGGTGACGTCGGTGGACTCGAACGTCTGTCCGCTCAGAACGAGCTGCGCCGCCCAGACGCCTGCGGATCGATGGGCATCGACGGTCCCGGTGATGTCGTCGCCGGTGAAGTCGTAGTGATTCGCTGCGGTGAAAGGCATGGTCACAGGCTATTCCCCGGATGGTGGAAAAACTTCGAAAAGATTTCTCATCCGGCACCCATCCACCTCGAGAGGGGCTGCGAATGCTCAATGAGACACCCGCTACTGCTGTCGCCCCCGACCGCCGTCAGTAGTGGGTGTCTCCCTTTTTGTGTGTGGGAAGACGTCCACATCGTGATGGATGCCCTCGGCTCCACTCCCCGATCCGCCGCCCGAGACCGGATCGGAAGATTTCGGGCGAGTCGAAACGGTGATCGGTACGCTTTCGGACCTGGGCAGGTCGTTTCTCGAGGGAGCCTCATGTACGAAGACTTTCGATCGCCCGCATCGCGGCACGGCGAGCGATCGAATGCGCCGGTACAACCACGTTCGACGCGGGCGCACGGGCAGGCGCGTAGTCGCCACCGCAAACGGTCGAGCACGCCCTCGCCGCCGAGGTCGATCTCGAGTATCACCGCTCCGCCGCTCGGGCCTCAGCCCAGTGCGGCTCAGGTTCTTCGCCACTGGTTCGCTGCCCCGCACGATTTCGACTGGATTTTCGTGCACAAGTCGACTCGTCCGCTGCACCGACTGATCCGAGTCGTGTTCGCGAGCTGTGTGGCTCTGTACGCCGCCGTGTCGACGCTGATGTTGGCGTCACCGAACGGGCCGACCGGATCGGGTCCGGTTGCCTACGTGATCTTCATTCTGGTTCTGCAGTTCGCCGCGATCCTGTGGTTGCTGGTCGGGCCGCTACCGGACCGCAAGTGGCAACTGGTGGCTTTCCTGGTTTTCGGCGACGTCGGTCTTGCGTCGGTGATTCTTCTCGATGTCCCCACGTCGGCGCTGATCGGCACGTTCCTCTTCGCGCTGACCGGGTCGATGTGCACCTTCTTCCTCGGACCGAGACTGCTCGTCGCGCACCTTGTGTTCGCCAATCTGGTGATCGTCTACATCGGGGCGGCCGCGTATGTGCAGGGCTTGTGGGGTCCGTGGGATGCGATCGCCGCCGTGCTGGTGGCCGCAGGGGCGACGTCGGGTGTCCCGATCTTCGCCCAGATCGCCTGGTCGTTGGTGTGCGAGGATGCGCGGCAGTCCGAGATCGATCCGCTGACCCGAATGAAGAACAGACGCGGACTGCAGAATGCCATCGAAGATCTGCGCATGGTCGCCCACCGCGAGCAGTTGGCTTTCGTTCTCGTTCTGGTCGATATCGATCGGTTCAAGAGCGTCAACGACCGCTATGGACACGACCAGGGCGATGCCGTCATCGTCCTCGTTGCCGACCGACTCCGCGACCACCTCGGGAAGGTGGGGGTGGTGGCGAGAACCGGGGGCGAGGAGTTCGTGGCCGTCCTCGTCGGCGAGGCAGAGCAGTTGTGGGACCTGGTGCTCGACGTGAGCGGCACGCTGACGGACTGCTCGGATCCGATACCGGTCACGGTCAGTGCCGGCGCTGTCGTGATCGCTCCTGATTCGGAGGCATGGTCATCAGGGGTCGATGTGGTCAACGACGCGACGCGCGCGGCGGACTCTCTCATGTACCGAGCGAAAGCGGACGGTGGAAATCGGACGATGCTCGAGACGATGTAGAGCTCAATTCGCTCGTGCTGTCATGAGCGAGCGCGGACTTTCTCTGCCCGAACCCGCCCGGTGACGGTTCCCCGTCAGAACGGGTAGCCGACTCCCGTCAATTTCTCGCTGGCGTCCCACAGCTTCGCGGCAAGAGCCGGGTCCTGTGCGGTCTTGGTCATGCTCGCCGGGCCCGGCTTGCCGCGCGTCTCGAACAGGGATTTGGGGCCGCTGTACGTGCCGCCACCCGCAACGTCGACGGCGTAGAGCGTGGGACGTGCTCCGGCACTGGCGGATTGCGAGAAGATCTTCAGTCCGATCGGAGCGAGGGTGGACAGGATCTTGTTGCTGCCCAGCCCGTCGGGGCTCGAGTACAGCTCGGTGGCCGAGATTCCGGGGTGCGCGGCATTGCTGGTGATCTTCAGTCCGGCCTTGTCGATCCGGCGCTGGAGTTCCAGAGCGAACAGGATGTTCGCAAGCTTGGAATTGGCGTATCCACGCTGAGGGTTGTACCCACGCTCGAGCTGAAGATTGTCGAAATCGAGCTTGGGTCCCTGCCGGTGTGCGACGGATGCGATCGTGGTGATCTTCGCGTCCGCAGCGAGCTTGGGGAACAGCAGGCCGGTCAAGGCGAAGTGGCCTAGGTGATTGGTGCCGAGCTGGAGCTCGAAGCCGTCCGCCGTCTCGGTCCGCATTGACGGCATCATGACGCCCGCATTGTTGATCAGCACGTCGATCGACTCCGGTGCCGACGCGGCGTATTCACGCACCGAGGCCAGGTCCGCGAGGTTCAGGGTGGCGGTGTCGACGGTTCCGCGGGGTGTCTCCGCCGAAATTTTGGCCGCGGCGGCATCGGCCTTGTCCTTGTTGCGGCACGCGAGCGTTACGTGGTCGCCGCGCTTCGCCAACTCCAGGGCGGTGTAGTAGCCGATACCGGTGTTCGCACCGGTGATGACAACGCGTCTCTGCTTGTTTTCGGGCACGCCGCCAGGTTACCGGTCTGTTTTAGACTTTGCCCGTGAGCAGAGCAGAAGCCGACGAACGTCCGGACTTTCCGAAGGGCACCGGAAATCCTGCGTCTCGGGCATTCCGCGCGGCGGGATACATGTGCCTGGACGATCTTGCGGGGGTGCCCGCGGCCGAGCTGAAGAAACTGCACGGTGTCGGTCCCAAGGCGTTGACGGTCGTCCAAGCGGCGTTGGAGCAGACCGGTCGCTCGCTCGGCTGAAGTTCAGGCCCAATGACTGGGACGGGCCAAGGATTCGGGTAGCCGTGTTGCTCGGTCACCACGTGCCGTGCCGATCTGGAACTGCGTGGCATAGATGCTGCCGAGCATGTCCGTGCCGCGGAGGTCGGCACCCCGGAGATCCGCGCCGATCATGTCGGCCAGACGCAGGTCCGCCCTGCGCAGGTCGGCCCCGATGAGATACGTACCGCGCAGGCTCGCTCCGCGCAGGTCCGCGCAGGTCCGCGCCGGCAAGCTGTGCGCCGATCAGGTCGCGGCCGCGGTAGTTCTTCTTCTTGCCCTTCACTTCGGTTCGAACCAGATCGCTTGCCTCGATCAGCAACTCGTTGATTCGCGAACGCAGCCCGGAGACGTCGACCGACAGTAGAACCTCGGGAGCCGACTCGGTCAGCGCCTCCAGTTCGTCGTACTCGTGGCCGATCCGATTGTGCAGCGGCGAGGTCGAATCCCGGTCACGCACATCCGCGAGGTACCACAGCAGTTCGTGCAGATCACGCATGATCGGGAACACCGCGAACATCTCCGACGAGTTCGACGGTTGCTGCCGCCAGTCGCGTCCGGCGAACGAGGACTGCGATACCTTCTGGCCCGCACCGAAGCAGTCGTACACCGCGCACCCGGGAAAGCCTTTCTCCCGCAACGTCGAATGAATGCCGCACCGCGAGTCCCCGAGGAGGTTCCGGCACGGCTCGCCGGCGGCCTTGTCGACAGCGAAGTCCGACGACTTCGCGAAGGGCAGAGCGACGCAACAGAGTCCGAAACAACTGCCGCAATCGGCCAGCAAGTTCTCGGGCGCGCGCATGCGGCCACTCTGTCCCCCGACGCGAGGCAGCGTCAAGCGAGTTTGTTCGCGGCAGTCACTCCGGTCGATTCAGCAGTGCGATGAGCTTCTTCGGGGCGCGATCGCAGTAACTCTCGGTGATCAGTTCGCCGAGTTCGGTCCGGTCCACGGACTCGTCGAGCAGCATTCCGATGATCTGCGGACCCCATCCGGGCTTGAAGAACCCGGCACGGGCGGACAGTGCGTCGAGTTCGATTCCGCTGGAGCGAAAGATCAGCACGTGAGCCGGACCGTCGGTGCCGGCGGCTGCGGCGGATGCAGGCGGGGCGCCGTCGAGGATCTCGAGAACGTGGGCGAAGGTGCGCCCGCGAACTCGCCAGCGTGTCCCGACCCATGCCTGTTCCTCGTAGGTCTCGGGCAGGGCCAAGCACATCCGTCGAACAGCGGCTTCCCAGTTCGTCCTGTCGTGCGACATACCGGGCTACAGTATTTCAGCGGGCGGGCAGGCGGGCGGAAAGCACTCCGGAAGGCACGGTCGATGTCGGAACTCGAGTACGGCGAGGTGGTGTCCTCGCTGCGCAGAGCCGGATGCGTGTTCGCCGACGAGGAAGCAGACATTCTCGTCGAGTCCGCGTCGACCCCGGCGGAGCTGACCGCAATGCTCGCACGCCGCGTCGCCGGCGAACCGCTCGAGCATGTCGTCGGCTGGGTCGCGTTCTGTGGTCGGCGCATCGCCGTCGAACCGGGGGTGTTCGTGCCTCGCCGGCGAACCGAATTTCTCGTTGAATGTGCTGCAGCGCTGCATCCTTCGGTGTTACTGGACCTGTGCTGTGGATCCGGGGCGATAGGCCTGTCGGTCGACGGTGTCACCGAGTTGCATGCTGCCGATGTCGACGCGGTGGCGGTTCGGTGTGCATCGCGCAATGTCGCCGCAGGCGTGGGCACGGCACCGGTCGGTCACGTACATCGCGGCGACCTGTACGACGCCCTGCCGCCGGAGATGCGCGGCAGATTCGACGCGATCGTCGTCAACGCGCCCTACGTTCCGACGGCCGACATCGGGCTGATGCCACGAGAGGCGCGCATCCACGAGCCGCACATCGCGCTCGACGGTGGTTCGGACGGTGCCGGGATTCATTGTCGGGTCGCGGTCGGTGCGCCGCAGTGGCTGGCTCCCGGCGGCTACCTCCTCGTCGAAACCAGTGCAGCACTGGCACATTCGACGCTACGAGCTGTAGTCGACGCCGGCTTCACCGGTCGCATCGACGAATCCGAGGCACTCGATGCCGTCGTGGTGATCGGTTCGACTCCGAGTCGGTGAGGGTTTCGATCGGGCTCCCGCGTGGCATGCAGGACCAGATACCGACGACGAGAGGTTGTTCGACCATGACAACATTGCTGTTCGCAGTCACCGCTGCCGACCACTGGACCCTGAACGACGGAAGCAAGCACCCCACCGGGTACTGGGCCGAGGAGCTCGTCGAGTCCCATCGCACGTTCGTCGACGCAGGCTGGGATATCACGGTCGCGACGCCGGGCGGTAAGGCTCCGGTCGTCGACGAGGGCAGCTTGGCCGTCGATGCCAACGGCGGCGACGAGGAGAAGGTGGCGGATCAGAAGAGCTACCTCGCCTCTATCGAGTCGATCCTGTCCTCGCCCGCAAAGCTGGAGGAGCAGAAGGCGTCCGACTTCGACGTCGTCTTCGTGCCCGGTGGTCACGGGCCGATGGAGGACCTGGCCGTCTCCGAGAGCTTCGGGGCACTGGTGATCGACTTCCTCGACTCGAACAAGGTGGTCTCTGCGGTGTGCCACGCGCCTGCCGCCCTGCTCCCCGCCGTCCGCAGCGACGGAACCTGGGCGTTCGACGGGTACGAGCTCACCGGATTCACCGACGAAGAGGAGACCCAAGCAGGTCTCGCCGACAAGGCCCCGTGGTTGCTCGAGTCCCGGTTGCGCGAGAACGGCGCGAAGTTCGACTCCACCGACGCGTGGGCACCGAAGGTCGTCGTCGACCGGAACCTGTACACGGGTCAGAACCCGGCGTCGACGCGTCCCCTCGCGGAGAAGCTGGTCAGCGCGCTGAAGTAACCGGTGCGGGGCGGTCGGCGTTCTGCCCACGGAGAACAAGGAACATCGGCGGGAACATCACTACTGCTTTCGAAGTTGAGCCTCTATAGCTCAATCCTTTGGAGGAGAAGTGACCGAAACCGTTCGTGTCCCCGTACTGTTCCTGACCGACCCGATCGTCCTGCCCGGCATGGTGGTGCCCGTAGAACTCGACGAGGCAGCGCGTGCCGCCGTCGACGCCGCAAAGGCGAGCAACGACGGCACGCTGCTCGTCGCGCCGCGTCTCGAGGACCGCTACGCCGCATACGGAGTCCTCGCCACGATCGTGCAGATGGGACGCCTCGCAGACGGCCGCCCGGCCGCTGTCATCAAGGCCACGCGCCGCGCGCACATCGGCCACGGAGTCAGCGGACCCGGTGCCGCCCTGTGGGTCGAGGCCGAGACCGTTGCAGATGTGCCCCCGAGTGACGACCTCAAAGCCCTGGCGGCCGAGTACAAGCAACTCGTCGTTGCGATGCTGCAGCGCCGAGATGCGTGGCAGGTGATCGACTCGGTCAACAAACTCACCGACCCGGGCGCGATCGCCGACACGGCCGGCTACGCGTCGTACCTCACCGACGTGCAGAAACGGGACCTTCTCGAAACCCCGGACGTGGCAACGCGTCTGACCTCACTCATCGAGTGGACCAAGGCTCATCTCGCCGAAGTCGAGGTCAACGACAAGATCTCCGGTGACGTCCGCGAGGGCATGGAGAAGACTCAGAAGGAGTTCCTGCTCCGGCAGCAGTTGGCGGCCATCCGCAAGGAACTCGGCGAGGACGAGCCCGACGGTGCCGACGGCTACCGCGGCCGCGTCGAGGCAGCGGATCTACCCGAGAAGGTGCGCGAACAGGCGCTGCGTGAGGTCGGCAAACTCGAGCGGGCCAGCGATCAGAGCCCCGAGTCGGGCTGGATCCGCACCTGGCTCGATACCGTGCTGGATCTGCCGTGGAACAACACCACGACCGACAACAACGACATCGATTCGGCGCGTGCGGTTCTCGATGCCGACCACCACGGACTCGACGACGTGAAGGATCGTATCGTCGAATACCTGGCCGTCCGGGCCCGTCGCTCCGAGCGTGGACTGCAGTCGGTCGGTGGGCGTGGGTCCGGTGCCGTCATGGTGCTCGCAGGTCCGCCCGGAGTCGGCAAGACCTCACTCGGTGAGTCGGTCGCACGTGCACTCGGTCGGAAGTTCGTACGTGTCGCTCTCGGCGGCGTCCGTGACGAGGCCGAGATCCGTGGGCACCGTCGTACTTACGTCGGCGCGCTGCCGGGCCGGATCGTGCGGGCCATCGGCGAGGCGGGATCGATGAATCCGGTTGTCCTGCTGGACGAGATCGACAAGGTCGGCTCGGACTATCGCGGCGACCCCAGTGCTGCGTTGCTCGAGGTGCTGGACCCGGCGCAGAATCACACGTTCCGTGATCACTATCTCGATCTGGACCTCGACCTGTCCGACGTGGTCTTTCTCGCTACCGCCAATGTGATCGACCAGATTCCCGGGCCGTTGCTCGACCGCATGGAATTGGTGACCATCGACGGCTACACCGAGGACGACAAGGTCGTCATCGCCCGGAACTACCTGCTTCCCCGTCAGATGGACAGGGCGGCAATCACATCCGAGGAGGTGACGGTCACCGACGCCGCGCTGCGCAAGATCGCGGCCGACTACACCCGTGAGCCGGGTGTGCGGCAACTCGAGCGATTGCTGGCCAAGGCGCTTCGCAAGGTGGCGACGAAGTTGGTGGGCACCACCGGTGTCCTGAAGATCGACGAGCCGGACCTGGTGCCGTACCTCGGTCGCCCGCGGTTCACACCCGAGGCGCACGAGCGCACCGAAGTACCAGGAGTGGCAACGGGTCTCGCGGCCACCGGACTCGGCGGAGATGTGCTGTTCATCGAGGCCGCGGCGACCGAAGGCGACTCCAGGCTCGAGCTCACCGGCCAGCTCGGTGACGTGATGAAGGAGTCCGCACAGATCGCTCTGTCCTACGTGCGCTCGCACGCAGCGCAATTCGGCGTCACGCAGGAATCTCTGGATCGGAGAATTCACGTGCACGTTCCGGCGGGCGCGGTGCCGAAGGACGGTCCTTCGGCCGGTGTGACGATGGTGACCGCCCTGGTGTCGATGGCCACCGGGCGTCCGGTGCGCTCGGATGTCGGCATGACCGGTGAGGTCACGTTGAACGGTCGGGTGCTGCCGATCGGCGGGGTGAAGCAGAAGTTGCTGGCTGCGCAGCGTGCGGGACTGAAGACCGTGTTCATTCCGGCGCGCAACGAGCCGGACCTGGACGACGTACCCGCAGAGGTGTTGGAGGCGTTGGATGTTCGTCCGATGACCGACGTCGCGGATATTCTCGCGCTCGCGCTGGAGCCGGCGACGGCAACTGCTGCGGCATAGCGCCGCGGTGATCGTCGTGGGAGGGGCAGGTGGCTCGGCCGCCTGCCCCTCCCGTCGGTCTCGGGTGCCGCGCTTGACCTCGAGTCGTGTCGAGGTTCTACGTTGGTGGGATGAGCATGGAGATGACCGCCTGGAATCAGATGTATCGCACGATGAACAGGCCCGACACCCAGTCGTCGTTCTCGAAGGAGACGGCCCGCAGGATCCTGACGTTCGCGGCACCGCATCGCCGCGCACTCGGCGGGTTTCTGGTGCTCAGCGTGGCTCTGGCCGTTCTTGCAGTGGCGACTCCGGTCTTGGCGGGGCGGGTGGTCAATGCGATCGTCGACGGGCGAGAGCTACGCGTGGTGGTACTGCTTGCATCGGCGATCGCAGGGATCGCTCTGGTGGACGCTGTGGTCGGTCTGGTCAACCGATGGCTCTCGGCGAACATCGGCGAGAGCCTGATCCTGGATCTGCGGACGGCAGTGTTCGACCACGTGCAGCGGATGCCGATCGCATTCTTCACTCGAACCCGCACCGGTGCGTTGGTGAGTCGACTCAACAACGACGTGATCGGAGCGCAGCGCGCATTCAGCACCACCCTGTCCGGTGTCGTCAGCAATCTCGTGACCCTGGTACTGACGTTGGTGGTCATGATCGGAATCTCCTGGCAGATCACCCTTCTCGCACTGGTCCTGCTGCCGGTGTTCGTACTTCCTGCGCGCCGGATGGGTCGACGCCTCGCGCGGCTGCAACGAGAAGCCGCAGCGCACAATTCGGCGATGAGTACGCAGATGACCGAGCGTTTCTCGGCACCGGGAGCAACCCTGGTGAAGTTGTTCGGGCATCCCGAACAGGAATCGGTCGAGTTCGCGGTCCGGGCGGCCAGGGTGCGCGATATCGGAGTGCGCAGTGCCATGGTGCAGACGGTGTTCGTCACCGCGCTGACACTGGTCTCGGCACTGGCGCTCGCCGTGGTGTACGGATTGGGCGGCTTCTACGCCCTCCGCGGGACTCTGGACCCGGGTTCGGTTGTGGCACTGTCACTTCTGTTGGCCCGGCTGTACTCACCCCTGACCGCGCTGGCCAGCGCCCGCGTGGAGGTCATGAGCGCGTTGGTGAGCTTCGAGCGAGTATTCGAGGTCCTCGACCTCGTTCCGTTGATCGCCGACAAGCCCGACGCGACAGCGCTACCGCCCGGGCCGGTGGCCGTCGAACTCGATGATGTCAGGTTCGCGTACCCGTCCGCGGACAAAGTATCGCTCGCCTCGCTCGAGGAGGTCGCCACCTTGGATTCGCGCGGGGGAGAGGAGGTTCTGCACGGTGTGTCGTTCCGAGCCGAACCCGGCCAGATGGTCGCGCTGGTCGGCACATCCGGTGCAGGCAAGTCCACGATCGCGCAGTTGATCGCACGGCTCTACGACGTCGACGGCGGCTCGGTCCGGCTCGGCGGCGTCGATGTGCGGGACCTGACGGCCGAATCCGTCCGCGGCACAGTGGGAATGGTGACCCAGGACGGGCACCTGTTCCACGAGAGCATTCGGTCGAATCTGTTGCTGCCGCGTCCCAACGCCACAGACGACGAACTGTGGGATGCGCTCTCGAGGGCGCGGCTCGCGGACCTCGTGCGCTCCCTGCCCGACGGTCTGGACACCGTCGTCGGCGAGCGCGGGTATCGACTCTCCGGTGGTGAGCGTCAGCGTCTGACGATCGCGCGGCTGCTGATCGCACAGCCGCGAGTGGTCATCCTCGACGAGGCAACGGCATCGTTGGACTCCACGTCGGAGGCCGCGGTGCAGGCCGCGTTGGCCGAGGCGCTGGAAGGCAAGACATCGGTTGTCATCGCGCACCGGCTGTCGACCATCCGAGCTGCGGACGTGATCCTGGTGATCGAGGACGGAAGAGTCGCCGAGCGCGGCACCCACGACGAGCTCCTCGCAGCAGGAGGCCGCTACGAGGAGCTGCATCGGACGCAATTCGCGCAGGCGGAGTGAGCCTGCGAAGCCGGGATCGGAGCCTGCGGAGTGACCCTACGAAACCGGGTCCGGGACCACGGTTGCTGGGTCGTCGTCGGTTGCGGCGGCGAGCATCGGGGTGAATCCGTCGATCGCGTAGTCCAGCGACAGTGGGCTCGAGTATCCGAGGGCCGAGGGTAGGTCCGTACTGAAGGAGCCGATGTAGGCGGTCCGGTCCTGCCGGACGACATCGAGGGCGGCGAGCAGAGGGTTGGCCTGCAGCTGCTCGCGGCTCTGGCCGGCGATGACGAGGACGTCGGTGTCGAGTCGATCGAGGTTCTCCGCACTGATGGTCTCGGAGGCGTCGGGAATCTCGAATCCGAGGTCGGTGAAGAACAGGGCGCGGATGTCGTCCTTGCCGAGAAGCAGGTAGCTGCCGTCGTCCATGACGAACGCGAGAGACAGTGACTTGCCGGTGAATTGGGGGTTCGCGGCTTCGGTGTCGGCGAACTTCTGCTCCAGCTCGGCCGTTCGATCCTGGGCTTCCTGCGACTTGCCGAGGGCTTCGCCGACCACGGCGAACTCCTGCTGCCAGGTTGCGGCGGGTACGTCGTCGTAGCCGCCGATGTCGGCGATCGTGGGGGCCATCCCGGACAGGATGTCGTACTGGCCCTGGTCGATGAAGGAGTACGGGCCGAGGATCAGGTCGGGTGCTTGCGCCGCGATCTGCTCCAGGTTGAGGTCGGTACTGCCGACTTCGGGAATCTCGGTTCCGCCCAGGGCTGCTAGAGCCCATGGGCGCTGTCGGTAGTCGTAGCTCAGGTTGCCGCGTGTCGCGACGGGCTTGACGCCCAGCGCGAGCGCGAAGTCCTGCTCGTTGAACCCAATCGTCACGACACGGGTGGGCTCGGCGTCGATGACGGTCTCACCGAAACGGTGCTCGATGGTGACGGGGAAGCCGGCAGCGCTACCGGGGCCACCGGATGCGTCGGTGTCGGCATCGGACGAACAGCCGGCTGCCAGTGCCAGGACGGACGCACCGGCGGCCACGAGCTGGACGGTCTTCTTCATGTGATCTCCTCGCAACTGAACTTGGCGAGGTTAGCCTAACCGACCCACTGATGCGTCGATCATGTGCCAGGGGACGGGCGGCGCGATCAGCAGTTGCTCGTGGCCGGCACTCCCGCGAATCGCTGGTCGATCCACTCGAGGGCCTGTGGCAGGCCGAGTACGGCAGCGGTCAGGTGATCGTTGCTGGGCACCTTCACCTCGGTCACGAGCACTCCGGCGCGGCAGTATCGGGCGATCGTGTTGTCGATGGCGCTGACCGGGATCAACGCATCGGTGGGGCTGTGCCACTCGAAGTACGGTGCCTTCGGTACACCGGGATACAGCTCGACGCTGTTGTCGTTGACGGCGGCGATCGCTTCCGGACTGTTGATGAGGTCCAGCGTGCCTGCGACCTCCATGGCGCTCTTACCCGCGCCCGCGGCGATGATGTCGTTGGTGCACCCGTTCTGGATCTTGTTCTCGATCTCCTTGCCGAGCGGGTTGAGCTGAGAGCTGATCGGGATGCGGGTGGGGTACTCGCGTTCGATACCGAGCGCGGCAGCGAACGCCAGACCGAACATGGGGTGCGGGGCGAAACCGAGATCGCGGGCCATCCGCTCGAGGTTCATCGGAGCGCCACCGTTCGCGCTGCCGACGATGTTCAGCTCGGGCGCGTAGTCGTTCTGAAGCGCGGCTGCCCATGCCGTGGCCATTCCGCCGCCGGAGTAGCCGGCCAACGCAACGGGGCTCTGCTGAACCTGGATGGGATCGAAGCGCTGAGTGGCGCGAATGCTGTCGAGCACGATCTGCCCGCCGAGCTTGGCGGCACCGTATGCGCTGTTGGGTCCGAGGTGATCGGCGATGACGACCGTCCACCCGCGCTGCAGTACTGCGTTCAGAGCGGGCGCCTCACGAATCATCAAATTGGGATCGTTGGTCCAGAGCGCTTGTGAAGGTGCACATTCGAGACCGAGTGCATTGATGATGTGTTGGTAAGAAAGTAAAGGGCCGTTCGGTGCTTTGTTTTGTGGAACCAAGACGGTATTGATTGCGGCGATGGGATCGCCGGCCGAATTGGTGGAGCGGAATTTCAACTGCCACACGTCCACGCCGAAGAATCCGGGCGGCGGTGGCATCGGGCGGCTGGAGATCACGTCGCCCGGAGCGAGCGCATCGAGATCGGCTGGCGGTGCGTAGAAGCCGTCGGCGATCGGCGTCGGGTACAGCGGCGTAGCAGCAGCTTGACCTGCGCCGACGAGTGACGAACACAGAACTGCAACCGCCGTCATGCTGACAGCGCCTGCCAACTTGAGAACCCGCATGTGGTAAACCCCTCCGTGCCTGAACCGAAGCGACGAGCGCTGCGGCGATCTGGCAAGCCCCCGTAGAGCCGGCCCGCAAACCGTTATAGCTGATGATGCTCGAGTTGTTACGCTCCCCCCGGAAACGATGGGCGCAACGGTACGCATCGGCTCATTTTATGGCAACCGAACGTTACCTATCCTGGTTTTTCCGACCGGGTCCAAGTTTTTCACCCGAGGCATTTCTCGTCATTCCCGATGCACCGCCTTCGGTTCCTTGTCCGGGCGGAGACCGCGCCAGCTCGGATGCCGCAGATGGCCGGATTCCGTGGCCTCGTAGTACCGCACCTCGCCGACGAGCACCGGCTCGACCCACACCGCTCCGTTCCGATCGGCCGCGGGCAGCACCGAGGAGAAGGGACTGTCCGACGCCTCGAGTGGCGCGAGGAGGGCAGCGAGCGTATCGAGCGCACGGTCGTCGAACCCGGTTCCGACGCGCCCTACGTATCGCAATCCGTCCCCGTCGGGAATGCCCATCAGGAGTGAGCCGAACCCACCGGAACGACGACCCTGCCCCCGACGCCACCCGCCGATCACGATCTCCTGAGTCCGCCAGTTCTTGTGCTTGATCCAGGTGTGGGCGCGCTTGCCGGGTTGATAGACGGAGTCGGTTCGTTTGGCGACGACGCCTTCCCAGCCTCGTTCTCTGCTTTCGGCGATGGCGTCCGCAGCGGTCCCCGTCAGCCGCGGTGGCACCAGCACCGAGTCGAGTCCTGTGGTCAGTAGTTCGAGCAGCCGTCGTCGATCCGAGTACTTCTTGCGCAGCAGTGACGTGCCGTCGAGGTGAAGCAGATCGAACGCGATGAATCGGATCTGGTCACGGGTGGCGTTCTGCAGTTTCTCGAAGCTGCTGACCCCGTCGTCGTCGAATACCACGACTTCTCCGTCGACGATGGCGTCGTGCTCGGCCAGGTCATCTGCGAAAGATTGGAGTGCGCCGAACTTTTCGGTGTAGTCGTTACCGCTTCGCGTGCGCAGCGTCATCGAACCGTGCGTCAGTTCTGCGATGATGCGGAACCCGTCCCACTTGCCCTCGAACGACCACTCGTCGTCCGGGAGATCGAGGATGTCGCCGGCGGTGGCGAGCATCGGCGAGATGTTCTTCGGCTCGGGCTTGTCGGGTGCGTCCTTCATCAGATGCATGAGCCACTGATTGCCCTTGGTGCGGATCAGGGCGAAGCGCCCGGTCGCCTTCTTTCCGTGCAGAACGACGATGACCTCGTCCTCTCGCCATTTCTCGAGTTCGTAGGTTCCGCTGTCCCAGATCGAGACGTCACCGCCGCCGTACTCGCCCTTGGGTATCCGACCGGAGAACGACGCGTATTCGAGTGGGTGGTCCTCGGTGTGTACCGCCAGCCGGTTCTGCTTCGGGTCCACCGGGATGTTCTTCGGGACGGCCCACGAGACCAGGACGCCGTCGTGCTCGAGTCGGAAGTCGTAGTGCAGCCGTCGGGCATGGTGTTCCTGGATCACGAACGTGTCGTTGTTGCCCTGCGGTTCGGTGGCGGCCGGTATCGGTTCGGGGGTCTTGTCGGCGCTACGCATGCTGCGGTACTTGACGAGTTTGTCCGTGGCAGAACTACTTTCGGGTGCCGAGTCGACGGTGGGGTCCAGCTCTGCGAGAAAATCGCCGAAATCCTGGAATCGCTCGAGGACCTCTTCGAATCGAAGTTGTTGCAGCCCCGATGCTTCCAGCTCGTCCCAGGTGCGTGGTGCCGCGACCGTGGGGAGTGCTCGTCCACGGAGAGAGTACGGGGCGACCGTGGTCTTCTTGCCGTTGTTCTGGCTCCAGTCCACGAACACCCTCCCGGTTCGCTTCGCCTTTGCCATCGTGGCCGTGACCCGGTCCGGCGAGCGCTCTTCGAGCAGCGTGGCAACACGTTTGGCGACCGTGGACGCGCCGGAGGTCGACAGCGGTTTCTCAAGCGGCACGTACAGGTGGATTCCCTTGCTGCCGCTGGTGACCGGATATGCGGTCATCCCGATATCGCCGATCAGATCCCTTATCTCGCAGGCTACTTCGGCACATCGCGCGAGATCCACGTCGTCACCGGGATCGAGGTCGAAGACCATGCGGGTGGCCGGTCCGGCTTCGGTGCCGTCGAACCGCCACTGTGGCACGTGCGCTTCGATGGCCGCTTGTTGACCGAGCCAGGCCAGATCGGCTGCAGTGGAGAACAATGGGTAGGTGACGACGCGGTCGGAATGCTGCATCGAACGCCGATCGAGCCAGTCGGGTGCGGAGGCGGCGAGGTTCTTCTCGAAGAACGACGACTGGTCCACGCCGTTGGGCCAACGCTTACGGGTCACCGCTCGGCCCACGAGGTGAGGAAGCATCGCAGGCGCGATGGCAACGTAGTACTCGATGATGTTGCCTTTGGTGGTCCCTGTTTCGGGGAACAGCACTTTGTCGAGGTTGGTGACGGAGACCTTGCGACCATCGATCTCGAGGGTGGCCATCGTCTCAGGTTAACGGCCGCCGTCTGAAGATGGGGGGGAGTTGTGACAGGCTCTTTTCTTATGGCGACGATCAGTGTCTCAGTACAGATGCCCGAGAATCCGCAGGGTGCGTGGGACAAAGCTTCCGCACTCGATCGGTTCGACGAGTGGATGACCATCCACGGTGGATGGTGCAGCCCACCGCCCAAGAAGGTCGGCAAGGGCACCGAAGTGGAGTCACTGGTGAAGGTGAAGGGCTTCAAGAACACGATCAACTGGACCTTCACGGAGTACGACGAACCCAAGCTGATCGAGATGTCCGGCCGAGGTAAGGGTGGAGTGCGAATCTCGCTGACGGTCCATGTACGTGAGGCCGAGGGTGGATCGGAGCTGACGCTCGATGCGAAGTTCGGCGGGGGTGTGCTGTTCGGTCCGGTGGGATCGGTGGTGGCGCGAGCACTCGATACCGATGTGAAGAAATCCGTTGCGAACCTGGCGGCGCTGAGCTGACGGATCTTCGTCGAACTAGCTGCACGACAGTCTCTTCCAGCCCCGCACCGTGTTCTCGGTGCGGGGCTGGGGTCGTCTGCGGGCTTGTGTGGTGCGCGGGTCAGGCGATGTGGGGGCCTGCTCGGGCGTGGGATGGTCGGGGTTGTCGGTACGGGTCGACGGTGGCCGGTGGCACGAACCACGGGTGGCCGTCGGTGCCGATGAACACTTCCCAATCGGAGTGGTGGAGGAGTCGGTGGTGGAATCCGCACAGGAGGACGAGGTTGTTCATGTCGGTGGGGCCACCATCGGCCCAGTGCCGGATGTGATGCGCTTCTGTCCAGGCGGCGGGTTTGCCGCAGCCGGGGAAGGCGCAGGTGTGGTCTCGGGCGATGAGCGCCTTCTTCTGTTTGGCGGTGACGGTGCGTGCGGTGCGGGCAAGGTTGATCGGGGAACCCGTCTCGTCCATGACGATGGCGGTCAGGACACAGTCGCAGGCGAGTTGCCGGGAGGTGTTGCGCGACAGTGGTCCCATCCAGGGTAGCCACCCGACGGTAGTGCCGTCACCGAACAGGTCCCGGTACGCGCCACGATCTGCGGTAACTGGATCTGTGTCGGATTCGTCTGCAGCGCGGGTGTTCTCGTCGTCGGCGATGTCATCGACGTCAGCACTGTCGCGGAGGTCGGTGAGATCGCGCAGGCTGATGTGCAGGTTCAGGTGCGGTCTCTCACCGCCTTCGGTGGGGCGGTTACTCGAGGCGAGGTATTGGTCGAGGATGTGTCCGAAGGCGTCGGCGCGACGCTTGGCGGGGCTGCGGTCGTCTCCGGTTTTGGGTGTCTCGGTGCCGTCGGGGTCGGGGCGGGGTTCGGTCAGCGGGGAGAGTGCGGTGAGAAGTTTCTCGCCGGTGATCGCGTCGAAGTCTCCTTTGAGTACCAGCCGCCCGTTCAAGGTCTTGGAGGCGAAGAGTTCGTTGCGGTCGGTGTCGTCGGCGGGTGGTGTCTTGCCGCCGTAGGTGTCGTGGAGTTTGGTGATCGCTTCTCGGATGCGGCCGGTGCGTGCACCAGGCCCGGTCGCAGCGGTGATCATCGCTTTCCGCGCTATGTCCTGGCCTTTTTGGGGGAGGTTCTTGGGTGGGGTTTCGGCGAAGGTGAGGATCAGGGCGGCGTGGTCGATGGTCATGACTCCGGTGTTCACGGCGTCGGCGATGTCGGGGAAGTTCTTCAGTCCGCGGGCGAGGGCGACGATCTTGGTGGCCTTGGACGGTGAGAGCAGGGTGGTGGAGGTCAGCCAGCCTGCGGGTCCGGGGAAGCCGAGTTTTTCGCGGGAGACGCGGGTGTCGATGTCGGCGACGAGAGCGATGCGGCGGGCTTCGAGGAGCTGGATCTGGTGGGAGACCGCGGCGGCGTCGGCGAGGAGTTCTGCCTCGCTCAGTTGCCAGATCGCTGTGGTCATGCCATGAAGTGTATCGAACGTGCGTTCGACCAACAACCTTCGTTGAATGGAAAACTATTGCGCTACTTGACTATTCGTGATCGAAAACCTGTCAGTGGTGTGTGATAGGTGCGGCCGCGCGCGTTTCAGGATGATGGTCGCCGTGGCTCAGGTTCCGGTCACGAGCAACGCGTCGAATATCTCGACTTCCCAACCGAAGTCGACGGACAGCAGTGCATCAACTTGTACCCATCGGCCGGCCTCCTGCATCGTAAATGGCCGACTCGCCCGTTCGCCATGTCGTCGACGGCGAGACCGATCGTCGTGGGAGCCCTGAGTGGAGATCGAAAGCGGGAGGTCGGCCGCGATGATCGGTCTCGCCTTCATGGCCAGACTGCATCCAGATCAGTTGTCGACGTCAGTGGCACGGGATGTCGAGTATTGAGACTTACGCCAATTGGGCGAAATTCAGAACAGACGCCTAGATCTGTCGGGTCTTTCGCAACCACCACAGTCCCGCGATGGGGAGCACCACCGGGATGAAGACGTATCCGGATCCGAAGTGCGACCACACCGTCGGCTCCGGGAAGTCCTGGGGTTGAATGTAGCTGAGCGTGCCGATGCCGATGACTCCGACGAGTTCGATGATGCAGGAGACCGTCACCACTCGTCGAGACGCTTCTGTTGCTCGTGCCAGTCCTACCGTGGCGACGATGTAGACCACAGCAGCGAACGCCGAGAGCAGGTACGCCACCGGTGCGTCGTCGAATCGCGTGGTGAGTTGCACGATCGAGCGTGATGTCGCGGCGACGGCGAACACGGCGTAGACGGCGATGAGGAAGCGCCCGAATCCGGTGCGCGTCGCTTGCTGGAGGTTGTCAGGCATATCCGGCCCAAATCTGGCTCAGGCGCAGCACCATGGCCGCGAGGGTGAGGACGGCAACGAGGAGTACGGCAGTGCCGCCGCGGGAGCGGTCGCCCAGAGACCACCACGTGCCGAGGGGGAGAAGGAACAGCAGTCCGACGAGGTAGGACCCGAATGTCAGCCGGTGTATCTCGCGGTCCGAGGTGAACATCATGACGAACCCGATGACGGCCTGCAGCGCGACGACGGCCTCGGTGGCCGCGATGGTCCAGAACAGTGCGCGATCGGACTTGTTCTTCAGCAGAACCGGTCGGTTCATGACGAGCTTCGCGAGCACCCAGACACCGACGACCAGGGACAACGCATACAACAAGCCGGTGACGGCGCCGATCATCGAGTTCCTCGTCAAGTTCGTGGTGGATGGGTGATGCAGCCTCCACACTATCCGCGTAACGCCACGTCAACACTGTGAGGCCCTCGAAACACGGCGTTGTTCCGGGTGTGACCAATCGGAAATGGATGGGGCTTGTACTTGTTCCACGGCCGCAGAGGATCCGCTCTCTCGCCGGACATGACCTCTCTTCCTCAGGTGGCCATCGGTGTCCACCGCATCTCGAGTAGTTGCCCACTGCATTCAGCCAGTTCCGCGAACCTCAGGAGACACCAGTGTCAGATCTCGACCAGTCCATCGCCGAGAACATCAAGAAGTCCCTCGAAGAGATTCCGCACCCTTCACTTCCCAAGGGCAGCAACATCTACGGCTCCACCAAGATCTTCCCCGATTACAAGGCCGAGAACGGCGAGAGCTACTTCACGCTGGTGCACGGCATCGCGCACGAGTCCTCGGTGTCGTTCGTCGCGGTACTCCAGGCGACCCGCGCTCTGCGCAAGGGCTTCGAGTCGGCCATGTACTTCTACGGTCCCGGTGCCATCAATTGCCTTGCCACTCGCGGCTTTCCCACCACCGGTGACTCCGGGTTCCCGGGCGAGCAGAACATCAACGATTCGCTCGCGACCTTCATCGCCGAGGGTGGCACCGTGTTCTGCTGCCGCTTCGGACTGGCCCTGCACGGCGGTCGCGAAGAGGACCTCATCGAGGGCGTCATCCCGGCCCACCCCCTGGACGTGCAGGACGCGCTGATCCACTACGCGCGCAAGGGTGCCATCATCAACTCGACCTACATGGTCTAGGAGCGCACCGTGTCGGTCAGTACGCGTGTAGATCTGGCGTTGCTCGGTATCCGAGGATCCACGCCGGTCTCGAGAACGGCAGGCGCCGGGCCGAGCGACGACGGGCATGTCACGATCGATGGCCTCGGCGCAGCCATCCCGCGCAATCCGCTCAGTCCGTACGTCCTCGAAGAGGGTCGAGTGCTGTTCGACGGCAACGACATCGGGCTCGACGTGCAGGCTGTCGACCGTCCGAAGTTCTACGACCTGGAAACCGCCGACGGTATCGCCTACGAGAAGATCGCGAAGCTGCACGGCTCCAGCGTTCTCGCGACCACCGTGGTGCAGACCTGCATCCGCTACGACGCGGATCAACGCTGCCGTTTCTGCTCCATCGAGGCGTCGCTCGAAGCCGGCGAGACCATCGCCGTCAAGACTCCGGCGCAGCTCGCCGAGGTGGCCGAGGCGGCGGTACGGCTCGACGGCGTCACGCAGATGGTCATGACGACGGGTACCTCGGCCGCGAAGGATCGCGGTGCCCGTCACTTGGCCCGATGCGTGCGAGCCATCAAGGCCGTGGTTCCGCAGCTGCCGATCCAGGTGCAGTGCGAACCTCCTGGCGACCTGCAGACCATTCGAGATCTGTACGACGCCGGAGCCGAATCCATCGGCATCCACGTCGAATCCCTCGACGACGACGTTCGACGCCGGTGGATGCCGGGCAAGGCATCGGTCTCGATGGACGAGTACCGCGCTGCGTGGAGAGAAGCGGTTCGTGTCTTCGGACGCAACCAGGTCTCGACGTACATTCTGGTGGGGCTCGGCGAGGATCCGGACGAATTGGTGGCCGGGGCAGCGGAACTCATCGACATGGGTGTCTACCCCTTCGTCGTTCCGTTCCGTCCGCTCGCCGGAACGTTGGCGGTGGACGTGGACCGAGCGAGTGCCCCCGACCGGGACGTCCTCGAAAACGTCACCCGACGCGTCGCCAAGGAACTCCAGGCCGCGGCGATGCTCGGATCCGATCAGAAGGCAGGCTGCGCGGCATGCGGTGCGTGCAGCGTTCTGCAGAACGCGGGAGGCTGACATGTTCGGTGTCGTAGAAGCGGGCGACCTTGCCGGATTGTCCGGTACTGCAACCACTGTCGTCGAGCCGAGGTTCATCATCCAACCGTGCGAAAGCGCAGCGCAGTTGGACGCCTATCGTGCCCTCAGGAGAGCGACCTTCGTTGCCGAGCAGGGCCTGTTCGCCGGCACCGATCACGACGACGTCGACGACGATTCCCGCGCAGTCGTTCTGGTCGCCACCGATCGGGACGGTACAGTGCTCGGCGGAGTGCGGCTGGCACCCTGTACCGCAACGGATCTGGGGTGGTGGGCCGGGAGCCGCCTCGTGGTCTCCGCCGCGGCGCGTACGTCCGGCGTCGGGCCCGCCCTGGTTCGGGCAGCCTGCGCCCATGCGGAGAGTCGAGGCGTACTTCGCTTCGACGCGACGGTGCAGAAGCGCAACGAGCAACTGTTCACCCGCCTCGGGTGGATTCGCCGCGGCGACGTCGAGGTGGCCAACACACCGCACGTTGCGATGTACTGGCCGATCGACCGCATCGAACGACTCGTCTCGTCGACCAAGGCAATGTTGGCCGGGGTGCTCGCACCTCTGAAGGCGCAGCCACTCGGGCTCGGAGCCAGAGGTTTTCGCGGCGACGACGGCGTTCCGGTACCAGGTAGCGACATGATCGCCGCGTGCGATGCCATCATCCCTTCCATGGTCGATCGTGATCCGGAGTGGGCCGGCTGGTGCGCGGCGCTGGTCAATCTGAACGACCTGTCGGCGATGGGTGCGCGCGCTGTCGGAATGCTCGATTCCGTCGGAGCCCCCACCCAGAGTCGGCTGACCCGCATCATCCGTGGTCTCGCCAATGCCTCTGCGGCATGGCAGGTCCCGGTACTCGGCGGCCACACTCAGGCCGGGGTGCCGTCATCGCTGTCGGTCACCGCACTCGGGCGGACCTCTCGACCGGTGCGTGCCGGCGGCGGAAGCGTCGGCGATCGGTTGACGCTCACCGCAGACGTCGAGGGCGAGTGGAGGCGCGGATACCATGGGCAGCAATGGGATTCGTCTTCTCGCCGGAACTCCGACGAATTGACGGAAATGGCGTCGTTCGTAGCCCGCACCGCACCCAAGGCCGCCAAGGACGTCTCGATGGCGGGCCTGGCCGGCACCACCGGAATGCTCGCCGAGGCGAGCGGAACCGGTGCCGTACTCGACATCGCCTCGATACCGAAGCCCGACGCAGCGTCGATGGGTGAATGGATCACGTGTTTTCCAGGGTTCGCGATGATCACCGCGGACCGTCCCGGTGCACCTACTGCACCGTCGGGACCTGCCCTGTCCGCAGTCTGCGGAGAGCTCACCGACATTCCGGGCGTCGCGCTGCGATGGCCCGACGGAATCACCACTCGCGCGGTCACGTCCACCGTGACAGGATTGGGAGAAGCATGACCACCCACCCGAAGCCCGTCACCATTTCTGTCGCCGCAGCCGAGTTCGGTCGCGACATGGAACAGGGTTACGCCACCATCGCCGCCCTGCTCGAGGAATCACGCAACCGCGGCAGCCAACTGCTCGTCCTACCCGAGGCCTGCCTCGGCGGCTACCTGCCGAGCCTCGGTGGCGGCGACGAGACCGAAGAATCGCGACAGCGTCGACTGAAAGCACTTCCCCCGGCCCTCGAACTCGACGGACCCGAGATCAGGCGGGTCATCGACATGGCGGGCGATACCGTCATCACGTTCGGCTTCTGCGAGAAGGACGGCGATACCCGCTACAACGCCGCCGTGACGGTCGACGGCAGCGGCATTCTGGGTTCCTACCGCAAGGTGCATCAGCCGCTGGGTGAAAACCTCTGCTACGACGCGGGAGACAGCTACTCCGCCTTCGACACTCCGATCGGCCGCATGGGCATGCAGATCTGCTACGACAAGGGATTCCCCGAGGCAGCACGGGAACTCGCGCTCGACGGTGCCGAGATCGTCGCGTCCATCTCCGCCTGGCCGACGGCCCGCACCGCAACCGTCGAGAACATGGAAGAGGACCGGTGGAAACAGCGGTTCGACATCTACGACCGAGCCCGTGCTCTCGAGAATCAAATCGTCTGGGTCGCAGCCAATCAAGCAGGCACCTTCGGATCGCTTCGATTCGTCTGCAGCGCGAAGATCGTCGGACCCGGCGGAGAGATCCTGGCCGGAACAGGCGTCGAACCGGGCTTGGCCACGGCCACCGTCGACGTCGCCGCACTCATCGGCGCGGCACGTGGCGGCGGCATGTACAACCTTCGTGATCGCCGCCCGTCCGTGTACCGGACCATCACGAAGGAGCCGATCCATGCCTGAGATGTCGTTCCTCGTCCGATGGCCCGATGGTCGCGAACAGTCCTGCTATTCACCGTCTCTGGTGATGCACGACTATCTGACACCCGGGCAGGAGTACCCGGTGGCGGAGTTCGTACAGCGGACGTCGGAGGCGTTGACGATCGCCAGCGATCGAGTTCTCGCCAAGTTCGGCATGCGGTGCACCTCGGCCGCGCAGCAGATGGAAGAGATCCACGGTGTCAGTACCTCGTACGAGGCCGGTGCCGTTCGCGTACTGAGTATGTCGGGAGCTGAACTGCTGTGACCGGAGACATCGTCGAGCATCACCGAGTGATCGTCGTCGGCGGCGGACAGGCCGGCCTGTCGATCAGCTGGCATCTGACGCAGCGTGGCATCGAACACCTCGTGTTGGAGCGCGACACGATCGCGCACGAGTGGAAGGACTCGCGCTGGGACAACTTCACTCTCGTCACGCCGAACTGGCAGTGCGCACTCCCTGGATACTCCTACGACGGTGACGATCCCGACGGGTTCATGCAGCGCGACGAGGTGTACGCCTTCGTGCGCCGTTACGCCGAGAGCTTCGATGCGCCTGTACGAGAACATGTTTCTGTCGACCGAGCTCTGCAGGGCCTGGATGGCGGCTTCGACCTGCAGACGTCCGACGGCCCCATGCATGCCGACCAGATCGTCGTCGCCGTCGGTGGATACCACATCCCCACCATCCCGCGGTTCGCCGAGAAGCTACCGCGTGACATCGTCCAGATCCACTCGTCCGATTACCGAGGATCCCACCAGTTCCCGGACGGCGACGTGCTGGTGGTAGGCACCGGACAGTCCGGTGCTCAGATCGCCGAGGACCTGCACCTCGACGGCCGACGTGTTCACCTGGTGGCCGGCACCGCTCCCCGCGTCGCACGCTTTTATCGCGGCCGCGACTGTGTCGCCTGGTTGCACGATATGGGGGTCTACGATGTCTCCATCGAAGATCAACCCGGTGGCGTCGGCAAACGCGAGAACACCAACCACTACGTCACCGGTCGTGACGGTGGTCGAGACATCGACCTGCGCGCATTCGCCACCGAGGGGATGCAGCTCTACGGCCGATTGCTCGGCGTCGAGGACGGTGTTCTGCAGTTCGCACCCACCCTGGAGGCATCTCTCGATGCCGCGGATCGGGTGGCCGAAAGCATCAAGGACAACATCGACGCCTACATCGAGCGCGAGGGAATCAGCGCCCCCACCGAGGATCGCTACGTGCCGGTGTGGCGGCCGGAGACCGAGACCACCGAACTCGACCTCGCCACCACCGAGATCAACGCCGTCGTCTGGTCGGTCGGCTTTCGCACCGACTACCGGTGGCTGAAGGTCGGTACCTTCGACGGTGAGGGGCACCCGAACCACAACCGGGGCGTCACCTCGGTGCCGGGCCTGTACTTCCTCGGCCTGCCGTGGCAGCACACCTGGGGTTCGGGACGCTTCGCCTCGGTGGCCCGGGACGCGCAGTTCCTCGCCGACCAGATCGGTCTCGAGATCAGTGCAGCACAGTCTCGAAGCTCAGTGCAGCCGCAGAGCCAGATGGTCTGAGTCCCGTTGGCTCCTATCAAGATCGGCGCGCTGGCAGCACATTTCGGGAGAGATGTCGACCGGGCCGTACTGAAGATCACCACGATCATCTCCAGTGCGGCTCGAGAAGGCATCGATCTCCTGGTGCTGCCCGACGCGTCCCTCGGGGGCTACATCAACAGCCTGAGCAATCCGGATCCCGCGGAACTGCCGCCCACCCTCGATCCCGACGGTCCGGAATTGGCCGCCATCATCGCCGCGGCCGGAGACATGACGATCTGCATCGGGTACACCGAGCTGTCGAAAGGGCTGCGGTACAACGCTGCCGCCTGCCTGACGGGAGACGGCATTCTGGGTAGTCACCGCAAGGTGCATCAGCCGCTCGGGGAGTCGCTCGCCTACGCGGCCGGTGACCACTTCGAGGCCTTCGATACCCCGGTGGGGCGGATGGGGATGCTGATCGACTACGACAAGACGTTCCCGGAGTCGGCGCGGACGTTGGCGCTCGACGGAGCGAGAATCATTGCGGCGCTGTCGGCGTGGCCCGCCAGCGTCACAGATCGGGCGTCCTCGCTGCCGAACGATCGGCAGTCCCGGCTGTTCGATCTGTACGACGCAGCCCGAGCGGCCGAGAACCAGGTGGTGCTGGTCTCGTCCAATCAGACCGGGGTGATGGGGTCCCTCCGCTTTCTGGGTCAGGCGAAGATCGTCGGTCCCGGTGGTGACGTATTGGCGCGGACCTGGTCCAAGGGCGGGCTCGCGGTGCACGAGATCGATGTCGACGCCGAGGTCGACCGAGCCCGCCGGGGACTGCATCACCTGGCGGAACGCCGGGTGGATGCCTATCCGAATCTGTTGCAGGAGAAGCCGGGCCAGTGAAGATCAGCCTGTTGACGTACTCGTCCAAGCCGCGCGGCGGAGTGGTGCACACGCTGGCGTTGGCGGAGGCACTGGCGCGCGCCGGTCAGGACGTCTCGGTGTGGTCTCTCGGCCGCGGTGGAGACAGCACGTTCTTTCGTGCCGTCGACCCCGCAGTCGACATCAGAATGGTCCCGTTCGAGCACCGGGACGAAGAGAACGTCGGAGAACGAATTCTGCGGTCGATAGATGTTCTGCGGCAGGCGTTCACACCGGACGAGTACGACATCGTCCACGCGCAGGACTGCATTTCCGCCAATGCCGTCGGCCGCTGCATCAGGACCATCCATCACCTGGACGAGTTCACCACGCCCGAGCTGGCCGCATGCCACGAACGCGCGATCACTGCGCCGTATGCGCGTATCTGTGTGTCGGCGGCAGTGGCGAGCGATGTTCGCCGCGGTTGGGGATTCGAGCCTACGGTCATACCCAACGGCGTCGACGCCGAGAGGTTCACTGCGGCTGCGCAATCGGGTCGATCGCACTGGCGCGAGAAGCTCGGCCGCTACGTGCTCGCAGTCGGGGGTATAGAACCACGCAAGGGCAGTCTCGATCTGCTCGACGCCTTCGCCCGGCTTGCTGCGCACGATCTGCGCCTGGTCTTCGCCGGCGGCGAGACGCTGTTCGACTACCGCGACTACCGTTCCGAGTTCGACCGGCGCGCAGCAGAACTCGGTATCGAGCCGGTGATACTCGGTACCGTCGACGACGACGAGTTGCCGCACCTCGTGGCGCAGGCCGCTGTGCTGCCGTTCTTCTCCACCAAGGAGGGTTTCGGGCTGGCGGCCATGGAGGCTCTCGCGGCGTCGACTCCCGTCGTCGCGCGAGATCTGCCGGTACTGCGGGAAGTGTTCGGAGACAGTGTTACCTACGCGTCCACGGCAGCGACCATGGCGGCCGAACTGGAACGTGCGCTCGCGACCCCGCAGGACCCGTCACCCGGTCTGACGCTGGCGCGCAGCCTGACGTGGGACGAGGCCGCGCGTCGACACCTCGAGTTCTATTCCTCGCTGCGCTGACCGTTGCGCTTGTTGCGCCTGAGTCCGTGGGGCTTGAGCTTGTGGAACCCCTTGACCCGTAGTGAGCGAATCGATTTGAGGAAGAACTCGGAATCGTGACGCAGCTCTTCGGTCATGACTGTGTCGACGAGAGTCGTTCCGGGATTGGCCGAACTGGTCAGGCGCGCAGCGATGTTGACCACCGAGCCGTACAGGTCGCCGTAGCGGGCGAGAACCGGTCCCCAGGCCAACCCGACGCGCAGGTCCGGCATGTCTTCCTGCTCGGCGAACGCGTCCTGCAGGTCGAGGGCGATGTGGGCGGCGTCCTCGGGCGTCTGTGCGCTGAACATCACTTCGTCGCCGACGTTCTTGATCACCGAACCACGCCCGCGCGCAATGATATTGGTGGCGAGCGACTCGAACTCCTCGAGCAGTGTCGTCAGTTCGCCGATGTCGAGTCGACGCGTCAGGCTGGTGTAGCCGACCATATCCGCGAAGCCGACGGCCATGACGGGGCTGTCGGTGGCGTCGTCGGGAGCGGCGATGGACCGGCCCGCTGCTGCGGCCAGATGCCGACGCCAGGTGTAACCCTGGAGCGCTTCGAGGGTGGGCACAGTCTCGGCCGCGATGTCCCTGGCGTTGCGCCGGATGGCGTCGATGTCGTTCTTGTCCTCGTCGTTACTGGTGATGCGCTCGAGGATGTGAGAGTTCACCACGCCCACTTGCCATTCGGCGAGCCTGGACATCGACTGGCCGAGAGTGCGCGCAATCGCGACTTCCATCTCGGGCTTGATGACCTTCTGTTCGGTGAGTCCGGTGATCAGCTTCAGTGCCTCGAGGTCTGCGTCGGTGTAGACGACGGCCTCGGTGTCGGTGTGGATGGGAAAGCCCATGCCGATCCACAGTGCGATGACCCGCTCGAGCGGCAGCCCCGACTTGCTGACGATGTCGGAACGGTTGTACTTCGGCGTGCCCCCCAGGAGATTGCGTTCGATCTCCGCTTGCACCACCGAGTTGATCTGGTTCTCAGGCATATCCCAACGTTCTGTCGAAATAGGAACGGACATCGTCGACGTACGAGTCGATCTTCTCGGGCTCCCAGTCCGTGGTGGGAATGGGCTCGCCGACGGTGACCTTGACGGTACCGGAATGGACGGTGAAATCCTTTTTCCACATCACGTCGCCCGCATTGTGGATGACGATCGGAACGATGGGCACTCCAGCCTGCATCGCCAGGTGAAATCCGCCCTTCTTGAATCGGCCGAGACGCGACGTCGGCATCCGCGTGCCCTCGGGCGCGATGGCGACCGAGATGCCACTGTGCAGCTTCTCGATGGCCGGGCGCATCGCCTCGCGGGCCTGAGCGGGATCGCCGCGGTCGACGTAGGCGACGTCGAAGATCCTGCCCAGCAATGCGAATCGCGGGTCGCGTTCGAGTTCTCGCTTGGCGACCGCGGTGATGTCGCGTCGGAGAATGGAGGTGACGATGATCGAGTCGGCGGTGCTCTGGTGGTTGAACATGAAGACTGCCGGGCGTGCCGACCACGCGTTCTCGGTGCCGGTCACGTCGAGCTTGACGCCGGCGATGGTCAACGCGATGTCCGGCGCGATGGTGCTGGTGATGTTCGCTCCGTTGCGGCGACTGCGCGTCAGCAGTCCCAGTCCCAGTCCGATCGATGCGCTGGCCAGCACCGAACCGAGAGCGGCGGTGCTGCGTACGGCCGAGGTGAGGTCGGTGCCGCGCTTGGGGCTCTCCAGCGTCAGCGACGGCCACTTCTTCTTCGCCGCGTACCGCTGTAGTTCCGGGTCCGGATTGAGAGCGACGGGTCGCCCGACGGCCTCGAGCAGCGGCACGTCCTCGCCGCCGTTGGAGTAGGCGAAGCAGCCGGCCAGTGCGATGCCCTCCCGCTCGGCGTAGTCGATCGCGGCCTGTGCCTTGCGCGGACCCCACAACGAATCGCCGACCAGTTCGCCGGTGAGTATCCCGTCGGTGACCACCGGAGTGGTGCAGAGCAGAGTCTCGAACATCATGTCCTGCTGCACGGGCAGAGCCTGATACGGCGTGGCCGAGGTGGCCATCACCAATCGGTGCCCGGCATGGCGATGAGCTTCGACGAGCGCGCGGGCCTGTGGGTAGATCATCGGCGCGATCTCGTTGCGGAACAGCGTGTACGCCTGCTCCATCAGGTCTTCTTCCCGACGGCCCTCGAGGCCGCGGACTGCCTTGCCCATCAGGTTGTCGACCGGAGAGTTACGCATCCGCATCTCGACGACGGCGCTCGATATCTCCCACAGTTCCTTGACCGTCACGTCCAGGGTCTTGAGTCGTTCGAGAAACACTGCGCGGGCCGAGAACCCGTTGATCAGAGTGCCGTCGAGATCGAAGAATGCCACGGTGTCTCGGCCGGGTGGAGCGGCGGCGATCGCGATGAGTCGATCGTCGAATTCGGTCATGAATTGTTCTCCTCGGGGGCCGAGATCGGATCCACCTCGCGCAGCATGCGGTGCGCCATGTCGCGGATCGTCCGCACCTTGCGTGCCCACTCGTCGATCTCGAGCGCGAATGCCCTGCGGCGGCGGGCGATACCGTCTGCGCTCGAATCGACCAGGTCGCGATTCTCCGCCAATTGCAGTGCCGTGTCGAACAATTCGCCGGAGATCGACTCGCTGTGATCGAGCTGCTGACGAAGCCGTCTGGCCTGAGCAGCACCGAGGCATTCGGTGATGAACTTCGGCTTGTCGAACTCACCGCTCTGGGGCAGCAACATCAGCTGATCGGCAACCACCTGGTAGGCCTCGAAGATCGGCTGCAACACACGGTGCGCCAGATGCAGATCCTGCGACTGAAGTTGTCGCGCAGCGTAATCGGGGTCGCTGATGTGGGTGCGCCAGTCCGGATCGATGAGATCGACCTCGGATTCGAGCCGTTCGCCGAAGTCCTTCTTGTCGCCGAAGAAGAACTCGAACTTGAGCAGATCGCGCAACTGCAGTGCCGACTGCCACAGAGATTCCTGGGTCAACGGCGTCGAATCGCCGCCGGTCGGGAGCACCACCAACTCGCCGATGGCGCGCATGACGAAGAAGTGGATGGCGTTGTTGCGGAAGAACGCTGCCACCAGGTGCTTGTCCTGGGCCAGGTAGAACAGCGGCTCGGGGCCGTCGTCGAAACGCTTGACGACGTTGGCGTTGACCTGTGCGATGACGGCCGAGCGCACGACATCGACGTCGGCGATGTCCACGCCGCCCGCGGTGGGCAGGTTGCGGCGTTTGATGTAGCGCGCGAGCGGGGCGATGATCGCCCACATCTCGTTGACGTTGAGAGCGCGATCCTCGATGCCGAGCAGGGCCATGGTGACCAACGCCGCCGGCGTCACCGGAGTCGCGTCGTTGATCGCGTGGGAGACGCCGAGCGCGATCTTCTGCACCGCCACCCGCTTGTCGGGATTGTCGGCGACGATCGACGCCACCGACATCGGCTCGCCGAAGTTCAGGTACACGTTGCCGCGCAACGTGCCCTGCGCCCGGATGTAGCCGATGGCCATGCGAATGCCCTCGGCCTGCTTCTTCGCTCCGTGCGACTCCTCGGCCATCGCACCGACCTCGTGGAGGCGGTCGTAGGTGATGGACGTCGGAACCAGGTAGACGTCCTCGGCATCGCTGGTCTCGAGTGCGTCGACCAGATAGGTCAACAACCCGAACCGCGGCGGGCGGAGCTTTCCGGTGCGGCTGCGGCCGCCTTCGATGTACCACTCGAGGTTGAACCGCTTGCTCAGCAGGAAGCTCATGTACTGGCGCAGCGTCCACTTGTAGATCGCGTCCGAGAACTTCCGCTGGATGAGCACCACGCCACTGCGTTTGGCGATCGGACCCAGCGGCCAGAAGCCGACGTTGATGCCGCCCATGACGTGGTTGAGCGGCAGACCTTCGGCCAGCAGCGCCGGACGCAGCACGAGCGGGTCGAGATAGGAACGGTGGTTGGGAAGGAACACCAACGGATAGTTCTTGTTGAGCTCGCGCACCTTCTGCAGTTGATCGCGGTCCACGTCCACCTTGTACGCCCGCGAGAAGTACGCCCCGAGGGTTCCCCACATCTCGACTGCACGACGGGTCTCGGTTGCCACCATCTCGCCCAGGATGTCCTGGACGCGCTTGTCGACGGCCTCGCGATCCTGGCCGACCTCTTCCGCGAGCTCGGTGATCCCGTCGCGGAACTTCTTCTGCTCCGTCATGTCCTCGACGACGAAGCGCGGGATCTTGTACTCGGAGCCGATGACGCCGCGCTCGGCCTTGTCCAATGCCAGACTGGCCTGACGCAGAATGAACGACGACAGGGACGTGCCGCCACCGCGTTCGAACCGTTCTCGCAGATCACTGAGTGTCGCGGGTTCCCCGACCAGTACCGCGGAGTGGTCGGGGTCGTCGCCTGCCACCCATCGCTGCCATACCTGGGTGGGCTTGGACCGACCACGGGGCGCGAAGATGCGGTGCAGAATGCCGTTCTTGCGATCGGACAACGTGACCCGCAGCGGGATGAGCAGCGGATCGTCGGCGTACCCGCGAACACTGTCCGACAGTGACGTTCTCGCCTCACCCGAGAGCACAACCGAGGGCGGACGGGGCTCGCCGTCCGGTGTGGTGGCGTCGATCCACTGATTCAGAGCCTGCACCTCGAGGGTGGATTTGGCGTCGAGCAAATACACGTGCGGACCGTCGCTGAGCGACTGTTCGTCCGCGTCGAGGTGGTACATCGAGACTCCTGTTCCGCACCTCCGCAAGAAGGCACGCCGCCAGGCTACGCGGCAGAAACCGCGCGCGAGGGTGGTTCGGCGAGGGTGGTTCCCGGACGCCGATCTCCCCGAGAGTCGGGCAGCTACCGGCCGGTACTCGGTGAGGGTCGACGACACCTGGAGTGTGCTCGGGCGGCGCGCGCGACGGCTGTCGTATAGGGTCGGAGGCATCGACCTTCTCGGTCACCCTCAATCTAAGTGTTAATCCAAGTAACAGTTACTTGTGGTTACAGTTACTTGGATTAACAGACAAATTGCCTCTCGATGCGTCGATCCGACGCGCTCTGCGCTGCCCGGCCGCATCTCACCTGCATCTGTGCGACAGTATTCGCAAACACTTTCGAGAAAGGTCGGTAGTCGAATGCCACCCCGTGGGCGCGCCGTGAACGATTCGTTGACCCCCGAGAATCTGACGACACTGGCGGCGGCGCTGGCCGAGGGGCGTCGTGCCACCGTCTATCTCCGTGAACCGAACCCGAGCCTTGGGCTGCCCGACGGCACCTCGGCGAAGGTCGTGTCGATCGACGGCAACACGGTCACGATCAGCCCGAAGGGCGTCAACGACGAATTGCCCTACGAAGCCGAGGAACTGCGCATCACCCGCAACGCGGCAACTCCGCCTGCGCCGGCCAAGCGCGTACCTGCCAAGAAGACCTCGGCGGCTCCGCCGGTGAGAAGAGCCGAGCCGCAACCCGCGCCCGCGGCGGTGGCGCCCAAGGCAGAACCGGTACAGCCCAAGGCGGTGGAACAACCGAAGACTGCGTCGCCGCAGAGTTCTTCTTCCCGTCGAGTCAAGAAGCCACCGGGCGGAATCAGCGTCACCATTCATGCCGGGGCCGACAACGATTGGTCGGTCACGGTGACCCAGGGTGCGAAGCGGCCCACCAAAGCGCAACCGGTGAGCCCGGAGTCGGTAAGCCGCGCTGTTCGGGAGTTGGGCGATCCCACGGCACGCGACGCAGTCGAGGCAGTCATCTCCCACGCGCGCGAGGAGGCCGCACGGCGCGTTGCAGAACTGAGCCGGCAACTCGAAGAGGCGCGCACGACGCTTGCCGCCCTCGAGCAGGACGTATGAACGACTCACTCGTGTTCGTACACCTGTTGTTGCTAGGGTTCTGCCGACACCGCTGAGAGGGAGTACATGTTCAAGAAATTCATGCTCGTCGTCGTGGGGGCGGCTGCAATCGTAGCCAGCGTCGGCGTGGGGACCGCATCCGCGGCCGCTCCAGCTGCTCTCGGCGGCGGCTCGGGAATCATCGTCGGAGGCCAGGCCGAGTGCACGCTGACGACGATCGGAAACGACCGCAACGGAAACCTGGTCGGCTTCACCGCCGGCCACTGCGGCCAGGCGGGTGCCTCCATCGTTCCCGAATACGACACCTCCCTCGGCGAGGTCGGCCGCATCGCGTTCTCGAACCCGGAATACGACTACGCCCTCATCGAATTCCAGCGTGACAAGGTCGCACCGATCAACCGCGTCGGCAATGTGACCATCTCTCAGGTCGGCCCGCCGACGGCGTTCCCGAACATCGTCTGCAAGGAAGGCCGTACCACCGGCAACACCTGCGGACTCGCGTACGGCGACATTCTGCAGTCGCAGGAGACCTGGGCTCAGCTGTGTGTCGTCGAAGGTGACTCGGGCAGCCCGGTCGTCGTCGGCAACACCCTCGTCGGCATGGTCAACGCCTACCTCGGCGTGGCGTGCTTCGGACCCGAGGTCGGCACCAACTTCGACGCGATCCTTCGCAACGTCGATCAGGGCAACGGACTCGGCGCAGGATTCGTCCCGGCTCCCTAGCTCCACCTGGTTTCGGCCGAAGGCCCCGTTCGCGCGATGTGTTGTGCGAACGGGGCCTTCGCCGTTCGCGGGGTAGGTGAGGCTCTCAGCGGGCGCGGGCCGACGAGTCGGACGACCGAATGTCGGCGACGATGCGTTCGGCGTCGTCCGGCGCGATTCCCAGCAGCACCAGGCTCGACGTCGTCGTCGCTCCCGCCGGGTCGCCGATCGCACCGGCGTTGGTGGCATCGAGGATCGACAGTGCGATCGCCTCGATGTTGAGGATCAGTACTTCTGCGGCGAGATACGAGGAGAACACACCCTCGCGCTGGCCGCGCCGGATGACGGCGGCGGCCGATTCTCTCATCGGTCCGAGGAGATCGTGAATACTGTTGTGTCCCAGATCTGTTCGCGCAACGGCGAGTAGCAGTCGGTACTGATCGCCGACGCGTGTCAGAGCGAGTGTCTGCCGGACGAACACCGTGACGGCCGATTCGTCCGCGGCGGGAACCCGGCCGAGTGCGGCCGAGATGCTGTCCGCTGCCTCCAGGGCGATACCGTCGATCAGAGCTTCGCGAGAGGCGAAGTGGGCGTACACGGTTCGCCGGACTACTCCTGCAGCAGCGGCGACATCGTTGATGGTCGCATCGGGATTGTCTGCCAGGACCCCTTGCGCAACGTGCAGAATTCGCGCTCGGTTGGACCGGGCGTCACGGCGTTGCACGGGCGGCGCTGCTGCGTCCCGTGCAATCGAACTCGACTCCGTCGTCTTGCGCACAGGACAACATCTAGCACGATCGCGGGCGGCCAGTGTGGCTGCCGCCACAAAAGATTGCCGATCCTAGCCGATGCTTCCTAAACTGCACAGCACTGTGCAAGGTGTGTCTCGCACTTTGCCAACGGGGGGGGAACACACGATGACACTGCTTGCGATGACGCCTGTCCAAGACATGCACAAGCCGTACCCGCGACGCTGGTCGGCGCTGGTGGTGCTGTGCCTGAGCCTGCTGATCGTGGTCATGGCCAACACGTCACTGCTGGTCGCCGCACCGGCGATGACACTCGACCTGAGCCTGACGAGCAGCGACCTGCAGTGGGTGATCGACGGCTACACCGTCCCCTACGCGTCGTTGATGTTGCTGTGCGGTGTGATCGGAGATCGCTACAGCCGCCGTGGCGCTCTGATCATCGGTCTCATCATCTTCGTCGCCGGTTCGGTGGCCGGGGCGCTCACCGATGCCACCCTCGGGGTGATCCTGGCCCGCATCGTCATGGGTGTGGCCGCTGCCATCGTCATGCCCGCCACACTGTCGTTGCTGGTGGCGACCTTCCCGAAGCGGGAGCGCGCCACCGCGGTCACCGTGTGGGCGGCCACCTCGGGACTCGCGATCGCGGCAGGGCCGCTGTTGGCGGGCTGGCTTCTCGAAAGCTACACCTGGCATTCGACGTTCCTGATCAATGTTCCGATCGCGTTGGCCGCCATCGTCGGAGCCGTCGTACTGGTCCCGCCGTCACGGGCCGTCGACCCGGGTGCGATCGACTGGATCGGTGGTCTGCTGTCGGTGCTGGCCGTGTCGACCATCGTGTACGCCATCATCGAGGGGATGCACTTCGGCTGGACGGTCGGGCCGTTGTACTTCGCGCTCGTCGGGCTGCTGTCGGTCCTGGGCTTCGTGGGATGGGAACTGCGCCATCCCAATCCGTTGCTCGACGTCCGAATGTTCTCGTCCCGCGTCCTCAGCGGAGCCACCCTGGCGGTGCTGATCTTCTTCCTCGTCACCTTCGGTGCCATCTACTTCGTCGCGCAATACCTCCAGTTCGCTCTCGGTTTCGGTCCGGTGTCCACCGGCATTCACCTCCTGCCTTTGGCCGGGGCAGTCTTCGTCGGATCCGGAATCACGATGTGGCTCACGCCGAAACTGGGACCCCGCATCACCGTCACCGCAGGCATGGTCGTGGGAACGCTGTCGGTCGTCTCGCTCATCGGGATCGACGCGACGGCGACGTACTCCGACTTCCTTCCCGTACTGACGCTGCTCGGTCTCGCAATCGGCCTGTCCGTCTCGCCCTGCACCGACTCCATCATGGGCGAGTTCCCGGACAGCAAGCTCGGGGTCGGCGGCGGCCTCAACGACACCGCCCTCGAACTCGGCGGATCGCTCGGCATCGCTGTGCTCGGATCGGTGCTCGCCGCGTCCTACCGTCAGGGAATCGAAGGGTTTCTGCAGACCTTCCCCGGCAAGCAACCGAACGGACAGTACACCGGGCAGGCGGCGGAAGCGCTTGCCGCGTCTCAGGATTCGCTGGCCGGTGCGGTGATCGTCTCCGACGTCATCCGCGACCAGAATGCATTCCTCAGCGGGTTCGCCGACAATCTCGAAGCCAATGCCGTCGCGGCGTTCGGTGACGCAGTGGTGCACACGAGTGTCGTTGCCGCCGTGATGTTCGGCGTCGGCACCGTAATCGTGGCGCTGCTCATCCCGGCCAAGACTGCGACGGCGTCGTCGGAGAAGATCGCGTTCGAGCCGATCGTCCCCTTCGTCGCACCGCCGGCCAAGGATCCGGCAGCAGATCGAGAGGTCGCCGAGCTCGAACAACTCCTCGAGCGGCCGTCGGCCGAGCCCCATAAATCCGGTGCACGACACGCATTGCGAATCGCCGAGGAGACCGCACCGCCGGCTGCACGCATCGTGGCCGAGCCGGCTCTGGTGGACGCCGAGCTCGAGCGTCCCAGCATCTATCAGCTGGCCTCGAAGGTGTACGAACTCGACGCCTCCGTCGCCCGGCAGGCCACGGTGGACAGCAAGTCCGGTGACCGCGTGACGATCCACCAGCTCGCCCTGTCCAACCTGGCGCGCACCCGACGCGTCGAGGCCGAGGAAGCTCTCGACGCCGCGCTCGAATTGAGCGACCTTCCGGTTGCACCCGCACCGGAGCCGGTCGAACCGACCTCGCCGCTGCAGACCTTCTACCAACGGGCCAGCAGACAACAAGCGAACTGCACCGCATTCAAGGAACGCTCGAGCTCCATGTGGGCAATGCCGCTGTAGTTCCGCCCTACCCCACCC
>NZ_NPFV01000039.1:0-7487 GCF_002259365.1 Rhodococcus sp. 14-2496-1d | reverse complement strand
GCAGAAGACCATCAAGGATCGGATCAAGTTGGCGAATGCGCCGCAGTTGGTGCGCGATCGCCTGGTTGCCCGTCAGGTGACGATCGAGGATGCGCTCGCACTCACCGAGTTCGCTGACGATCAGTCGGTGTACGACCGTCTGTCGCTGCAGCTGGGCACTCCGAATTTCGCACACGTCGTTGAGCAGGCCCGCAAAGACAGGGAGTGGGTCAAACGTGCAGCGAAAATCGAAAAGGATCTGACCGACAAAGGTATTCGCGTCGTCACCAACGAACAGCTCGACGACGAGGTGGCGACGGCGAGCGAGAAAGCCGAGAGGGACCCGACCGTCGAAACGTTCGAGTGGTACGAGTTCACCGACGAGGACGAAGTCCCGGAGGGAGCAGAGCGCGCGGCCATGCCCGATCGCGCATCCGACGGCGGCGTCATGTGGTTCTACAAAGAGATCTACAAGGCCCCCGAGTCGGGCGCTGACGGGGCCGACGCCACCACAACTCCGCCGGCAGAGACAGCTGCGCAGGCACGGGCCCGTGAGGATCGCGCTCGCAAGGCAAAGCTCGACGAGGATCTGCGGACCGCGGCGACAGTGCGCCGCCGTTTTCTCGCCAAAGCCGCGGCCGAGAGCAACGCCGACTTCGCTGTCCGGTGCCTGCGCCTGTACGTGATGGACCGATCGACACGTTCTGGAATGACCAAGTCGGCCGCGATGGAGCTGCTCGGTGTGCCGCCGATGACGAAGGACGACGACGAGAACGACCACGCCGAAATCGAACGTCACGTCAACAAGATGACCCTGCCGCAACTGGCGGTGTCCGCATACCTGCTCGACAACGTCATGCAGGAAGAGCACCTCGCCAACGCTTTTCAGTGGCAGCGCGAACCGTACCCGGGGCTCGAAGCTTGGCACCACGACCTCACGGAGGTGTTCGGCTACGAGTACTCCGACGTCGAACGTGGACTGCTCGACGCGCGCGACGCGGCCACGGCCGATGCGCAGGAGTAACCGGTGGACTCCGCCGCTCTCACTGCCGCACAGCAGTGGTTCCTCTCCCTCCCACCGGAGCGGCAGGTCGGTATCCACCGCTACATCGCGGGCAAGGAAGCGGCCCCGCACACCGAAGTCGAAGGCCAGCTCGCCATTCCGATCCCCGGACAGCGCCACCACCGAGCAGGAAGGACGTAGACCATGAGCGACGTCATCATCACCGTCGGCACAGCTGACCTCCGTGCGGCGCTGTCCTCGGTCGTCGTGCACGCCGGCAACGACGAGCACCTCCCGACCTACACCCGCGTCCGAATGATCGTCGACCCGATCAACCTCACCGTCATCGCGACGGACAGGTTCTCGATGGCCATGGCGATCGTCTCTATCTGGGAGCAGGTCGAGCCAGGATTCGCGACGATCGACGTCCTCCCGGAGGACGTGAAGAAGATTCTCTCGATCTTCAAGGCAGGCAAGGAGAAGGCCGACTCGGATGCCCCTGAGTTCCAGGTGCGGTTCGAGGCCGACGACGAGTTCGTGACCGTCGTCGACTGTGCCGGATTCGTCGACGGCCGCTCCTACAAGATCCCGCGGCTACCGACCGACGAGCAGTTTCTCGACGTGCCGAGGATGGTCTCGCGGTCTCACCACGCCGCGCCGGTGTTGCTCGAGGACATGGCCGTCAACGGCCCACTGCTCGCACGGTTCGCTGTCGCGGCCACCGCGTACCTCAAGCCGCTGCTGATCGAGTCGCACACCGGGTTCCGATCGCTGCTGATCCGGGCCGGGGAGTCGTTCCTCGGGATGCTGATGCCCCTGAACATCGGCGAAGAAGACGCAGCGCGGAACAAGGAATGGTCGGTGGCATGGTCGTCCCGCCTCCCTGATCCGGCACACAGCAACAACCACGACGAGGCGGCAAGCTGATGTCCAACACCTTCAACGTATTTCGGTACGAGGTCCCGGTCCGCGACGAGTTCTACCTGCCGGTGTCACCGAACGCGGTCCTACTCTCGGTCGCCGACTCCCGCACCGACCCCGGCCAGAAGGTCGACGTCTGGGTGCGAGTACCGAAATCCGATCGCTACTCCACCGAGACGGGCCTACACGCGGTGCTCCGCATCGCGGGCACCGGACACGACATCGAAGCCGAGGACGCGACCCACTTCCTCGGCACCGTCGTCACCGCCATCGGGCTGGTGTGGCACGTCTTCTACCGCTTCGAAATCTCCACAGACGGGATGGCAATCCGATGACCGCCACAGCCCCAGAGGTAACCACCGACATGCAAGTGATCATCACCTGCCGAGGAATCGGCGAACCGTACGGCACCAACAGCCTGTCCGGCGTCACCAAGAACCTCGACCCGAAGAAGTACCTGATCATCGAACTGGTGTGGTCCGCCGCGTTCGGCCCGGTCCCACGGTGGGACGGGAGCAGCTTCACAGCCAACGTGCTGCACGCCGAACAAGCACTGCTCGAACTGATCAGGAAATACCCGGGCGCGATCCTTCTCGGGTACTCCGGCGGCGCACAGGTCGCCGGCAACGTCGCCGCGCAGATCGGTGCCGGCCAGCATTGGGGCCTGATCATTCGCGCAGTCGCTCTGCTGTCCGACCCGTCTCGCCACAAGAGCCAGATCATCGGCGTCAACCGCGGGGGCCAAGGCATCCTCGGCGGCCGTTACATACCCTCCGACCGTTTCCATGTGCTGCAGTTCTCCGCACCCGGCGACCCGATCTCCGAGCTCCCGGAAGGCAACGCCCTCGGCGATCTCGCGCAGCTGATCACGAGCCTGTCCCTCGTCGACGTTCCCGCATGGATGGAAGACCTCCGCCGCAAAGCACTCAAAGGGGCGCTGCAGTTCTGGCGACGCTCAGGAGTCGACTGGTGGGAGGCATACCGCTGGTCTCTCGGCTACACCGCGCACGGCCGCCACACCTGCTATCTCCACGAGAAGATGCAGAACGAATCCGTCACCTACGCCGAGCGCGCCGCCACGATGATCGCAGGTGTCCGATGACTCGGCCCGCGACACACGTCTACCGCAGCACGACACAGGAACTGGTGGCCGCACTACTCGCTGCCGAGAAGCGCAGAGACAACTTCAAGGCCGAATGTGACGACTGGGCAGACACCTACCCGATGGACTCCCTCGATCGCGGCTATCAGATCCGATACAACGGTCACACCGGCGACCGATGGTTTGCGGGCTTCGAGTATGTCGAAGGCGACGACACCAGGTATGTCCGCAAGTCCGCAGAGGCTCCGCATCCGGGCTGGAAGTTCAATCGACGCATCGGATGCTGGGTAGCTGACCCTCGCACCGAAGCAGGCAAGGCACTGGCCCGATCGATGCCCTACGTCAAGGGAGCGGCATCGATCGCAGAACAGATCACCGGTTTCCCGACCATGATCATCGTCGGAACCACACGAGACGGCGCTGGCATCGCCTGCGCCGCAGCGGAGATCACAGTCGCTGACCGCACAGCAACCGCCGTGTGCGCCGGAGACCCGTTCGAGCGCAGTAAGACTGGACCGAGCGACGACTTCCTCAGCTACTGGACACCGATGAAGCTGTCGGACTACTACGCCGAACAGGGGCTCTGACATGGGTGCTGACTTGCGCGAGTACACCGAGTTCCTGAAGGAGAAGGTCAACTTCAACAAGACCTTCGGGTTTTCGGTCGCCGACGATCAGATCAATGCCCTGCTCAAACCGCACCAGCGGGACATTGTCCGGTGGTGCGTACTCGGCGGCCGCCGCGCTGTGTTCGCGTCTTTCGGTCTCGGCAAGTCCGTGATGCAGATCGAGATCATGCGGTTGATCATCGAGAGAATGGGCGGTTCCGCACTCATCGTGTGCCCCCTCGGTGTCCGCCAGGAGTTCACCCGCGACGCCGCCATGCTGGGCACCAGCGCATCGTTCATTCGGACGCCGGCCGAGATGGACGGCCCGGGACTGTATCTCACGAACTACGAGTCGGTGCGCGACGGAAAGCTCGACCCGAACGACTTCACGGCTGTCAGTCTCGACGAGGCGTCGGTGCTGCGCAGTTTCGGGTCGAAAACCTATCAGACGTTCCTCACCTTGTTCGATGATGTGCAATTCAGGTTTGTCGCGACGGCCACACCGTCCCCGAACCGGTACAAGGAACTGATCCACTACGCGGGCTTCCTCGGCGTGATGGATACCGGGCAGGCCTTGACGCGGTTCTTCCAGCGCGACTCGACACAGGCGAACAATCTCACCCTGTATCCACACAAGGAACGAGAGTTCTGGTTGTGGCTCAACACGTGGGGAATCTTCCTGCAGAAGCCGTCCGACCTCGGCTACGACGACTCCGGCTACAACCTGCCCGAGATCGAGGTCATCTACCACGAGGTCGACGTCGACCACAGCCAGAACGTCGAGGTAGATCGAGACGGCCAAGCTCACCTGTTCCGCGGCGGCGCGCTCGGATTGAAGGAAGCGGCCCGCGAGAAGAGGGACACCATCGACAGCCGTGTCGCCAAGATGAAGCAGATCGTCGACGCATCACCGGATGACCACTTCATCCTGTGGCACGACCTCGAGGACGAGCGCCGCGCGATCAAACGCGCACTGCCCGAAGCTGTGGAGGTTTACGGATCCTTGGACCTCGATATCCGTGAGCAGCGGGTCATCGATTTTTCGAATGGCCAGTCACGCCTGCTGGCGACGAAGCCGGAGATCTCAGGATCAGGCTGCAACTTCCAAAGGTTCTGCCATAGAGCGATATTCGTCGGGATCGGCTTCAAGTTCAACGACCTCATCCAAGCCATCCACCGTATCCAGCGGTTCCAACAGCCGCATCGAGTCCGCATCGACATCATCCACGCCGAATCCGAACGTGAGGTCGTACGGATCCTGCAGCAGAAATGGGCCCAACACCGGGAGTTGACCGCCAACATGACCGACGTCATCAAAGAGTTCGGGCTGTCCCGAACCGACATCACCGAAGCGCTCACCCGATCGATGGGTGTGGACCGAATCGAAGCATCAGGAGACCGTTGGGTGTTCGCGAACAACGACTGCGTCGCCGAGACCTCGGAGATGGAGGAGAACTCGGTCGACCTGGTCGTGACGTCGATCCCGTTCTCCAATCACTACGAGTACACCCCGTCCTACAACGACTTCGGGCACACCGACGACAACGCCCACTTCTGGGCCCAGATGGACTTCCTCACCCCGAACCTGCTCAAAGTCCTGCGGCCCGGCCGGATCTACGCCTGCCACGTCAAGGACCGGATCCTGTTCGGCAACGTGACAGGTGCCGGAGTCCCGACGGTCTCACCGTTCCACGCCGAAGCGTTGATGCATGGCATCAAGCACGGCTTCGACTACCTCGGGATGATCACCGTCGTCACCGACGTGGTTCGCGAGAACAATCAGACGTACCGCCTCGGGTGGTCGGAGCAGTGCAAGGACGGCACCAAGATGGGTGCCGGGTCACCCGAGTACATCCTGCTGTTCCACAAGCCGCAGACGGACCGCTCGAAGGGCTACGCCGATACCCCGGTCACGAAGGAGAAGGCGCAGTACTCACGTGCTCGCTGGCAAGTCGACGCACACGCGTTCTGGCGATCATCAGGAAACCGGAGCCTGACTGTCGACGAGCTCGCCGCCCTACCAGTCGAGCAACGATCACGGATGTTCACCGAGCAGACCATGAACGAGATCTACGACTACGAGTCGCACATCAAGGTCGGGGAACAGCTCGAAGGGAAGGGCGCGCTACCGGCGACGTTCATGTCACTCGCTCCTGGCTCCCACCATCCTGAGGTATGGCACGACATCAACCGCATGCTCACCCTGAACACGGAGCAATCGCGCCGTGCGCAGGCAATGCATGTGTGCCCGTTGCAGTTCGACATCGTCGACCGACTGATCAACCGATTCTCCAATCCAGACGATCTCGTTTTCGACCCGTTCGGTGGACTCGCCACAGTCGCCGTCCGCGCGCTCTACCTCGGACGCCGCGGCCGTGCGGTGGAACTGAACCCCGGTTACTTCCTCGACGGCGTGAAATACCTGCAGGCGCAGGAACGCAAAGTGGAGATGCCGGGCCTATTCGACATCGATGTGTCGGCATGAGCACCGAGGTGCCGTCATGTGGATGATCTTCGTCGCGGCTGCCGGTGTCGCGCTGTATGCGCTCGCATGGTCCGTTCTGCGCGAACCCGATTCCACTCGTGCGCTCGGGTACCCCCGCCATTCTCCCGAAGCTCGAATCTTGAGAGGTGAACTGTGACAAACGCACTGGTGTTCTTGGATACGGAAACGACTGGACTGCATCATGATCGGCGGCCGTGGGAGATCGCGTTGATCCGCCGCGAGCCGAACGGTTACACGACCGAGCTGAGGGTGTTCGTTGCCGATGTCGACCTGTCGTCGGCGGAGCTGATGGGGTTGAACGTCGGCCATTTCTACGATACCCATCCGTCGTTCCGCACCGACTCCCCGATGAGACTGCCCGCGGGCGATGAGGAGTTTCAGACGGGTCCGGGGGTGTGGTTGGCAGTCGAGGCGAAGGCTGCGGTGTTGGTCGAGCGGATGACCCGAGGCGCGACGATTGTCGGCAACAACCCGACGTTCGATGTCGAGGTCCTGGCCGCGATGCTGCGGCGTCACAAGCTCTGTCCGGCATGGCATTACCACCCGATCGATGTCGTGTCACAGGCCCTCGGATTCCTGAGCGTCCTCAACCTCAGGATGCTGGGGGACCTGCTCGCGCCCGAACTCGCCGAGGATCTGACTCCACCGGTGAAGTCGGACAAACTGTCGAAGCTCTGTGGCATCACGCCACCCGAGGGCGATGACCGGCACACGGCCATCGGTGACGCCCGGTGGGTGCAGCGTTGGTACGACCGCCTGAGCAATCCGCTCGACGGCGACGACGAGACCACATCGGTGCAGGCGCAGTGAACCGTACCGAGATCGGTTCTGTCCTTGTGGCGTTGGGACTTGCCACGTCGGCGGTGTTTTTCGTCGCGTTCCGTGTGACGTCCGCGGCCGTGACGGTCGGCGAGGTGTACTTCGAGCGTCGGGGCCGGACGTGATCCGCCCGGTCCACGAGCGCGGAATGAAGGGCTGGAAGGTCACCTGCGATTCGTGCGGGAAGGTCGCCAACTTCTACGTCGACACCGCGCGCGAGGCGTTCGACCTTGCCCGCCGGCACTCGTGGATCAAGAGCAACTCCCGCGATCTCTGCCCCGATCACCCGTCCTGAACCGAGGAGAAGACCATGCGCGTATCCGTGAGGGCCCCGCCCCTTAACCATTAATCGTGTTGCCTGCCCGTTGTTTCCGTTCTCCGACAAAGGATGTCCGTTGCCGTTCTTCCAGCTGGTCGACGAGTTGTCCAACAACCGCAAAATCAAAGCGTTGTTGGATCCCACACTCGACGGCGACATGTCTGGGTGCGCAGCGTTCACCGTGTGGTCGATCTCCGGCACCACCTCTCAGGCAGCGGGTAGCGATGGGG
>NZ_NPFV01000045.1:0-7768 GCF_002259365.1 Rhodococcus sp. 14-2496-1d | reverse complement strand
GCAGAAGACCATCAAGGATCGGATCAAGTTGGCGAATGCGCCGCAGTTGGTGCGCGATCGCCTGGTTGCCCGTCAGGTGACGATCGAGGATGCGCTCGCGCTGACCGAGTTCGCAGACGACCAGCCGGTGTACGACCGCCTCGCTCTCTTTCTCGGTACCCCGAACTTCGCGTTCAACGTCGAGCAGGCACGCAAGGACAGGGACTGGCTCAAGCGCGAAGCGAAGATCGTGAAGGAGCTGACTGACAAAGGGATTCGTGTGGCCACCGACGACGCACTCGACGAGGAGGCCGACGCCGCTACCGATGCGGCGGAAACCGACCCCGCCGTCGTCACCTTCGATTGGATCGAAGCCCAGAACGAGGATGAGATTCCAGACGGTGCAGAGCGCGTCGCTCTGACCGACCGGAACGTCGAATCCGGGTACGTGTGGAAGTACAAGCAGTTCTTCCCCGGCTCCGGCGGTGACGACACCGACTCATCGGGCAAGCCGATCAAACCCGCCGTCGAGACGGGGGCGCAGGCACAGGCGCGGGAGGAGCGAGAGCGCAAGGCCAAGCTCGAAGAGGACCTGCGGACCGCGGCGACCGTGCACCGCCGTTTCCTCGCCAAGGCTGCCGCCGAAAGCAACTCCGACTTCGCTGTCCGGTGCCTACGCCTGTACGTCATGGACCGATCGACCCGATCTGGACTGACCAAATCCGCATCGATGGAACTGCTCGGCGTGCCACCGATGACGAAGGACGACGACGAGAACGACCACGCCGAGATCGAGCGCCACGTCAACAAGATGACCCTGCCGCAACTGGCGGTGTCTGCGTACCTACTGGACAAGGTTCTGCAGGAAGAGCACCTGGCCAACGCATTTCAGTGGCAGCGCGAACCGTACCCGGCGCTCGACGCTTGGCACCACGACCTCACCGAAGTGTTCGGCTACGAATACTCCGACGTCGAGCAGGGCCTGCTCGACGCACTCGATGCGGCCACGGCCAATGCGCAGGAGTAACCGGTGGACTCCGCCGCTCTCGCTGCCGCACAGCAGTGGTTCCTGTCCCTCCCACCGGAGCGGCAGGTCGGTATCCACCGCTACATCGCGGGCAAGGAAGCGGCCCCGCACACCGAAGTCGAAGGCCAGCTCGCCATCCCCATCCCCGGACAACGACACCACCGAGCAGGAAGGACGTAGACCATGACCGAAGTCGTCATCACCGTCGGCACTGCCGACCTCCGTGCGGCGCTCTCATCGGTTGTCGTGCACGCCGGCAACGACGAGCACCTCCCCACCTACACCCGTGTGCGGTTGCTCGTAGACCCCGTCAACCTGTGGGTCACGGCCACCGACCGGTTCTCGATGGGCCAGGCCATCGTCTCGATCTGGGAGCAGGTCGAACCAGGCCTCGCCACCATCGACGTGCTGCCGGAGGACGTGAAGAAGATCCTCTCGATCTTCAAGGCAGGCAAGGAGAAGGCCGACTCGGACGCCCCCGAATTCCAGGTCCGGATCGAGGCCGACGACGAGTTCGTCACCCTGATCGACTGCGCCGGGTTCGTCGACGGTCGCTCCTACAAAATCCCACGGCTTCCGCACGATGAGCAGTTCCTCGACATCCCGAAGCTGATCTCACGATCCCACCACGCGCCGCCGGTGTTGCTCGAGAACATGGCCGTCAACGGCACCGACCTCGCCCGCTTCGCCGTCGCAGCCAACGCGTACGTCAAGCCGCTGCTGATCGAGTCGCACACCGGATCCCGCGCCCTGTTGATCCGGGCAGGGGAGTCGTTCCTCGGAATGCTGTTGCCGCTGAACATCAGCGAGGACACCGAGGCCAGGAACAAGGAATGGGCCGTCGCGTGGTCGTCACGGCTACCGAACCCCGACCACATCAACAACCACGACGAGGCGGCGAGCTGATGTCCAACACCTTCAACGTATTCCGATACTCGATTCCCGTCGTTGGGCCTGAATTCTTCGTCCCGGTCTCACCGAACTCCGTGCTGCTGTCGGTCGCGGACTCGCGCACCGACCCTGGTCGGAAAGTCGACGTGTGGGTGCGGGTGCCGAAGTCCGATCGCTACGCCACCGAGACGGGACGGTACGCGGTGCTCTGCATCAGGGGCACCGGCCATGACGTGGAAGCCGAGGATGCACCCGAATTCCTCGGCACGGTCGTCACCGCTGTCGGTCTGGTGTGGCACGTCTTCTACCGCTTCGAGACCTCGACAGACGGGATGGCAATCCGATGAACAACCCACAGTCTCCGGCAACGCCGCCGGAATTCATCAGCACCTTCGTCGCCACGGACACCCCGGAGGCCGCCAGCGACATGAGAGTGATCATCACCTGCCGAGGAATCGGCGAACCGTACGGCACCAACAGCCTGTCCGGTGTCACGAAGAACTTGGACCCGAAGAAGTACCTGATCATCGAACTGGTGTGGTCGGCCGCGTTCGGGCCGGTACCGCGCTGGGACGGAGACAGTTTCACTGTCAACGTCCTTCACGCCGAACACGCGCTGCTGGGGCTGATCGCGAAGTACCCGGGCGCGATCCTCCTCGGGTACTCCGGCGGCGCGCAGGTTGCCGGGAATGTCGCGGCCCAGATCGGCGAAGGTTGGCACCCGGCGTTGACGATTCGCGCGGTCGTTCTGATCTCCGATCCCTCCCGCCACACGAGTCAGATCATCGGCGTCAACCGCGGCGGGCAAGGCATCCTCGGGGGCCGCTACATCAAGTCCGACCGGTTCCAGGTGCTGCAGTTCTCGGCACCCGGCGACCCGATCTCCGAACTCCCGGAAGGCAATGCCCTCGCCGACCTCGCGCAGCTGATCACCAGTCTGTCGCTCGTCGACGTCCCGGCCTGGATGGAGGACCTCCGCCGTAAGGCACTCGCCGGTGCGCTGAAGTTCTGGCAACGGTCTGGCGTCGACTGGTGGAACGCCTACAAGTGGTCCCTCGGCTACACCGCACACGGCCGCCACACCTGCTACCTCCACGAGAAGATGCAGGGCGAGTCCGTCACCTACGCCGAGCGCGCCGCCACCATGATCGCGGGTGTCCGATGAAGAGGTTCAGCACACTCACCGTCTGGCGGCACGGCAACAACGAACGCACCCAGAATCCGAAGGCCGGCGAATTGGTGAACTGGCGCGGATGGATCGACGTACGAAGCAGCGAGAGCGACAAAGCCCGTTCGCTGGCATCCGGTCAGATTCAGATCGTGCTCGCACGCAAAGGATTCAACCTCTTCAGCGCCCGCCTCCACGTCGGGACCCTCGGCTCCGAGACCCCCTTCGACGGCGACCTGCAGATAGGTGGCGCAGCTGTCTACTGGGGCATTGGCAACGGCCGCAAACTCGCCCAGTGGCTGACCCACGTCACCGGCGACAAGCACGAGTACGACGGCCGCGACATCGCCTTGACGATCACCGATGGTGGTGCCCTCTCGTGGGACCTGTGGGTTCACCGTGACCGCACCGAACGCGACGAATTCGCTGCATGGCGCGACCAGTACATCAACATCAACCTGCTCGACCGGATCTGGGGACCGAAGCGATACGACTACGCCAACCTCGAAACGGCTGCCTTCGTAATCGATATGCCGGAAGGCTCCTACCCCGTCGTCGCTACCGTGCAGCGCCAAACGTACAGCCGCACCAGGTCTCGCCGCATCATCGAGCAGAAGCTGATCCTTGACGTCCACTCCCGTCACGGCGTTCCGTATCGGTACGACTCTTCGGGCGGATTCAAAGGCGACCGAGTCCATGGATTCAGCCTCCCGTTCAAGATGCCCCGCAAGAAGGACTGGCAGGTTGACGCCAAGGCGGCGATCACCGGATGGGTGTACCAGCGCAGGGCCGAAACAGGATTCCGCACCGCACAGGAGCAGTCGTCATGACCCAAGACCATAAGACCCCCGCAGGCGCACCAGACCTTGACCCAGAAGAGTTGATCGCCAAGGCGGTCAACGCCCTCATCGATCGCCAGCGGATATTCGACAACGGCATCGCCAACAAGTTGACGGGCGAGCAGGTCGCCGACGAAGTCCTGATGGAGCTGCGCAGCAATGGCTGCTCGATCTCGACGCCACAACGATTCACGCCGACACCCGCCGACTTCGCATTCACTGCGTACGGAGTCAGCCTCTCCGAACTCGGCGAAGACAGCGACAGCATGATCGCACTCGGCCACGTCGAGCCACGCCGAATGTTGGCCGCTCTCAACAAGTACTGGCGCAAGTTCTGCGGACTGGACTACGCGGACATCAAGTGGGCGTTCGAGGACACTGTCGGGTCGACTCAGGTCAAACATCGGTGGGTTCAGTTCACCAGAAATCCTCACGCCGACGGTGGGGACTTCGAGTTCGAGTGGATGGCGTGGCCCGCCCCGGCCCCGAACCCCGGCGACCCCTACCGCTTCGACATCGCTACCCCCGTAACGAGGTGGGAAGCATGACCTGGCCCGTAACACACGTCTACCGCAGCACCGCAACTGATCTGGTCGAGGCACTGACTCTGGCAGAGACGCGCCGCGCGAACTTCAAAGCCGAGTGCGACGACTGGGCAGACACCTATCCGATGGACTCCGCCGACCGCGACTACCAGGTCCGCTACGACGGCGTCACCCTGGACCGATGGTTCGCGGGATTCGAGTATGTCGAGGGTGACGACACCAAGTACCGGCGTAAGGCCGCCGAGGCACCGCACCCGGGTTGGAAGTTCAACCGCCGCATCGGATGTTGGGTAGCAGATACCCGAACCGAAGCAGGTAAGGCACTCGGCCGGTCGATGCCGTACGTGAGAGGTCCCGCTTCGATCACGGAGCGCATGACGGGACTGTCCACGATGATCGTCGTTGGTACCACCGAGCGCGGTGAATTCCGTTGCACGTCAGCAGACATCACTGTAGCCGATGGCGTTGTCACAGCCGCTTGCCCGGGTGATCCGTTCAGTCGAAATGGTGTGCCGAGTGACAAGTTCACCGGCTACTGGACACCAATGAAGCTGTCCGATTACTACGTCGAACAGGGGCTGTGATGAAGGCACTCACTGTTCAGCAGCCGTGGGCATGGGCAATCATGCACGGCGGCAAAACCATCGAGAACCGCACACAGAACTGGAAGTACCGCGGCCCCCTCGCTATCCACGCGGGCGCGAGGTGGTCCGACCGGGGCGCAGTCAGTGAAGTTGTCGACGACGCTTGGGCTAAGCACGGCGGCGGCCGCGTTCGCTGGGACCGCTTGGGATTCCCCATGGGCGCGATCGTCGGCGTCGTCGATCTTGTCGACGTCCACCCCGAGTCCGGATGCTGCACGCCGTGGGGCGAGTCCGCGTACGTCGAGCACGGGGGCCGTGAGCGCCGACGCATCGTGCACCTGGTCCTGGAGAACCCGCGTCCGCTGCCTGCGCCGTACCCGTGCAGTGGGGCGCTCGGCTTGTGGACGCCGCCGCAGGACATCGTCGACCACCTCGTCGCTGAAAGCGCAGGCCTCGGATGAATCCCTACTACCAGGACGACCTGGTCACCCTGTACCACGGCGACTGCCTGCAGCTTGAGGAATGGCTCATCGCCGACGTCCTCGTCACCGACCCTCCATATGGGTCCGACTCGACGACCTACGGATACGGCAGACGGCAGAACAACGGCGACGGTACACAACGCGAGGGAAAACAGATCGCGAACGATTGGTCGACTGACGCCCGCGACTCCGTTCTCGCGCGCTGGGGTGCCCGACCAGCCCTCGTGTTCGCTAGTCCTCGGCTGCCGGAGCCTCCGGGAGAATGGTCCGACCGGCTTGTCTGGGACAAAAAACGCCCGGGCATGAATGGCGGGCCATGGCGGTACAGGCACGAATCTATCTACGTAACTGCCGGATTCGTGCGCACCTCCAATGAGTCCATGTCAATTCTTACGGCGTGGCCCGACCAGAAGGACCATATTCACGCGAAGCCGCTCACGCTGATGACCTCACTCGTTGGGTGCGCACCCGAGGGCGTCATCGCCGACCCGTTCGCAGGGTCCGGGACGACACTCGTCGCTGCCGCCAACCTTGGCCGCCGAGCGATTGGTATCGAGATCGAAGAACGGTACTGCGAGCTCCTCGCCGGTCGGCTCGCGCAGGGGGCGCTGCTGTGAGCGCGGGGCAGCGGCCGCGCACACCGGTTCACTTCCCGAGCATGAAGGTCCGCGGGTACCGCAGGCGAGCCCGCGCAGCCGAGTTCAAGTATCGACACTCCCCCCGTCGGTACTTGACGTCGAGCGTCCTCCCAGACCCCCCGCTCCGGAGTGAAGTACTGCAAGCGCTGCGACGGCTCGCGGCGAGCAGCCAGAGTGCGGCCGCCGGTTTTCGTTACGTCGGGTCTCAACTGCACGCAGACTCTTCCAACGACGGGACCCCGACATGTGGCTGATTTTTGTCGCCGCCGCGGCGCTTGCGGTGTACGGGATCGGGTGGGCCATTCTCCGTGAACCAGATTCGGCTCGCGCCCGTGGCTATCCCTGGAATTCTCCCGAAGCTCGAATCTTGAGAGGTGACCTGTGACAAACGCACTGGTGTTCTTGGACACGGAAACGACTGGCCTGCATCATGACCGGCGGCCGTGGGAGATCGCGTTGATCCGTCGCGAACCGAACGACGACACGACTGCGCTGCACGTGTTCGTGTCCGACGTGGATCTGTCATCGGCCGAGCTGATGGGGTTGAACGTCGGGCATTTCTACGACAACCATCCGTCGTTCCGCACCGACGCCCCGCGGCAACTCCCCACGGGAGATGAGCAGCTCCAGATAGGACCGGTCGCGTGGTTGGCGACAGAAGCGAAGGCTGCGGTGCTGGTCGAGCGGATCACTCGCGGCGCGACGATCGTTGGCAACAACCCGACGTTCGATGTCGAGGTGCTGGCCGCGATGCTGCGTCGCCACAAACTGTGTCCGGCATGGCATTACCACCCGATCGATGTCGTGTCGCAGGCCCTCGGATTCCTGAGTGTCCTCAACCTGAAGGTGTTAGGGGACTTGCTCGCGCCCGAGCTCGCCGAGGATCTGACGCCGCCGTTGAAGTCGGACAAACTCTCGAAGCTCTGTGGCGTCACACCACCCGAGGGGGACGAGCGGCATACGGCGATCGGTGACGCCCGGTGGGTGCAGCGGTGGTACGACCGGCTGAGCAATCCGTTCGAGGATGCCGACGCGCCCGAATCGGAGCAACCGCAGTGAGCCGCGCCGAGATCGGTTCGGTCGCGGTGGCGTTGGGTCTGGCGACGTCGGCGGTGTTTTTCGTCGCGTTCCGTGTGACGTCGGCGGCTGTGGCGTTCGGCGAGGTGTATCTCGAGCGTCGGGGCCGAACGTGATCCGGCCGTTCCTCGAACGCGGGATGAAGGGCTGGAAGATCACCTGCGATTCGTGCGGGAAGGTCGCCAACTTCTACGTCGACACCGCGCGCGAGGCGTTCGACCTTGCCCGCCGGCACTCGTGGATCAAGAGCAGAAGCCGCGATCTCTGCCCCGACCACCCGTCCTGACCGAAGGAGAAGCCAATGCGTGTATTCGCCAGGGCACCGCCCCTTAACCATTAATCGTCCCGCCACCGTTGTTTCCGTTCTCCGACAAAGGATGTCCGTTGCCGTTCTTCCAGCTGGTCGACGAGTTGTCCAACAACCGCAAGATCAAGGCGCTGTTGGATCCCACACTCGACGGCGACATGTCTGGGTGCGCAGCGTTCACCGTGTGGTCGATCTCCGGCACCACCTCTCAGGCAGCGGGTAGCGATGGGG
>NZ_NPFV01000055.1:0-10324 GCF_002259365.1 Rhodococcus sp. 14-2496-1d | reverse complement strand
TTCGCGCAGAACCCATTCGCGGGTTCGCATGTCGAGGAACCACCCGGCCTGTGCGTTGAGCACTGCCTGCGCGAGCGCGCCGTAGTAGTTCGGGTCGGTACGGAAGTTGAAATGCCAATCAGCCGCGCCGAATGCCATCCCGTCGAGATCCTTGGCCAACTGCGCCACCACGAAATGCGACGTGTTCGGATACGGCGGTTGCGGTTTCGGCTGCTGCACATCGGGCTGATCCATTGCGGATCACTCGCTTTCGGTTATGGGGTCAACTCTGGGTTCGATGCCATATCCGATCCGTGCTCGACGATCGCGACCACGTACTGCACCGGTCCCCCGGCGGCCGAACGTCTCTCCTTCGGCCGGCCACGTACGTAGACGACCTGGCCGACCTCGACGATGTTGGTCGCATCCGTTCCGTCCGTGCGGGTGTCGCCGTCGAAGCGGAGTCGATCCCTGCCGTTCAATCCGCCGGGTACCGGAGCGTTGAGCTGCAGCACCATCTGGCTGGTCGTCAGGTCTCCGGGATGCTGCTCCTGCTTCGTTTCGAGGAAGCGCAGCGACAACAGGCCGGTGACCGGGACCGCCGTGGGCGGGACCGGGATCTTGTTGCCCGTCGAGTCGTCGTAGACCGGGGGGTTCTCGCGGAGTACCGACCAGTTCTGTGGGTACCGCCTCATGTGAGGAAGTCCCTGCGGTAGTGCTGTGGTCGACGGTCCGGCGCGTACGACGGCGATATCGAGAACGATGACGATTCGAGACCGCCCTTGGCGGGCATCGGTGTCAGGTCTGCGATCTCGCTGGCGGTGAAGTACACCAGCGACGACGCGTCCGGAGCGAGATCGAACTCGGTCGTCTCCTCCGGGAACTGCATCGACTTCACGCCCAGGCCTCGCCGGAAGTTCGTCAGCGCACGGATAACCGCTACCGACATCACACCGATCATCACGTCACGGTCGAGCAGGCCCTCGGCGAGTCCGGCGTCGAGATCCAATCCGGATGCCCGTCGTACATCGTTACGGGCCTTGCCGGACGCGAATCGTATGAGGAACTGAAGCTGTTTCAGCTCCGGTGAATTCGCGTCGTCGGGGAAGCTCTCCTGACTCGCGTCGCGGATGTGGTCGACGGTGATCAGCGGATCCGTCGACGGCATCGGTCAATCTCCGATGGACGACGACGAATCAGCCGACAACGAATCGGCCTTGTCACCGGATTCATCGGACGAAGCTGAGTCGTCACCGGCGCTGTCACCGGTGTCTCCGTCGGCGGCCGAGTCGGACGAATCGCCACCGTCTGCAGCAGGCGTGGTTGTCGCCTTTCGTGCGGTGATCTTCTTCGCTGCAGATTTGCGCGCGGCCGTGGCTTTGGCTGCGATCACCGGCGGCTCGTCCCACACCGTCGGATTGGTGATCGCCTTGACCGCCCACTCCGGGACTTCGTCGCCCGGGTTGAAGATGTGGTACGTGCCGTCTTCGTCGGGAACGTGCACGATTGTGGTGAGTTTCGCCATCACAGCACCTTCGCAATCATTGTCGCGTTGGAGTTGCCGAGGATCGGCAGCCCGATTCCCGACGCCTTCGTCCACCGCTGAATTGGATCGGGGTTGATGTACGAGCCGACCACGATGCCCGGCGCTTCGGTGGCGTCGATGTTGTAGTCGCTCTCGATCGCCTCTGCCGTGATGCCCCATAGGGTTTCGCCGAGCTTGGCACCGTTGGAGGCGATATACAGGACTCGGTCGTCCGGGATCAGACGGACCGTGTTTCCGTTGTAGTCCTCGACCTGCGCGTCGAAGATCTCGAACGGGGGATGCCCGAACGAGGTGAACAAGGCATTGACCTGCTCACGGGTGACGATTCCCTGCGTCGCACCGGGAGCGAGGCACATCGCCTTGATCACCAGGTTCCGCATGAGCGTGGACATCACGCGCTGCGAGGTGATCGCGCGAGCGGGGTTGCCCGAGTTCAGGAGTCGGAAGACCGTGAACCACGACTCCTGATCGAGAACCGGATCGGCCGCACCGGACCACAGTGTCGCCGCGGTCACCGAATGGCTCGCCGAGCGCTGGAAATCGGCCTCTACTTCGAGGCCGTCCTGTTCGAGCGAGACCGCGCTGGTCACGACTGCCTGAGCCTTCGCCATGATCATGCGGGTCTTGAGCGCCTCGGCGAGCTCGACTGCATCGTTGAGGATGATGTCGAGAATCGCGCTGTCCGCCTTACGCAGCCGGAGCCGATCGTATTCACCGAGCATGCGCTTCTCCGAGATCGGAGGCAGCTCACCCGAGATCCGCGCCACGCCCTTGCGCGCGGACTGCGGAGCTTCGGTATCGAACGTGCGGAACTTCGCGGCACGTCGCAGCCCGAGCTGAGTGATGTTCGCCCGGAAGTCGACGTCGTCGATCAGGGTGTCCGGGAGCAGGTCGTCGATGAGCGCCAGATCATTGATCGGGCGGTCCTTCAACGCCTCGCGGACGTAGCCGGACAGTTCGGCGGGAGAAATGTAGTCGCTGTTGAGTACCAGAGCCACCATTGCTGTTCAGCCCCTTCCTAGAAGTATCGGATGTCGCGTGCAGTTGCCTGCCCCGCGGTGTTGACGGACTGCGGCAGCTTCGCGGTGAGGACCGCGCCATGCCAGTACAAAGCGCCGGCCACGACCGTGAGGCCTGCCGGAACCTTCACCGCTGTGTAGAGGTGACCCTCGATCGGATCGGTGTCGCCGTCGACGCGAAGGCCGTAGCGAGTTCCGATCTTCTTCAGTGGGTACCCGGATTTGATCCAGCCGTCGGGGTACTTGCCTGCGAACGATGCGACGTCGATGTTGATCGGACGCGCGGTTTCGGTGCCGTGTGCAGTGGCGAGCCACGACCGATCGTCCTGGCCGAACTCTTCGCGCTTGACGTTGAGATCCATGTGAATGTCCCTCCTTCAGAGGTCAGTTCGATTAGGTGGTTTTCTTCTTCTTGGCCTCGTACAGTGAGCGGCCGGCCGAGACGGTGCCGGACGCGTCGCGACCACCACCGCCCTGCCTGCGGTCACCCTTGGGTGTCCGCCTCTTCTTCTGTTCGCCGCCTTGCGCGGCCAGGTACGGCTTCCGCTTGACCAGGTCCTCGATCGCGTCTTCGATCTCGTCCTGGTCCACATCGCCGTCTTCACCGACATCGAACTGATCGAGGTCGAGAAACTTGACTGCGTCGGCAGGGTCGGCGAGCTTGCCAGCAGCGGCCGCCCGAACCTCCGAACGCAGAATTCGGGAGTTGGCCTTCGCGAGAATGTCGCGCTCGGCCGTCTTGGTCTTGCCGTCCGTCGCCGCGTCGAGCACCTTCTGCTCGGCTTCACGACGTAGCTTCTTCTCGTTGCGGAGCTTTTCCTTGATCCGCTCGAGTGCGCGCTCGCCCTTGGGCCCCAACTTCTTGTCGTCGGGATCGTCCTCGTCGTCGACGTCTTTGTCGTCGTCGGGATCGTCCTCGTCGACGTCTTTGTCGTCGTCGGGATCGTCCTCGTCGTCGACGTCGTTGTCGTCGTCGGGATCGTCTTTATCCATCTGCTGCTGCAGCGGTTGCTGCGACCACGCGATCGGCTGCCGATTCTGTGATGCGAGCAGTGCGAGCATGTCGTCGGACAGGATGGTTCTACCCATGAGCTGCTTCTCCTAGTGGTGCGCCCCGTGCGGGCAGCGTGAGACCCCACCCGGTGCGGGTAAGGCCGGAAACGGCCCACGCACGACGTGGGCACAGAAAAGGCCCCGACCGCAGATGCGTTCGGGGCCTTACGAAATCAGTGGGAGAGGATCGGTTACAGCTGGATCAGTTCGTCGAGAACATAACCACCGGATGCAGCAACCTGCGACCAATACGGTCGGCGCTCCTCCGTAAACTTCTCCGGTGAACCGGGAGCCGCGGCCAGATCCGGATCGAACTCCGGGTCAAATATCTGCTGCGCACGCACGTCCTGATCGGTGAACGTGTGCTCCGCCGGGACCACAATGCCGCTGACGTCGAGGTAACGACCACCACCGAGGACCAACACCGGCACAATCATCGGATCACCCCCAGTCGTCGGAAAGTCCATGCAAGTATATCGGCTGCTTGTTCATCGCCGCCCGAGTTGTACACCAACCACGGACGATTGTTGTTCAGAACTGCCGCATAGCCTTCCGCTATCCACTCGGCGCGACCACTGCTTGCGTTGCCCTGCGATCCCAGCCGGTAATACTCCGGCCCGGACCCCGCAGCCACTCGTGCGTGCGCCCACTTGACGTACGGATCGTCCTGAATTCGAAACACTGTCGTCGTGACAGGTGTTTGCGCCGACGGTCTCGCTGATTCGGGCAGCGCCTTCGCACCCTGCTCCTGCCACGTGACCGACGGTGGTTCGCGCCGCAGTGCCCGGTAGTCGAGGGCGTGCCCGAGCTCGTGAGCGACGACGTCGAGCGACCCGTTGCCCGGGTCGGTCGAAATGATCACATCCCCGTACGTCGGGCTGAAGAACGACACCTCATCCGAAGGACGGCCATCCGAGGTGACCATCGTGGCGTACCGCGATCGCACCTGGGCGTCGTCGAGCAGGGACACCCGCCGAGTGAGGAACAGTCGAACGTACTGGCGCTTGAGCTCCTCGCGCGCTGCAATCGGGATTCGATCGAGCGTAGCTCGTGTAGCCGCAATTTCGGTCGCCGGTACACCTGCACTGACCGAAGGCGCGAGCACCTTCGACTGTCGAAGCTTCTCGGCCGCAACTCGATTGGCTTCGTCTCGTGCGGCTGCGCGAGCCACAGCATCGAGATCCACCGTATTCGCAACGTCCGAGGTATTGCGTGCGTCTACGAGCTCCGGCACCAGGCCAGTGCGTGATCCCGCGCCTGTTCGGGGACCGGACCTGTTGAGTATGTAGCCGTTCAACCGCAACATCCGAAGTGCATCGTCGCGGTCACCACCGGATATCTCGTAGATGTCCTCCGGCATCAACCTCGGCGTGGTGTCCGGGGTACGGCCGCGAGCACGAATCAGCTTGCCTGCGACACCGCGCTTAGTGACACCCTCGCTTGTGGTGAACAAGCTTTGTCCGTACACGTCCCGCCGCGTAAGGCGACCGGCAGTGTCGAGACCGTTCGCGCCGCGGCGAGCATTGACGACCTGCCCGATATCTGCTCCCTCGCGAATCGCTTGCGCGCCCGCGACGGTGAAGATCTTGTCCTGCATCCGGGTGTCGAGCGATGCGAAGTAGTCCATCGGATCGGTCCGCACGTCCTCTGCGACATCCTCGGAGGCCGCGATATGACGACAATCGCATGACGGATGCCGAAGAAAGCCGCTGCTGAACCGGTAGAACCGGCCCGCCAGCACCGCGCACCGCGAGCACGACGGAGGATTGAGCATCCGTACGTACCCGATTTCCGGCCGCACCGTCACACTGAGTCCGGTCGCCACTCGATTCGCGTCGGCCACCTGCGTTTGTACACGTAGTTGCGTCATCCGCAGACCGGTCTCCCACGCTGCAGCGACGACGTCCGCTCCGATCGGGCGGCCTTGTTCGACGGCCTTCTTGATCTCACCCTTCGCGGTGATGATCGGCGAGTACATCAGCGAATCGAGTGCGCGGCCATCCGATGCAACTCCGACCAACCCTTCCGGCTGGACGGATGCCGTCGGTTCGACCTGCTGACTCAACGAGTCGAGGGTGTCGGCAACATACTCGTCGGTACCGACCACCGCGGCCTGCTGCCCGGCTGTGACGATCGCTACCAGTCGATCGACGTTGTCGGCGAACCATGCATCGAAATCGCGAGGCGGCCGACGACCCCAGATCTGCGTTGCCGCGTCGATGACATCGTTCTGAATGCCCTGCTGGCGAACGTAACTGTCAGCTGCCGGTTCCGGAATCATCGATGTCTCCCGGGGTGCGTTTGGGTACCTCGGTCAACTGACGATTGAGACGATCGAGAACCGGATCGCTCTCGGCCGCGAAATAGCGACGTTCACGATTCTTGCGGGCCTCGTCCCACCCGAGCTCGTCCCACGATCCCTCGCGCGAGTACACCGGGGTGCCGCCATTGAGCTTCTGGATATGGTCCGCTTCCTCGGCTTTCGTCGACGTACCAGGATCGATCCACTCGACCTTGATTGCGGTCCCCTTGTCCGGCCACTCACCGGTTCGGAATCGCTCCTCGAGCGCCATCGCCCAGCCGATGCCGGTTCCTTGGCTCTCGTTCTTCTCATCGGCGTTGCCGTTGATGCGCGACTCGTCGGCCCGAATAGCTCCCTCGGCAGCGGGATTGGCGGTGTTCTGGCCGAAGTACCGCATCGGCAGGCCAGTCACCGACGATCCGAGGCCTGCGTAGAGCTTGATCGTGTCGTGGAAGTTCCGCAGATCCGAGGCATTGAATTGCCCGAACATGGCATCGCGCGGGCCTTTCGCTGTCGCAGCCATCGCCGTGAAATACGACTCCCACACCGGGATCGGCGTTCCGTCCTCATCGACGAAGTCGCCCTTCGTGGCACCGAGCAACCACTTTCCGGGCGTGCCGTGGGTTTCCTGCGCGACCTGCATGTTCGCCAACGACCGCGCACACGCGTCGGTCAGGCCCATGATGTCCTTCATCTCCGTCGTTCCGGTCCACTTACCCAGACGACGGCGGTTCAGGAACAGGACCACCGGGATGACACCGAGCTCGTGTCGGTCGACAGCGTCGTTGTCGTCCTCGTTCTCCGCGTCGCCGCCCACCTCGTCGTACTGCCACCCGCGCGGGCCTGCGATCACCTGAATGGTCCGATCGGGCAGAAACAGGGTTCCAACTCTGTCACCATCATCGGTACGGAACTGGCGGAACGCCGCCGACATCCGCCGTCGCCGCTGATCGATCAGGCACGACATCTGCAGCGGAGACTCGACCGAGATCAGAGGGTGGTCGAGATCGTCTTCGTTGGTGCCGACCGTCATGTAGCACCGGCCGTAGATCATCGTTTCCTTGTTCAGGAGCCGGATTTCCGATGCCAGATTGTTGACGTCGAAGCTTTCCTGCAGGGCGATGTCCTTGCGAGAGACCCTCGGCGATTCTTCGTTGCCTTCCTCGTCGATCACGGCAGCAGCTGTCGAGTCCCGACGAATCAACGACTTGATGCGCTGTCGCCGAGCGATCTCCTCGACGTACATCCGCGGCCAGTTCGCGACGGTCTCGAACATGCGCAGTTCCGGGGGCACAGCGACACCGAGCTGCTTGACGCGCTGATCGCCCTCAAAGTACAGATCGTGGAGCCGATCGGCCGGCTGCAGCCGAGACAGATTGGCGTTCATCTTGCCGATCAAGTCTCGGTGGTCCGGAGACAGGGTCGTCCGCAGAATCGGTGCTGTCACAACCCCTCCTTCAATTGTCAGCGTCGGCGAAAGAACACTCGTTGGTCGACCGGGTCCGGCCAACCTGCCACCAGAGCGTCCGCTGTGGCCTCGTTGGCGAGGACTGTGGCGACCGCCGCGTCGATCTTGCGGTGATGCTCGCCCACTGGCTTACGGATGCCATGCCGTTGCGATGGCATCGGCACGTTGCGGGCATTCAGAACATGGCGGGTCGTGATCGGGCACCCGTCGTGCGTCATTCGCTTGCTCCGCAAATCGGTCTCGCAGCGCAACAATGCCTCGTGCATCTGGCGTGGACGGTTCGTCTGCCACTCGAATACCTTGTCGGCACCGTATGTCACCGACCACGAACCGATCTCGGAGTAATAGCCCTCCGGGTCGCAGTACATCCGGACGACATCCCAACGGTCGAAGATGTGCTCGACGGCCACCTCGAGCTGATCGCGTGGGATCTGACCGCCGTACTCTGCCGGGTTCCAGATCGTCGGCCGCAGAGCGCGTTCGTCGCCAAAGCGGGGCGTGAAGGAGTAACCCTCCTTCGTCTGCGCGCGGATCGCCGTCCAGTCATTGGACTCCGACCCGTCGAACCCAACGCAGATCTGAGTGCCTGCCTTGGGATTGGGCAACCACAGTCGCTCAGGCCCTCGCATACGCACCGTCCCAGACATCCTGATCCATCCAGGCACCTACACCCTGAACGAGGCGATTGCCGAACCAGCGCTCTGCTTTCGGTGGGTCGGTCTCCGAGATCTCCTCGGCCTCGGCATCGATGGATTCGATCGAGATCCACGGGCAACCCGCGTACACGAAGCGCAGTAACTCTCGACGTTCTTTCCTGTTCTCCCAACGCAACCCGGTCGGCGGCATCCGGTAAAACTTGAATACGTCTTTCACGCGCGATTCGTAGGTGCGCTGCGCATACGAGTGCTGCGCTGGATTCCAGCAGTTCGTGGTTTCCATCGTGCGGCCCTGCATACCTGCCGCACCTCGACGTTGCGCGTCGGCGACGTCGACGAGCTTGTTCTCTTTCGTGTACAGCCCGGTCTCGTCGTTCAGCACGAACGAGACGCGCTTTCCGATGCGAGACAGTGCATTCGAGGTGACCTTCTCCACCATCGAGTCGCGGGCATTGCCCGGCAACCGGATGAAGTTCTCCCGGATGCCCATCAGCTCCGCGAGCGGGCCGTTCTCGATCATCGTCGTCAACGGTCCGTAGACGTTGTCGACCTGATCCTCCGACGTCGCGGTCAGCTGAATGATCGGCGTCGGCCACGGCATACCCATCGGCTCGCCCGGGTTGTAGGCATGCTCGAAACCGCAGCCACACCCGAAATCCGAGCACGCGTACCCGTCGCCGTCCTCGGCCCAACCCGCGAACAACGTCGGCCCCACAGCCTCGCCCGCGATGACTGCCGCCGACCACGGACCCTTACCCGACTTCTGCGGCCCGACGATCTGCGAGCGCCGATACGTGAACGCCTGGTTCAGCATCGGCTTCCGCGGCTGCCACCGAGCGGACTTCTTCACCCGGTAGTGGTTCGCGGTGCACCAGAACTGCCAGTCGGCCATGACGAACGGATCCCCGACGTTGAATCCGTCGGGGATCGAGCAGTGCGCCTGGTACCAGGGGTCGAGAACGTCAGCGAGGGTGGGGAAGTCGACGGCGTACGACTCAGTCGCTGCCATCGGACCGAGCTACACCACGCAACCGGCGACCGGTTCCCGTCGTTCGTTCGATGACCTTGCCCGCGGTGCGCTGTTTCGCGGCCGGCGACTCCGGAACGATCTGGTCCTTGGGCACGATGACCCAGCCGTTTTCCTTCAGACCCGACGGCGTCAGACCGATCTGATCGGCGAGACGCAGTGCGGCGGACGCAACGGCGGCGGGCGCTTCCGGATCTTCCATCTTCACGGTCCAGCGAACCCACATCGCGATCGTGCGGAACCGGTAGGGCTCGCGAATCCACTGCGCTGCCTGCGGAGTTGTCCAGGCCTCGGCCCACACGAGGCCTTCACGTTGTGAGGCATCGGGCAGGAACTCCGAGAGCGGAGGGAAGTCGTCGCTGTACCCCTCGACCGGCAGACGGGTTGCTTTGAGATCGCGAGCATCCGAACGGGCCGAGTACATCGACGGCTTCGGCCCGGACCTGCTGCGTGCACCTCCATGATTCGTCATCGCCACCAACTCCTACGTTCGGCAGTGCGCCGAACAGACACCGCAGCAGTGCGCCGCGGGAGAAACGATCAGAACCAACCCATACGGTGGGCGAGCTTGCGGACGCATGCCGCGACCAGGTTGTGCAGGCGATCCCTCAGGGCCATTCCTGAAACCTTTCGCGCAACTGTGCATCGGCCATGACGGTCCACTTGTCGTCGAGCACCCAGAACCCCGGTTCGACAACAACGCCGCAGACTGTGAGCCTGCTTGGTAGCGCTGGACAACTCTTACCGTCACTGTCTGGGTTTCTGGCCGGCATGGACTCGGTCCACGACGCGACACCGCCTCGGAGGAACACCCAACTGACGATGTCCTGCCCGCTCGCCGAGGAACCATCGAACTGCATCGCATCGACGTCGAGGCATCGAGTTCGGAACCTGCGGGGTAGGTCATGTATTCGACCGCGGTTCACATTCTGCGCTGGCATGTCGCAGTTCCCTTTCAGTGTCGAGCGGAGTTGGCTTGCGCGCCCCCACCGAACAGTCGAGCGATGCGCGCCTTCTCGGCGGCCTTCTCCTGACTGAACTCCAAACCTGGATTCATCCACTTCTCAACCCGCCGCAGATACTCCGCGTCGGATGGTTGACGGATTGGGCGCTGGAACATCGGTAGGCCTCTCGATTTTTTCGGAACTTCTTGAACCCTCCGCACCTCGGAGAGCCCTCCCCCACGGCGAACCTCGAGGAGGGGGGCTTAGGGGCACCCCCCTGGGGTGCATCGCCGCAGGTCAGAGCATTGGTTACCAACGCGAACCATTTAC
>NZ_NPFV01000046.1:0-538 GCF_002259365.1 Rhodococcus sp. 14-2496-1d | reverse complement strand
CGGCGGCAGTGATGACCGATGCGGCGCGATCGCACGGCAAGTACTCGGGTTGGACGCCGCGATGACACCGAAGGTACGGATTCCGTTCGCGCCCGGCGCTGTTCGTGAAGCGTTGCACGCCGACGCCGATCTGACCGAGCATATTCCGAAGGAACTGATCACCACGCGTGACATTCCCGAGAACATCGTGCGACCGTTCATCGTCATCCGCGGTGCCGGAACCAAGGGCGACGACCCGATGCTGCGCAAGCCGTTCGTGCAGATCGACGTCTTCGCCCCACCTCCCGCGATTCTGCGGAGCGAGCCGCATCCGATCCTTGCCGATCCCGAGGAAGTTGCATGGGATCTGGCGGGGCTGTGCGGGGAGATCATCGGTCACACGACCAATCGGCCGTTCCGTAACTGTTCGTGGAACGGTCGGTGGATCGACGGCCCCGGCAACGGGCCGCAGATCGACAAGTCACGCGGTGACGACATGCCGCTATATCGCCAGACGGTGCGAGTCGAACTGACCGTCACCGTCCGAGAACACCCCACT
>NZ_NPFV01000051.1:0-538 GCF_002259365.1 Rhodococcus sp. 14-2496-1d | reverse complement strand
CGGCGGCAGTGATGACCGATGCGGCGCGATCGCACGGCAAGTACTCGGGTTGGACGCCGCGATGACACCGAAGGTACGGATTCCGTTCGCGCCCGGCGCGGTTCGTGAAGCGTTGCACGCCGACGCCGATCTGACCGAGCATATTCCGAAGGAACTGATCACCACGCGTGACATTCCCGAGAAGATCGTGCGGCCGTTCATCGTCATCCGCGGTGCCGGAACAAAGGGCGACGACCCGATGCTGCGCAAGCCGTTCGTGCAGATCGACGTCTTCGCCCCGCCTCCCGCGATTCTGCGGAGCGAGCCGTATCCGATCCTTGCCGATCCCGAGGAAGTTGCATGGGATCTGGCGGGGCTGTGCGGGGAGATCATCGGGCACACGACCAATCGGCCGTTCCGTAACTGTTCGTGGAACGGTCGGTGGATCGACGGCCCCGGTAACGGGCCGCAGATCGACAAGTCACGCGGTGACGACATGCCGCTATATCGCCAGACGGTGCGAGTCGAACTGACCGTCACCGTTCGAGAACACCCCACT
>NZ_NPFV01000041.1:0-10379 GCF_002259365.1 Rhodococcus sp. 14-2496-1d | reverse complement strand
TTCACGCAGAACCCATTCGCGAGTTCGCATGTCGAGGAACCACCCGGCCTGTGCGTTGAGCACTGCCTGCGCGAGCGCGCCGTAGTAGTTCGGGTCGGTGCGGAAGTTGAAATGCCAATCCGCCGCGCCGAATGCCATCCCGTCGAGATCCTTGGCCAACTGCGCCACCACGAAATGCGACGTGTTCGGATACGGCGGTTGCGGTTTCGGCTGCTGCACGTCGGTCTGATCCATTGCGGATCACTCACTTTCACATTCGGGTTACGGCGGCGAGGTGTTGCTCGAGGCCATATCCGAGGCGTGCACGACGATCGCGACGATGTAGTCCACCCGGCCGCCTTCGGTGGGCCTGCGTTCCTTCGGCCGACCACGGACGTGAACGATGTCCCCGACTGCGATCAGGCCGCCGAGTCCCTCGTTCGAGCCCTGCACCCGACGGTCGCCGTCGAAACGGAGTTGGTCGCGGTCGCTGAGACCGCCAGGAAGGTACGGATCGAGTTGCAGGACAAGCTCACTGACTGTCCGATTGCCGGTCAGTTCGGTTTGCTTGGTGTCCAGGAACCGCTGTTGCAGCAGTCCTGTCCACGGCTGATACGTCGGAGCGACGGGAACCTGATTGCCGGTGCTCTCGTCGACCTCCGGTGGGTTGGGTCGCACGATCGACCAGCGCTGCGGATAGCGCGGCATCAGCGTGGACCCGGCGTGATCGTGAACGCTTCACGGGATGATCCGGACGGACGATTCGGGGTCAGATCGTCAATCTCTTCTGCGGTGAAATACACCAACGACGACGACCCAGCATCACCGTCGGAGTATTCGGTCGACTCCTCGAGATACTGCTTGTTTCGCACCCCGAACCCGCGCCGCCACAACTTGATCGCTCGATGTACGGCCACGACCATGATGCCCATGACTAGATCGCGATCGACCGTGCCGTTCGCGATGCCGTCGTCGAGATCTAGACCGGACGCCCGGATGACTCCCCGGCGAGCCTTCCCCGAAGCGAAGCGAATGAGGAACAGCAGTTGCTGCTGTTCCTCGGTGTCCGTCTCGGGGAAGGGCTCCATAGTGCCGTTGCGCATGTCCTGCACGGTGATCAACGGTTCCGTGCTGGGCACGACTCAGTCCTCCTGATCGTCACCCGCGCCGGAGTCGCCCGTTTCGCTGCCCGTCTCGGCTGCGAATGCCTCGCCCGGTGCAGGCTTGGGAGCCTGGCCGCCGTCGGCGGGCGTGGGCGTCTCCGACTTGGGCTGCTCCGGCGTGACCGTCTTGGTGACTGTCGACGTCTTGGCGGTGGTCTTGCGAGCCGCCGCCGGTGCCTTCGCGGTCTCGGGGGCCTCGGCCCACACACCCGGATTGGTGATCGACTTGACCGCCCAGGCAGGTACGTCGTCGTCGGGCCCGAATGCGTGAGTCTCGCCGTTCTTGTCCGCGACGTGCACGAACACGGCCAGGCGCGCCATCAGAACAGGTCCGCTGTCATGAGGCGACGTGCGTTCGAGAGGATCGGCTGTCCGCAGGCATCGACCCAGGTGAAGCGGCGCGTCGGCGGCCCGTCGACCTTGACGACCTTGGCCACGATGCCCTGAGGATCGGTCTCGACCCGATCGATCTCACCCGAGTCAGCCATCTCCAACGCCGTCGCGGTGAGACCGAACGCCGTGAACCCGAGGTCTTCGAGGTTCGGCGGCAGGAGCGTCAGACGATCCTCGGCCATGACGCGGGTCGAGACACCGTCGACGTCGAGCACATTGTCGTACGGAGCCAGCGGAATCGGCAGCCCTTCCGAGCTGAACAGGTTGATTAGGTCCGCAGTGGTCACGTGGGTGCGACCCTGGGTCGCGCCGAACACCGCGTCGATGATCTCCTTGTTGCGCTGCAGGAGCCGCATCTGCTTGAGCGAGGGCAGCATCGAGCCCGGGAGGAAGCCGTTCGTCGCGTTGTAGACGTCGCACCACGCCTGAAGGTCGGTGAGCGGTGTCGACGCGGTCAGGTTCGTCCACGGGGTTGCCGGAGCGACAATGTGATTCGCGGGCAGTCCGTAGTCGGCCTCGTTGATGAAGCCGTTCTCATCGATGTTGAGAACGCCATCGGTGAGCACGTCGCCCCACGCGAGCTCGATACGGTTGTAGATCTCGTTGGTGAGATTCTCACCGTCGTTGTAGATCGCGCGCTCGAGCACCGCCTTGTTGGTGCCCTGCGTACGCGCGAACTCCTGCTGCAGGCGCTCGTACTCACCGATCGCGGGAGACGAGCTCGACAGCGGAGCGAGCGGAACACGCTTCTCCGAACCGGTGTCCCGGCTCGAGACGTGGATCCGTCCGTCGTAGCTGCGGTACTTCGCCGTCCGGTTGGTCTTGACGATCTCGAGGAAGTCGACGGTGTTGCTGTCGAGGATCTTCGGTGCGCCGAACAACTCGGTCAGGCGGTTGTTGCGAGGCTTGGGCACCTCGCGAACGAACGTGGTGAGTGCGTCGGGCGGAACCGGCGCATCGAGGAACTGTGCCATGAGATGAATGTCCTTTCGAGACAGAGAAAGTCAGATGGTCCGGATCAGGACGCGAAGTGGATCATGCGAAGATCCGTGCGGGCGTTGGTGTCGAGGAACCCGCCACCGGTCGCGGCGTTCGCGATCGGCAACTTCGCAGGATCGACGAACCCGTGAACCAGCAAGCCTGATCCGACGTCCTTGGTCAGATCCAGCAGGTTCGGCACCTTGCGTGCCGCAAACAAGATTCCCGCGGCAGTCTGACGGCCGTCGGTCGCGGTGTCGTCGTACGGGCCGTACTTGCGGTTCGCGGTGATCTTGCCGAGCACGATTCCCGAGACGATGAAGCCGTTCGGGTAGTGCGTGGCCTGAGTGAACGCGGACACGTCGAGGGTGATCGACGGCGTCGTTCCCGGGTCGGTGCCGTGCGGGCTCAGGAGCCACTGCTTGTTGTCGTTCTGAAACGGATTGGTCTGCACTTCGATCGAAGTCATGGCGCTACGTCCCTCCTTCAAGGGGTGAGATGGGTGATGCTCGATGGGTCGTTCACACTGCGGCTACTTCTTGTCGCGGTTGCCGAATCTTTTCGCTGCTTCGGCTTTGCCGAGATCCTTGCCCGTCAACTTCTTCCCTCCGCCGCCGCCTTGGCGGTTGTCGGGCTTGGGAATTCGGGGCTTTCCGTTGCCGCCTTGCGCGGCCAGGTACGGCTTGTCTTCGACCAGTTCCTTGATCGCATCTGCGATCGCGGTGGCGTCGACGGTGCCGTTCTCACCCACCTCGAATTGATCGAGGTCGATAAATCGTGGGGCATCGGCGGGGTCCGCGAGCACACCTGCTGCAGCGGCCCGAACTTCCGAGCTCAGGACACGGGCGTTGGCGCGGGCAATGATCTGCTCCTCGCGTTCGCGCTGCGCCTGTTCGGCGGCGTCGTCACCACCAGCGGCCCCGGGCTTCTTTCCGGCCCTGAGGGCTTTGAGCTCCTTCTCCGCGGCGATCCGGCGGGTGCGTTCGGACTTCTCCTTGGCCTTGATCGCAGCGAGTGCTTTCTCCCCGGCGGGACCGAGCTTCTTGTCGTCGCCGTCCCCGTCGCTGTTACCCTCGCCGGTTCCGTCACCATCACCTGCGCCTGCGCCGTCTCCGTCGCCGTCACCCTCGCCGGTTCCGTCACCGTCTCCGCTGCCATCGCCCTCGCCTTCGGCGTGGTGTTGCTGCAGTGGTTGCCGATTCCACCGCGGGGCGGTCGAGCGGAGCGACAGCGCCGCGAACTGATCGGCCGTGAGAATGGTTCGTTTCATGAAAGTACTGCTCCTTCGGATACGGCCGAACCCGTTGCGGGCGGCACGAATACCGCTGATCCCTTGCGGATCAGCGGAATGGACGAGAGTGATCTCTCACGTGGATGCGAGCAGCTCGCGCAGCGAATGACCGCCCCGGGCCGCGACGGACTCCCAGTACGCTCTGCGCTCCGGTGCAAGCACTTCCGGTTCGCCTGGGGCACCAGCGACCTCAGGGTCGAAGCCTGGATCCCACACACTGTGTGCGGCGATCTCCGCAGCGCTGTAGGTCCGATCGGCCGGCAGAACGCGTCCGCTGATGTCGAGGTAGCGCCCTACTCCCAGAATCAGCACCGGCAGGATCATGTGACCACCCCGAATCTTCGAAACGACCATGCCAGGATGTCAGCGGCCCGCTCGTCGCCTCCGGAGATGTAGACCAACCACGGGCGGTTGTTACTGAGCACCGCTGCGTACCCTTCGGCGATCCATTCGGCGCGGCCGCTGGATGGTTTGCCCTGCGATCCGGCTCTGTAGTACTCCGGGCCGTTTCCGCCGGCCACACGTTCGTGTGCCCACTTGACGTACGGGTCGTCCTGGATCCGGTAGATCGACGCCGTCGCCGGTCTCTGCGCGGCCTCTCGGGCGGAATCGGACAGTGACGCAGCTCCCTGCTCCTGCCACGTCACCTCTGGTGGTAGACGCCGCAGCGCTCGGTAGTCCAGCGCGTGGCCCAGTTCGTGTGCGACGACGTCGAGAGATCCGGGTCGTGCATCCGTCGAGATGATCACGTCCCCGTAGCTGGGATTGAAGAACGAGGTCTCGTCCAACGACCGGCCGTCTGCGGTGAACGATCCTGCGTAGCGGTCTCGGATCTGCTGATCGTCGGTCAGTGACACACGGCGCGTCAGGAACAGCTTGATGTTCTGGCGAGCGAGTTCCTGCCGAGTCTCGAACGGGATGCGTGCGATGGTTCGGCGGGCGGTCGCCGCTGATTCGGACGGAACCCCTGCACTGACGTCGAAGCTGAACTGCGGTGCAGCTCGCTCCCTCGCGCGCTGACGGGCGGCCTCAGCCTCTGCCGCGGCAGTGACGGCGTCGAGGTCGACCGGCGTCGGCGTTGCGGTAGTTCTGGGCTTCAGCTTCTCGACCGTTGCCAGGTCCGGCACGAGACTGGTTCTCGAACCCACGCCGGATCTGGGACCCGACCTTTCGAGTAGGTATCCGTTAAGCCGTAGGAGCCTCAGCGTGTCGTCTCGGTCCTCACCGATCTGGTAGATGTCCTCGGGCATCAGCCTCGGCGTGGTCTTCGGGGTGCGGCCTCGCGCGCGGATGATCTTCCCTGCCACACCTCGTTTGGTCACGCCCTCGGTCGTAGTGATCAGTTGCCGGCCGTACACATCCCGGCGCTTGGTGTGGTGGTACTTCGCGTTGCCCATCAACCCGGCGGCAGTGTCGAGACCGTGCGCGCCGCGCCGTGCGTTGACCACTTGCGCGATGTCCGCTCCCTCACGGATGGCCTGCGCACCAGCGATGGTGAAGACCTTGTCCTGCATCGCCGGGTCGAGGGATACGAAGTAGTCCATCGGGTCGGTCCGCAGATCACCGGCCCGGTCCTCCGGTGCGGCGATGTGTCGACAGTCGCATCCCGGGTGACGGTCGAATCCGGCGTTGTACCGGTAGAACCGGCCAGCCATGACCGCACACCGAGAACACGACGGCGGGTTGAGCATTCGGACGTACCCGACTCCCGGGCGCGAGGTGATCGCCAGACCGGTTGCGACACGATTCGCGTCGGCGATCTGTGTCTGCACGCGAAGCTGCACGGACCGAAGACCGGCCTCCCATGCTGCCGAGACGACATCACTGGTCATCGGCATCCCGCGATCTACAGCGTCGCCGATCTTGCTCTTCGCGGTGATGATCGACCCGTACATCAGCGAGTCCAGCGGACGGCCGTCCGAGGCAATCCCCGTCAACCCATCGGGCGCTACCTCATCGGTCGGCTGAATCGACACACCAAGGTCGTCGAGAGTGTCCGCGACGTAGTCCTCAGCGTCGTCGACGGCGGCGCGTTGACCGATCACAATGACGGCGACGAGCCGATCGACGTTCGCCGCGAACCACACATCGAAGTCCTTCGGCGGCCGGCTACCCCAAATCCGCTTCGCGGCGATGAGGGCTTCACGCTGAATGGCCTGTTGACGTAGGTAGTTCTCAGCTGACGGCTGCGGCAGCATTGTCGTCGGTCGGTGTCACTGACGATCTCGCCGGAATGTTCCCAAGGTCGCGGTTCAGGCGGTCGAACACGGGATCGGCCTCCTGCTTCTCGAAGTACTCACGCTCACGGTTCTTTCGGGGCTCGGACCACCCCATCTCGTCCCACGACCCTTCACGGGAGTACACAGGCGTGCCGCCGTTGAGCTTCTGAATCGCGTCTGCCTGCTCGGCGGTTGTCGGGGTTGCCGCGTTGTACCACTCGACGGTGATCTGATTGCCGGGCAACCACTCACCGGTACGGAAGCGCTCGTAGAGCGAGGCCACCCATGACCAGGACGCGCCGTTATCGACCATCTTGTTCTCGGCGTTGTTGATCATCCGAGCCTCGTCGGCCCGAATCGCACCCTCAGCAGCAGGATTGGCGGTGTTCTTCCCGAAGTAGCGCAGCGGCAGCCCGGTGACCGACGAGGCCATCTCCCCGTACAGCGAAACCGTCTCGTGAAAGTTTCGAAGATCCGACGGAGTGAAGTTGCCGAACTTGGCCTTGTCGTTTTTCGTCGACCACACCGAGTGCATGTACGACTCCCACGCTGGGATCGGTTCACCGCGTTCGTTGACGAAGTCCTTCTGATCGACACCGAGAGCCCACTTCTGCGGGGTCGCATGCGTTTCGAGTGCGAACTGCAGGTTGGTCAGCGCACGCGCGGCCGCGTCGGTGATCGGGATGACGTCGGTCATCTCCGACTCGCCGTCCCACTGGCCGGCCTTGCGGCGGTTGAGGAACATCACCACCGGCACCCGGCCGAGCTCGTGTTCGTCGATGCCGGTGTCGTCGCCGACCTCGTCGATCTGCCACCCGTGCACACCGAGCGAGATCTGCAATGTCTTGTTCGGCAGGATCAGCGTGCCCAGCGCATCGCCGTTGTCCGCGCGGAAGGTCCGCATGTAGGCGTCCATCCGGCGTTGACGAGTGTTGATCAAGCAGCTGCTCTCTCGCGGCGACTCGATCAGGACCAGCGGATGCTCAGGGTCCTCTTCATTGGTGCCGACCGAGACGAACCCGCGGCCGTAAACCATCGTCTGGGTGTGGTTCAGAGGTGCCTCGGACGCCAGGTTGTTGGCACGGAACCCTTCCATCAGCGCCGCGTCGGCGATCACCTCGTCGGGACGCATGATCGACCGGATCCGCATCCGATTCGAGATCTCGGAGACCTGCACTCGTGGCCAGTTCACCAGAGTCTCGAGCACCCACAGGTTCGGAGGAATCGCGAGACCGAGCTGCGAGATTCGCACCGAGCCTTCGTGGTAGGCCTCCAACAGATCGTCGAGCCGCTTACGTCGATGCATCTTGGCCTGCATCTTCTCGACCATGTCGCGTTCGTCGTCCGAGAGCAGTGTGCGCAACAGAACCATGGTCACCTTCTCTCTGATCAGGCCAGGCAGAACACCCGCGAATCGACCGGCTCGGGCCATCCCGCGACATGCACATCGGCGCACGCTTCGTGCGCCAGGATCGAGGCCATGGTGGCGTCGATCTTCTGGTGCTCGTTCGGTTTCTGCAGTAGGTACATCTGCCCGGGCTTGGGCGCTTTGCGGGCGTTGTCCATGTGAGTGGCCGTGATCGGGCACCCGTCCTGTTCGATGCGCCGACTCCGCAGGTCGTTCTCGAACCTGCGGATCGAGGAGTACATCTGCGCCGTGCGATTGGTGCGCCACTCGAAGACGTGCTCGTCGCCGTGCGTGACCGACCAGTCCCCGATCTCGGATTCCCAGTCCTCCGGATCGCAGTAGAACCGCGCGACATGCCAGCGAGAGAAGATCTCGTCTACCGCGGCATAGACCTGGTCGCGTGGGATCTCGTCGTTGAACTCCGCGGGATTCCAGATCGTCGGTCGTTTGTCCGGGCCGAACCTCGGGGTGAAACTGCGGCCCGACCTTGTCTCGCAACGGATCGCAGTCCAGTCGTTGTTGAGCGACCCGTCGAAGCCAGCGCAGATCATCGTTCCGCGAGCAGGATTGGGCAACCAGAGATTCTGCTTACTCGCTACCGGCATATGCCCGCTCCCACAATCCCGCCTTCAGCCATGCACCCTGGCCGCTGACCAGTCGGTTTCCGTAGAACCGCTCAGCCTCGGCAGGGTCACGCTCGTTCAGCTCGGCCGCATCGGCCTCGATCGAGTCGATCGACACCCACGGAGAATCCGCGTACACGAACTTCAGCAGCTTCCGGCGTTCCCGCTTGTCGCCCCAGGACAGGTTTTTCGGGGGAATCCGGTAAAACTTGAACACGTCTTTCGCGCGCGATTCCCACGTAAGCTGTGCGTCGGAATTCTCCGACGGGTCCCACGCGTTCGTCGTCGCCATCGACCTGCCACGCATACCGGCGAGACCGCGACGCTGAGTCTGCGCAACGGCAATCAGCTTGTTGGACTTGAGATACAGCCCATTCTCGTCGTGCAGAACATACGACACCGGATTGCCGAGTCGACTGTTCGCCGACGCGGTGACGACGTCGATGCGGTTCTCGTCGCCGGGTAGGCGAATGAACCCCTCGCGGATCAACATCAGGTCCGCGAGAGGACCGTTCTTGATCATCGTCTTCAGCGGCCGGTAGACGTTGTCGACCTGATCCTCGGACGTTGCCGTCATCTGGATCAGCGGCGAGGGATGCGGCATCCCCATCGGCTCGCCGAGCTCGTACTCGTGCTCGAACCCGCAGCCGCAGCCCCAGTCCGAACACGCGTACCCGTCACCGGATTCTGCCCAGCCCGCGAACAGCGACGGCCCGACTGCCTCGAGTGCGACGCCCGTCGCCGACCACGGACCCTTGCCCGACTTCTGCGGGCCGACGATCAGCGACCGGCGGTAGACGAACGCCTCGTTCATCAGGGGCCTGAGTGGCTGCCACTTCGCACGCGGCTTGACCGCGTAATGGTTGGCATCGCACCAGAATTGCCAGTCCGACGAGACGAACGGTTTGCCCTGATCGAAGCCGTCCGGAATCGAGCAGTGCGCCTGCTTCCACGGATCGGTGACGTGCGCGAGGGTCGGAAAGTCAACTACGAAACCCTCAGTCGTCGTCATCGGCGTGGACAATCGGCGTGGCGACGGCGCGCATCCTCCTGCCGTTGCCCATCGTGCGGCCAACCGACTTCTTCACCGTCGTCTGCTTCGCCTGCTGATCGGGATGCTCACCCGAGTCATCGGCCACGATCAGCCAGCCGTTCTCCTTCAGTCCGGCCGGTGTCATGCCAATGTTGTCCGCGAGACGCTGCGCAGCCGCACACGTCGCGGCCGAGGCCTCGCGGTCTTCCATCTTGACGGACCAACGGACCCACATCGCGATCGTGCGATGACGCCACGACTCCCGAATCCACTGCGCAGCCTGCGGAGTTCGCCACGCCTGTGCCCACACGATGCCTTCACGTTCGGTCGCATCAGGGAGGAACTCCGACAGTGGCGGGAAGTCTCCGTCATGGCCGCCGATCGGCAACTTCAGCGCACGAACATCACGCGCATCCGATCGCGCGGAGAACATCGACGCATGCGGGCCGGACCTGTTTCGTGCACCTCCGTGATTGCCCATCGTCAACTCCTGCCGTCGGCATTGCGCCGAACTAGAAATCCGCCGGCATTGCGCCGAACAGAGAAATCAGAACCAGCCCATCTGATGGGCAAACTTGCGGACCACCGACGCGATCAGGTTGTGGACCCGGTCTCTCAGTTCCATTCCTGAAACCGTTCGCGCAACTGCGCATCGTCCATGACGGTCCACTTGTCATCTACTACCCAGGCCCCCGGCTCGACGACAACGCCGCTGACGACGAGGATGCTCGGTTGGGCTGGGCAGCCTTGGAGACCGTCGTCTGAGATGAAGGCCGGCTGCGCCTCGGTCCAGGATGCGACACCGCCTCGGAGGAAAACCCAGCTGACGATGTCTTGCCCGCTCGCTGATGTTCCGTCGAACTGCATTGCATCGACGTCGAGGCAGCGGGTTCGGAACCTGCGGGGCAAGGCATGTATTCGACCGCGATTAACATTCTGCGCTGGCATGTCGCAGTTTCCTTTCAGAGTTGAGCTGTGGGACGGAACGCGAGCTCTTGCCGAACAGTCGAGCGATGCGCTCCTTCTCGGCGGCCTTCTCCGCACTGAACTCCAGACCTGGATTCATCCACGTCTGAACCATTCGCAGATACTCCACGTCGTCAGATGGCCGGCGAATCGCGCGCTCGAACATCGGCAAAACACGCCCTCCCTGGTTTTGTGGAACATCTTGAACCCTCCGCACCATTCAGCGACCTCCCCCACGGCGAACCTCGAGGAGGGGGGCTTAGGGGCACCCCCCTGGGGTGCATCGCCGCAGGTCAGAGCATTGGTTACCAACGCGAACCATTTAC
>NZ_NPFV01000001.1:0-13986 GCF_002259365.1 Rhodococcus sp. 14-2496-1d | reverse complement strand
CAACCGAACGAACGGGGCATCGGCATCGGGCTCGGCGTACACAGCGACACTGGCCAACCCGGCATCGGCGGCCGCCCGGATCACCCGCACCGCGATCTCGCCACGATTGGCGACAAGAACCTTGGTGATCTGAGCACTGGCATGGCTGGGCACTGAGCCTCCTACAGATGTGTTTCTCGCGTGCTTCGTTACGAACGTCACGTCGGAGTCTAAGCACCGGCACTGTCATCGCTGCAATCGGTCCGTACAGCTGCAGCGGATCGAGGACGCGTCGCAGCGAGCTACTGATTGGTAGCGATCTGACCGGTGTCGGTATGTCCGATATCGGACCGGTGGTGGTCCGGAAGAGGGAATCGCGCGGTCCCGGTGTCCGCCACATCGGTCAACAGCTTCCGGAAGGCACCGACGTACTCGTGCACCCGAGCGGTCGCCTGCTCGGTGTTGGGGTAGCGAGCCGCGATGTTGATTCCCTGCGGCGTGCGGTTGATCCAGATGTACACGTCGTGCTGGTACTGCTTGCTGCGCAGTGCTCTGGCGTTCCAGTCCGGCCAGTGCTCGGCCGCAGGCGCGAACCGTACGTCCATGAAGGAGACGACGAAGCGCGGGCGGGCGGAGTAGCCCAGAGTGGTGAACACCCGATCGAGAGGAACGCGGGCGATCGGTTTGGTCTTCTTCACCTCGGCCGAGGCCGCCGCGACCACCGAACCGAACGAGTCGGCACCGGCGATGTCGAACGAGATGGGGCACAGTCCGACGAACCAGCCGAGTGCGGAGGCCCACTGGGGCTCGTCTCGGGTGTGCACCGGCGTTACCGTACGGAAACGACTACCCCCGCCCAGTTCCGAGCCGGTGATGGCGAGTACCGCGAGCAATCCCGCGAACAGGCTGTGTCCTGTCTTGCGACACGCGACCGAGAACGAGTCGGCCTGCTCGGGGTCGAGCACCCACGCGGACAAACCGCCTTGCGGCAGATCGTCCGGACTCGGATCGCCGATGTCGAGGGGGAACGCCGGTAGTTCACCGTCGCCGTCGACCAGGAAGTCTCGCCAGATCCTCACGGCGTCGTGCGAATGTTCGAGCTCAGCATTCCTTTCGCGTTCGGAGGAACCGAAGTCCAGGTAGCTGCCGGCCTCGAACAGGGCAGCAGGCGCACCGCCGAGTTCCTCTCCGTACAGAGCAGCGATCTCGTGCGCGACCAACACCGTGGACAAACCGTCGATGATGGAGTGATCCGCTGCGAAGAAGACGGTGATCGGACGCGTCTCGTCCACCGGTTCGAGAGTCACGAAGGCGTAGGCGGGCCAGATCAACGGTGAGGTGAACTCGTCGAACAGATACTGCAGGTGCTCGAACACCTCGCTCGATTGCGCGCACCGTTCCTGCTCGACCTGCCAGATGTCGATGGCACCCTGCGCCGCGGTCACCCGCGTCATCTCGCCCGTCACCTCGTCGATCGACGCGCTCGACCGCATCGCCTCGTGCCGGTCGATCCAGTTCAGAACTGCCCGGCGGAACGCGGGTTTGTCCAGGGGGCCTGCGATCTCGAAGGCCGCGCCGAGCCATGATTCACGACCGCGACGAGGACTGCTCAGGCTCGTACGAAGGTGCGCCTCGTGGACGTAGGACGTCGGCCTGGCGTCGGGGTGCCACCCTGCGGCCTCAGGAGTGCGGGCCTGCGGACCGACGCTGGGTATCCACTCGGTGAGCGTGCCCGCGGGAACCGCGTAGTCCGCCAACTCCGTGAACTCCATATCGGCAGCAACCAACCTTCGTCGTCAGCGTCGGGGGACTGGGCATCGATGCCCTGCCGCGGAGTCTAACGACGACCCGTTGTATCGATCAAGACGACGGGCGCGCCACCGCGCCGTCGCCGGTCGACCGTCAGCGAAGGTGACGCTTGATCCGCGCCAGCATCGCCGACATGCCGCGCAGTCGGAGCGGGCTGACCGCGTCGCTCAGCCCGAGCGCCGAGTAGAAATCGTCGGGTACGTCGAGGATCTCCTGCGAGCCGAGGCCGTCGAGTCCCTGCGCGAGGATCGAGGCGAACCCTCGCGTGGTCGGCGCTTCCGGCGGGGCGCTGAAGTACAGCCGGACTCGCTCGGGATCGGCGGCGTCCACCGACAGGAACAGCGGAGACTGGCATTCCGGCACCGGCTCCATCGCATCCTGGGCAAGGTGCTCCGGCAGCGGAGGAAGTTCACGACTGAACTCGAGCAGAAGCTGCAGCTTGTCCTGTCCCTCCACCGCGGCGAAGTCCTCGACGATCTCGGCCAGCGACTCCGGCAGGGCACTCATCGAGTGGCCGGAGCCGATCCGGGCTCCTCGCCCTTGGCTATCGGAACGCGGACGGCGTTGCCCCATTCGGTCCACGAGCCGTCGTAGTTGCGAACCGACTGGTATCCGAGCAGATGGGTCAACACGAACCACGTGTGGCTCGAACGCTCACCGATACGGCAGTACGCGATCACGTCGTCGGTCGCAGACGTGCCGGAGTAGATCTCGTCCAGTTCCGAACGAGAACGGAAGCGTCCGTCCGGTGCAGCTGCCTTGGCCCAGGGGATGCTCACGGCGGTGGGGATGTGACCTCCGCGCAATGCGCCTTCCTCGGGGTAGTCGGGCATGTGGGTGCGCTCGCCCGTGTACTCGGCGGGGGAGCGCACGTCGATCAACGGCACCGTTCCGAGCGAGCCGAGGACGTCGGAGGCGAACGCGCGGATGGGCGCGTCGTCGCGTTCGATCACCGGATACTCGGTTGCGGGGAACTCGGGCACATCGAGGGTGGTGTCGCGGTTCTCCGACAACCAGGCGTCGCGGCCGCCGTCGAGCAGACGCACGTCCTGATGTCCGAACAGCGTGAAGACCCACAGTGCGTACGCGGCCCACCAGTTGCTCTTGTCGCCGTACACGACGATGGTGTCGTCCCGGGAAATACCCTTGCGGCTCATCAGCTTCGAGAACTGCTCGCCGTCGATGTAGTCGCGGGTGACCGGATCGTTGAGGTCGAGATGCCAATCGATCTTGACCGCGCCGGGAATGTGGCCGACGTCGTAGAGCAACACGTCCTCGTCGGATTCGACGACGCGAAGGCCGGGGGTGCCGAGATGAGCGGACAGCCATTCGGTCGATACGAGACGATCCGGATGCGCATAGTCGGCGAACGTTGCGGTGGAATCGGTTGGTACAGGCACGTATCGGCTCCTACGGAAGATATTCGGCTGGCGGCCCGCCCGGGGGTGAACGGTCTGCACTCTCGATCCTATGCGGAACATCTGTCGAGGGGCGGGAGTGGAGCCTGCGGAATGACCTCAGGGGGCGGGAGTGGAGCCTGCGGAACGCAGTTTGTCAGGGCGTGAGGGCTGCGCTCTCGGGTTTCGCTGCGGAGGCCCGCATGAGTGCGATCAGTTCCGCGGTGAACGCAGTCATCACCGAGTGTGCCGTTGCCGTGTCGGGGAATCGTGATCGCAGCGCCAGGCCCGATGCGGTACTGGAGACCCAGAACTGTGCGTCGTCGGAGACCGTGGCATTGCTGATGTGGTGTGCGTCGGTTCGGTCGAAGCGCTCGTGTCCGCCGATTCTGGTGTAGTCGATGTAGGACACCATGAACACGTCTCGACGCGACAGGGTGAAGGCGTCACCGAGGTTGTTCAGTACCTGGGGGATCGGAACTGTGCTCAGAGGTAGTGCCGCGCGAAACGCTGTGTGGGCCGCGGTGATCGTGTCGGTGAGATCTCGTTCGACCTCCACGGTCATGGGAGCGTTGGTGGTGAACCAGCCCAGTGCTCGCGAGAAGTGCTGCTGATGGCGGGTGTGCAACGGGAACAGGAACGGCACACGGTTCGGTCCGCCCGTGTCGGCGCAGGCCTGTGCGATCGCTGCGACGACCCCGGCGAACATTCCGGCTCCGGAACGGGCGCAGAGCTGCTCGAAGTCGGCGGTCTGCCGGGCGTCGAGCAAGGAGGTGACAGTCGTTGCCTGAGGCGCTGTTTCACCCTCGGCGACGCCGAGGTCGAACGGGAAGCGCGGCGTGGTGCCCCCGCACTCGGTGAGGAAGGTCGACCACTGCACCATGCGCTCGTCCGTTGGATCGACGAGTGGCTGGGTTGCTTCGATGCGGCAGTATTCGACGAACCCACCGACGGGAGGCAGGTCTGTCTCCGGGTTCGACGGGCAGCGGCGGTAGGCCTCGTACAGGGTGTGGATCTCGTCGACGACGACGGCGATCGACATGGCGTCGACGTTGGAGTGGTCGAAAGCGCACAGGATCGTCGAGGTGTCCGGTCGGTCGATTCCGACGCAGGTGTACGACGGGAATCGTCTTGCATCGCAGTGCAGTTCGAGCGTGCTTCGGAGGTGATTCCGGAGCGTCGACGCCGAGGAGAAGGTGGTTCGAGTGGATTGCCTCATCTCCACCGAACCCGGTTCGTGGAGCGTCCGCTCGATTCCGTCCACCACGCGAACGAAGGAACTGCGCAGGGTGTCGTGGCGGTCGATCAGGCGCTCGAAGGCCCACTCGAGCGCCCGGATGTCGAGGTTGCCCTGCACTTCGAAGGCCCCGGCTATCCAGACGCGCTCGGCCTGCTCGAGATCACCGAGGTGAAACCGCTGGTTGAACGACGGTGGGACCGGTGAGGGTTGCGGATTCCCGGTGACGACGGCGGTGAACTCGACGACCGTGCCCGCGCGTGGGGTGTACTCAGTGATCGAGGTGACCCGCACCGGCCGGCTCCTGAACGAGATCGTCGTGCGTGAGGCGGTAATCACCGTCGCGTGCAATGGCTTCGAGCACGTGGGCCAGATGATCGTGGTAGCGCTTCACCGCTGCGGCCGCAACGTCGGTATCAGGGGTCTGGGCCACCAGATACAAGTGCTCACCGTCTCGGTTGATCCACATCGATGCGTTCGACGTCGAACCCTCGCCGGTGAAGTGCTCGGCGCGGGTGTCCGCGTCTCGTCCGACGCCGGGGAACCAGCGAAAGTCGATGTACGAGAGCATGTTCGGGCTCACGGCCAACTCGCTACCCAGAGTGCCGTCGGCGGCGAGAGCACCCAGTACGGCGTGCACCGGGGCCTCCGCGATCCGTTTGGCCTGCTCGAAGCCTCGGTGGGCCAGAACGGCGACGTCGGAGAACCTGTCGTTTCCTGCCACCTCGAACGCGACCGGAGCGAAATTGACGAACCACCCCTGGGATTGCCCGTAGTCACCGTGGTGCCGGGTACTGAGCACGGTGATCCCGAAGTAGTCGGTGGTTCCGGCCAATTCGAAGTCGGTGATCCCGACCGCAGCGAATATCCCGCTGCTCATGCGGGCTCCGGCGGCTTTGCACGCGGCGTCGAATGCAGCGGTCAGTTCTTTGTTCAACAGGTTGCGTTCGACGATGCGAACGGGAGCTTTCTCGCCGGGCGCGAGTCCGAGGTCGAGTGGGAAGCGAGGCATGCGGCCGTCGTGCCGGGTGAAAATGTCTCGCCAAGCGGCGATTTCGGGAGAATCGGCCCCGAACGTCGCGGCCCGCGCCCGCTCGTCGGCGGCGTATTCCAGATGGCTACCTGCCTGCGCAGGGATCGGTGCGTCCGCACCGGTCTCGAGCGCGTACAGGTCCGCCAACTCGCTGATGACCAGGGCCTGCGAGCCACCGTCGGTGAACGCGTGGTCTGCGCCGTAGTACAGGGTGAAGCTGCCGGGCCTGGCCACCACGCCGACGACGAATCCCGGCCAGGAGTCCGCGGTCGCCTCGGACGAGAAGCGCCCCCGTACGTAGCGTTGGAATTCGTCGTCGTCCGTCGCTTCTCCGGCGTCGGTCACTTCGAACGCCGCGACCTCGGGTGGAGCGAGATGCCGAACGACGTCGTTTCCCTCGACCTCGAACCAGCATCGAAGACCCTCGTGCCGCAGCACGTAGGCGGCCAGTGCGCGGCTCATCGCGTCCGTGTCCACGTCACCGTCGATCTCGGTTGCCACCCCGGTGTACGCGGTGTGAACGTCGCCGCGTTCGCGGGCCGCCCACGCGGCCTTGAGATGGTCCTCCTGGAGAAACGAGGCCGGAGCCGAATCGACAGGTGCCGCTTCGGCACTCGCCCGGGCAGCCGACGTGGGGTGCCATTCGAGCAGCCGACCGGGAGCGGGATTCCACCTGCCCATAGCGGTGATGATCATCGTCGCTTCGTCCTCCTCGATACGGGCCGCGGGTTGATTCGATGGCTCACTCTGCGGCGACGGTCACCGACCGAGAGGCCGACGTGAGCACCGTATCGGTACCGCAGTCGGAGTCGATCACTGCCGTCAGCACTGCGACGAACTCGGTGATGAAGCGGTGGACGTTGGTGGACGCGACGTCCGAGCTGGGGAATCGTGCGGAGATGTTGAGTCCTTGAAGCGTCCGGTTGACCCAGAAGTAGACCTCGTCGTCGGCGTGGCAGTTGCTTCGCAGAGCCCGACCCTTGCGGCCCTGCCACTGGTCGGCGTCCGGAAGGAACCGAAGGTCGATGTAGGACACCACGAATCGCGGAATTTCCGTCGACTCGAGGATCTGGGCGATCTTCGAGTACGGCATCCGTGCCAACCCCTTGTTGGCCGCGCCTGCAGTCGCCGCGGCCTCGATCGCCTCCCCGAACGTGCGAGCGTTGTCGAGCTCGATCTCCATGGGCAGGATTCCGACGTACCAGCCGACCGCTGCGGCCCACTTCTGTTCGTCTCTGGTGTGCATCGGCATCACGGTGCGCAACGTCGTGCGGCCGGACAGGCGAACGTTCGTCAGCGCCAGAGCGGCGAGGATCCCGGCCTGCATGTTGTACCCGGCGGCACGGCATGCGGCGTTGAAGGCATCGGATTTGTCGGCGGTCAGCAGCCAGGACGAGATACTGCTCTGCGCGGCCGGGCCGCTGCCGGTCGGCGACCGGTCGACCGACACCGGAAGGGGAAACGCAGGAAAGCGTCCGTCCTCGACGGCCAGGAAGTCCTGCCAGGTGCGCACGGCGCTGTGGTCACCGGTCAGCGTCTCGCCGAGAGTTCGCTCGGCCTGGCTGAAGTCGACATAGCTGCCGACTTCGGGCAATTCCGGGTCGACGCCCTCGAGAGCGTGTGCGTAGAGCCGGTCGATCTCGTTGATGGCGTAGATCTGGCTGTAGGCGTCCATCACCGAGTGGTCGGCGGCGAACGCGAGCAGGAACGACTCTCCGGGCCCGTCCGAGAGAGCGCGGGAGGCGTCGTCCGGTTCGATGGTGGCGAGGACGAAGTGCGGCCACGCCGTCGGAGAGACAGTTTCGCCGAACCAGGAGTGCAGATGGCCGAAGACCTGAGTTTCGGTACGTGGTTCGGTGTGTGCCCGATCGGTCACCTGCACTGCATCCGTCGGTGCGGTGTAGCGCAGCCAGGAACCGGATTCCTCGTCGCGTCGAACCTTGGTGCGGAACGCCTCGTGACGACCCATGTACGCGGCGATGGTTGCCCGCACTGCCTCGACGTCGTAGCGGCGGTGGATCTCGAACACCGTGCCGATCCACGAGCCCGGCGCGCTGCGCTCGCAATGGTCCTGGTGCGTGAACGACAGCCCACGGGGGTCCGGTGCCCAACGGTCGTCGTCGACGCGGGGGACCCACTCGGTCAGACGACCGGCGGGGAGGGGGTAGTCGGCGAGTTCGGTGTATTCCATGGGAGTCCTCTTCCGTTCCGGGCTCGGTCGGCGGTGTGCGGCGTTGGTTCGGTATTGCACGTTGGATTACGGTCGAGTCGATCGTGTAAACCTGTCAGCGGTGTTCGTGCAGCCGACCGGTCGTTTATTCGATTGCTGTTCGATTGCTGCTTTCCGCGTTGAAAGAACAACTTCATTGCCGTCGACCCGAAGTGAGTTCAGAACACACGATAGGGCGAAAGCGAATTTATTTCGCGACGCGTAAAAGTAATACTTCTCACTGTCGAACGTCTTGACCCGCAGGTCTCCGATCGGCAGTCGACGGGGTGTCCGATTGTCCTATCTTACGATCGAGTCACTGATTTTGCTGGTCAAGATGATGACAGTTCACAATCGCAGTGTGGCGCAGATTGTCCACCGAGTCGAAGAACGACCTGGGCCACTGAATGGCCCGAACATGGTGTGAAACACAATCGACCCCCTTTTCCGTGCATATATTGCCGAATGTGAATGCATCGGTGATGGAAAATCGACACCACTGCCCCTGTTTCTCGGATGTAGTAGGTTCGGCGCGTGACTCGAATTGGATTTGCCGATCACCTATTCTTGCGAATGCATCACGGCATCGGATATCCCGTCTACAACCAGTTCTTGTGGTGGTTCGACGAATCCGTTCAGCGGGCAGATCTGGAAAAACTACGGGGCAACCTGTCCGACGGTCTGCTCGCGCGCCGGGTGGTCGCATCGACGGTGCCGACGGCACGCGATCGATGGGTGCCCTCGACCGTCTCCCATTCACTGGATTTTCACCCACACGTCATCGAACCGACCGACGTTCTGGCGTGGGCCGACGACCGCCTGGACCGCGACATCGATCCCGAGACCGGTCTCGGGTGGCGACTGGCAGCGGCACCCTTGGCGAACGGAGGGACGGTGCTGTCGTTGGTCGCTTCGCACATGGTCGCCGATGGCGGTGCTCTGATCGCCGCGTTCGTTGCCGCCAACTCCGCGTCCGAGCAGCCTCGGTCGATACCGGGCGCGGACGGCATCGCGGCGCTCGGCTCGGACCTACGAGATGCCGTGGAGCAGGTGCGGTCCGTCGCCGGCTGGTTGGTGAACACCGCTGCGTCAGCACTTCCGAGCTCCGCCCGATCCGGTGAGGACGCTGCTGTCCCACCCTCGCAGCCGACTCGCTCGCAGCCGACCGCCGGAGTGGTGGACGAAGACTGGGTATCGCCTCACGCGGTTGTGGAGGTGGACGCGACGGCCTGGAGAGCAACCGCCGAGCGATGGGGTGGCACGTCGAATTCCCTGTTCATCGCGGTCCTCACGGCAGCCTCCGGGCAGGCCGGGCGAGCCTCGATCGCAGACTCGCTGCAGTGGTCCCTGCCGGTCAGCGATCGCACCGCCGACGACACCCGGTCCAACGCCACCAAGATCGTCAAGATCGAGGTGCCCGTCACCGATGCGGGCGACCGGGATCTGTCGACGATTCGGAAGACCAGCAAGGCGGCGTTCACCGCCTTCGCGGCCAGGCAGGCTGCAGGCCTGCCGCCCGCGGGCATCTCGCAGGCCCTCGTGCAGATGCTGCCCGACGCGGTGGTCGCGCGTGTTCCGCAACCACGTGACGGTGCCGAAGGTCTGGCATCGAACCTGGGCGTTCTGCCCGAGGTCTTCACCACGGTGGCCGGCGTTCGAGCTCGCGCCGTATCGGGCAGAGCAACCTTCGCAGGTGCCGACGCCGCGTTCGCGCGATCGCTGGACGGTGGCCTGACGGCGTGGTTGTGCGAGACGGACGAGAGCATCACCCTGACCGTCCACGCCATGGATCCGGATCGATTCGTCGACGACCGGGCACTGCGTGACCACGTGGCGGGTGCGTTGGGTCGCTGGGAACTGACCGCGCGTTTCTGGTGACTGCGTCAGCGGCTGTGCGCTGCTGCCTCGGTGATGTCGGCAGCTGCGCTCACCGCGGTTGCGGTCGGAGCGACGGTGGCGGCGAGTCGGCGCGCCGCCTGCCTGGCTCGGTCGGTGGTGATGTCGGTGATTCCCTGCTGCAGAACGGATTCGGTCAATGCCGAGAATTTCGTGCTGGTCCCGGCTCCGATCCGGCGCAGCGCGGCTCCCCAGAACGGCTGATCGGCGCTGAACCAGCAGACGAGCGTCGGAAGACCGGCCCGTGCCGTCGCAGCCGTCGTACCCGCGCCGCCGTGGTGGACCGCAGCCAGGCATCGCGGGAGAATGCTCGCATGATCGACCGACTCGACGATCATGATGTTCGAGTTCGACTGGGCCGCAGCAAGATCGGCACCGGTGAGATCGCTCCAGCCGGCACAGACGAGAGCGCGAACGCCCAGCTGTCCGGTCACGTTCTCGATCATGCGCACCAGTGCGGTGGGATCGGGCACGGGCATGCTGCCGAATCCGAAGTACACCGGCGCGGAACCTGCCTGCAGCCATTCCTCGAGCGCAGGATCGACGTCCGCGCGACCGCTGCTCAGCCCCAGGAATCCGACGAACGGCCGTTGCGGGCCCCACTGTTCGGCGAGTCCGGGAAACAGCGCCGACTCGTAGGCCTGAATCTCCACTCCGCCGTAGCGTTCGGATCGAACCGGCAACGAATGCCGCGTCGGGGCCAGACCAAGGGAGACTCTCTGCGCGTTCTCGCGAGCCTTCATGGACTTCCAGCGCATCGACTCCGCCAGCACCCACATCGATCGGTTGACGTAGCCGGGCAACGCGGCTCCCGGGGTCACGGGCACGACGTCGTTGCGCCGAAGCGGGCAATAGTGCAGTGCCACAAAGGCATTTCCCGCAGACTCCGCCACGTTGAACGCCATCTCCTGCCCCAGCGAACCGGTGACGATCGCGTGGCAACCCTGGGCCATCGACTCGAGTTCGGCTGTCATCCGGTCCCAGCCGTGATTGGCCAGTTCCGCGAGTGCCGCAATCTTGGTCCGCGGGTTGCGCGACTTGATGCGCACCCTGATCAACTCCGACTCCAACAGTCGCTGGGTGTCCGGCCCGAACGAGACCACGCTGACTCGTTCGCACTCAGCTGTTTTCGCTTGCGCGAAGTCCATCAGGTTCGGTGGTGCGCCGAACACCACGTCGTGTCCGCGATCGGCGAGTTCGACGCCGAGGGCAAGACCGGGCGTCACGTCACCGCGACTGCCGTTGAATGGCATCACGAACTTCATAGGGTCACTCGCAGTCGCGTCGGCGTGGAAAACGCCCTCAACCTACCAGTCCTGCCCGGCGCAGTCGGGTTCGGAAAACATATGGCGGGAAACACATTTGCGGCCCACCTGCGTCCGCGCTTGCGCAGCGATAGTCTCGCGTAGTGGAAAGACTGACGTACGACGACGACCTGTTCCTCCGCATGGAATGTGTTCTCGGGGTACCTGTGGTGAACCAGATCGTCTGGCGGTTCGACCGCGCCGTCGCACCGGACGCACTCCGATCGATGTGGCGAATGCTCGCCGCAGGCCCCATCGATCGATCCGTTCGGCGGGCCCGGGTGCCCGGAGCCCGGGACAGTTGGACCGCAGCTCGTCGAGCCGCCGATCCGGTGGTCATCGGATCACCGATCGCCCGCGGGGCGGTCGACAGGTGGATCGAGGACGAGGCCGCCGTGACATTGGACCCGATCGGGGGACCGGCGTGGCGTCTGTCGGCCACCTCGGTGGACGACGGCGGCACGGTCGTGTCCTTGGTCGGCTCGCACGTCGTCGGCGACGGCGGCGCCCTCACCTCGGCGGCAGCGGCCGCGCTGGCCGGGCACGCTGTGCCCGACGATTTCGCGCGCGTCGGTCTCGATGACGGTTCCGCGTCCGCGTCCGCGACGGCGATCTCGCGAGCCGATCTGTCCGATGGTCTCGGCCGTTTCGGTGTGGCGCTCTCGGGTGCGGCCCGAGCGCTCGGCCGCACCGCGGTGGAAGCGATGCGGGCGCGCACCACGGCGTCCGCCGCCCCGAGCACGGTCGTGCCGGACGGCTCCGGTGCGGATCGTCCGCGGGTGATCGTCGCACCTGCGGAGGGTGCGTGGACGCCGAGCACCGTCGTCGTCGATTGCCTGTCCTCCGAATGGTCCGCTGCCGCAGCGAGCAAAGGCGGCAGTTCCAACAGTCTGCTGGTGGCGGTGGTGCTCGGCATCCTGACCGGGAGCGGCCGAGTCTCCACGGAGGACCGGGTGCGCGTCGCCCTCCCGGTCAGTACCAGGACTGCAGGAGATCGACGTGCCAACGCGACGTCCGGTGTCTCGATCCACGTCGACCCAGGAGCGGGGTACCTCGACGATCTCGGAGCGATTCGAGCAGCGAGCAAGAAGGCATTCAGAACCCAGGCCGATCACTCGGTCACGACGACATTCGAGCTCCTCAAGCCGCTGATGCAGTTGCTGCCCGACGCGATCGTGGCCAAACTCGCCGCGTCGGGCTCGGCACCGCTGTGCCTGTGCTCGAATCTCGGTGCCAGAGGTGTCGCACTGCGCGCCATCGGTGGTGTCGACGCCACCGCGGTGGCGATGAGGTCGATCACCCAGAACACCGACGTGGCCTTGCTGCGCCGCACCGGCGGTGGCGTCAGTGCCTGGTGGAACGAATCGGGAGAACGGGCGACCCTGTGCGTCACCGGGCTCGATCCGGACAGCTTTCCCAGCAAGGAACACCTGCGAGGGCTGGTGGAGGCGGAGTTCGATCGATGGGGTCTGACGCCCGAATTCTGGTGATCTCGAGACAAGTCACAACTGCGGGCGAGGACGGATTTTCGGCCGGATCGCCGGTGAGGCTATGCTTTCCGACTGTTCGAGTGTTCGGGCAGGTGTGAGAAAGGGGAGCGATCCATGGCAGTGGTCGTGTTGTTCGGGTCCGAGACCGGTACGGCCGAGGAGGTCGCCGACAAGATTGCGGACGTGCTCAGCGATCATGACGCCGAGGTGCGCGACATGCTCGAGTACGAGGTGTCCGATATCGATACCGACGACTTCCACGTGGTCATCTGCTCCACCTACGGAGACGGAGAGCTCCCCACCGGTGCAGAACCCTTCTTCGACGCACTCGTCGAGGATGCTCCCGACCTCGCGGGACTGCAGTTCGCGGTGTTCGGTCTCGGCGACCGGGTCTACGAGGACACCTTCAACCGCGGCGGCGAGATCATCGCAGAGAAGCTCACCGAGCTCGGCGGCAAGCAGGTCGGCACTCATGCTCGCCACGACAGCTCGTCGAACATCAGGCCGAAGACCATGGCCGAGGAGTGGGCTCGCGAACTGATCGACCTGCTGCCCTGACGGTGGCATTCGGCTTCGGCACCCCACCGGCAGGCGGGGCCGAAACGGTCAGGACGGGGTGCTGTCCCACAGGGCGGCCAGGGACGTACCCACCCGAGTGAGCAGGGTACGCACCAGCGGTAGGCCTATGCCGATCACCGACGACGGATCGCCCTCGATGCGGTCGACGAACCAGCCGCCGAGACCGTCCAGCGTGAACGCCCCCGCCACCGACAACGGTTCACCGGAGTCGAGGTAGGCCTCGAGATCCACCGAGGACGGCGTCGCGAAATGCACGACGGTTCTACTGTGCGCTGCGGCCTGCGCCACCACCACGCCGTCGGTCACCCGGAGCACAGCGTGGCCGGTCAGCAATTCGCCGCTGTTGCCCGCCATGGACTGCCATCTGGCGCGCGCAACGTCGACCGAATGTGGCTTTCCGTGCAGTTCGCCGCCGATCGCCAACATCGAATCGCAACCGACGATCACCAGATCGTCGGTCGAATCCGCGAACGTCTCGGCCACCGCCGCAGCCTTGGCTCGGGCCAATTCCGTGACCACGGTTTCCGAAGACACCGACGGCCCGAGTGCATCGGTCAGCGCATCCTCGTCGACTCCCGACACCCGAACGATCGGCTCCACCCCGGCGGCGCGCAGCACCGACAGGCGCGCCGGCGACGCCGACGCCAGGACCAGACGAACAGGGCCCGGCGCAGCGTCGGAGGACCGGACCGTCACCGCGTGTGGCGTCCCGACGCGGCGTACGAATACGCCGACTGCGCCGCGAACCGGCGGTGCAGCAACACCGGCGAACCCCACAGCTCGCGGGGACGAGAATCGCCCGTCGACTCCGATCCGCCTTGCGCAGCCGTCAGAACCGTCACCAGCGCGGCGAGGTCCTCGTCGCTCGGATTGCCCTTCACCACTCGAACGGCAGCAGGACTCGCAGAGACCACCCCGTCGGAATCGGCTGCGACGAGGTTCGCGTCGTTCGCTGCGTCGTCGTTCGTTTCGCTCATAGTGGGATGTTTCCGTGTTTCTTGGGTGGGAGGGTGACTTGTTTGCGTTCGAGTAGTCGTAGTGCGGTGACGATCT
>NZ_NPFV01000040.1:0-14656 GCF_002259365.1 Rhodococcus sp. 14-2496-1d | reverse complement strand
CCCGATGTGCTCGCCAACTCGGCGAACGCGTCGTCGGCCGAGATCACCGACGTGGCAATGGGTCTCGCTCAGTCCGGTGCTGTCGCGAACCAGTTCGGTATGTCGATCGAGGACACCGCGGCCACCCTCGGCGTCCTGGCGAACGCGGGCATCCAGGGCTCCGACGCAGGTACCTTGCTGAAGTCGACCCTGTTGGCGCTGACGGATCAGTCGAACCCGGCGCAGGGTGCGATCGAGGATCTCGGTCTCACGGTCTACAACGCGCAGGGTCAGTTTGTCGGTATGTCGGAGTTGTTCCGTCAGCTCGACGAGGCTGCTGCGTCGATGTCTCCGGAGCTGTATCAGGCTGCGACCGCGACACTGTTCGGCTCGGATGCGATGCGTTTGGCCGGTGTCGCGGCCGAGCAGGGGCAGGCCGGATACGACTCGATGCGCACTGCTGTCGAGCGTCAGGGCGCGGCCGCCGAGGTTGCTGCTGCGAAGACGAAGGGCCTGCCGGGCGCGATGGCGTCCGCGGGCAATGCCGCCGAAGCTCTCGCGCTCGGCGTCTACGACCTCGTCGACGGACCGCTCGAAGACCTGATCACCAAGGGTGCCGAGTTCGTCACCAACACCACCCCCGGCCTGATCAGCGGTCTAGAATCCGCTGGCCAGGCGATGGCCCCGGTGGCGGGATTCGTCGGTGACCTGGTCAGTGCCTTCACCGAGCTGCCCGGGCCGGTGCAGGCTGTTGCTGTCGGTCTGGGTGCGCTCAAGATCTCCGGTCTCGACGATTCGATCGGTGAACGGATCGGCGGCTGGCGTGACTCGATCACGGACTTCCGCCGCGAGATGGGTGACCTGCAGATGGAGCAGGCGCTGTCGGGGATCTCCGACACCGACACTGCGAACCCGATCTCGGCTCTGACCGGTGACGCGGAGGATCTTGCGGGTGCGCTCGAGGAGAACGCGGAACCACTCTCGGAGCTCGCGTCCGGTCTCGCGACTCTCGAACGGCGCTCGCCGGCCGTCCGGAACATGGCCGAGGGCTACCGCGGTGTCACCGCGCGCACCCGCGAGTTCGCGAACCAGCAGCGCGCAGCCACCGGACAGTCGGGGGCACTGACGTCGGCACTACGAAACGGTGCCGCGCGAGCTGCTCAGTTCGGCGGTGTCATCGGCGGCAGCGCTGTCGCAGGCCTGCGCGGTATGACGTCCGCGGCCAAGGGCGCGATCGGTGTGCTCGGTGGCCCGTGGATGGTGGGCATCATGGCCGCGACGTTCGCGGTCGGCAAGATCACGGCCGAGTACGCGGCGCTCGATGCTCAGCAGGAAGCGATCGATCAGTCGTCGTCGGATGTCGCTGCCGCGCAGCGCGATGTGGCGAAAGCCTTCCAGGAGTCGCAGGGCGCGGTCTCGGACAACGTCCTCGGTGCCGTGGGGATGCAGATCGATTCGGTCCGCGAGAAGGCAAACACACTTGCCGAGAACGGACCTGGCGCGTTCGGGATCTTCGCTGCCGCCGGTAGCGACATCAAGGGTTGGTTCTCCGGTGTCGCCGAGGCAGGCACCGACGCCATGCGGGCGCAGGAGGATCTGGCCGAGCAGGGCGCGAAGACCGAATCTGGGTTCCGGAATCTCGGCAAGACGACCGAGGAAGTTGCTGCGGCATTGTCGGGTTCGGATGCCGAGTACAACGCTGTCGCGAACAGCTTGCGCGGAATCGAGGACGGCGGCTCCGAGGCGCTCGCTGTGCTGGAGCCTCTGCGGGAGGAGTTCGTCAAGGCGCGGGAGACCGCGAAGAACACCTCACCGGGTTTCTTCGATCTGCGTGATGCGGTCAAGGTGCTCTCCGACGAGTCGTCGTCGGCGACGGACCGTATCAACGCGATGAAGACTGCGTTGGATGTGTTGTCGGGCAAACCGATTCCACTCTCCGATGCGCTGCAGACGTACAACGATCAGGTCCGCTCGACTGCCGAGGCCACGAAGGACGTGTGGGATGCAGCGCAGGGGTGGGGCGCTGAGCTGATCGGGCAGGGCGGTGCCGTCAATACGGCGTCGTCCAATGGTTCGCGTCTGCGGGATTCGTTGCTGGCCATCAAGGATGCGACGATCACCGCTGCCGAGGCCGGTGCCGACATGGGCCCGATCTGGGCGTCGAACGACGCTCAGCTGCAACAATTGTCGATCTCGACTGGTGTCGCGGTCCAGGACCTGCAGCGCATGATCGAGGCCGAGGGCCTGATCCCGAAGAACATCGAACTGCTCGCGAGCCTGCGCGGCGCGGACACCGTCGAGCAGCAGATCGCAATCCTCAGTGGATTGCTGGGCGCGGTGGGCCAGCCGGTCGACATTCCGATCGATGCCCTGACCGAGGATGCGAAGAACAAGATCCGTGAAGTCGGCGGAACCGTCGACACCGAGATCGACGGTAAGCCCGGCATCGTCCGGATCACTGCACCGAATCAGGAAGCACTCGACGCGATTCGGGCGATCAACGATCAGGCCGACTTCGCCACCCGTCCGCGCAACGCGGTCGTGACGTTCACAGTCGAGGAGAGGCGCGCGCAGCGGCAGTTCGGGATGTCCGACGCCGCGTACGCCGATCTGGTCTCGCAGCTTCCCGGTCGTGCGACCGGTGGCGCACTGTCCGGGCCGGGGACGTCGACGTCGGATTCGATGCTGATGTACACACCGGGCTTCGGTGCGTGGCGCGGGTCGACGGGCGAGCACGTTCTCGATGCCGGTGATGTGCAGGCGATGGGCGGTCAGGAGAACGTCTACCGGTTCCGGCAGATGCTCGACACGAATGCTCTGCCGATGGAGGACCTGCTCAACGGGAACCTGGCGTTGCCGGGATTCGCGGAGGGCGGCGCGCTGGACCGGGTGTTCGATCTGGGTCGCCGCGGAAACGGCAACCCGTACGGCTGGGGTGCTGCGTCGGTCAGTGCGGCGGACTGCTCGGGCTGGGTCGCGATCCTGCAGAAGGCAGCGATGGGTCAGGGCGAGTCGGGCCGATTGGGCACGACGCATTCGCTGCTGGCCGGTGAGTGGCCGGGTCTGGTGCCGGGAACGACGGGTCCGTTCGTGGTGGGCACCAACGAGGAGCACATGGCGGCCACGATCGGTGGTACGAACTTCGAGTCCGGTGGCGCGAACGGCAACATGCAGATGGGTGGCGGTGCTGCGGGTGCGTTCGATGCGCAGTTCACCAACCAGTTCTACTTGCCGTGGGAGTTGTTCGCTCCGCCGTACGATCCGTCGACGTCGGGTGCTCCTGGGACTGCGGGGATCGAGGGCCTCGATTCTGTGAGCTCGTACTCTTCCGGTGGTTCGTCGCGGACGAAGAAGGCGACGTGGGCGGAGAAGGACGATCTCGCGCTCGATTCGGCGCGGATCGCGATCACGCAGGCCGAGGAGGATCTCGCTGCGGCGCTGGGCAATCCGAAGAAGTCCGACGCCGACAAGGATCAGGCTCGCTCGAAGGTCGAACGCGCGAAGCAGAAGGTCAAGGATCTCGAGGCGAAGAAGGACGCGGCCGCGCGCGGGCTGAACGAGCCCCCGGCACCGCAGGCTCCGGAGCTGACGACCAACCTGTCCGACGAGGAGCTGTCGGCGCAGGACGCGCAGGCGGCGGTGGTCGAGGCCAATGCTCGGCGCAACGAGGTCTACAACGATCCGGAGTCCACCCCCGAGGAGAAGGCAGCGGCCGATCGGGCGTTGCAGCGGGCGCGCAACGCGGCTGCGAAGGAGTCCGCGGCAGGTGGCTCGGGATCCGGCACGGGTGCGTTGACGACGGCCGATCAGTGGTCGTCGGCGCTCGGCGGGATCGTCGGGGACTTCGTGACCGAGAACGTCGCCGATGTGCTCGGCTACTACGAGGCCGACAACATGGGCCCCCTCGCGAAGGCCGGGGTCGCGCTGGTGTCGGGTCTGGCCGATCTGCAGAAGCAGCATCTCGAGGACAACGCGAAGTTGCTCGACACGGCTCGGCCCGCGACCGACGCCGAACTCGACAATCAGTTGCCGGCCACTCCGGGCACTCCGGACTGGATCGAGTTGCTGGCCAAGGGGATGGTGACGCCGACTCCGAAGTTGTTCGACACCGGTGGTCTGTGGAAGCACGGTGAGCTCGGTCTGAATCTGTCGGGTCAGACCGAGGAGGTGTTGACCGGGTCGATGCGGACGTCGGTGGCGCAGGAGTTGGCGTTGGCGCGTGCGGAGCGGATGGCTCCGCAGCGGTCGGCTCCGGAACGGCGGGAGGCGCGGCAGATCACGGTCAATCAGTACGGGGCCGACCGCAACGAAGTTGCCAAGGGTGTCCGCCAGGCCGCGTACGAAGATGAGTGGCGGTCACGAAGTGTTCGGTTGGGGGAGTCGTGACGTTCTTTCCGGAAGGCACCGCGAACGTGGTGATAGCGGGTCCTGGTGCGGTAGCTGATCTTCCGGAGCGGGCCTGGTATCTCTCCGAGCACCACCTCGTCGGTCGTGAGTCCGGCGGGGTGGTGCTCGCCGAGGGCTGGGCGGATTACGTCGAGCCCGAAGCCAAGCATCAGTGGTTCGAGACCGCGCGCGGTGACGGCGCGATCTGGCTGGGTGCGGTGATCGAGCCGCGGCGCTTCAAGATCCCGGTGTACGTCCACAAGATCCACGGCTCGCACATCCACAAGGTCGAGGACGGGTTCTGGTCGGACATCTGGTACGAGTTCCAGTCCCGGCTGTACGTCAATTCCCCTCGCGGGGTGAAGTATTGCGACTTCCGTCTCGATACCATGCCGTCGGTCGAGCACACGGTCGACCCGGTGTTCGAGGGTTTCCAGCCGTATCTGGTTCCGGTGGTGGTGGAGAAGTCGTGGTGGTTCGGTCTGCCGGAGGAGTTCGCGTGGGCGAACGGGCAGCCGGTGACGAAGAAGTCGCTCTACAACTCCGGCGACCGTAAGGCGATGCCGGTGATCACCATCAAGGGGCCGGGGGTGTTTCAGCTCCCGGACGGTGTGAGCGACAAGGTGGTGACCACGCCGAACCTGAAACCGGGCGAGGTGGTGGTGATTCACACCGACATGTCGGTGCGGCCGGTGTCGAACATGCGCACCAACTTCTACGGCGACATGGGCGGCCAGCGTTTCCGGAAGGACAACGCGGTACCGGGCCGCCGGCGGATGGACATGTCTCGTCTCAAGTGCATCGGCGGTAATGCCGCGTCGTCGGCGGTGTTCACGATCGAACCGAAATCACGGAGGCCGTTTTGACCGCACCGGTGCTCGACCCCGTGAATGTTCCGCTCGATTCGTGGTCGGCGGCGGCGTGGCGGGAGTTGCTCGACGAGCCGCCGCGCCGCGGGTCGGCGGCCGAGTTCAGTGTGGAGGTCTTCACTCCGCAGTTGGTGCCGCTGGGAATGGTCACCGACTACGGCGAGGCGCGGTTCAAGAAGCAGCGCCGCGGTGTCGGTCCGGCGAAGATGCTCCTGCCGGGGTCGACGGAGTTCGCGGACCTGTTGATGAAGGCGGACACCACCGTCATCCCGGTGCGGATCACCTACAACGACGAGCACTACGACGGGTTCGTCGACACTGCGGTCCGCAAGGGCATCAAGGGCAACAAGACGATCACCGTCACCCTGGTGGACTCGAAGATCTTCCTTTCCTGCATCTTTGCGTACCCGATGCCGATCCCCGGGTTCGAGGAGGTGCAGTTCCCACCGGAGGATCTGTTCGTCGGTCCGCTCAAGGGCGGCATCCACTGGTACTCGGAACGGAACTTCTTCCGACTCCGGTTCCGCACCGGGCAGTGCCCGGTCACGATGCTGCCGTACGACTTCTTCTCCGATCGCTCGGAGTGGACGACGATGCAGGCCCGCATGGTCTCGCTCGAGGAATTGTTCGATCCGGTCCTCAAGGACTCGGACGTCATGATCGAGATGGGGTTCTTCATCAAGGGCCGCGACAAGCAGCCCTCCGATCGGGTGACACTCCTGTCCTCGCAGGTGTGGATGCGGGTGGTCGATCGACCGAAGTCCGGTGGCATCAACACCGGTGTCGCTCCGCTCGACGGTCTGGCGAACACGATCGCCCAGATGATCGCCGACGGTGTCGATTCGCTGATCGGCGGCTTCCTGCCCGGGTTGGCCGAGCAGATCTCGAAGCACTTGAAGCAGACCGAGATTCCGTCGTGCATTTGGACAGAGGACTCGGCCGGGATCATCGATGCAACGCTGGAAGTGACTCACCCACAAGCTTATTCGGTGATTGTTGGGGGGAAGAGCCCCACCTGGCTGAACAAGTTGCTCAGTCTGGCAATCGAGCAGGGGATCATCGCGCTGGCCACTGCGGCGCTGACAGCACTGTCGATTCCGATCGGTGGGCTCGGCGGCATCATCGGCGCAGTCGCGGGCGCGCTGTCGACGATCCTCGACGATGTGTTCCTCGCGTTTATGAAGGCCACGAACTACAAGGCCAAGCGCGAACTCGGCCCGTTGGCTCGCCCGGAGAAGTTCGTCAACGGCGGCTCCGCCGGGTACACGTTCTCCTCGAAGCAGCGCGCCGATCAGGGCATCTTCGACATTGCCGGCAAGCGACGCGCGAAGGTCTCGATCATCGACTGGGCCCCGCATGCGGCGTTCCGTGACTTCGACATCGGTCACCTCGTCGGGTGGGAGGACGAAGGCGAGATGTTCACCGATCGGGTGGAGTCGATCGAGGTCGTCGACACCCGCGAGGACCGAGTGTTGGTGGACACGATCATCGGTGATGACGAGCCGGAGAAGTCGCCGCAGCAGCGCAACCAGGAACGGTTCAAGCGACTGTTCTCGATGTTCAACGCCATGACCCTCGCAACGAACTAGGAGCTACTGCTATGCCAGACATCGTTCTGCCACACAATGTTTCGATCATCCCGCAGGAGACGAGCTACTGGTGCGGCCCTGCCTCGTGTCAGGTCGCCTTCGATATCCGCGGCATCAACTCGACCGAAGCCGATCTCGCTCGCCAACTCGGTACCACGCGCAACGGCACCAACCACATCGGGCTGATCACCGACCTGCTGAACCGAAACGTCCCCGCGGACTACATCACTCGGCAGATTCCCGGCAACGACGCTACGCAGGCACAGAGGGAATTGCTGTGGCGCGACGTGCAGGCCTCGATCCTCGGCGGTTACGCAGTGATCTGCAACGTGATGGTGCCGCCGTCGAACTACCCGCGCGGCACCCGCGGCGAGAAGCCGGCCTACGCGGGCGGCACGGTGTATCACTACTTCACCGTGGTCGGATGCAATCCCGACACCCGTGAGGTGCTCATCGCCGACTCCGGCTTCCGGCCGTTCGAGTACTGGATGTCCGTCGATCAACTCGCATCGTGCATCGCCGGGAAGGGCTACACCGCGACACCGAACGAGAAGCCGATCCAGCCGGCCCCACCGGTGGACACGCGCTCGCCCGCGGACATCGAACTGTCGAAGCGATTCCAGTCCCGGTCGAAGTACCGCAGCAACGACGACGCGATCGACACTCTCGCAGGGTTCATCCTCAACATCGACGGCCGAATCCACGAGCGATCCGTCGAACGCCAACGGGGAGAGCAGTAGTGGTCACCGCAGCGGCGATGCACCGCGCGTTCGACGGGGTCAACTCGGTCGGCCGGTACGCAGCACTCGCCCCGTCGTTCAACGAGGCGATGCTGCTGGCCGGGATCACGAACCGCAACCGTGCCGTCATGTGGTTCGCCCAGCTCGGCCACGAGTCGATCGGGCTGTCCGTGTTCCGCGAGCTCTGGGACCCGACCCCCGATCAGCGCACGTACGACGGGCGGATGGGCAACGACCAGCCGGGCGACGGATTCCGTTACCGCGGCCGCGGTGCCATCCAGATGACCGGCAAGAACAACTACCGAGAGTGCTCGAAGTGGGCGCATGCCCGCGGTGCTGTCCCGACGCCGACGTACTTCCTCGACGACCCCGCGGCCGCCGAGCGTGACGAGTACCTCTTCCTGCCCGCTGTCTGGTACTGGACGACCCAACGGGACCTCAACGGCCTGTCCGACCGCCGCGACCTGATCGGCGCGACGCGGGCCATCAACGGTGGCACGAACGGCCTCGCGGACCGTCAGCGCCGCTACGCCCTCTGCGACTCCATGGCAGACGCACTCCTACCCGAGAGGATCACCACCATGTCGTACGCCGACGACGAATTGACCAAGAAGTTCCCGAGCCGCTCGAAGTACCGCGACAACGACGAGCCGCTCGACACCATCGCGGGCTACGTGCTCAACACCGACGCCCGGATCCACGAGGAGTTCGTCGAGCGCGAGGCCGCGAAAGGCCAGCAGTGGGCGATCGAGCTGGTGCGCCGCGAGGCCGACAAGGGTGACGCCGGAGCCAAGGCCGCACGCGCGAAGGCGGGTCGGTGATGGCCGAGAAGAATGTGATCGATCTGATCACGGACAAGGTCGTCGAGCAGGTGAGCGCGACGTTCGAGGGCGCGTTGATCCAGCTGGAAGCTGCTGGCGCTGACGCGCGGTCACGTCTCGACGACACGCTCGAGCAGATCCGGGCCGAGGGCAGATCGAAGCTCGACGAGCTGTTCGATGTCGGTGGTCTACCGCTGGGTGGACCGGTGATCACCGAGGACGGTGACTTCGATCCAGTGGGCTGGATCAAGACCCAGGCTCGCTCACGCGCTCTGCGCACTCTGGTGCAGAGCCTGCTGGCGGTGGTCGTGATGGCAGTCGGCAATGTCGTGGTGCAGGCGCTGACACAGGGGACGTTGAACGTGTTCTCGTGGGACGACTGGAAGGTCGTCGGTACGCTGGCCGGTTCGGCTGCGCTGGCATCCGGTATTGCGTACGTGCAGAACAAGTTCGGTATCAAGCCGCCGAAGGTGACGTGACTGCTCGGTCGGTCTCCGATCTGATTTTCTTCGCCAGATCGGTGACCGTGGTTCTCGGGTTGCTGGCTGTCGGGTACGGCGCGTTGACGTTCACCTTCGGTGCCGCCTTGTGGGACGGTCCGTCTCATGTGTACGGCACCGCGTTGACGGTCCCGTTCGCGCCGCAGTCGTGGGGTGTGGTGGCTGTCGTTGCGGGAGCCCTTGTCGTGGTGGGGCAGCTCGGTGACCGGCATCATGTGGTGGTGCTCGGCGCGGCGGTGATGGTGCTGTGGTTCCTGTTCTTTGCGGTGTCGTTCGTGTTCGATGTCGTGGAATCGGGTGTGCCGCTGGGTTCGCCCGGGATCCTGGTCTACACCTCGTTGTGTGTGCTGATGGTTCTGCGGGTGACTGTCCGGATTCCTGCGGTGACGCGATGACGGCGCGGGCGGCGAAGGCCGCGCACCGGGTGATGGTGTTCGTTCTCGGTGGCCGTCGGGTGGTGTCCGGATCGTGGCCGCTGTACCGGATTCTCGCGCTGATGCTGACGATCTCGGGTGTGCTGCAACTGGTGACCGGGACGATACCGGGGTCGGTGACGGCCACCCAGTCGCCGGAGTGGACGGACATCGCCTACATGTGGATGCAGTTGGTCGGCGGCGTCGCGATCCTGCTCTCGCTGACGGTGGGTCGATCGAACTATTCGGTGTCGCTGTACCTCGAACGCCTCGGCGCGGTGCTGGTGTTCGTCTCGAGCCTGGTCTACGTCCTGTCCGTCGTCGACTACAACTCGGGTCCGCCGACGTCGTCCGGTGTGTGGCTGGTGATCGGCTTCGGTCTGTACTGCGGATTCCGAGTCGTCGAGATCGCCCGGACCTTGCACGAGGTGTCCGGCCAGATGAAGAGGCGTCGATGACCCTTGCAACCCTGATCCAGCTCGTCATCACCGGTGGCCTCGCCGCGGCCATCACCTCGGTGGTGTCCTGGCTGAAGGATCGCCGCCGCAACGCAGCGGATACGAACCAGATCGTGCAGGGAATCTACGCGGGCTCGGTGAAGTTCGCCGACGACCAACTCGCCACGGTGCGGGCCGAGCTCGCGTTGTGTAACCGCAAGTGCGACGCGTTCTCCGACCTCGTGCTGCAGCTCATCGATCAGACGATGGATCAGCCGACGGCCTTGGCTCGGCATCGCGAAATCCAGCGCTGGCAATCCACGACCTGACTGCTGACCGACTCCCGCTTTCGTCCTGGTACCGCTCGGCGGTGTCGGACCCGTGCTTTCGAGAAAGGCCACTGATGGCTGGGTACAACTTCACACTTCCCATGACCCTGAATCTGCGACTGCACGACGAGTGGAACATTCGCACGACGGGCCGGGGCGTCGCCGAGATCGAAGCCGGCAACATGGACGTCGACATCCTCGCCTACAAGGGCGACGACGGCGCGCCCGGCCGCGACGGCACCCCGGTCCAGATTCACCGCGCGCAGATCGCGGATGACATCCCCGCGATCGGTGAGCTGTCGCCGGAGTGGATCGGGCACGCCTGGCGCGTCGACGGTTCCCGCGACGTGAAGATGGTCGTCGAGGAGTACCCCGGCGGCCCCGTCAAGTTCGACACTCTCACCAACTACCTCGGCGACAAGGGCGACACGGGCGCTGTCCCGACGCTGGCGGTGCGATCGGTGACCTCGACGACCGAGGGCAACGGGTCGGTGGAGTTCGAGGAGATCTCTCCCGGCGCGTACGTCGCGGACTTCGTCCTGCGCAAGGGCGACGTCGGCGAGCCGTCGACGGTGCCCGGTCCTGCTGCGGCGGTGGAGGCGGCGACGGACTATGAGGACGGCGGCACCGCGGCGGTCACCGGCGATGTGTTGGCGAAGCGGTCGGACGGTAACTGGGGTCCCCGCAAGATCTTCCAGTCTCCCGGCGTCTACAAGAAGGCAGGCTCGGCCGAGGACTGGCTTGCGGTGAACTCGGGTAACGGGTGGGCTGGGGAGTACGTCTCGATCGTCACCATGCCGATGCCGGCGCAGCCGTTCGCGTGGGAGCCGGAGGTCGACGGGATGGTCGAGTTCTTCACCACCGCCAACGTCCGGATCGACTTGGAGTGCCGCCTCGGTGCGGTGGCCGGTCCTCTGCTGGCGCGTGGTCCGGCGATCGCGATCACCGCGTTTCAGAATCAGTGGATTCCTCGTGTGCTCTCTCGCGCGGCGGAGGAGACGATCTCCGTCCCGACGTCGTCGTCGACGATCGTCCCGGCGAACACCGCGGTGAACATCTTCCTGATTGCCCGCAAGATCGAGACGACGGCGCAGACACGTCTCGAGACCCGTAAGGAACGTGCCTACCTTCGGGTTCGTCCGATCCCGGTTTCGGTGTAGGCCTGTGCCCGAGTACTTCGCGCCGAACAATCCAGACATCGGCTACAACGGCCGTGATCAGGATCAGCCCAAGGGTATTCAGATCGGTAACTCGGAGACTCTCCGCGCGCTGGGTGAGGTACTGGCGGGAGATCAGGGGTTCGAGAACACTCCCGATGCGCAGGACCGCGAGTACACCGCACAGGTGTTGACCGCCGGATTGTCGGCGCGCGTGCAGACCCTCGAAGGTCGGATGGCTGCGGGCGCAGAGTATTCCGACAACTTCAACCGCATCAACGCGGCCTCGTTGGGGTCTCCGAACCCCGGCGTCGTTCCGGTGTGGGTGCAGTTCGGCGATGGCCAGTCGTTGGAGATCATCGATCAGGCGGCGCAGCTCAATCAGTCGGCACCGTTCGGTCTGGTCGATGACGGAACGCAGTATGCGTTGTGTCCGCAGGCTGCATCGTCACCGAACTATTCGGTGATTGCGATCGTGCACCCGCTCTCGAAGTCGGGGAAGATCGCGACCCGCGCGAGGACTGCGATCTACGGCCGCTGCAATGCCGCCGGCACCGAGGGTGTGTACGTCGATTTCTGGGGCGGTCACTGCGAGCTCGGCCGGTTCACTCGGTCGGGCAACACGGTCACTCGGTCCCAGTGGAAAGCGAACACCGAACGCTCGTACAACTTTTCGTCCACTCCGGAACTGCGGATGAAGGACACTCGCTATGTGGTGGTCGTCGACGGTGTCGAGCTGATCGTCCACGACGACGTGTCGGGTTTCCCGGTCGACGGCAACCACAAGTTCTCGATGTTCTCGTGCATGACGTGGACCGGGTTCTTCGGTGCGACACCGGAATTCTCGGCGGGCCTGACAGGGTTCGCGATCCGTGGCAGCGAGTTCACGGCGATCGAGGATGCGAAGGCCGACGCCGGGGCCGCGCTCGAGGCGGCGCAAGGCGCACAGGACGCGATCGGCACGGTCGTCGAGGACGCCACTGCGGCCGCGACGTCGGCGGCCGAAGCAGCGGCGGCCGCGATCGGTGCGGCTCAGCAGCAGCAGGTCAATGCTGTGCAGGCGGCGATCGTCGGTGTGCAGAAGGGTCTTCCGGTCGTTCCGTACGACCACTGCATGACCAATCACGAGTGCACCTTCTCTCAGATTTCACGTGATCGCGATGTGACCGGTCTCAGCGGCGGAGTGTCGACGACCTCGGGCAGTGGCTGGAGCACACACGATCACGTGCGCGGAACGACGGGCTCGACCACCGGTGACCGGACACTCGACCCGCACAGCCACAACGACAGCTTCTCGGTGTCGCGGTCGGATCCGACCTACCTGCCGGCGCAGAACTCGGTCGAGGCGGGCTTCGTCCGGGTGCAGTGGTCCGGCGGCCGCGGGTCGGTCGTGTACGCGCTGGGCACCATTCCCAGCTCGTCTCCGAATCCGATCTACGTTCTGATCGGCCGGATGAATCCTGATGACGGGTCGGTGCTGATCGAGCACGTGTCTCCGGATCAGACGGCGGCGATCAGCGGGCCGGGGGAGCAGATCTACAACCTGCCGAACGAGTTGGTCTTCGAGGCGAACGAGTCGGTGTGGCTGGCGATTCACCAGCCGGGTCCGACGTCTTCGCAGCGTCAGTTGGTCGGCAAGATCAACAACGCCTCCGTCCCACGTGAGGGGTTGCTGTATCCGCCGCAGATCGCGAACCGCATCATTTCGTCGTCGGTCATCTCCGAGCAGTCGACGATCGCCGCGACGTCGCTGACGTTCACTCCGGCAGCGCCTCTGGTGTGGATCGGGATCGGGCAGCCGACGAATCTGCCGCTGCCAGAACTGGTGATCTACTTCGAGGACTTCTCCTCGGGCGCGATTCCGCCGACGCTCTCCCGTCAGGAGGGCGCGGCAGCGGTCGTGGTCTCGGGCGCGATCATGTTGCCCGGTGGGCTGATCGACAACGGTCGTCGTCGGTATCGGGTGACGGCGAAGATGGCCCGCGACGATCACGAGGTGTCCGGTCAGATCCGGACGCCGACGACGAGGCCTGCGTATCTCCGGGTCCGCAGCTACGTCGATGTCGAGGTCCGCTCGACCGGCGTCACGTTGGCGTATCGGCCGTGGCTCGGCGGTGGTGTCCTCGCGTCACAGGACTTCGCTGTGTCCTCCGGTGATGTGTTCAAGCTGCGTGCCGAAGGCAACGTGTTCACGGTGTTCAAGCTGACCGGGACCGAGACGTGGACGCCGGTGCTCACGTACCCGGATACGGGCAACGCGATTCCGCGTGGCTCGGCGTACCGCTACACCGAGCTGGGCTTGAGCCGAGCTGACTTCGGCAACTCCGGCGGCTGGGAATTCATCCTTGCCCAAGATCTCCCCGACCCCGAATAGGAGCGTTCCCGTGCCAGCAGCTGTGTTCACCGACGAGGAAGGGTTCGAGTACACCGCGCATCGCGACGGCGAGATGTTGGTGATCACTCGTACCGATGTTCCCGACGTCTCGTTCACGGGCCGGGCAGTCCCGTTGCCGGCCTACGAGCCTGTGTTCGTGGTGCCCGAAGCCGAACCGTATTCCGGGATCGGTCCCGTTCTGGAAGGTCAGATCGTCCCCGAGGCGGACCCCGCGTCGGGATCCGCGCTCGCTCTCGAAGCTCAGGAAGGATCGGCATGACGTCACCGGTGTTGGAGTACGGGCGTGTGGAGGATTGGATCGGCGGGCTCGTCATGGACGGCCTCGACCCGGACGATCTGCCTGATGATGTGGCGTTGACGGGCACGGTGAAGTTGGAGCCGATGCTCGCCGAGACCGCCGGTGGGATTCGTGTGCCGACGATGCCGAAGTGGCTCTCGGTGCAGCCGGTCACGTGCACGTACGTCAACGGTCGGCTGACTCATCGTGGTCTGCCGTACGTGATGCTGCTGGCCCCGAATGCCGCGACGAACCCGACGAACTGGAAGTGGCAGGCCTCGTTCGATCTGCGGCTCAATGGCGCGCAGGTGGTGCGCAAGCAGTTCGCGTTCGCGCTCCCGGTCTACGACCCGGCGGCTGAGCTCGTCGCGGGTGTCAATCCGACGGTCGTCAATCTCACGACGGTGCAGCCGGTGAACGTGCCGGGCTCGGGCACCGGTGTGGTGCAGGGCCCGGCGGGCTTCTCGATCTCCGGTGTCGAGATCGTCGAGGACGGCATCCAGTTCTATCGCGAGGCTCCCGGTTCGCCGGACGGGCAGGTGCCGGTCGGTGTTCCGGTGCCGTTGCCCGCCGGCAGCGGCGAGGTCGCCGACGATTCGATCGACGCGGCCAAGCTCGCGCCGGAGGTCCGCGAGAAGGTGAACGCGGCCTTGGACGAAGATGTCGCTGACACTCGTTATGCCCCGCAGTTTCCGGCAGCCACAGTCATTGTCACCGACCCAGCCACCGGCAACGTGACCCGCGTGACGACGAACGGGGTTGTC
>NZ_NPFV01000038.1:0-15185 GCF_002259365.1 Rhodococcus sp. 14-2496-1d | reverse complement strand
CTCCGATGTGCTCGCCAACTCGGCGAACGCGTCGTCGGCCGAGATCACCGACGTGGCAATGGGTCTCGCTCAGTCCGGTGCTGTCGCGAACCAGTTCGGCATGTCGATCGAGGACACCGCGGCCACCCTCGGCGTCCTGGCGAACGCGGGCATCCAGGGCTCCGACGCAGGTACCTTGCTGAAGTCGACCCTGTTGGCACTGACCGATCAGTCGAACCCGGCGCAGGGCGCGATCGAAGATCTCGGTCTCACGGTCTACAACGCGCAGGGACAGTTCGTCGGTATGTCGGAGTTGTTCCGTCAGCTCGACGAGGCTGCTGCGTCGATGTCTCCGGAGCTCTATCAGGCTGCGACCGCAACGCTGTTCGGGTCGGATGCGATGCGTCTGGCCGGTGTCGCCGCCGAGCAGGGACAGGCCGGCTACGACACGATGCGTACCGCGGTCGAGCGTCAGGGCGCGGCCGCCGAGGTTGCTGCTGCGAAGACGAAGGGTCTACCGGGCGCGATGGCGTCCGCGGGCAATGCCGCCGAAACTCTCGCGCTCGGCATCTACGACCTCGTCGACGGACCGCTCGAAGACCTGATCACCAAGGGTGCCGAGTTCGTCACCAACACCACCCCCGGCCTGATCAACGGTCTCGAATCCGCAGGCCAGGCGATGGCCCCGGTGGCGGGATTCGTCGGTGACCTGGTCAGTGCCTTCACCGAGCTGCCCGGGCCGGTGCAGGCAGTCGCCGTCGGTCTCGGTGCGCTCAAGTTCTCAGGTCTCGACGATTCCATCGGTGAGCGGATCGGCGGCTGGCGCGACTCCATCTCGGACTTCCGCCGCGAGATGGGTGACCTGCAGATGGAGCAGGCCCTGTCCGGGATCTCCGACACCGACACCGCGAACCCGATCTCGGCTCTGACCGGCGACGCCGAGGATCTCGCGGGTGCGCTCGAGGAGAACGCGGAACCACTCTCGGAACTGGCAGCCGGCCTCGCCACGTTGGAGCGTCGCTCGCCGGCGGTCCGGAACATGGCCGAGGGCTACCGCGGTGTCACCGCCCGCACCCGCGAGTTCGCGAACCAGCAGCGGGCAGCCGCAGGCCAGTCGGGTGCACTGACGTCGGCGCTACGCAACGGTGCCGCGCGAGCCGCCCAGTTCGGCGGCGTCATCGGCGGCAGCGCCGTCGCAGGCCTGCGCGGTATGACGTCCGCGGCCAAGGGTGCGATCGGTGTGCTCGGCGGCCCGTGGATGGTCGGCATCATGGCCGCGACATACGCGGTGGGCAAAATCTCGCAGGAGATGGCGAAGACCGACACCCAGCAAGAAGCCGTCGCCACGTCGGCCGCTGCTGTCTCCGTTGCGCAACGCGACATGGCCAAGGCCTTCCAGGAATCCCTGGGCGCTGTCGATGACACAGTGTTGTCCACTCTGGCGATGCAAATCGGTGCCGTCCGGGACGAAGCAGCAAGTGTCGCCGAGACCGCACCGGGCTTCTTCGCGCCACTCAACGATGTCGGCAAGGACCTGGGAGATCTGTTCAGCAAGGGGGATTTCTCGGTACTCACCGGCGAGCGCGCCTCCGCGGCAATCGATAAGCAGCAGCAACTGGCAGACGCCGCGTCACGCACCAAGGAGTCCTTCGACGAACTGCAGTTGTCGAACGAGGAACTGGCCGCTGCATCCTCAGGCAGTGATGCCGAGTTCCAGTCTCTGGTCACCAGTTTGGAAGGAACCAGCAACGGTGGGGCCGACGCCATTGCGCGCCTCAGGGAATTGAAGGCGGAGGTTGACCGGGCGAAGGAATCCGCTCAGAACACCACGCCCGGGTTCTTCGATCTCCGTGATGCGGTCAAGGTTCTCTCCGACGAGTCGTCGTCGGCGACGGATCGTATCAACGCGATGAAGACCGCGTTGGATGTGTTGTCGGGCAAACCGATTCCACTGTCCGACGCCTTGCAGACGTACAACGATCAGGTGCGTGCCACTGCTGAGGCCACGAAGGACGTGTGGGACGCGGCCGAGGGATGGGGCGATGCGCTCATCGGGCAGGACGGCGCAGTCAACACCGCCTCGTCCAACGGTTCTCGTCTGAGAGATGAGCTCCTGCGTATCAAGGATGCCTCGGTCACGGTAGCGGAGTCGGGTGGCGACCTGGCACCGGTGTGGGCGCAGAACGACGAATCGCTTCGGGCACTGTCTGTTTCGACAGGCGTGAGCGTCGAGGCCCTGTATCGAATGATCGAGGCTGAGGGTCTGGTTCCGAAGAACCTGGAGATGCTCGCGAGCCTGCGCGGAGCGGACACGGTCGAGCAGCAGATCGCGATTCTGGCGGGCCTTCTCAATTCCGTCGGTCAGCCGGTCGACATCCCGGTCGATGCGCTCACCGAAGATGCGAAGAACAAGATCCTTGCTGTCGGCGGAACCGTTGAGGAGAACATCAACGGTAAGCCCGGCATTATCCGGATCACGGCACCCAACGCCGAGGCACTTGCGGCGATAGACGCGATCGCCCGCAGCGTCGACGGGATCCAAAAAACCGTCATGATCAACATCGACGCGCAGGCGACGGCGCGTGCGCAAGCTGCGTTCAACGCCAACGGCGTTCAGGGTCCGGTCGCACCTGTGCTGATCGATCCTCCGCGTCGTGCGACTGGTGGTGCATTGGTCGGTCCGGGGACGTCGACGTCGGATTCGATGCTGATGTACACGCCGGGGTTCGGTGCGTGGCGTGGGTCGACCGGCGAGCATGTTCTCGACGCCGGTGATGTGCAGGCGATGGGTGGGCAGGAGAACGTCTACCGGTTCCGGCAGATGCTCGACATGAACGCTCTGCCGATGGAGGACCTGCTCAACGGGAACCTGGCGCTGCCGGGGTTCGCGGAGGGCGGCGCGCTGGACCGGGTGTTCGATCTCGGTCGCCGCGGGAACGGTAACCCGTACGGCTGGGGTGCGGCGACTGTGAGCGCGGCGGACTGCTCAGGCTGGGTTGCCATCCTGCAGAAGGCCGCGATGGGTCAGGGCGAGTCGGGCCGATTGGGCACGACGTATTCGCTGCTGGCCGGTGAGTGGCCGGGTCTGGTGCCGGGAACGACGGGACCGTTCGTCGTCGGCACCAACGAGGAGCACATGGCCGCGACGGTCACCAACAACGGCCAGTCGGTGAACTTCGAGTCCGGTGGAGCGAACGGCAACATGCAGATGGGTGGCGGTGCTGCGGGCGCGTTCGATGCGCAGTTCACCAACCAGTACTACCTGCCGTGGGAGTTGTTCGCCCCACCGTACGATCCGTCGACGTCGGGTGCTCCCGGTACTGCGGGGATCGAGGGCCTGGACTCTGTGAGCTCGTACACCACTTCTGGTGGTTCGCGGTCGAGGAAGGCGACGTGGGCGGAGAAGGACGAACTCGCGCTCGATTCGGCTCGGATCGCGATCACGCAGGCGGAGGAGGATCTCGCTGCGGCGTTGGGCAATCCGAAGAAGTCCGACGCCGACAAGGATCAGGCCCGATCGAAGGTCGACCGGGCGAAGCAGAAGGTGAAGGATCTCGAGGCGAAGAAGGAGGCGGCGGCGCGCGGGCTGAACGAGCCACCGGCACCGCAGGCTCCGGAGCTGACGACGAATCTGTCCGACGAGGAGCTGTCGGCTCAGGATGCGCAGGCGGCAGTCGTCGAGGCCAACGCACGGCGTAACGAGGTCTACAACGATCCGGAGTCGACACCGGAGGAGAAGGCGGCGGCGGACCGGGCGCTGCAGCGCGCGCGCAATGCTGCGGCGAAGGGGTCCGCGGCAGGTGGTTCCGGATCCGGCACGGGTGCGTTGACGACGGCCGATCAGTGGTCGTCGGCGCTCGGTGGGATTGTCGGGGACTTCGTGACCGAGAACATCGCCGATGTGCTCGGTTATTACGAGGCCGACAACATGGGCCCGCTCGCGAAGGCCGGGGTGGCGCTGGTGTCGGGTCTGGCGGATTTGCAGAAGCAGCATCTCGAGGACAATGCGAGGTTGCTCGATACCGCCAAGCCTGCGACCAGTGAAGAACTCGACGGTCAGTTGCCGGCCACGCCGGGCACTCCGGACTGGATCGAGCTGCTGGCGAAGGGGCTGGTGACGCCGACTCCGAAGTTGTTCGACACCGGTGGTCTGTGGAAGCACGGCGAGCTGGGTCTGAACATGTCGGGTCAGACCGAGGAGGTGTTGACGGGGTCGATGCGGACGTCGGTGGCGCAGGAGTTGGCGTTGGCGCGTGCGGAGCGGATGGCTCCGCAGCGGTCGGCTCCGGAACGGCGGGAGGCTCGGCAGATCACGGTCAATCAGTACGGGGCCGACCGCAACGAAGTTGCCAAGGGTGTCCGTCAGGCCGCGTACGAAGATGAGTGGCGGTCGCGAAGTGTTCGGTTGGGGGAGTCGTGACGTTCTTTCCGGAGGGCACCGCGAACGTGGTGATTGCGGGTCCTGGTGCAGCAGCAGATCTTCCGGAGCGGGCCTGGTATCTCTCCGAGCACCACCTCGTCGGTCGTGAGTCCGGCGGGGTGGTGCTCGCCGAGGGGTGGGCGGATTACGTCGAGCCCGAAGCCAAGCATCAGTGGTTCGAGACCGCGCGCGGTGACGGCGCGATCTGGCTGGGTGCGGTGATCGAACCGCGCCGGTTCAAGATCCCGGTGTACGTCCACAAGATTCACGGCTCGCACATCCACAAGGTCGAGGATTCGTTCTGGCAGGACATCTGGTACGAGTTTCAGTCTCGGCTGTACGTCAATTCCCCACGCGGGGTGAAGTATTGCGACTTCCGTCTCGATGCGATGCCGTCGGTCGAGCACGAGGTCGATCCGGTGTTCGAGGGCTTCCAGCCGTATCTGATCCCCGTCGTGGTGGAGAAGTCGTGGTGGATGGGTTTGCCGGAGGAGTTCGCGTGGGCGAACGGCCAGCCGGTGACGAAGAAGTCGCTCTACAACTCCGGTGACCGGAAGGCGATGCCGGTGATCACCATCAAGGGCCCGGGTGTGTTCCAGCTCCCGGACGGTGTCAGCGACAAGGTGGTGACCACTCCGAACCTCAAGCCGGGTGAGGTGGTGGTGATCCACACCGACATGTCGGTGCGCCCGAAGTCGAACATGCGCAACAACTTCTACGGCGACATGGGCGGACAACGGTTCCTCAAGGACAACGCGGTGCCGGGCCGTCGGCGGATGGACATGTCTCGTCTCAAGTGCATCGGCGGCAACGCCGCGTCGTCGGCGGTGTTCACGATCGAACCGAAATCACGGAGGCCGTTTTGACCGCACCGGTGCTCGACCCCGTGAATGTTCCGCTCGACTCGTGGTCGGCGGCGGCGTGGCGTGAGTTGCTCGACGAACCACCGCGGCGCGGGTCGGCGGCCGAGTTCAGTGTGGAAGTCTTCACTCCGCAGTTGGTGCCGCTGGGCATGGTCACCGACTACGGCGAGGCACGGTTCAAGAAGCAGCGCCGCGGTGTCGGCCCGGCGAAGATACTGCTGCCGGGGTCCACGGAGTTCGCAGACCTGCTGATGAAGGCGGACACCACCGTCATCCCGGTGCGGATCACCTACAACGACGAGCACTACGACGGGTTCGTCGACACCGCGGTCCGCAAGGGCATCAAGGGAAACAAGACGATCACCGTCACCCTGGTGGACTCGAAGATCTTCCTCTCCTGCATCTACGCCTACCCGATGCCGATCCCCGGGTTCGAGGAGGTGCAGTTCCCGCCGGAGGATCTGTGGGTCGGACCCCTCAAGGGCGGCATCCACTGGTATTCCGGACGGAACTTCATCCGCCTGAAGTTCCGGACCGGCCAGTGCCCGGTGACGTTGCTGCCGTACGACTTCTTCTCCGATCGCTCGGAGTGGACGACGATGCAGGCTCGCATGGTCTCGCTCGAGGAACTGTTCGATCCGGTCCTCAAGGACTCGGACGTCATGATCGAGATGGGCTTCTTCATCAAGGGCCGCGACAAGCAGCCCTCCGACCGGGTGACCCTGCTGTCCTCGCAGGTGTGGATGCGGGTGGTCGACAGGCCGAAGTCCGGTGGCATCAACACCGGTGTCGCTCCGCTCGACGGGCTCGCGAACACGATCGCTCAGATGATCGCCGACGGTGTCGACTCGCTGATCGGCGGATTCCTGCCCGGGCTGGCCGAGCAGATCTCCACCCACCTCAAGCAGACCGAGATCCCGTCGTGCATCTGGACGGAGGACTCGCCGGGAATCATCGATGCAACGCTGGAAGTGACTCACCCACAGGCTTATTCGGTGATCGTCGGCGGTAAGAGTCCCACCTGGTTGAACAAGTTGCTCCAGCTCGCAATCGAGCAGGGGATCATCGCGCTGGCCACCGCGGCGCTGACGGCGCTGTCGATTCCGATCGGTGGTCTCGGCGGCATCATCGGCGCAGTCGCCGGTGCGTTGTCGACGATCCTCGACGACGTGTTCCTCGCGTTCATGAAGGCCACGAACTACAAGGCCAAGCGCGAGCTCGGCCCGCTGGCGCGCCCGGAGAAGTTCATCAACGGCGGTTCCGCCGGATATACGTTCTCCTCCAAGCAACGCGCCGATCAGGGCATCTTCGACATCGCCGGTAAGCGGCGAGCGAAGGTCTCGATCATCGACTGGGCCCCGCACGCGGCGTTCCGTGACTTCGACATCGGTCATCTCGTCGGGTGGGAGGACGAAGGCGAGATGTTCGCCGATCGGGTGGAGTCGATCGAGGTGGTCGACACCCGCGAAGACCGCGTGATCGTCGACTCGGTCATCGGTGACGACGAGCCGGAGAAGTCGCCGCAGCAGCGCAATCAGGAACGGTTCAAGCGACTGTTCTCGATGTTCAACGCCATGACCCTCGCAACGAACTGAGGCGGACTTTGATGACTCGCTACTTTCCGATGGAACCCGGGTTTCGCACCTACAGTGGATTCGGCTACCGCAGCAACCCGTACCCGGGCTGGCATTGGGGCGTGGACTTCGGCCGGCAGGGTGGATCGGGTGGGAATCCTGTGTTCGCCTGCGCTGCGGGCACGGTCGTCTCGGCAGGCCCCGCGTCGGGCTTCGGGCAGTGGGTCCGTATCGACCATCCTGTCGAGGCGGGTGGCGGGTTCACCGTCTACGGGCACGTGATCCCAGAGTGTCGCGTCGGAGACGTCGTGACCGGTGGGCAGCGCATCGCGCGGATCAATCCCGACGGTGGCCCTGGCGGCTCGAACGGTGGTGTCGATCCGCACCTGCACCTCGAGTGCTACGAGCGCACCTGGGTGCAGGCGAACGGCGGCTCGCGGCCCGGCTGCGTCGATCCGATCCGATGGCTCGGTGAGGCGCTCAGTCCCGGCGAGCAAGTACCGGACGAGTCGGTCACGTGGGCCGAGAACCTCGAGCAGTTCACCGGTCCGAGCTGATGGACGCGCTGACGCTCGCACGAGCGATGGACAACCGCGTCTCGATGGAACGCTACGAGGAACTCGCGCCGGCGTTCAATCGCGCGCTGATTCAAGCCGGATGCACGACGGTACTTCGAGTCACGATGTGGTGCAGTCAAATCGGGCACGAGTCCGGTGGGTTGCTGCACATGGAGGAGATCGCGTCGGGGGCCGCATACGAGGGCCGCAAGGATCTCGGCAACACGCAACCCGGGGATGGGAAGCGGTTCAAGGGCCACGGTCCGATTCAGATCACCGGCCGCTACAACCATACGAAGGTGTCGGAGTGGGCGTACTCCAAGGGCTTCGTTCCGACGCCGACGTTCTTCGTCGATGACCCGAACGCTCTCGCTGGCGACGAGTTCGGGTTCCTCGGAGCCGTCTGGTACTGGACCGTCGCCCGAAACATGAACGACTACGCCGATCGGCAAGACCTGATCGGTGCCACGCGCGCCGTCAACGGCGGGCAGAACGGCATCGACGATCGCCGAAAGTTCTACTACCGCGCGCTCGCACTCGGCGACGCGTTACTTCCGCAGGAGGATGACATGGCAAGTGCAGCAGAGGTTCAGACGCAGCTCCTCGGCCCCGACGGCAAGGGTTGGGAGCAACTCGGCGATCACACGGCACCGCGGCGCAGCCTCGTCGACGGCGTGGCGCGGGTGATCTTCCAGAACAACTTCGCGATCGCGCAGAACGATCGGATCGAAAAGAAGCTCGACGCGCTCCTCGCCGCCAACAACATCGCGGATCCGACGGTGAAGAAGTGAGCGCGCTGCGGCGACTCGCCGCATACGCTCTCGCGTTCCTCGCTCGACTGCGCACCGACGAGCCGCTGCGAAATCGCCTGCACCCATTCATCCTTCTGGGCTCAGGATGGATTGTTCGGCAGGGCTACCTCTCAGACTCGGTCGTGCAGATCATCCTCGGCGTCGTGTTCCTGGTCGGCGGCTGGGGCGCAACCGAATGGGCACGCAGGTTGGTCACGCCGATGGCCAAGGTCGGACCGTTGGTCGCAGATCAGAAGCAGCAGTCCTACATCGACGGAGTGCACGATGCGGCCGAGGCTGTCGTCGGGGAACTGTCGACTCGGGCCGAGGCTGCAATCCGAACACTGCCGCCCGACATCCAAGACATTCTCGATCGAGCGCGTGAAGCCGGAACATACTTCGGCAATCGCGGTGAGCACCGGGCAGATTGATGCTCGGCACGCGGCTTACTGCCGCGACGACCGGCATCATGCAGGCCACTATCGGTGTGTTGTACCTGCCGACGATGCCGGAGTCACTGGTGCGGCGTCCACTGCTGCCGGGGCAGGTGTCGGCGGTCGCCTACATCGAATCGATTGGCCCGTTGTGGAGCGCCGTGTTCTTCGGTACTGCACTGGCATTGGTGGTGGCGGCTGTTCGTGGACGCGGGTTCGTGAACGCGCATATCGCGGCCGCCGGAGTCAGTGTGCTGTACGGCTCATCGATTCTGATATCGGCAGTGCTCACCGAACCACCCGTGCCGGTGGTGCACGGGACGTACGCGACATTCGTTGGGGTGCTGCATATATGCATCGCGATCGGGTGTCGGGACAGGGGTCATCGCTAGTGGATGCCAGTCAGATCTCCGCGTTCGGCGGCATCATCACAGCCGTCGGCACGATCATCGTCGGGTTTCTCGCGACACGATCGAACAAGAAGATGGACGAGCTCGCATCGGTGCAGGCAAAGCTCGACGCGACTGACGAGGAGCTCGAACTCGAGCAGGCGGCCCGTCGCCGGGACAGGGCCGAGATGGAAGCCCAGCATCGCATCGATCGGGCACAGATCGAGGCCGAGCACGAGGAGCGCGAACGGCAGTTGCTTCGTCGGATCTCCACATTGCAGTCTCAGCTCGACGAGGCCACCCGGACCATCACCAAACTCGACCGGATCGTCTTCGCGGCCCGCACCTACATCGCGCGGCTTCGGCGTGTGTTCGCCGAGCGCGACGAAGTACCGCCACCCCAACCTGCCGAGCTCGACTGATCTTCTCGGTTCCCGCTGTTATCGGAAGGGCGTTCCACATGGCAGAGTTCAATTTCACACTTCCCATGACCCTGAAGCTGCGACTCCACGACGAGTGGAACATCCGCACGACGGGTCGTGGTCTCGCCGAGATCGAGGGCGGCGAGATGGATGTCGATGTCCTCGCCTACAAGGGCGACCCCGGCGACGCAGGCCGCGACGGCACACCGGTGCAGATTCATCGGGCGCAGATCCCGGCCGACATCCCGGCGATCGGGTCGCTGTCTCCGGAGTGGATCGGCCACGGCTGGCGGGTCGACGGCTCCCGCGACGTGAAGATGGTCGTCGAGGAGTACCCCGGCGGGCCGGTCAAGTTCGACACCCTCACCAACTACCTCGGCGACAAGGGCGACACGGGCGCTGTCCCGACGTTGGCAGTGCGGTCGGTGACCTCGACGACCGAAGGCAACGGGTCGGTGGAGTTCGAGGAGATCTCGCCGGGTGCCTACGCCGCCGACTTCGTGTTGCGCAAGGGCGACACCGGTGCGCCGTCGACGGTGCCCGGTCCCGCTGCGGCGGTCGAGGCAGCCACCGACTACGAGGACGACGACACCGCGGCGGTCACCGGCGACGTGCTCGCGAAGCGGTCCGACGGCAAGTGGGGTCCCCGCAAGATCTTCCAGTCTCCCGGTGTCTACAAGAAGGCAGGCTCGGCCGAGGACTGGCTCGCGGTGAACTCGGGCAACGGGTGGGCAGGGGAGTACGTCTCGATCGTCACCATGCCGATGCCGGCGCAGCCGTTCGCGTGGGAGCCGGAGGTCGATGGGATGGTCGAGTTCTTCACCACCGCCAACGTCCGGATCGACTTGGAGTGCCGACTCGGTGCGGTGTCCGGTCCTCTGCTGGCGCGTGGTCCGGCGATTGCGATCACCTCGTTCCAGAATCAGTGGATCCCGCGTGTGCTCTCGCGCGCGGCGGAGGAGACGATCTCCGTTCCGACGTCGTCGTCGACGATCGTCCCGAAGAACACCGCGGTCAACATCTTCCTGATCGCCCGCAAGATCGAGACGACGGCCCAGACCCGCCTCGAGACCCGCAAGGAACGTGCCTATCTTCGGGTCCGCCCGATCCCGGTTTCGGTGTAGGCCTGTGCCCGAATACTTCGCGCCGAACAATCCGGACATCGGCTACAACGGCCGTGATCAGGATCAGCCCAAGGGTATTCAGATCGGTAACTCGGAGACCCTTCGCGCGCTCGGTGGCGTGCTGGCCGGGGATCAGGGTTTCGAGAACACTCCGGATGCGCAGGACCGCGAGTACACCGCGCAGGTGCTCACTGCCGGATTGTCGGCGCGGGTGCAGACCCTCGAAGGTCGGATGGCCGCGGGCGCAGAGTATTCCGACAACTTCAACCGCATCAACGCAGCCTCGCTGGGGTCTCCGAACCCCGGTGTCGTTCCGGTGTGGGTGCAGTTCGGCGATGGCCAGTCGTTGGAGATCATCGACCAGGCGGCTCAGCTCAATCAGTCGGCACCGTTCGGTCTCGTCGATGACGGGACACAGTATGCGTTGTGTCCGCAGGCGGCGTCGTCGCCGAACTACTCGGTGATCGCGATCGTGCACCCGCTCTCGAAGTCGGGAAAGATCGCGACGCGGGCACGCACGAGCATCTACGGCCGGTGCAACGCGGCCGGCACCGAGGGGGTGTACGTCGACTTCTGGGGCGGGCACTGCGAGCTCGGCCGGTTCACGCGGTCGGGCAACTCGATGACGCGGTCGCTGTGGAAGGCGAACGACGAACGTTCCTACAGCTTTTCGTCCACTCCGGAACTGCGGATGAAGGACGCCCGCTACGTGGTGGTCGTTGACGGCGTCGAGCTGATCGTCCATGACGACGTGTCGGGTTTCCCTGTCGACGGAAACCACAAGTTCTCGATGTTCTCCTGCATGACGTGGACCGGGTTCTTCGGTGCCACACCGGAATTCTCGGCAGGCCTCACCGGTTTCGCGATCCGCGGTAGCGAGTTCACCGCGATCGAGGATGCGAAGGCCGATGCCGGTGCGGCGCTCGAGGCGGCGCAGGGTGCGCAGGAAGCGATCGGCACGGTCGTCGAGGACGCCACCGCGGCCGCGACGTCGGCGGCCGAGGCGGCTGCGGCGGCGATCGGTGCGGCTCAGCAGCAGCAGGTCAACGCAGTGCAAGCGGCGATCATCGGTGTGCAGAAGGGACTTCCGGTTGTCCCGTACCACCAGTGCATGACCAACCACGAGTGCACTTTTCCTCAGATCTCGCGTGATAGGGATGTCAACGGTCTGACCGGCGGCGTGTCGAATACGTCCGGTTCGGGGTGGAGCACCCACGATCACGTCCGCGGCACTACCGGCACCCGTACTGGGGACACCACGCTCGACCCTCACGGGCACAACGACAGCTTCGCGGTGACCAAATCGGATCCGGTGTATCTGCCGCCGCAGAACTCGGTCGAGGCAGGATTTGTTCGCGTGCTGTGGCCGGGTGGTCGTGGTTCGGTCGTGTACGCGCTGGGCAGTATTCCTGCGTCGTCGCCGAACCCGCTCTACATTCTGATCGGGCGGATGAATCCGGACGACGGTTCGGTGTTGATCGAGCATGTCTCCCCGGACCAGTCCGCGGCGATCACCGGGCCGGGGGAGCAGATCTACAATCTGCCGAACGAATTGGTGTTCGAGGCGAACGAGTCGGTGTGGCTGGCTGTTCATCAGCCGGGTCCGACTAACACGCAGCGGCAGCTGGTCGGCAAGATCAACAACGCACCGATTTCTCGGGAGGCGTTGCTGTATCCGTCGCAGATCGCCAATCGCATCATCTCGTCGTCAGTGATCACCGAACAGTCGACGATCGCCGCGTCGTCACTGACGTTCACTCCTGCCGCACCGCTGTTGTGGATAGGGATCGGGCAACCGGCGAATCTTCCACTGCCCGAGCGGGTTATCTATTTCGAGGACTTCTCCTCGGGCTCGATTCCACCCACGCTCTCACGTCAGGAGGGCGCAGCAGCCGTGGTGGTCTCGGGTGCGATCATGCTACCGAGCGGCCTGATCGACAACGGCCGCCGCCGATATCGGGTCACGGCCAAGATGGCGCGTGACAATCACGAGGTGTCCGGGCAGATCCGGACGCCGACCGCGCGGCCTGCGTATCTCCGCGTCCGCAGCTATGTCGATGTCGAAGTCCGTTCCACAGGTGTGACATTGGCGTATCGGCCATGGCTCGGTGGTGGTGTGCTGACGTCGCAGGACTTCACGGTCAACTCCGGCGACGTCTTCAAACTGCGTGCCGAGGGCAACGTGTTCACGGTGTTCAAGCTCACCGGGACCGACACGTGGACACCGGTTCTCACCTATCCAGACTCTTCGAACGCGATTCCGCGCGGATCTGCCTACCGCTACACCGAACTCGGATTGAGCCGGTCCGATTTCCTCAATTCCGGTGGCTGGGAATACATCCTGGCTCAGGACCTCCCCGACCCCGAATAGGAGCAGGTCGTATGCGAGCTGTGTTTTCCGACGAAGAAGGGTTCGAGTACACCGCGCACCGCGATGGCGAGATGTTGGTGATCACCCGAACCGATGTTCCGGATATTTCGTTCGCGGGCCGGGTGGAACCGCTGCCCGCCTACGAGCCGGTGTTCGTGGTGCCCGAGGCCGAACCGTACTCCGGGATCGGTCCCGTTCTCGAAGGTCAGATCGTCCCCGAGCCGGGGACCGTGCCCGCTGTCGAAGCTCAGGAAGGATCGGCATGACGTCACCGGTGTTGCAGTACGGGCGTGTGGAGGATTGGATCGGCGGACTCGTCATGGACGGCCTCGATTCCGACGACCTTCCCGACGACGTGGCGCTGACGGGGTCGGTGAAAATGGAGCCGATGCTCGCTGAGTCGGCGGGAGGAATCCGGGTGCCGACGATGCCGAAGTGGTTGTCGGTGCAGCCGGTCACGTGCCAGTACGTCAACGGTCGACTCACGCATCGTGGTTTGCCGTACGTGATGCTGCTCGCTCCGAACGAGGCGACGAATCCGACGAACTGGAAGTGGCAGGCCTCGTTCGATCTGCGACTCAACGGTGCGCAGGTGGTGCGTAAGCAGTTCGCGTTCGTGCTCCCGGTCTACGATCCGGACGCGGCGTTGGTCGCGGGCCGTAATCCGACGATCGTGAACCTGACGACGGTGCAGCCGGTGAACGTGCCGGGTTCGGGTACTGGTGTGGTGCAGGGCCCGGCCGGGTTCTCGCTCTCGGGTGTCGAGATCGTCGAGGACGGGATCCAGTTCTATCGCGAGGCTCCGGGCGAGCCGGGTGGTCAGGTGCCGGTCGGTGTTCCTGTGCCGTTGCCGGCGGGCAGTGGGGAGGTGCCGGCCGATTCGATCGACGCGGCGAAGTTGGCACCGGCGGTGCGCGAGAAGGTGGCCTCGGCGATCACCGACGCCGAAGCGGACGAGCGCTACGCACCGGCGCTGACTGCGGATTCGTCTCGGCCCGGTCTCTATTTTTTTAGCGGTGCGGTCGCGACGGATGGTGCGTTGGCGGCCGCGAGCAGCTACTACAAGTCCGCAGCGCTGGCGTCGGGTTCGACTCGGCTCAAGCTGCTCACGTTGGGGGACTCGACGAACGACGGGTTCGGCTCGCCGGGTGGGCCGAGTTCGTGGGCGAAGGTGTGGCCGCAGCGTCTCGCCGAGCTCCTGCGGTCTCAGCTCGGTCGTCCTGCCGGTGGGCGGGGCTGGATTCCGCCGTCGCCGCCGGTGGGTCCGGGGAGCTATTCGTTCGACACCGCGCAGCGCCTCCCGGCCGGTCGGTCACTCGATGCACTCAACTTCCAGATCGGCATCCCGGGCTCGCTGTGGCTGCAGCGCGGGCATGCCACCAATGCCGACGAGGTGCTCTACACCCTCTCGGCGGGTGTGACGGCGGTCGATGTTCTCACCACCGGATACAGCGGCAACATGGTCATCACCGCGGCCAATGCCGGGTCGTCGATCACGAAGTCCTCGGTCGGTGACCGGATCGTCACCAGGATCACCGATCCTGGTGCGACGGTGTCGATTCGCGGTGATGTCGGGGTCGGTCTTGCGATCCTCGGCATCATCGAGCATGTCGGCGACGAGGGTGCCGGGGTGACACAGGTCAATCTGTCGCAGGCCTCGATCCGCGCGTTCGAGGTGGCGGGATGGTTGACGGGGTCCGACAAGTCGACGTTGCCTCTCATCGATGCGTACGACCCGCACGTTGCTCTGATCACTCTCGGCTCGAACGACAAGTCGACCGGTCGGACACAGGCCGAGATGTCGTCCGCGATGACCACGATCGTCGAGCGCCTCCGCTCGGCGTCCGCGCAGATGGAGATCGTCTTCATCGTCCGCCCGGACCCCGATACCGCGTGGACCGCGTACGGCAACAACATCGTCTCGACCGCGGCGGGGCTCGGCGTCCGCTCGCTCGATCTGCGGGGCCGACTGTCGAGTTCGTCGCTGTACGTCGCGGACGGTGTCCATTTCAACGAGGCCGGCGAGAACGCCATGGCTGATCTGGTGCTCGACTACATGAAAGTAGGTGTGTGACATGGCGCGTGCGATCGTCACGGTCGACGACGACTCGAATCTTCCGACGTCGGTGAAGGCGAAGGTTCTCGCAGATGTGAAAGCGGATGCTGACACTCGTTATGCCCCGCAGTTTCCGGCAGCCACAGTCATTGTCACCGACCCAGCCACCGGCAACGTGACCCGCGTGACGACGAACGGGGTTGTC